>NZ_FNRE01000031.1 GCF_900107705.1 Prevotella sp. tc2-28
TCCGCTCCTGCCCAGGGCAGCACCCGTAGGGCTATGACGACAACACCCCAGTTGAACGAGGTGGCAACGGGCATGAACCACCTCTACGTGTTTAATGTCGATGGCGGAGGATACGTCATCACCAGTGGCGACGAGCGGGCCGTCTCCGTGTTAGGCTATAGCACCACTGGAACTCTCGACTGGCAGCACATGCCCGAGAACATGCGCTACTGGCTGCAGGGGTATAACGAGGCCATTGCCAAGATTGCCCAGAGCAACCTGCCTGCAGCTGCTCCACGTCAGCGCGCCACACGTCCTGCCATTAAGCCTATGGTGACATGTCCCTGGAGCCAGGACCCCGTCTTCAACGACGAATGCCCCATGTACACAGGTAAGGCTGCCGCTGGTCAGGGCAAGCGATGCGTCACAGGCTGTACGGCAACAGCCATAGCGCAGGTGATGTACTACCACAAGTGGCCGAAGGCGGCTACCACAGCCATCCCGGGCTACAAATACGAGGTCAGCAACGTTCAGAAGGGGCTGACTGAGCCTTTCGAACTGCCGGAGTTGCCTGCCACCACCTTCGACTGGGACAACATGCGCGACAAGTACCTGGATGCGTCGGGCGGTGTGCTGTCTGACGTGACTCCTGCCCAGCGCAAGGCCGTAGCCACACTGATGCGCTACGTTGGTCAGATGGTGAACATGAGCTACAGCCCTGAGATATCGTTGGCATTCCACGATCCGGCCGTGGAGCTGTTGCCCAAGTACTTCAACTACGACAAGGGCCTCCGTAGCATCTTCCGCTACGACTATACCATCGACGAATGGGAGAACACCATCTACAACGAGCTTGCAGCCAACCGACCGGTGGTCTATGCCGCTATGGCGGGCGATGATGGCGGACACACCTTCGTCTGCGACGGCTACGACGGCCAGGGACTGTTCCACATCAACTGGGGCTGGGCAGGCGATGGCGACAACTACTTCTCGCTGTCGGTACTCGATGCTAAAGGCTACGACAAGACTGTCGCCGCTGGCAACGCCTTCAACATGAGCCAGACGGCCCTCATCGGCATCCAGAAAGAGAATGGAGGTACGGGTGTAGGACTGCCGGAGCTGAAGATGCCGATTTTCCCCTACACCATTACGGAAGATAAAGAGAAATACTACATCAAGATCAATCTGGTTTACTTCAGCGCGGCCTATCCTACGGCCACATTCGAGGTGGATCTGTTTGAGAAGAAGGGCGACCAGTGGGAGCAATTCACGCTAGACGGTGAGCCCGTAAACATGAAGACGGGAGTCGATGGCACTTATACCTTTACTTACTACAAGTCCACTGAAGATCCCGACTGCCAGAAGAACCTCTATGTCCGCTACCGCTATAAAGGCACTGACAACCAATATGGCGAGTGGAAGCTGCTGACGAAGAGCCAGTATGTAGAATACAAAGTCAGCAACAAAAAGCTGACGCTGACGGGCTACCCCGTGCTCACCCAGACAAACTTCAAGATGACGGACGCTCAAGTCACTCGCGGAACGGGTGATATCAATACAACCAGCGAAATCACGCTGACCGTCGAGAACAAGGACGCCGAGTTCAACGGAGCCTTCTCGCTCATTCCCTATTTTATAGGTAATGACAAAGCCGAGGATGCCTACAAACTCATCGATGCCGATACTCCCAAGGCCACGTATGTCAAATATAATGCCCTGTCGGTGGGTGCGTTCCTCAGAGCCAACAGTACGACGCCCGTGAAGTTCTATTTCACCCCGAAAGATGAGGGCACCTACCTGTTCCTGCTCTACGATGCGGCACAACCCGAAAACGATCTGGGCTATTTCTATATGTACTTCCCTGCCGAGGTGACGGGAATAGAAAGTCTCACCCCCGAC
>NZ_FNRE01000030.1 GCF_900107705.1 Prevotella sp. tc2-28
TACCATTTTGCGTCCCTGCAGGTCATACCAGGCTCCCTTTTCTTGAGAGGGGTCGGGGGTGAGACTTTCTATTCCCGTCACCTCGGCAGGGAAGTCCATATTGAAATAGCCCAGATCGTTTTCGGGTTGTGCCTTATCGTAGAGCAGGAACAGGTAGGTGCCCTCATCTTTCGGTGTGAAAATAAACTTCACGGGCGTCGTACTGTTGGCTCTGAGGAACGCACCCACCGACAGGTCATCATATTTGACATACGTGGTCTTGGGATTATCGGCATCGATGAGTTTGTAGGCATCCTCGGCTTTGTCATTACCTATAAAATAAGGAACGAGCGAGAAGGCTCCGTTGAACTCGGCGCCCTTGTTCTCGACGGTCAGCGTGATTTCGCAGGTTGTCTTGAGATTTCCCGTTCCGCGAGTGACTTTGGCGCCTTTCATCTGGAAGTTTGTCTGGTTAAGCACAGGGTAGCCCGTCAGCGTCAGCTTTTTGTTGCTGACCTTATATTCTATATACTGGCTCTTAGTCAGCAGCGTCCAGTCACCATACTTGTTGTCAGCGCCCTTATAGCGGTAGCGGACATAGAGGTTCTTCTGGCAGTCGGGATCGTTGGTGGACTTGTAGTAAGTAAAGATATAAGTGCCATCGACTCCCGTCTTCAAGTTTACGGGCTCACTGCCTAGCGTGAATTGCTCCCACTGGTCGCCCTTCTTCTCAAACAGGTCTACCTCGAATGTGGCCGTAGGATAGGCCGCGCTGAAGTAAATCAGACTGAGGGTGATTTCGTATTTCTCCTTATTTTCCGTAATGGTGTAGGGGAACATCGGCATCTTCAGCTCCGGCAGTCCTACACCCGTACCTCCATTCTCTTTCTGGATGCCGATGAGCGCCGTCTGGCTCAGGTTGAAGTCGTTGCCGGCGGAGACAGTTTGGCTGTAGCTTTTGGCATCGAGTACCGACAGCGAGAAGTAGTTGTCGCCATCGCCTGCCCAGCCCCAGTTGATGTGGAACAGTCCCTGTCCGTCATAGCCGTCGCAGACGAAGGTGTGTCCGCCACCGGCACCCGTCATAGCGCCATAGACCACCGGCCGTTTGGCTGCCAGCTCGTTGTAGATGGTGTTTTCCCATTCGTCAATGGTATAGTCGTAGCGGAAGATACTACGGAGGCCCTTGTCGTAGTTGAAGTACTTGGGCAACAGCTCTACGGCCGGGTCGTGGAATGACAACGATATCTCAGGGCTGTAGCTCATGTTCAACATCTGACCAACGTAGCGCATCAGTGTGGCTACGGCCTTGCGCTGGGCAGGAGTCACGTCAGACAGCACACCGCCCGACGCGTCCAGGTACTTGTCGCGCATGTTGTCCCAGTCGAAGGTGGTGGCAGGCAACTCCGGCAAATCGAAGTCCTCCTTCAGCCCCTCCTGAACGTTGCTGACCTCGTATTTGTAGCCCGGGATGGCTGTGGTAGCCTCCTTCGGCCACTTGTGGTAGTACATCACCTGTGCGATGGCTGTTGCCGTACAGCCGGTGACGCATCGCTTTCCCTGCCCGGCAGCAGCCTTACCAGTGTACATGGGACAATCGTCGTTGAAGACGGGGTCCTGGCTCCAGGGGCATGTCACCATAGGCTGAATGGCAGGACGTGCGGCACGCTGTCTCGGAGCAGCTGCCGGCAGGTTGCTCTGGGCAATCTTGGCAATGGCCTCGTTATACGACTGCAGCCAGTAGCGCATGTTCTCGGGCATGTGCTGCCAGTCGAGAGTTCCCGTGGTGCTATAGCCTAACACGGAGACGGCCCGCTCGTCGCCACTGGTGATGACGTAACCTCCGCCATCGACATTAAACACGTAGAGATGGTTCAAACCGGTTGCCACCTCGTTCAGTTGGGGTGTTGTCGTCATAGCCCTACGGGTGCTGCCCTGGGCAGGAGCGGACTGCAGGAACTGAATGGCACGGTCCATCGCCTCCTGACGGCTGAC
>NZ_FNRE01000035.1 GCF_900107705.1 Prevotella sp. tc2-28
AAAAAAAAACGTGGACAATTTACTTCGTCTACGTCTCTGTGGCATCGCCAAACGCCAAATCATCTTAAACTAGTAAATGCCCACGCCAGACGGCGTGAACTCCTACTTTAGTCCTTGATGATTTCTGTCAATTGGCGATTTTCAGAGACAAGAATCTAAAAGTGGATATTCATCCTATTTCTATATGTCCATTTTTTTAATTTACTTCTTTCTTCAGCCCATAGGCATCTGTGGTTTTAAGGGTTATACATTTATGTATTTTTCAACGAATGTTGAGGGAGTCAGGATTTCAATCTGTGACTGGTCGGCATTCTTGAAGTCGTTATCATTGATGGTAATGAGCACATGGCAACGGTTTTCAAGCGCACAACGGTACTGAAAACAGTCTTCAATATCGGCAAAAGATTCATCATAAACAGCCAACTCAGCATTAGCATGTGCCAAGGGCACGACGGTTGACAGGTTCAAAACCTCTGCCATAAGATGTCGGATACGCAAAGTAAGCTCGGGCTTGTGGATGTCTTGTTGCTTCAAACCACGCTCAAACAAGTAAGCCAACGTGTATAGACTTCCCGTGGAGATGCAAGCGGTATGCTGTTCTTCAAGAATAGCATCAATAATCAGGCTCACAGATTCGTATTGCTTACGATGCTCTATGAACTCCACAAACACGTTGGTGTCAAGAAACAATTTCATATGCCGTACTTCTCCGCGAGATGTTCATCAATAAGCTGCTCAGAGGTCGTTCCTTTGGGTAGCGTAAAACTTCTCAGGAAATCATGGCTTGGGCGACGACGAGGCTTTGCCGAAGGCTTTCTCCGTGCTATCAGCCTTTCACCATACTCTGTTAGCTGACGAGTCAGCTCCTCAACCTCATAGGTTTCAGGCACATTTAGTGAAATATTTATTGTCCTAGTCATATTTGATGATTATTATTCCGTTTGCAAATATAAGCACTTTTTCTGAAACTTCCAAGAAAATTCCGCATAATTGTAGTTAGTAATGACGAATGACAGATGACAGATGACAATTAATTAATAACGCTATAGTGAGGTAGTAAGAAACTATTATTCTTATTAATAATTGTATATTTATACTATATATATTTATATTTATATTTATATTTATAAATAATTATATATATAATACATAGTATATAAGATAATGATAAA
>NZ_FNRE01000034.1 GCF_900107705.1 Prevotella sp. tc2-28
GAAGATTATCCCTGGAGCAGTTGGAGGGAGTATATTACTGAAAGCAGTACAGATACTTTCTGTTCAACAAAAGCGGTGTTTTCCAGAATCCCCCGAGAGGATCTGAAAGAATTGGTGTGTATGCCCTTAGAGGAATGTGATCAGATTTTGGATATTGACACTGACGATTGCAAGTCAGTCAGTGACAGTGATGTAAAGGCATTTCTGCTGATGAGTCTGCGCATAGTCAATCCACTCATGGTTCAAAGCCTTGAGAAGACGAGACGGAATGAGGTGCTAAGGTCTGCTCTCTCCATAGGAGCAGGAATCAGACAACTCTCAAGATTAACGGGTGTATCCTTTGGCGTTATTCAGAAACTGAAAAATGATCAATAGAACCGACCCCTTGATCCATGGATTTGGTGATATTAAACCATGGACAAAGAAAGAACAAGACAAAGCCATAAAGAATAGTGACAAGAAATTTCTAAATAAACTAAAAAAATATCTAGATCATGAAGAGATTGATATTAATAAGTATTAGAAACTTTATTCTGAAATGATCAATAGAACCGACCCCTTGATCTCTAGAAACTAGATAAACAAATTAAACATGAAGAAAAAAAGAGTCATGATAAGGGAGAAACTCATCATAGGAGATAAATTGAAAAGATATACTTTTTTCACCTATTATGATAGGGACAATACTTATAGAATTACGCAATGTATTGCGAATACTATAGAGGATGCGGAACAAAAATTTGTAGACCTCATCAATCTCCCTTATATAAAAACAGCAGGAAAGAAAGAGTGGCATCTTAGCATTGAGAATAATTGGTGGAAGCCTTTAAAGGTGAATAAATACAAAGACATCTGGGCAGTTGATTTTATTATTAGGAATAACTTTATAATGAGTTTCGTCAAAATATCAGATATTCCCGATGTCTCTTGTAAAAAATTATGTTTGTTTACTTTTGCTTTAGGATGTATAGAAGGTGGACCGTTTATAATTCAATGTGAAGCTTCTTCTTTAGAAAAAGCAATATCCATTTGGATTAAAAGAATCCCATACCAAAAGTATTTAAGTAAAGATTTTAGGATAAATTTAAAGACAACTATTTCAAAAAAATATAATGTTACAGAACTGTCTGAAATGAAAAAGGCTTATAAAATCGATTGGGAAGGTTGTGAAAGCACATTATTCGTTATTAAGGATTCTCTTTCGGATCATGGGGTCGGTTCTACTGATCATTTATAGAGAATAAAATTTGTAAATATCGAAATATGTAAGGATCATGGGGTCGGTTCTACTGATCATT
>NZ_FNRE01000029.1 GCF_900107705.1 Prevotella sp. tc2-28
ATACAAAAAATTCCCGAAACCACCAAACATTTCCACCACTTTTTTCGCAGAAAAACACACGCTTTTTTGCATCGTCAATAACCCATCCTTATTGCCCGATAAGGGCATGTTATTGCGCGATAAGCGCATGTTATTGTAAAAATGAGGGCGTTTGCAGCCTGTTTTTTTGCCAAAAATGGGTGGAGGAGGTGGACGTATTTCCTTATGGGGATTAAAAATAAATCCTAAATCACCTTGCAAAATGTACAAGTAGATTTAGGATTTAATTTATCAAATGCATAGAAATAACGTCCACCTCCTCCACCCAATTAGCTATTTAGAATATATCTGGTGTGAATTCTTTGGCATCTTCCTTGTTTTCGGTGGTGTGAAGCGCAAAATCAACTTTCACAACAAGATATTTGCGAGTACCGTGGATTACCTTGCTCTCGAATCCCAGCTTCCTCATTGTTTTTCCAATGTTGTTAGCTTTATACTCACGTCCTCGGAATCCGCGATAGTTCAGCTCGTGCATGATGTCGCCAGACGACATGGTTTCAGAGCTGCCAATGCCGTCGGGTTGTCTGAGGAACGTGCGGATGGCCTCTTCGCAGTCGTTGGGTTCCTCGAACCGCCTGTTGTGGTCGGTGATGAGCTGGCTCTCCTCATGGGTTGGCTGTGGGTTGAAGCCGTGGTCGAGCAGGTACAGTGCCTGTGCATAGGCACCTTCGTAGGGCAACGGAAAGTTTTCCAGATCTACGGTGCCCTTGAGGTCGATGACCAACTGTTGTATCAGCGCCTCATTCTCGGCTTCTTTGACGAGCAACAACTCCCTTGTTTTCTCTAGCTGCTTTTCGAGTTCCATTACTCTTACGTCCCTGTCGCTCAGCTGCGTCGACAGGGACAAAAATTCATCTGCCGATAGATTCATTTATACCTCCTTTTTTAACAGTCCGAAAAAGACTGTAAAGATACCATTTTTCTCCGACACCGCCAAGGATTATTTCCATAAAAGTTGCAGGAAAAATAAAAGTTCTGGTTGTTAACAATCGGAAATGAAAATAAATATCGATTTATTTTGCATTTCACTCGATTTGCACTATCTCTGCATCATGCCTGATCATATCCACATGATTGTAAGGGTAACAGAGGATATGCCAGAGGGAAAGCACCTGGGTAATGTCGTCGCTGGGTTTAAGGGCGGTTGCTCGCGGGCATGGTGGAGGGAAGAACCCTGCGCTGACGCGCAGGGAGTTGTGACGACGGCTGAAGCCATCACCACTCCTGCTGTGTCATCAGCAGGCCAAAGGCGCCCCTCCCTCTTTGAAGCCGGCTATAATGACCAGATTCTGCTGGAAGACGGACAGCTGGACAATTGGATACGCTACCTAGATGACAATCCCCGCCGTTTGGCCATCAAGCGGCTTCATCCCGATTACTTTACAACGATGCATTACCTCGACATCGGCGAGTGGCATTGTCAGCTGGTCGGTAACAACTTCCTGCTCGACATGCCAGACAAGGTCGCTGTCATCGTCCATAACGCCTACACTGATGAGGAATATGCTGAATATAAGCGAAGGTGGCTGGCATATGGAGAGGCTGGCGGCATTCTGGTTAGCGCTGCCATTGCCAGTCGCGAAAAGGATGTCATGCGCGAAGCTATGGACTTAGGCTATCGCCTTATCTTGGTTCGTGAAAATGGTTTCCCGCCATTGTACAAGCCCTCTGGTGAATCGTTCGATGCATGTTCCGGTGGTCGTCTTTTGCAAGTGAGCCCTTGGGAATACCACATGCAACGCCGTACTATCACGAGAGAACAATGCTTGATGTTGAATAGGCTGGCAGAAGAAATTGTCAATTGCCAAAAGCATTGAAAATAATCGGGGAAACGTTTGGTTTTCTCGATATTTTTTTGTACCTTCGCAATGTATAAGAGAGGTGGTCTAGACCACAAAATTAACCCTATTTATTTACCTTAAAAACACACGATTATGAACAAGACATGGAAAACAATTCTGACATTTATCGAGCTCGTCATCAGCTTCCTGCTGGCAAGGGACAAAGGGCAGAAAACGGAAAAGAAATCGTGAAAAAAGTGCTCAAAAAACGATCATGGAACACACAAAACTCAGTAAACACTTTACGTTGGAAGAATTCGTCAACACGCAGAAGTACCCGTGCAACAAGCCCACGCTGCAGCACGTGGCGAACATGGTCTACGGCTGCGTGATGCTCCTGGAACCTGC
>NZ_FNRE01000028.1 GCF_900107705.1 Prevotella sp. tc2-28
GCATACAAGACCTATGATGTAGAATTTGGCGCAACGATTACTCCAGAAGTTGAACCTACGAAAGAGGGATATACCTTCTCTGGCTGGAGCGAGATACCTGAAACGATGCCTGCACATGATGTAACAGTGACTGGTTCGTTCACTATCGTTGACCCTGTAACCATTACTGCGAAGAGTTATAGCAGGAAATACGGCGAAGAGAATCCAAACTTCGAGTACACATCAGAAGGTGCTACGTTGATAGGTACGCCTGGGATTACTTGTGATGCAACGGTAATGTCACCTGTAGGGGAGTATCCAATAATTATCAGTAAAGGAACAGTTACTAATTATAACGACCATTATATAAATGGTGTACTAACTATCACGAAAGCTCCGCTGACAATCACAGCTAAGAGTTACACCATCAAACAAGGTGATGAAATGCCCACGTTCGAGGCAGAGTACAGTGGTTTCAAGAACAATGAAACCAATAGTGTATTGACAACTCAGCCTACCATCACGACCACTGCAACTTCAGCCGGCGAGCCAGGAACATACGATATTGTTGTGTCTGGAGCAAGTGCCACTAATTATGAGATCAGCTATGTTAAGGGCATGTTGACTATTGAGGCTGTGGAGATTACGCCAATCACTGAAACAGAGGAAACATCCATTAGTGAGCAAATCACAGCAGATACAGATTTGGAGAACGCTGTTATCGACAATACCTATTATAATGTGAAAGCTGCAAATGGTGACGGCTACAATGCCACAGAGCAGGCACTCGTGCTGAACTCTACGACAACATCAGAACAAATGACGGCTATTCAGAATGCTGAGGTGGGTGATGCTGCCATACGTGAAAACTATAGTGGCGTCATCTTCGAGATACCTGCTGGTCAAGGCACTGTTACGGTGGATACAAAGACTATTGGTACGCATGTGCTGAATGTGCAAATTGGTAATGGCGAGCCTAACAAGATTACGAAGTCGGAACGTGGAACGGCAGATGTGTCTTACGATGTCAGCGCGTCTGCTTATGTCTATCTGTATGCAAGCACGTCAGGTGGTAGTGAAACTCGTCTTAATCGTGGTGGAACTGCTAGTGCCAACAGCGTATTGCTTTACGGCTATAAGGTGACCATTGGTGGAACTGGCATCAATGCTATCCGCATGGAGGCAGAAAACGGTAAAGTCTTTGACCTGAATGGTCATCACGTGAAAACACCAGGAAAGGGCGTTTACATTATCAACGGACGGAAAGTGGCAATCAAGTAATACTATAACTTGACTCTTATCGCTCCCCGAGATTCATGGCGAGTCTTGGGGAGTTTTTATATTGATGCGATTATTAAAAACACATTAGGACGTAGTCACCGATGTCATCGTCAATCATGATGACCAGATAAGACACCAGTGCAATGCTGCTCACGACAAGTAGAACCGCACAGACATACTTCTCGCGCGCGTGCGCAGTGTGCGTAATATTTTATTTATTTATTAAGTTTTATTATATATAGATATATATATTTATTTATATATATATATTTATATTTAATACTATATATTTATTTTACAATATATATTAATATATATGCGAATATATATAAATATATCAAATGCGCGCATGCGCACGTAACACACTGAAATATAGAATATTAGCAAATATTTCATTTAACTAATTTTAAATCTATTACATGATAAAATATTTGGAATATTTCTTGACTTTTGTTACTTTTGCAGCCGTTAACAAAATAAACACAATGGAATATCGGTTATCTATTAAAGATACGGATTATAATAGCCCCGCCTTGGATTGGTTGCGATGTGGCCAAAAGATGGGATGGGTGAAAGTTGTAGAGCAGGTTTCTTCTCTACAGCTACCCGATATCGACTTACGGATGCAGAAGATTTTCCATGAATTAGAAGCTAAGAAGATTATCAAGCACAAATATGACTATGCTTGGATTATGCAATTGATAGACGAAAAGAAAATCGAGGAAGTGGCACCATTTAAGACGGTTCCAAGTTTCAGGTCTTATCTATTGCAACTGGGCATAGAGGTAGCAGGTGTTTCTACGTTGTCGCAATATTACAATACAGTTACCGGAGACTATCCCAATTGGGAGTTCACTGATACCGACAACAGAGGTGAACGATTAAGGCGTATCAATGTAGCCGGCAAGTTTTATGCAGCCTATTTGAATGATGTCAATAGAGGGTTTTCGGAAGATTTATCGGAATAGGAAGTGTTCTGTCGGATAACCTGTCGGATATGCCTGAAAAACACGAATGACTTTGTTGGGAATGTCGTACCTTCGCATCGCAGTCCGGATCATACGGTTGTGGTGCTTTTCTTGTTCGGCGCGCTGAAAAGAATGAGTTGAGCATCGAGACAAGTCTCACATTTCTTTAATAAAAA
>NZ_FNRE01000032.1 GCF_900107705.1 Prevotella sp. tc2-28
TGTACTACCCTAGAAAAAGTTGAATGGTTTTTACCTTAACCCTGCCATAGGTTGAATGCCTGTTGGGTACCTTAATTCTTATCCCTGGCAAAAGTTGAATCATTCTCTCTTAACCCTTGTTTCTGTTGAATAGGCTCCGCGGAAAGCCGTTCAATCATATTCAGGGTTTGCGGTGCAAAGGTACATGCTCCTTCTTGAATTTCCAAATTATCGAGGTACTTTTCTCTGTAGCTGATCCATTTTTTCTGTATTTTACCCGTACATGATGCTGCCTGACGAGGTGTCATGTTGTTCAGCGACATGTGCGGACGTTCGTTGTTATAGAAGGCCACGGCCTTTTCCATAGCTCTCCTCACTTCGCCTATAGAATGGAATTTGATGTCCTTGAGCAGCTCGTTTTTGACGGTGTTGTTCTGGCGCTCTGCCACTGCATTGTCCTTGGGATCGCCGCTCTCCGTCATGCTGATCTTGATACCAGCCTCGATAAGCAGTGATGTATATGCTGCACTGACGTACTGGATGCCTCTGTCTGAGTGGTGGATGAGATTGATGACCTCATTAGGATCAAGCGTATCAAGTGCCTTCATGAGGCACTCGACGCTGCACCAGGCTTCCATCGTCTCGCCCACATACCAGCTGATGACTTCCCTGGTATAGCAGTCCGTTATCATCGAGAGGTAACAGAAGGTATAGCTGCCATCGGGATTCCAGACAGGGATATAGGTGATGTCCGTCACCCAGACCTGGTTCTTGCGTATCGGCATGAGATCCTTTACCAGATTCGGATACGTAGGGAGTCCGTGGGTGGAGTCCGTCGTGCGGGGACGACGCCTGGGGAGCCTCACGTTCAAGCCGTTACGGGCTATTATTGCCTCCATCTTGTCACGTCCCACCATGTATTCATAGTCGGCTCCAAAACGCTCGCGATACATGTAGTGAAGCTTCTCTCCGCCAATACCGGGATCCAGCTGGCGTATATCCTTGACGAACTGGATTACCATCTCTTCCCTTAGCCGTTGTCTGCTTAACGTGTCCCTGTACTGATAGTATGCCTGCCAGCTCTTGCCAAACAGCCGGCAGAGAAGGCCCATGGTCTGACCCTTGACCTTCTCTGCGGCAAGCCTTGTTACTGTTTGGCGCCAGCTTTTTTTCTGATTGGAATGTTGAACATCTTCTCGGCCTCGTCGATCATCACATCCTTGGCATGATTCATCCACTCGGCCATCTTCAACGCTTCCGCCAGGCGCTTGTTCTCTTCCCTGAGACGGGCCAGTTCCTCGGCCTCGCTCTCCACTGGTCTCTGACTCTTTTTAGACATACTAGACGGATTTGGTTTGACATCTGGAATGCCTTGTCTTCTACGCTCAGGCACTTTCCCGTCTGCAAAGGTACTAATCCATCTTCGAATTGTCCTACTACTAACACCAAAATCTGCACTTAGTTGCTCAGTTGGCACATGATTTAACAAATGGGCCTTGACTATCATGCGTATTTCAGCCAAAGACTTGTGCTTTTTGACGTTTTTGTGCTTTAGTGCGAGTTCCTGCAACTCCAACAAATCTGAATCTTCTGTTTTCTCCATTTTTAAACGTTGTTTTTGATTCAACGTTTTTCAGGGCAAGACA
>NZ_FNRE01000026.1 GCF_900107705.1 Prevotella sp. tc2-28
AGAAGAAGTATGTCATCCTGGCACCTACGGGTATCGCCGCCATCAATGCCGGAGGACAGACACTCCACTCTTTCTTTAAGCTGCCCTTCCATCCGCTGCTGCCCAACGACTCACGCTATAACACGCGCAATATCCGCAAAACCCTCAAGTATAGCGGCATTACAACCAAGCTGTTGCGTGAACTCGACCTCATCATCATCGATGAGATATCAATGGTCCGGGCAGACATCATCGACTTCATTGACAAAGTGCTGCGTATCTACTGTCGTAATATGCGTGAACCCTTTGGTGGCAAGCAGCTGTTGCTCGTCGGCGACATCTTCCAGTTGGAACCCGTTGTCAAGGAAGATGAATGGCGTCTCATGCAGCCCTTCTACGCTTCAGCCTATTTCTTCGCTGCTAAGGTTTGGCAGGAGATGCAGCTGGTCAGCATTGAACTGCGCAAGGTGTACCGCCAGCGCGACACAGCATTCATCGACATCCTTGACCGTATACGTGAGAATGCTGCCACCACCACCGACATTGAGGCTATCAACAGTCGTGTGGGTGCTGATGTGGAGGTGTCTGCCGATGGAGACTCCTTCGAGGTGACACTGGCCACACGACGAGATACCGTTGACTATATCAACGAGCAGAATCTCGCCCAACTGGATGGTGCTTCGTCCGTATTCAAAGGCAACATACAAGGAGAGTTTCCGTTGGCTTCCCTACCCGCTCCGATGGAGTTGGAAATCAAGCCTGGTGCCCAAGTTATCTTCGTCAAGAACGACAAGGAGAAACGCTGGGTTAACGGTACCATTGGCGTGGTGACAGGTATAGACGAGGAAGAAGGCATTATCGGTGTTGTTGACGAGGACGGCCATGAATACGATGTGGTGCGTGAGGTCTGGGAGAACATGCGCTACACCTTCGATGAGAAAGAACAGAAAATCGTTGAAGAGCAACTGGGTGTCTTTGTCCAGTTCCCGCTGCGGTTGGCTTGGGCTATCACCGTCCATAAGAGCCAGGGACTGACTTTCCGTCGTGTGAAGATAGACTTCTCCGGAGGCGGAGCATTTGCTGGCGGACAGACCTATGTGGCCTTGAGCCGATGCCGCTCGCTGCAGGGAATCACCCTTGAGGAACCTATCCGTCCCACCGACATCTTCGTACGTCCTGAGGTCATTGCCTTCGCCCGCCGCTACAACGATGGGAAACTGATGCGCCAAGCCTTTTTCGAGAGTAAGGCAGACAAGGAGTATCATGATGCCGTGGTGTCATTTGACCATCAGGATTTCGATGCCTTCCTACAACATTTTTTCGTTGCCATCCATTCCCGCTATGACATCGAACAACCTGTTGTCCAGCGCTATATCCGTCGCAAACTGGGCATCATCACCCAACAGCAAGCACAGATCAGTCTGTTGGAAAAAGAAATCAGCAGGCGCGAAGACCTGCTGAAACGTTTGGCTGTAGAATACACCTTGCTTGGCAAGGAGTGCGAACAGGAACAGATGACCGATGCTGCTATCCGTAATTACGAGAAAGCCCTCGAACTCTATCCTGATGCACCAGAAGCCAAGCGGCGCCTAAAGAAGCTGAAGCGTAAATCCTAAGAGCATAATCACTCCGGCTTAACATATCGGTCGCCTGTTTCCTTGACCAGTTTACGGGCGAATCCTGCTGAATAGCCTGGACGCTTGACTTTGGCTCCCAGCCCGTAGGGAGTACGTTTGAAGTGCCCGTTCTCCTCTGGCTTTACAGCCATATCATTGTATTTCACTACCAAGTAGAAAGCCAGTTGTTTCCATCGAGCCAGCATGCGCTGTGCCTGGTCAACGCTGTATTCGTTCAGGAACTGCTGCATAGCTGCGGGCTGCATCTTCATGGCTTGGGCTTCTATGACTGCCTGCTGGTTGAAGTAGGCTGTCTGCAGCGAGTCGCGTACTGCCTTCAGTGATGGGAAGAGCATCGTGTAGCGCGGATAAACCATATTGCTCACCCAGTTCTCTACCCAGAAAGCGTTCTTGTCGCTGAACGTGACATCGTCGGCACCTGGCGTGTTGTAACACTCGGGCAACTGGGTCATCGAACAGTAAACCGGTGTATAGGCCACCATGTTACCGTCGTCATTGCCAAACCAGAAGCAACCTCCTACCTCGCGGGGCATCCACGAGCGCATCTGGCTGACAAAGGTCCATGCGGTCTGCTGTGTTGAGGTTGGACGCTCGTTGAAATACTTCTTGCCGTCTACCGTATAATATAATGGTGTCGGACGATAAGGCATCTCCCAGACGCCTGCACCCATGTCCGTTGAGTCGATGGCCATCGGGGTTCCCTCATAGTGGTCGCGCATGTCGGTGATGATGTCTGCCACGCTCAACTTCTTGTCGGGAACAACCCACAACGGCATGTCTTCTGCATCCTTGTCCTTACCCAGTGCCCACGGCAGATAGCGGTCCATTCCCTTCACATGGTGGTTGAAGAAGCTCCACACACGGGCATCACAGATGCGACGTCCGCCAAAGTCAGGAAACGCATAGGCATTCTTCCATGAGAAATCCTCGTCTTTGCCCTCGTACCAACCCATCTTACGGGCGTACTTGATGACATTCTTCGAGTAGCGCACATTCTCTTTGTCCTTCATCGGTATCTGTCCGATGCGACTCTGGTTGGCATGTCCGCAGATGGCATCATCAGGAATACGACGAGCCACCCATACCACACGTTCCTTCGAAACCTTACGGTCTGGACCGCAGCCTTGCATCTCCAGAATCCAAGCCTCATTGGGGTCGCAGATGGTAAACGTCTCACCCTCTGAGTAATAGCCGTACTGCTCAACCAGCGATGTCATCACCTGGATAGCCTCGCGAGCAGTCTTCGAACGCTGCAGACCGATATAAATCAACGACCCATAGTCGATAAGACCTGTCGAGTCCACCATTTCCTCACGTCCGCCATAGGTCGTCTCACCGATGGTCACTTGCCATTCGTTGATGTTGCCCACCACGTTGTAAGTCACCTCCGCCTCGGGAATCTCACCCAGGTATTTGTTCGTGTCCCACTCATAAATCTTGCGCATGTCACCCTTCTGGTGCTTGGCAGCAGGATAGTGAGCCAGTCGCATGAAGGCACCGTAAGAGTCAGCATTGTACGAGCAGATAACGCTTCCGTCAACAGAAGCTTTCTTACCCACGATAAAGTTAGTACAGGCCAGTGCATAGACACCTATGGCCAGTCCCGTCATTATTAAAGACAGTCTTTTCATATCATTATCTTTCCTTATTAATATAGTTTCAACTTGCAAAGATAGTGCTTTTTCTGCGAAATCACGGCTTTTTTTCAAGATAATATTCAAAAAGAGGACCGGCTTCGTTGCCAGTCCCCCTTTTCCACTTTCGGCCGTTTAGCCCTCATCAACTCCGTCGATGATGCTGCCGCTGTCACCGCCACCACCCTGGTTATCGCCACCAGTGTTATCGTTAGGGTTAGCGTTAGGGTTAGGGTTATCGTTAACGTTCCCGTTAGTGTCCCCCTTGGCAGCCGCAATCTCCGCCTTGGTCTTGTCGGTCCAGCTCAGCTTGACATCCTTCTTCAGCTCCTCGCGGGTGAAGTCGCCCGTCGACTGCGCCAGCAACTTGATGGTCTTCACGGCAGGACCGGTCTTGTCGCCCTCCTTCAGCGTGCCCATCGTAGCCGAAGCCACCTTGTCGCTCTGGGCGTCGTAGAGCACCTCCAACCCGTTCGACTCCACGGTAGCCTTGAAGATAGCCAGGTTGCCCACCTTCACCGTGTTGCCGTTGAGCACCATCTCTCGCACACACTTCACGAAGTCGGTCAGCACACCCACTA
>NZ_FNRE01000023.1 GCF_900107705.1 Prevotella sp. tc2-28
CGTTTCCCTGGCACTCATGCTTCTTGCTCATTGCTGGCCAATCTCGTATTCAACAAGTACCACATGAATACTCCTGTATATCGCGAGATGGTACGCTTGCTGAACAACAAGATGAATGTCAGCCGAAATACCGTATACAACTGGTTTGTTAAGGGCTCCGATCACCTTAAGAAAGTGCTTCCAGTACTTAAGGAGAAGCTTCTCGCTAAGGGTGCAGTCGTTAACTGTGATGAGACCTGGTGCAGAGTGAAGGTGGCTGGTAAGTACGGAAAGAAATACATCTGGTGTATGGTGAATAAGGAAGCCAAGGTTGCAGTCTATTTCTATGATGATGGCAGTCGTGGACGCCAGGTGCTTCGCGACTTCCTTGGTAATACTGAAATCGATGCTCTCCAGTCGGACGGCTTTAATGTTTATATGTATCTGGACAAAGAGCTGGTAGATGTGGACCACCTGTGCTGTCTGGCCCATGCAAGGGCAAAGTTTAAGTATGCTCAGGAACAGGGTAAGGATGCAGATGCCGAATACTTTATCTCGAACATCGGAAGACTGTATGATCTGGAAGAACAGTACCGACTGAGACATCTTACTCCACAGCAGATACAGCAAGAACGGCAAGGAGAACAGACCACCAAAATCATACAGAGAATACGGCAGCGGTTAGACAAGCTCCTGGCTGATACAAGTGGTATGAGAGGAGACCTAATGAACAAGGCACTCAACTATCTGAAGAGCTTCTGGAACCAGCTCATCCTATATCTGAAAGATGGCCGGTACAGTATCGATAACTCACTTGCTGAACGCACCCTACGCCCTATGACAGTAGAGCGCAAAAACTCGCTGACTTTTGGCAGCCATGATGGTGCTGAAGTATCTGTTGTTTACCACACGTTTATCGAGACGTGCAAGATGTGTGGCGTATCAACGCTTGAATATTTTAAGGAATTCTTCAAAGCAATTATGCAAGGAAGAACCGATTACGAAAACATGTTACCGATGACCATCGGTATTAAAAAATAATAAAGTTTAATCTAATTAAGACGCGTCAGGTGGCAAAAACTACCTAAAATGGTGGTTTTAAAGCTTGGACGTCAAAATTGACAGTTTACAAAACGTCTGACAGGCATTAGCAGAGGAATTATACAGTTGTAAGCTGTCAATTTTCTTTCTGAGAAAGCGAGTAAACTTGAGCGGACGTATAGTGTATGAAATGGGAAAATGATACCTTTCTTGAGACCTTCTTCGACAGACGAAGCGACAAAGTCGATTACGGAACAAGCGGCTTAGCCGAGCAGGGCTCGAGTTTAGCCATCCCTTATTAAAGGATTCTAAATCTATGGGAAAAGACTAATTGATTTCAATGATACAGTTCCTTATTAAACGCAAGCAGTTTCGATTTAATATCAAGGCAATTATGCTGGAAAGAACAGATTATGAACACTCGGCTTTGCCGCTTTCATCAAGCGTAGCGACTGAAAGAACATGTTACCGATGACCATCGGTATTAAAAAATAATAAAGTTTAATACGATTTAGACGCTTCAGGTAGCGATAGCTGCCCTAAAAGGCTGTTTTTAAGCTTGGACGTCAAAATTGACAGTTTACTTAGCGATTTTTAGTGGACAGCAATGATAAGAGATATGCAAAGAAATGGTATTAAAGCAGTGAGAAACTCCAACCTTGAGTTATACCGCATTATTGTGATGCTCTTGATAGTAGCGCATCACTATGTGGTAAATTCTGGAGTAATGCATGCTATGCAAGAGAATCCTACATCTCTGCCAAGTTTGTACTACTATATTCTTGGCGCATGGGGAAAGGTAGGAATTAATTGCTTCGTACTGATAACGGGATACTTTATGTGTACATCAAGTATAACATTGAAGAAATTCCTAAAGCTTTTTACTGAGGTGTGTTTTTATATGGTTGCCATAAATGCCATCTTCTTCTTGTCTGGGTATGAGGCACTGACATTGAAAAACGTATGGAGTGACATGCAGTCGTTGCTGGATGTTAGTCAGTACTTTACAAGTTGTTTCATTATGTTTTACCTGTTTATTCCTTTCCTCAATACGCTGGTACATAATATGACAAGACGACAACATCTCTATCTTATTGTTTTATGCCTTTCTATTTTTTCGGGTATAAAAACGTTTATGCTGGGTCAGGTAACAATAAACTATGTTGTATGGTTCTGTATATTATATTTCATAGCAAGCTACATCCGCATGTATCAACCCATGAAACAACTTCATTGGGGATATCTCCTGGGGGGGGCACTTTTTCTTTCATTAGCAAGCGTAATAATGATATTATTTATAGCAGAAAGAACTGGATACAATCTGCCCCAGTATTATTTCATAAGTGATTCAAATAAACTATTAGCAGTGTTACTGTCTGTTTGTGCATTCATGTATTTTAAAGACTTGCGTATTCCGCAGTCAAAGGTAATAAATACGGTGGCGCAAAGCTGTTTTGGCGTACTACAAATACATGCGAATTCGGACGCTATGCGTCAGTGGCTATGGAAAGACATGTTGAATGTAGAGGGACAATACCACTCTGACAACTATGTTTTGTATAGCCTATTAAGTATATTAAGCATCTACATTGTTTGTACAGTGGTGGATCAGCTAAGAATAATTTGTTTAGAAAAGCCCTTGTTTAAATACCTAGATAAGCGAGGATGGACGTGAACAACAAAAAGACCTGAGCAAGCGCTCAGGTCTTTTTGTATTTCAGGGTAGGGGATTCCACTCTGCGAATTCCTTGATGACATCAAAACAGGGACAGGGCTTGGAGGGTTCCAGGTCGCTGTGACCTACGATGAGGGCCTTGGGGAACTGCTGGTGGAGCTGGCCTACCAGTTCACGTAGCGTCTTCTTCTGCTCCGGGGTGCGGGTGTCAGCCTTCTTCCCCTTTTCATTAAGTCCACCTTCATAGCAGATGCCGATGCTATGGCTGTTGTGCGGATAGCAGTGGGCACCCACCTCTGCGATGTCACGACCTTTCTCGATGGAGCCGTCGCGCCGTATGACATAGTGGTAGCCAATGCCCTTCCATCCCCGGTCCTTGTGCCATTTGTCAATATCTTCGGCAGAGCTCCGCTGTCCAGGACGGACAGCAGAGCAATGAATGACAATCAGTGTAATCGTTCTCATCAGTATACACACGAGGTGGTACCTAAGGCTGTAGCTGCAGCCGCCAGGATGTTAATAAACATCTGTAGGACATACTTCAATATCTTCTTCTTCATCTTTCAAATTTTTTAATTCTTGATGTTTCACATCGAGCCTGCTCACGCTCGGCAAAACCCAAGCAAGCTTGGTTCTGCTCTCGCTTAATCGCAGCCTTCAATTCTTTAATTCTTTATCTATCCTTCATCCACACCATCGACTATGCTGCCGCCACCCTGGTCGTCGGAACCCTGGCCATTACCACCGGTGTCATCCCCGCTAGTGTTAGGGTTCCCGTTATCGTTAGGGTTAGCGCTATCGTTCCCGTTATCTCCCTCGTTAGGGTTAGGGTTAAGGTTATCGTTCCCGTTAACGTTCCCGTTAGCGTTCACTCGCTTAAACTCCGCCTTCGCCTTGAAGCGCTCGTCCCACTTCTTGGGCAGTTCGATGGCGATGCTCGCCGTGAGATCGTTGATAGACAGGTCGCTGGCCTCCAGGTCACGGTTGACGTCGATGTCCAGCGTGGGGTCGGCAGCCAGCTTCGCCTCCAGCTTCTTCTTCAACTCGCTCTGGGTGATCGATCCGCTCACCTTCGGACGGAAGGTAAGACCTTCGGGAGAGCAGATCACCTTCGCGTTCAGTCCCAGGATGAGGGGCAGGCGCAACTCGATCAGCTTCATCACGGCAGACACGTCGGCAGCCGTAACGGTAGAGCCATCGGCGAGATACTCGCAGAGGCCGTTGAAGTCCAAGACCTGTTGGTTGACGATACGAGACATCACGATGTCCTCGTTGGTCATGTGGTTGTGAACCTTGTAGAATTGTACGTTTAATGACATTTTTTTGCCCCTCGTCAGTAGGGGACTTGTATTACCCTTCGACACGACTTTGTGTCTCATTGGCTGACAGTACAAAGGTACTACATCCGTTAGGTGCCCTTTGCACTTACTTGCGTTTACGGGCAATATGGTGCAATGATTCTGTTTACTGTTTACTGTTTACAGTTTACCGTTTACTGTTTACAGTTTACCGTTTCTTGCGCTCCATGGGTGCTCAGGCGAGCAAGCTGGGAGTCCCGTTTACAGTTTCTTGCGCTCCGTAGGTGCTCAGGCGAGCAAGCTCGGAGTCCCGTTTACAGTTTATTGTTTATTGTTTCAGCTAGAACTATAGCCTCTAAACATCGAGGCAAAGTTTATTGGCCAGGAATTGGACGACGTTGGGTGGGAGTACCTTGGCATTAGGTCCAAGTCCCATGGCTTCCAGTTCCTTTTGATACGGCTTACACCAGTTCATCAGCGTGTTACGACTCACACCGGCCTTGGCGGCCAGTTCCGATTTAGACATGGCTTTCATCTTTCAAACAAATAATCTACGATATCTATTTTCCGTTGCTTCTGCGCTACCGTGGCATGCAGCTCCAAGAGGGGTGACACATAGATGGGTGGTGAGCCCTCCCACCACAACTGCTGCTCCACCTGTCGTGCCGCCTCATACCAGCGTTGGTACGCCTTCCCCTCCGGATCTGTGTCTGGAAAGAGAATCAGCCGGTGCCCACGTAGAGGGCGGAACTTCTCTGCCTGTACCTCCCCCAGTCCTCCTGTAGCCAGCCACACATACTGCGGATACCACTCCGACATAATCACCGCCGTCTTCTCAGCCTCCACGACACAATATACGCTCCATTCTCCTCTCACCTCTAACCTCTCACCACTCTCCACCAAATGTAGCCCGAACAAGCAATGCGAGGCTTTGGGCCTGTCCACCCATTGGTAGCGCTGTTGCAGCAGGGCACTGACCCATGTTGGGTGGTGTTGCTTGTCACGGTGACAGTCAGGCTGGTAGTACATGATCTTGCCATCGTGGATACGCTCCTGGTGGTCCGTCTGCCAGTAGATGACACCCCCTTGGCTGGTGCACCCCAGCCGATAGCGACGGGCCGCCCGCTTCATCTGCTGTTCGGTCAGGTAGCCTGCTGCCACTACGGCTTTACAGAATACACTCTCTGTCGACAGTGCCCTGCGCCACATCGGCGCCATGATGACCAGCCGGCCATCCCATACCTCCACCCGTAGGCCGAGGCGCAGCCCCAATTCTTGGAATGATAGGGTAGGTAGGTTTTTGAAAATTTTTATCGCGCGCATAAATAAATAATTAAATTTAAAAAAATAAATTATTGCCCCCCTTTATAGGGGGCAATGAATTTTAAAAAAGATTCAGAATGGCAGTTGGCCGTCCGTCAGCGTCACCCACTTCTTACCCGTTGCGGGGTGTACCTCCACGCGGATGATGTCCTGAGCCTGAGCCTCCTCCAGGTAGCTGTAGTACGTCCTGGCATCCACCACGCCGCATTTCTTCAAGGCTATTGCCATCAGTTCACCGAAGGCCTTTCTGTTGGAACCCTCCATGGCTGTGGTGAACAGCTTTCGCAAGTCCACGGTAATCGTGTTCTGGCACACCCAGCGCCCCTGCGCATCACGCGGCTGGTTGCACGCAGGATGCTCGCTCACCACCGGCAGCTGTGTGTCCTCGTCTACGCGATAGTACAGCTGGCGCCCGATGTCATACTTACGCGTCATGGTCTGCTCCACCTTGAAGGTGCGGTCACGCAGCTTCTCGCAGTTATACACCTCGAACACCTTGTTCGTCAGCTCCGTGCCTATCCATCCACGCATGGTGTTGTCAGCCCCCGACTTGTTCTGGTGCAGCACACAGACGATGCAGCACTTGTGCTGCTGTGCCAACTGCATCAGCCGTTCCGTCATGCTCTGAGCCTCCCTGCCGTCGTTGATATCCGACAGCAGGTCACGCACACCATCCAGCACCACGAGGTCAGGCTTCAGGTAAGCCACCACGTCCATAAACATCCTGAGACGCTCGTCCCATGATGCCATGCGCACATTGAAGGCATACAGGTTCTCCAAGGCCTCCTGACAGGCAGACGAAGTCCCCTCAGGCACAGCACCTCCCACCATCTTCCCAATCCTGTTCACCAGGATGTCCTGCGTACTCTGCTGACTCTGCTCCGTGTCATACCAAAGCACCCTCAGCGGCTCCTCCCGTATCCTCTCCAAAGGCATCTGCCCCCCATTAACGTTCCCGTTCCCGTTAAGGTTAGGGTTAAGGTTAGCGTTAAGGTTCCCGTTCCCGTTAAGGTTAACGTTCCCGTTATCGTTCCCGTTAAGGTTAAGGTTAGCGTTAAGGTTAGGGTTAACCCTCCCTGCTGCCATTAGCAGCGACAGGAAGAACGTCTTTCCCGACTTCGCCTTACCAGCCACAGCCACCAGTTCCCCACGGGGGAAACACGCCACCCCAAACAACCTGAACAAGAACGTCATCTGGCTGATGTCGCTCTTCTCTGTGATCCGACTCTCAAACAACTTCGCCACAGCCGGTGTGAAGTCAGCGGAAGGCTGACCAGCTGCAGCCAGCTCTTCCGCCATGAAAAAATCATGCTCACTCATCCTTGTAGTTCTTGTTGCATGCCTCCCAGATCTTCTCAAACAGTTCCGTCCCCAAGGCCACGAATCGCTTCTTGTCCATCCATTCGGAAGTCCAGAACAGCAACTTCACTACCCGGTAGAATCGCAGACTTCGAAACATCTTCTTGTTCAGATACTTGCGGTTGATACCACTCACGTCACTGATGTACCAGAGACGCCCTCTCACTCTCACCACGCTCAGGATAATTCCTGTGCATTCACTTGTCAATTTCTCAAGACTTGTCATCATTGAAAATTTTAATTAAACAATTGTTATGCACCACCAATACGGTGAATGCGTGGCAAAAGTAGAAAATTTGTGAATACCCAGTGTGACCAAAATGGTCACGTGATTTGTCAAAAATTCCGAAAACTTTTCGTCTGCTTAAGAATATTTAACAGTTAACCCCCTAAACCCCGTGAGTTAACTCAAACGATCCAACGAGTTAACTCATTTAATCCATCGAGTTAACTCAAATAAACCACCCCCAAAACACCCCCTCTCCACCCCTCCAAATTTCCTTCAATTTCTGTAAATAAAAAATACCGCCATCTTTAACGTTAGGGTTAAGGTTAGGGTTAAGGTTAGGGTTAGGGTTAGGGTTAAGGTTAGCGTTAAGGTTAAGGTTAGCGTTCGCTCGAGCTTGCTCGCTTGTTCCGTAGGTCTCAAGAAGGTTAGCGTTAAGGTTAGGGTTAAGGTTAAACTTTTCTCAAAAATTATACAATTAATCCAATTTTTTTTATTACCTTTGCAAGCGATATAGTGCACATTTCCTATAAATCTACGGGACTTAGTCCCTCGTGTAGAGGAGGTAATTCGCTGAACTATACCCATTTAGGTTAACCTTAGCCCTGTCCATTTACTATGTAAATCGGACAAGGGAAAGACGTATCTAAAGGTTAAGTTCGTACGAATTCCTCTCTCACATAACTCCAACCTTGCTCATCTGAGCACCCCAAACAATAAACAAGAAACAGTAAACAGGACTCCGAGCTTGCTCGCCTGAGCACCCATGGAGCGCAAGAAACTGTAAATGGTAAACTAAAAATATGGAAAAAGAATGGACAATGATTATCAGGCCACAGGAGAAGTTGTGGAAAATCAACCTCAAGGAGGTATGGGCCTACCGTGACCTGATAACCCTTTTTGTGAAACGTAACATCGTGGTACAGTACAAACAGACAATCCTCGGACCGTTGTGGTATCTGATACAACCTGTTCTGACGGTCATTATGAACATGGTGGTTTTTGGTGGCATTGCTCACATGAGCACCGATGGCATCCCCCAGGCCCTGTTCTATATGGCAGGTAACGTCTGCTGGTTCTATTTCTCCGACTGTCTGAACCAGACCTCCAATACCTTTGTGGCCAACCAGGGCATGTTCGGCAAGGTCTACTTCCCTCGTATGGTGGTACCTATCAGCACGGTTATGAGCAACCTGTTGCGCTTTGGTATCCAGCTGCTACTTTTTATTGCTTTCTGGATTTATTTCTTTGTCTCAGGCAGTGACATTCATCTGACCTGGACTATCCTCCTCGTTCCCATCCTGGTGGTCATGCTCGCAGGTCTTGGTCTCGGCTTCGGCATCCTGATCTCGTCTATGACGACAAAGTACCGTGATTTAACGATACTCTTTGGTTTCATCGTCTCTCTCTGGATGTACGCCACACCTATTGTCTATCCTATCAGTATGGTCACCAACGAGACCTTGCACACTATCATCATGCTAAACCCCATGACCTCTATCATCGAGGCCTTCAAATATGCCACCCTTGGCCAGGGCTATTTCTCATGGGGAGCCCTCGGCTATAGCTTCGCCTTCATGAGCATCCTCATGCTCTGGGGCATCATTATCTTCAACAAGGTGCAGCGCTCGTTCATGGATACGGTGTAAACTAGTCCTGACATAGTGATGAATAGTGCACGGAACTTTAGGAAGTACAAGGTATGGCAAGATGCCGTAGACTTCGCAACACTCGTATACGAAGTCACCTCAAAACTCCCTTGGTTCGAGAAAAAAGGCCTTTGCGACCAACTCCAACGTGCCGCAGTATCTATCAGTAGTAATATAGCAGAAGGATCTGCAAAACCTTCAGATGTTGAGTTTGCTCACTTTTTAGACCATTCCATTGGTTCTGCATTTGAAGTAGAAACACAACTTTTAATAGCAAAGAATGTAAAATATTTAACGCCTGAACTCTATCAGGAACTTTTATTTAAGTTGGAAGAAATTGAGAAACAATTACACGGTTTGTCAAATACGCTTCGAAAAGAAAATAGTTAAGGTTAAGGTTAGGGTTAAGGTTAAATTTTCAACGAAAATTTTATGAATGCAATCGAATTTGATCACGTAGGTAAACAATATCGACTAGGTCTTGTCTCTACAGGAACCTTCACTCAAGACCTGAATCGTTGGTGGACGATGAATGTACGTCATAAGGAAGACCCCAACCTGAAGATAGGAGAAACCAATGATCGCAGCAAGAAAGGTGATAGTAACTACGTCTGGGCATTGAAAGATATCAACTTTTCAATTGAACAAGGTGATGTTGTGGGCATTATCGGTAAGAATGGTGCCGGTAAAAGCACCCTGCTGAAACTTCTCTCCCGTGTCACTACGCCCACAGTTGGTGAGATCCGTGCCCGAGGCCGTATTGCCTCACTCTTAGAGGTGGGAACAGGCTTCCACCCCGAGATGACGGGTCGTGAGAATATCTTCATGAATGGTGCCATTATGGGTATGACCAAACAAGAGATTGGCCGTAAGCTCGATGAGATTATTGACTTCTCTGGTTGTGAACGCTATATCGACACCCCTGTTAAGCGCTATTCCTCAGGTATGACCGTTCGTCTTGGCTTCGCCATCGCTGCCCATCTTGAACCCGAAATCCTCGTTGTCGATGAAGTGTTGGCCGTTGGTGATGCCGAGTTCCAGAAGAAAGCCATCGGTAAGATGCAGGATGTTTCGAAAGGAGGGGGGCGTACTGTGTTGTTTGTAAGTCATAATATGGCAAGCATTCGGACTTTATGCAATCATGGTATATTATTGGAGAATGGCATGGTAAAAGCACAAGGTTCAATAAATGATGTTGTTAATGAATATATGAGCGGTTATGACTTAAGTAAACGTTTGTGCAAATGGAATGTGGATGAAGCATTACCAGCATCATTTACAAGTATAAGAGTATATGTAGAAGGAAAAACGGATGATCAATTGATAGACATGTCTGATAGAATTAAGGTTGCTATCAGTTATGAGGTGAAAGAAGATTTACATAATACAAATATTAGTTTTTCATTGTTTAGGGATTCAATTCCTTTATTTCATTCATGGGATATTGATAACTTAGGAGAAATTGAAAAAGATCGTCAGAAGGGTAAGCATGTTACAACTTTAACATTACCAGATTTCCTTCTTCCAGGGAAATATAGTATTTCGATAGATATAGGAAGACCAAATATAGGTGTGATTCAAAGAAAGGAAGACTGTTTGCAATTTGAGATATCTAATGTAATTACAGATGGCTCCAGAAAAAGCTTTACGCGTGGAGGAGTCGTTAAAACTGATATAATATGGAAAGACAAGTTATTATGAAAGTTCCAAAGATTATTGCAGAAATAGGCTGCAATCACAAAGGTGATATGCAGATAGCAAGAGATATGATTGTGACTGCTGCAACATATTGTAAAGTTGATGTAGTCAAATTTCAGAAACGCTGTAATCGTGAGTTGTTGACTCCGGAGGAATATAATGCCCCCCATCCTCATCCAGAGAATTCCTATGGTAAAACTTATGGGGAACATCGTGAGTTCTTGGAGTTCACGCTTGATCAACACCGCCAGTTGCAGGCTTGGTGCAATGAGTATGGCATCGAGTATTCTACGTCCGTCTGGGATGTCACTTCTGCTAAGGAAATTTGTACTCTGAAACCGAAGCTTATCAAGGTGCCTTCTGCTTGTAACTTGAATAAGCCGATGCTGACCTATCTTTGTGACAATTTTGAGGGCGAAATTCATCTCTCTTTCGGTATGACAACTCGTGAGGAGGAAGAACGGATAGTGTCTTTCTTTGAGGAGAAAGGACGCAATAAGGATCTCGTTATTTACGATTGTACGTCAGGATATCCAGTTCCCTTTGAGGATATTTGCCTTTTAGAGTTGGTAAAGCTCCGTGAGTTATATGCTGACCGTGTGAAAGCTATTGGTTTCTCTGGTCATCATTTGGGCATAGCTGTTGATTCCGCTGCTGTTGCCCTAGGGGCTGAGTGGGTAGAACGTCACTATACACTTGATCGAACTTGGAAAGGCACAGATCATGCTGCATCACTAGAACCGGATGGCGTTCGTAAGTTGGCTCGTGATTGCCGTGCGGTTGCCAAAGCGCTTACCTACAAACGTGAGGATATTCTTGACATAGAGAAGGTACAGCGTGACAAACTTAAGAAAAATCAAGTAAAATGGTGAACAATCAAAAGGTTTTAGCTTTTATTCCTGTAAGAGGAGGGTCTAAGTCAATCCCACTAAAGAATATAAAACCCTTCTGCGGAAAGCCACTCGTTTGCTGGAACATCGAGGCCTTGGAGTCTTGTAATTTGGTAGATGAAATAATTGTTGCTACAGACTCCGATGAAATTTGGCAAACTGTAGAAAGTCGTCATTATGCTAAGACAACATTATATCGTCGATCTGACGAAAATGCGTGCGATACTGCAAGTACAGAGAGTGTTATGTTGGAATACATCAACTATGCCCATCTTTCTAAAGATAACATTTTCATGCTTGTACAAGCTACATCACCACTCACTGAGGCTATTCATTTTACAGAAGCTTTGCAGATGTATGTAAAAGGCAAATTCGACAGTATCCTTTCATGTGTCCGAAACTTCCGCTTTTTTTGGAAAGAAGACGGTACCACTATGAACTATGACTATAAGAACCGTCCTCGCAGACAAAACTTTAAGGGGATGCTCATGGAGAATGGTGCATTCTACATCAATACAGTAAAAAAGATTCTAGAAAATAGCAACCGACTTGGTGGAAAAATAGGTATATATGAGATGCCAGAATATACAGCAACAGAGATTGATGAACCTGATGATTGGTTTGTTTTGGAGAATCTAATGCAGAAACATGTCCTTTCTAAACGACAATACATAAAGAAGCCGATAAAACTCTTTCTTTGTGATGTTGATGGTACTTTGACTGATGGTGGTATGTATTACTCAGAAAGTGGTGACGAGTTGAAGAAGTTCAATACCCGTGATGGAATGGGTTTTCAGTTACTCCGTGAGAAAGGTATTAACACAGGGATTATCACTTCAGAGGACACACATATTGTAACAAACCGTGCGAAAAAACTTAAGGTTGACTATGTAAGTCAAAGTCAGCGTGATGGCGGGAAATTGGCTGTTGCGATAGATATTTGTAAGGATATTGGTATTAGTCTTAATGAAGTTGCATATATTGGAGATGACATCAATTGTATTGATCTACTCTCTAATGTTGGTTTGGCTGCATGTCCTGCTGATGCTTGTAAGAAAGTGCAAACTATTCCAGGTATAATGGTTATGAGTAAAAAAGGTGGAGAAGGATGTGTAAGGGAATTTGTTGATCAAATATTAACATAATCATGCCGTCTATCAAATATCTAATAAAATTGTTCCTCCCGCCTATCATTATTAAATTGAAGAATTTGATATTTGTAAGGCGACAGAAAATTGTGAAATTATCCTCTTCAATTGGAGAAGTGCAAATAAACGGAGTGACATTAGTTGTCATAGGTAATGGCCCGTCACTACTTCAAAGCCTGAAAGAGAATGAACAGATATTAATGCAAAAAGATAGTTTGGTGGTGAATCATTTCTGTGAAACTGAATATTATGCACAGATTAAGCCAAAGTACTATCTGCTTGCAGATCCTGCCTATTGGGGAGATTTGGAAACATATGCAGATTGGCTAAAGACGAAAATAACTCGTTTTATAGAGACTTTCATAGCTCAAACATCGTGGGACATTAATCTGATTATACCATCTAGTGCTTATCATAGTCAGTTTGTTAAGAGGGTTAGTACAAATCCTTATATTCATATATTTTATTATAATAATATAAATTATAATCATTCCACTCAGTTGTCTAAATATGAACTGTGGGACTCGAATTCTATTGCTCCACCTGCGCAGACAGTCTTAAATACTGCTGTATGGCTTGGTATCTTCCTACGATATAAGAAGATATATTTAATTGGTGCTGATACGACATGGCTTGAAGAACTTGAAGTAGATCAAGAAACGAATGAACTATATTTTGTAGATACTCATTTCTATGATAAGAAGAGAAAGCCAATATATTCAGACGTAGAAGGAAAGATACCTCAGAAGTTGCATGAACAACTAGATTGTATATCCAGGGCATTTTCTCAATATTGGGAGTTGAAAGGTTATGCTGATTATGTAGGGGTAAATGTATATAATGCAAGTAAGTACTCTTTAATTGATGCATTTGAACGGAAAAAGGAAATAACCTAACAATACATGTGGAAAGGGGATAATTGAAGCTAACATAATGTTAATGGACAATTCACTATTAATAAGCAACTTGCGTTGCATTCCTGATTTCCCAAAGGTAGGAATCAATTTCAGGGATGTAACAACACTCTACAAGAATGGAGAGTGTGTACAGATGATGCTTGATGAGTTGGAGCGCATTTATAAAGATAAGGGTATCACCAAGATTGTTGGTATTGAGAGCCGTGGTTTTGTCATGGCATCTGCTTTAGCAGCAAGGTTGGGATGTGGTATCGTATTGGCACGTAAGCCTGGTAAATTACCTGCTACTGTTGTCAAGGAGTCTTTTTCTAAGGAATATGGTGTTGACACCATTGAGATGCATATTGATTCGATTGACGAGAATGATACAGTATTGATCCATGATGATTTGCTGGCTACAGGAGGCACTGCCATGGCCGCCTATAAATTGGTGCAGCATTTCAATCCTAAAAAAGTGTTTGTCAATTTCATTATTGAGATAACCGATGAAGGTCTTCATGGTCGAGATCTTTTCAAAGGGATTGATCTGACTACTCTTTTGACAATCTGATATGAGAATAGGAATAATTGTTGCTATGGACAAGGAGTTGCAGCAACTGTTGCAACTGATGAAGAATTCACTGGAATGCCTTCAGAAAGGCCAGACATTTTGGATTAGCCAGTTCGGGAATAATACACTAATAGTCACAAAAAGTGGTATTGGCAAGGTGAATGCTGCTTATGGAGTCATTAATTTGATTGATAATTATTGCCCAGATGTGGTAATATCTACAGGCTGTGCTGGGGGCGCCTCCACTAATCTGGAAATCCGTGATGTGGTCGTAAGTACGCAGATATGTTATCACGATGTATGGTGTGGTCAGCCGAATGAATTAGGCCAGATTCAAGGCCTGCCAGCTAAGTATGAGGCAGATTCCAAACTGGTTGAAATTGCCAAACAACTTAAGTGTAATACTCATATCGTACCTGGATTGATTGTTTCTGGTGATTGGTTTGTAGATAGTGTTGATAAAATGAAGCCTATTGTAGATGCTTTCCCTGATGCCTTGGCGGTAGATATGGAATCTGCAGCTTTGGCTCAGATTTGTCATCTATATAAAATGCCATTCTTGAGTTTCCGTGTGATTAGCGACATTCCTTTAAAACCCAATAACGAGATAGATTATAACAAATTCTGGAGTGATGTGGCTGATGAATCATTTGGTGTTACCAAAGAATTTGTTCTTTCGATTATTAACAATTAATGTAAATTATATATGGAAGTAATACAAAGTTTTACAATAGATCATACACATTTGAAGCCTGGCATCTATGTGTCTCGTGAGGACAAAGGATTTACGACATTTGACCTTCGTATCACAGAGCCCAATAAGGAACCTGCGGTAGCCCCAGCAGCTATTCACAGCATAGAGCATCTGATGGCTACGTGGTTCCGTAATTCAAGAGCCAAGGAGGATGTTGTATATGTAGGCCCCATGGGATGCCTCACAGGTATGTATATTATTATGACTGGCAGCTATACCGTTCAAGATATGAGAACACTTACTATCGAGTGTATAGAGTGGATACTCACTCAGAACGAAGTGCCTGCAACTCGTCCTGAAGCTTGTGGCAATTACTTGCTTCATGATCTACCGATGTGCAAATGGGAGTGTGCTCGCTATTTGGATCGTTTGAAAAATGATTTTCATTGTGAATACACAAAACTCCAGATTACTCTGGAAGACGGTAAAGTATTCGCAGATGCTTAATATAATAGTGAAATAGTAGAATATAAAATAAATAAGAGATTATGAGTTATTTGTTTACATCAGAGTCAGTCTCTGAAGGTCATCCTGATAAAGTGGCCGACCAGATTAGTGATGCATTAGTTGACCAGTTCCTTGCCTATGATGACAAGGCTCACTGTGCTATTGAAAGTTTTGTAACTACTGGACAGGTGGTTATTATGGGTGAAGTTCGTAGTGAGGCCTATATCGACCTTCAAACTATTGCTCGTAAGACGATCAATCGTATCGGTTATACCAAGTCTGAATATATGTTCGATGGTAATAGCTGTGGTATACTTAGTGCCATTCATGAGCAGAGCGATGATATCAATCGTGGTGTTAGTCGTGAGGAAGAGGAAAATCAAGGTGCTGGTGACCAAGGTATGATGTTCGGTTATGCAACCAACGAAACAGAAAACTATATGCCAGTATCTCTCGATTTGGCCCACCACTTGATGAAATCTTTGGCTGATATCCGTCGTGAGGGTAAGGAGATGACTTATCTCCGTCCAGACTCTAAGAGTCAGGTGACCATCGAGTACAGCGATGATAATATTCCTCAGCGCATTGATACTATTGTGGTTTCTACCCAGCACGATGAGTTCGATTCTAATGATGAGCGTATGTTACAGAAGATACGTGAGGATGTCATTAACATTTTGATTCCCCGTGTCAAGAGTGAGATTAAGAGTGAGAAAGTATTGGCATTGTTCAATGACGACATCAAGTACTTTGTGAACCCAACAGGTAAATTTGTGATAGGCGGCCCTCATGGAGATACGGGCTTGACCGGCCGTAAGATTATCGTTGATACATATGGCGGTAAGGGTGCTCATGGCGGAGGTGCTTTCTCAGGAAAGGACCCTTCAAAGGTGGATCGCAGTGCAGCCTATGCAGCTCGCTATATTGCCAAGAATATGGTTGCAGCAGGTGTCGCTGACGAGATGCTGGTGCAGTTAAGCTATGCTATTGGTGTGGCAGAACCTGTTAGCATCAATGTGAATACCTATGGTAAGAGCCATGTTAAGATGAGCGATGGCGAGATTGCAAAGAAAGTTGAAGAACTCTTTGATCTCCGTCCCAAGGCTATTGAACGTACCCTGAAACTTCGCCAACCCATGTATGTAGAGACAGCTGCCTATGGTCATATGGGCCGTAAGAATGAGGTGGTGAAGAAAACATTTACCAGTCACTACCATGAAACAAAGACCATCGATGTGGAGCTGTTTACATGGGAGAAACTTGATAGAGTAGAGGAAATTAGAAAAGCTATAATGTAAAATATGTTATTTTGAGGTTTTATGATAATACCAAGATTTAAATCATTCGTTTATAGGAAGTTGATTTCTTATATAATAAGAAGAGCTCATAGATGGGAAAAATTATATCCAATATCAAGGTACGGTAATGACTATGGTGGCTTTTTTATTTTTGATAATCAGTTAAAGCAAAAGAAGGGTAACGTTATAGTTTACTCCTTTGGAATTGGTGAAGACTTATCATTTAGTGACAGTATAATAAGTTCTATGGTTCCAGAAATATATGCTTATGATCCAACTCCAAAAGCCATAGATTTTGTAAATAAACACAAGTTAAGTAATAATCCTCATTTCCATTTTTTCCCTTATGGTTTATCGGATAAAGATGAGAAGGTTAAATTTTATCTTCCTTCTGATGATTTTCCTGATATTTCAGGCTCAGCAGAATATTATGATGGGTTAAAGAAGGTTGGAATTGACGTGCAGATGCATTGTTTAAATACTATATTTAAAAAGAACGGTCATAGTCATGTTGATATATTAAAAATGGATATAGAAGGCACGGAGTTTAAAGTCATTGAAAATTTAAAAAAATGCGATGCAGATATTGATCAAATATGCGTTGAAGTTCACCATCGCTTTTTTAAAAATGGAGAGAGACTGTTTTTTAAATTGTTGATCACAATGTATATAAGAGGCTATATTCTAATATCTATTTCTGATGATATACAAGAATTGACGTTCGTCAAGCGTAAGTTGAAACATTGATACTTGATTAAGAGAGAATGATGGGAGGATGGACTTGTTATCAGGAAATATTATTTTATTATAGATGAGCAATTTGGGCTATTTAATGCGCTTTTTTCATTGTTCAGGCGGTTCCATTGGGGCTTTACTAATGCTCCATCGAATAGACACACCAAATCCTAATGGCATTTGGTATAATCAGCATTTGAAAATGTCCCCTTCTGAATTAGAAAAGATGGTGATGTATGCCCGAAAGCATGATTGTACGTTTATTTCACTTGATGAGCTGTCTGAATCTATCAGTAAGAAGAAGAATGTACGTCGCTGCATCGTTGTTACTCTTGATGATGGTTACAGAGATAATTATATAAATGGAGCCCCTTTATTTAGGAAATTGAATGTTCCTTATACTATTTATGTATGTACAAAGATGGTCAAAGGGGGAATGTTATATTGGTGGGAAATCCTTGAAAAATTGGTGTTGGAGCAAGATAAAATAGTCTTGGCAGATGGTCGTTCTTTCAATTGCTCCACCAAGGAAGAAAAGGAACAGGCTTTCTTGGATATACGTGAAGTCATACTAAAGTTACCCCAATCTAGCCTTCTTGAAGGATTGAAGACATTGTTTAAGAATTACGACATTAATTATGGATATGGTAATGATGAACTTGGACTCACCTGGGAACAAATAAGGGAACTTTCAAAGGAACCATTATGTACGATTGGTAATCATACTTATTCGCACAGTGCGTTTACGGGACTCACGGATGAAGAAATAAAAAAAGACATAAACTATGCAGCTAGTGAGATGAAGAATAATGTTGGTATTGATATGCATCATTTCGCATTTCCATTCGGTGAAGCAACAGCAGTCTCAAAGCATGACGTCGAGTTGGTTAAGCATTTAGGGTTTAAAACGTCTGCTACGACAAATGACGGTCTAATCTGTTATGGAACGAATTTATTGGAACTTCCGCGTCTTTTTGTTACGGAAAAAAACTGGAAAAATGTTATTGATAGAGTGATAAAAAATTGCTAAAATGAAAGTTCTGCATATAAACACATATCAACAAGGGGGGGCTGCATTGTGTGCTAGGCGGATTAATAAGGCCCTTGTTCAAGCAGGAGAGAATTCTAGGATGCTTTTTGCTGTAGGTCAGAATTCGTCTGGAGATAAAGGGTGGAATATCGCAAGGAAGGACGATTGCTGGTGGCTAAGAATACCTGTTTTAAGAAGTCTTATATGGAGGTTTATTCACTATATGCCGTTTATGATGGATGCAGAGAAACTTCAGTCTCAGGTAGATTCTGCAAATTCGAATCATCTATATTTGCATATTCCTTTGTCACAATATAAGAACCTAGCTCATCATCCTTTAATAAAGTGGGCTGATATTATTCATCTTCATTGGGTTTCTGGATTTGTTGATTATCCTACTTTTTTCAAAGAGGTAAGAAAGCCAATCGTATGGACATTACATGACAAATATCCTGCTGTAGGTCTGCAACATTACAATTCCGATTTCTATCCTATACCAGAAAACTTAAAAACGTTGGATGAGTATTGTAAACAGGTTAAACGTAAAAGTCTACTGAAAGCAGATAATTTGCATTTGGTCGCAATTTCTCAGATGATGTTGAAAGTTTGTCAGGACTCAGATGTCCTTTGCGGATTCCCTGTAACTCTTATTCACAATGGAATTGATGTAAGTCGTTTTAAATTATATGATAAACAGAAAGGCAGAATAGAGATAGGACTATTACCTGATGCAAAAATTTTCCTTTTTTCGGCATATGAAATACATGATCCGAACAAGGGGCTGAATAGGGTTGTAAATGCATTAGAAAAAATAGACATCCCAAATAAGATGTTGGTTTGTATTGGAATGTCAACTAAACCTACACCAGATGCATCTTTTCCAATTTTATTAACTGGATTATTAAATGATCAAGATAAAATTTCAAAATACTATTCATCTGCAGATTTTTTCATTCAGGCCTCGTTGGAAGAGACTTTCTCACAGACTCCACTAGAGGCAATGGCGTGTGGAACGCCTGTAGTTGCTTTTCCTTGTAGTGGTGCGACTGATTTAATAAATGATAATAATGGGGTTGTCTGTGGAGACTTTACAGCCGATGCATTGGCAAATGGAATAAAAACGGCGATGAGCAGAGAATACGACCCTAAGATAATACGTGAGGATGTGATAAACAGATTCTCATATGATAAAATTGCTCAGCAATATTTAGACCTGTATAAAAAAGTTTTGGCTCAATAATATGAAACTCTCAATAATAACCATCAACTATAATAATAAAGACGGCCTTCAGAAGACTATTGACTCTGTCATCTGCCAGACGTGGAAGGACTACGAATGGATTGTCATTGACGGAGGAAGCACTGACGGCAGTAAAGAGCTGATAGAACAATATCAACAACATTTTGCCTATTGGTGCTCGGAACCAGACAAAGGTGTGTACAATGCTATGAATAAGGGTATAGCTAAGGCCAAGGGAGAGTATATTCAGTTCCTCAATTCAGGTGATTGTTTCCATCAGGTTAATACGTTAGAGATGGTTTCTGTCTATCTAGGACAGAATGCTGATGTGTTTTATGGTGATTTAAATTATTTGTCAGTGAATGACAACTATATTATTCATTATCCAAAGAAATTGACAATGCACTATTTCCTGTCTCATAGCATAGGACATCCAGCGTCCTATATTAAGGCGGAGTTATTGAAAAGTGCTGGCTATCGTGAAGATTTCAAGATTGTTTCTGATTGGTTCAGATTTGTTGAATGGTTTCGTGAAGGGCGGGTTTTCCGACACATGAATGTGGTCGTAGCAGATTATGATACCACAGGCATATCTTCTGTGAATTTAGATTTGATAAGTAAGGAAAATGAGATTGTTTACAATGAGTTGTTCGGTTGCGAGAATCGCAAGTGGATAGAAGAATCACAGAAGATGCAGTATTTTTACGAGGATGTGGATAAATGCGGGTTCTGGCATATAAGAAAATATGGAGGCAGACGGTTTACTCTCTTGTTGTGGGTTATCCGTATGCTTAATAAAACTTTGAAATGACATAATAATGAGAGTCTTATTTATTGCACATGAGGCAAGTCGAACGGGAGCATCAATAGCATTGTTGCAGGAAATTAGTTTTATATGTAAAAACTATCACACCGAGATTGCCCCCGAGGTTTATTTTATCAGGGGTGGAGAACTGCTGGGCGAATACAGAAGGTTATGTCCTATATATAAAGGGTGGATAGATAATCCCAGAATGACAAGGGTGCTGCATATCATGAGATTGACAGAGTGGTATCTCTATCGTCAGTTGGTAAGAAGACATTATGACTGTATTTATGCTAATTCTGTAGTATCTTTTGGGAAGGCTGTCCAGATTAAGAAAAAAATGGGCGAAATTAGGCTAATTGGTCATGTTCATGAGGCAGAATGCATGATGAAACAATATTTTGTTCCCAGTATACCATTGGACTATTTTGATACATTGATAACGGTGAGTAGGTTGGCTGCTCAAAATTTGATAGATAATTATGCGGTTAGGCCATGTAAGATAATGATACAGCACCCAGTGTCATCGTGGGTTGATCTTCTTTTAAAGGGCAATGTCTCTTTGAATATTCATGATTACAAGGAGGATGCTCGATTGATAGGGTGTTTCTGTAAGGAAGAATGGGCTAAGGCAACGGATGTTGTACCTCTCTTTTTGCACAGGTTCTTTGAAAAATATCCTAAGCAGAACTGTAAATTGGTAATCATCGGAAAAATGCCAGAAAAGATTGTTTTTTTGTTGGATTTTGTTTTGCGGAAAATGAAATTGAAGGACAAGGTAATTATGCTCGGAGGAATTAATAACCCACTTGACTATATAGCCCAACTAGACATTCTTTTGTTATTGTCCCGCGAGGAAAGTTATGGGCTGGTGGCTCAGGAGGCTGCGGTCATGGAAAAGCCAATTGTAGGGTTCTATGGAGCAACAGGAGTTGAAGAATGGATAGAAAAAGGGGCTGGTATAATGGTTCCGTATATGGATCTGGGCCGAATGGCAGATGCTGTTAATATGTTACTATCTGATGAAGTAAAGAGGCTAGAATTGGGAAGCCAAGCAAAGTCTATAGTCAGAAAGATATATGAAAACGACAGTAAAATGGAATCGGTCATTTCCTCTATTTTAAATAACTAGTATGATGAATAATCCATTAGTATCAGTAATTATACCCAACTATAATCATGCAAAATTCCTGGATGAACGTATTCAGAGCGTTCTGAATCAGACGTACCAGAATTTTGAGGTTATTATTTTGGATGACAAGTCAACAGATAATAGCGTAGAGCTAATAAATCAATATAAAGATAATCCCCATATTTCTCACATCGTCGTTAATAATGAGAATAGTGGTTCAACTTTTAAACAATGGCACAAAGGATTTGAATTGGCTAAAGGTGAATTGATTTGGATTGCAGAGAGTGACGATTTATGTTCTCATAATTTCCTTGAAAAACTTGTATCTGAATTCATGAGGGATACCAAATGTGTATTGTCTTTTTGCCGTTCGGTTATGATAAATTCTGATGGAGTAATGACAGACATATATCCAAGTCAGAAGTATAAGAACTCAAGGATATGTATGCAGGGGCGAGATTTCATTGCTAAAGAAATGAAATTTGTAAACTTAGTATGTAATGCCAGTTCTGCTATTTTTAAAAAGGATGTTTTACAGGAAATAGAAAAAGATTATATGAATTATCAAGGTTGTGGTGATTGGCTCTTCTGGATTTATCTATCAGAACAAGGAAATGTTATATATATTCCAGAGATATTTAATTACTTCAGGATGCATGAGGGAAATACAACTGCTAAACACAATAAAGATGGCGTGAATGATCATGAGCAATATCTAATTGCGAAATATATGTTGGATAAGAAGTATATTTGTAAAATGGAATTTGTTCATTGGGGATTATTAAGATATGCATGGCATAAAAGATCATGCCCGTTTCTTAAAGATTCAATTTTTCACAATTATAAAAAAGAATGGAAGATATCTTTTATTTATGATTTATTTATAATATATAATAGGTGTCTTGGTTTATTATCTTCTTTAGTACATAAGCTGATGATATAAGTAAGCTGTCAATTTTGACGTATTGTGTATGAATAGAGAATTTGATACCTTTGGACTCGTTTTAAGAATGAGATCTATGGTGTACAGTTCAAAAGATTTTGAGAGCCTTTGGTTTTTGTACCAGGCTGAAGGGCTCCCGAAGAATATCTCGATAGAGGAATTCTGCACAAAGCACGGAGTTGACTTTCCAACTTTCGACAAATGGTACAGGAAGACGCATAAGAAGGTCTATCCGATAACAGTGACAGGAATGCCCGCTGAAGAAGAGGCGGAGATTCAGTCTGAAGCAGCAAAGGTTAGTGAGGAGAGTAAGGTTCATGATCCTGTAAGGCATCCCTTTAAGTATCCTGCTGACCGGGTGGCTAACATCAGCAAGAAGATCTCCATCAGCATCAAGTTCCCTGATGGGATGAAGATTGTGAAGACGGGAATAAGTTTCACTGAACTCAAGCATCTGATTGAGAGATTGGAGGTGGTATGCTGACCATCTCCGGACTGAAGAAATTCTACTTCGTACCCGATATAAACGATATGCGCTGTGGCGCCCACAGACTGCTTCAGATTGTGAAACACAAGCACCACCTGCAAACCGACAATGGCGACGTCTTTATCTTCATGTCGAAGAACCAGAGGACGGTGAAAATGGTGAATTTTGAGGAGAATGCCTACTATGTGCATCAGAAGACATTTGCCAACGGATATACGTTTATGAAACTGAAGTTTGTGGAGGACAAACCGGTCTATTCCATCGACTGGAAAGACCTGGTGGCAGTACTCGAATCACCTGTGATTAAGCAGCTTACAATTAAATAAAATACCTGCAGAAACGAAGTGTTAAACTTTGTGTAAAATGTTGATAATCAGCAAATTAAATGGTTAAAAAGCTTGCATATCTCGAAAATTTTTCGTACCTTTGTAGAGTAATTAGAAGGTATGGAGAAGGACGAATTATTGAAGCGAGTGCTGATGATG
>NZ_FNRE01000003.1 GCF_900107705.1 Prevotella sp. tc2-28
CCTGCACGCTACTTGGCTGGTTCAGGCTCTCGCCCATTGACCAATATTCCTCACTGCTGCCTCCCGTAGGAGTTTGGTCCGTGTCTCAGTACCAATGTGGGGGACCTTCCTCTCAGAACCCCTACTGATCGTCGGCTAGGTGGGCCGTTACCCCGCCTACTACCTAATCAGACGCATCCCCATCCCATAGCGATAAATCTTTGGTATTAATCAGATGTCCTCATAATACAACATAGGGCATTAATCCGACTTTCGCCGGGCTATTCCCTACTACGGGGAAGGTTGGATACGCGTTACTCACCCGTGCGCCGGTCGCCATCAAAGTTTGCAAGCAAACTTCATGCTGCCCCTCGACTTGCATGTGTTAAGCCTGTAGCTAGCGTTCATCCTGAGCCAGGATCAAACTCTTCACTGTAAAAATATCTTTTTCAACTATAAGTTGATGCTCTGTCACAGAACGCTCTCATATCCGGTAGTATCTATTGAAGTCAAGTTATTGACGGTTCGTTCAATTACCCAAGAGATTCTTCATCTCTCGCTTCTTGTACTACTACTTCTTCTGTTTTATGTAAGTCTTTCAAAGAACTCTTTTCTTCATTGCCAACACCTATTTTTGAGGCGAAAGCGGATGCAAAGGTACAACCTTTTTCTTGAACTTGCAAACTTTTTCCAAGTTTTTTTGGGGCAAACCGAAAAGTTTTCGCATTTCATGACAAATCAAGAAATTCTCACCTTATTATATTTTATTAATACTGTAAAATTGCAAGAATAGATAAAAAAGATTATATTTGCAGAAAAATAGCAAAAACTGACACGACTATGAAGCAGATGAATATTTACGAAGAAGCAAACAGATGTCTATTATGCCTAGACGCTCCCTGTACAAAAGCATGCAGAACCGGTGACCCAGCGAGAGCAATCCGAGCCATTCGATTTGACAATCACAAGCCAGCATTACGTTGGGTAGCAAACTGCAGTGACGAAGATTTGGACAGTGCAGAAAAAGCCTGCATCCACTACAACTGGCCGATACGTATCAAAGACATGCTGCGTTCTATCAATCACGACGACGTGCCTGACGATAGCTACCCGCCATTGGACATTGACTTTTGTGGTATACACTGTGAAAATCCATTTTTTCTTGCCTCATCGGCCGTTTGTACGAACTATGAGATGGTTGCGCGTGCATTTGACGCCGGATGGGCAGGTGTTTTCTACAAGACGATATGTTTACAAGAAATAAAAGAAGTCTCACCTCGTTTTGATGCCATTCACAGCAATGGCACAAGAGGTGATTTCTATGGATTTCGTAACATGGAACAGTTAAGTGAGAACCCTGTGGAGATGGACCTTGACATCATGAAACGCCTCAAACAAGACTACCCGACCAAGGTTGTGGTCGCCTCAATTATGGGAAAGACAAAAGAAGAATGGATAAAACTCGCAAAGATGGCAGAAGAGGCTGGCGTAGATGCTGTGGAGTTGAATTTCTCATGTCCGCAGATGCGAATAACAGGTATGGGTAGTGATACAGGACAAGACCCAGAAATGGTACTAACAGATACCCGTTCTGTAAAAAATGCGGTAAAAATTCCTGTTATTCCAAAGATGACGCCAAACATCACACACATTGTACAACCCGCCTTATCCGGCTACCTCGCCGGTGCTGATGCCATTTCAGCAATCAACACCATTAAATCTGTAACGATGGAAACGAGGTCAAGTGTTTCGGGCAAATTCACCATCTCAGGTTATTCCGGACGTGCCGTAAAACCAATTGCACTGCGATATATCTTAGAGATTGCCCAAAACGAGGAAATGAAGAATATCGAACTAAGTGGTGTCGGAGGCATTGAGACATGGCGCGACGCACTCGAATTCATCCAATTGGGATGCAGTAATGTACAAGTATGTACGGCTGTCATGCAGTTCGGCTACCGTATCATTGACGATCTTATCCTGGGAATGAAACGATATATGAAAAAAAGAGGTGTCAGCAAGCTGAAGAGTCTTGTAGGCGAGAAACTTGCTACATTCGCAAGTCCGAGCGACCTAGACCGTTCGACCATTGTCTACCCCAAGATTGATTTTGAGAAATGTGTGGGCTGTGGGCGCTGTGAGATATCGTGTAGCGATGGAGGCCATCAAGCTATTGTCTTCAATCACGAGACACGTCAGCCACGGATTGTGGGTAGTAAATGTGTGGGGTGCCACCTATGTAGTTTGGTGTGTCCGGCAGGAGCCATTGGTCCTGCCAGACGAATCACCAAGAAATAAGAACAATATCAGAACTCCAGCACTAACGACTGTCGTGGCTTCATGGTTACGTCAGTCGTTAAATCGTAATAGCGGTTGGTCAGAACATCCTTTGCACGCTTTGTTTTACCGATAATCTCAGCATAACGTCCTACTTGCATTGAAGCAGGTTTTGAGGTGCCATTAAGGACAACAAGAACAGTACGTTCTTTGTACTGACGAGCAATGACATAGATGCCACCATAAGGAATAAACTGAGTCTGGGTTCCCTTCGTTATACACTCGTTTCCCTGTCGCCAGTGAAGTAGCCGACTCAGCCACGAGAACATCTGCTGTTCTGCACGAGTACGTCCTTCAGAGGTAAAGCAATTATGCGTATCGCCCGGGAAACCACCTGGGAAATCCTTACGTACGTTGCCATCTGTGATCTCCTTCGTACCGTTCATCAACACTTCTGTTCCATAGTAAAGCTGTGGGATGCGATTAACGGTAAGCAACAGGGCAAGAGCTTGTTTGAGTGCCAACGTGTCTCGTCCGTTTCCGAGGAAGCGGTCCGTGTCATGATTTTCGATGAAAGCCATCACACTCGATGGGTTAGGATAAAGATAGTCATAGACAAAAGATCCATAAAGTCGGTTTAATCCTTCCCACCAGGCATCGGTCTCTTCATTCTTGGCTTTGTTCAATTTGTCAAAGAAAGAGAAGTCCATGACAGTTTTCAGGAAAGAGTTGGTTTTTGCCAATTTAGAGTCCTTTTGCCACGTTGCAGTATATGCTGGTTCCGTAACCCATGTCTCACCGACTGTATTGAAGTTTGGATACTCCTCATCGAGTTCTTTCATCCATTGTGCCATTGCGTCAGCATAAGCATACGGATAGGTATCCATACGAATGCCATCGATGCCTACCGTCTCTATCCACCAGATGCTATTCTGAATGAGGTAGCGCATGAGATGTGGGTTATGCTGATTCAAATCAGGCATCGTTGAAACGAACCACCCTTCGGTAGTTTCCCTGAGATCCACCTTGGAAGCATACGGATCAACGACAGGAGTTAGTTTGTAACTTGTTTGCAAGAAGCTGGTACCACGTGAATCTGACGTGCCCTTCGATTCTTTCAACCATTGTGGCAAGTTAAGCCAATCGTGAGTAGGCATATCATGGGTCCATGGGTGTTCAAAACCACTATGGTTGAAAATCATGTCCATCACAACCTTAAGGCCTTTTTTATGAGCCTCATCGCATAAATGCCTATAGTCCGCATTTGTTCCAAAACGTGGGTCTACCCGATAGTAGTCAGTAGTAGCGTACCCATGATAAGTAGAGTAGCCCCGCTCACTGTCAGGCGAATCATTCTCCAACACAGGAGTGAGCCATAGGGCAGTCACCCCAAGTTCCTTAAAATAATCCAGATGTTCACATATACCGTTTAGGTCACCACCATGACGGAGGGAAGGCTGGGTACGATCCTCCTTATAGGGGCGCATACCTTTTATCTGCGACTGATGTCCCTTCCCCTGAGCAAAGCGGTCTGGCATGAGCATGTACAGCACATCGGCATTGGTGAAACCCATTCGTTTATCGCCACTCATCTCGCGTTGTTTCAGTACATAGTCCACTTTCTGTTTGTCGAAATGAAGTGTCATGGTACCTGCTTTGGCATTGCGAAGGTTCATATACACCAATAGATAGTTAGGCGATTCAAGTCGAATTACACTGTCAATAGCCACACCGGGATAGTCTGTGGACACGTTCTTTACCTGAGCTATATTTTTGCCATACACCATCAGTTGTACGTGTGGATTCTTCATTCCGACGAACCAATCGGTTGGGTCAATGCGATTAATCGTTAATTTTGCTGCACTCATAGTCATTGTAGCTGTTAGAAAAAGAATGCTAATTGTCAAAAAACGTTTCATAGTCAATTTCATATAGTTTAGTCATGTAATATTACGGCAGATTGAGGAGCCACATTAACTGTAGAACCTTCAATGGAATAGAGTCCCTCTTCGTTGATTATTCCTTCGGCACATACCACGGTATAACATCCTCGTGGAATAGTTGTTTCCATTGTTTTCCGGCTAGCATTCAACACCACGATAATGTTGCGCCAATTGTCACGTCCTGCATAGTCTTTCAAACGGAATGCCACAACATCTTTGGGAGACTTTAAAAACTCAAGATGCTTGCGTACCAAATCGGCAGAACCCATACGGAACGCAGGATGATTGCTGCGAAGTGCAATAAGTCGACTGTAGTAATTGAAAACCTGAGGATAACGCTGCATGTTTGACCAGTCAATCCGATTGACACTGTCAGGTGACTCAAATGAATTATGAACGCCTTTTTTGTCACGTAGCAGTTCTTCACCACTGAGTATGAAGGGTACTCCCTGAGAGGTAAGTACAGCAGTCTGTGCCAACAAATCAAGGCGTATCAGTTCATCAGTAGTCAGATGGGCAACACTTGTTTTCAACCTATCAACCAAACACATATCGTCGTGACAGGAGACATAACTGATCATTTGAATGGGATCAACAGCCCATGGAACAATCGAATAGTTCACCTTTGCCATATCAACCTGCGGATGACTAATACAGCCAACAATGCCAAACTTCAGACTTTCCTTGCTATCTACGACGCCTCCGAGCCATCCAGGCTTGGAATCATCACTAAAAGGACCTCGCAACGCATCACGTATCTCGTCAGAGAAAGCAGCGATACGGGGCATTAAGGGAATATTTGCCTTTACACCTAACTGTTCAGTAGGCAGAGCACATTGTCCAGCACTCCATCCCTCGCCATAAATAAAAATAGAAGGATCTATTTTATCAACCATCTGTCGGATCTGGTTCATCGTCTCAATATCATGAACACCCATAAGGTCGAAACGGAATCCATCAATATGATATTCGTCTATCCAGTATTTCACCGACTCCATCATAAAACGTCGCATCAAAGGTCGCTCTGAGGCCGTTTCATTACCACAGCCACTACCATTACTATAATGACCATCATTCGTTTTACGATAATAGTAATCAGGATAAGTGCGCTGGAAATTAGAATGTTCAATATCGTAAGTGTGGTTATATACCACATCCAGGACAACTCGGATTCCAGCTTGGTGGAGTGCCTGAACCATCTGCTTGAACTCACGAATCCGAGCCTCGGGGTGATACGGATCTGTTGCGTAAGACCCTTCAGGTACATTATAATTAACTGGATCGTATCCCCAGTTGTACTTGTTTTCACTGAGACGAGTTTCGTCAACAGAGCCATAGTCATAACTGGGCAGAATATGTACAGCATTAACGCCCAATTGTTTCAGATGACTGATAGCCCAAGGCTCTGTCAACGCCAGGAATTTCCCCTTGTGCTTTGCTTCAGGACGCGCTATGGAGAAGTCGCGATGATGCATTTCATAAATGACCAAGTCGACAGGTGTCTTGCAGACGGGACGTGTATCACGTTCCCACCCTACGGGATTGGTCGTTTCCATTTGAACAATAGCCGCACGTTGACCATTTACGCCAACAGCTTTTGCGAAAACGCCCGGACACTCCCCCTTACCGATGTCGAAGGTATAGAAGCGTCCCATCATGTCGCCTTTTACTGTAGCACTCCACAAGCCATCAGCATATTTCATCTTAATGGTTTTCAGAGCCTTCCCACCCTGTCCTTGTTGATAGATTCGCACTTTGACCGTCTGCGATTCCTTAGGTGCAAAGAGACGGAACGTAGTCGCTTCAGGAGCATAGGTCATCTCGTTAAAACAGAAATCTTGCGATGTTGCTCCTAACGACATCATTATAACTAGTGATAATAGAACTTTTCTCATCATTTATTGAGCTATTAAGGAAATGGCAAAGCCACCACCAGGAGCTGCGGTCATTTTCAAGACATCGCCTTGTTTCACAACCCTGTGAGTAATCGTATATGCTTTAGGATTCTTTTCATAATGAGCATCCTTGGCATCAGCATAGATGGTGCAGTTATATTTGCGTCCCTTCTCCAGGAAGTCAAGTTTAACAACTGACTTATGGCCATTCTCATCGCATTTTCCACCTATAAACCAATTCTCCGTTCCCTTTGCCTTACGGGCTACTGTGATATAATCGGCCGGTTCAGCCTCCAGATAGCGGGAGTCATCCCAGTCACAAGCCACATCCCGGATAAACTGGAAAGCATCGTTGAAGCGTTCATAGTTCTCGGGCAGGTCAGCAGCCATCTGTAAAGGAGAATACATGGTAACATAAAGAGCCAATTGACCAACCAACGTAGAGCGTACCCACGACGTGTTTTTACTCCATGTGGAGAGTTGGGTCTCAAATATACCTGGGGTATAATCCATTGGTCCCCCTTGCAAACGAGTAAAGGGAAGGATACAAGTATGATCCGGACGATTACCACCGAAAGCCTCATACTCAGTACCTCTGGCCGACTCCCCACCAACCAAATTGGGGTATGTGCGACAAAGACCTGTAGGACGGGTTGCCTCATGAGAATTCACCATGACATGATGTTTGGCAGCCTCCTTGATGACATAGAGGTAATGGTTGTTCATCGACTGAGAGTAATGGTGGTCGCCACGTGGAATGATATCACCTACATAGCCCGTCTTCACCGCATCATAACCGTAGTGGTTCATCAGGTCGAACGCTTCCTTGATGTGGCGCTCATAATTCTGCGTAGACGATGACGTTTCATGGTGCATCAAGAGTTTCACCCCTTTTGAATGGGCATAGTCGTTAAGCATCTTGATGTCGAAGTCGGGATAAGGCGTCACGAAGTCAAACACGTCGCGTTTCCAATGGTTTGCCCAGTCTTCCCAACCAATGTTCCAACCTTCTACCAGCACTTGGTCAAGTCCGTTTTTAGCAGCGAAGTCAATATAGCGCTTTACGTTCTCATTATTAGCCTTATGCGTTCCGTTAGGTGTCGAGAGTTGGTAGTTGAATGTTGAAAGTTTAATGGATGGCAAATCATTGGTATAATGCCAGCTACCGCGTCCTACTATCATCTCCCACCACACTCCGCAGTACTTTGTCGGATGAATCCACGAAGTATCTTCTATCTTACATGGTTCGTTGAGGTTAAGAATAAGATTCGATGACAGCATCTCGCGTGCATCATCACTAACCATCACTGTTCGCCATGGAGTCTCACAAGGAGTCTGCATACACCCCTTAAGTCCAGTCGCGTCAGGAGTAAGCCATGAGGTGAAGACGAAATTCTTGTCGTCCAGATTGAGATGCATGGTAGCATAATCCAAGCAGGCGGCCTCATGGATGTTGATATACAGTCCGTCATCCGATTTCATCTGCAAAGAAGTCTGCACACCTGTTTCGGAAAAAACGGAAACGGAAGAATTTCCCCAATTGACAGCCTTTTTGAAACGTCCCCGGATTTCAGACAGTTTCGTTTGCTGTGTTTCTTGTTCTTGCGTGTCATAGTCGCCAGGCAACCACCAGGCAGTATGGTCTCCTGCCATAGCAAACTCCGTCTTCTCTTCCTTAATCAAAAAATAAGTCAACTCTGGCTGCTGGGGGAATTCATAACGGAACCCTACCCCATCATCATAGACACGAAAACGAAGAACGATTTCACGACGTTCTGCAGTTTGTCTAAGTACAGCAGCATACTCGTTATAATGATTACGAATGGTAGCAGTCTCGCCCCATACAGGACGCCAAGTTTCGTCAAAGGTTGACGTCTGTTCGCTCTTCATGGTGAATCCGTCCATCAGGTCGGTTTCCTTCATTCCTTTGGAAGCATGTTTGTCCTTAGCCAGTTCCAAGCCAAGGTGTGAAGGCTTAATGACAGGACGTCCCTTATAAGTCAGCGTGTAGACAGGACGTCCTTGCTCCACATTGAAGTTTAGCACGACATTGCCATTAGGAGATTTAATTTCTGTTGCCAGCAATCCGGCAGCCATCAGCCAACAACCTACAACTAAGCCTATTTTTTTCATTTTCTACCGCTTTGAATAATTAATGTCTTTATGGTTTCATTAAACTCATCGGCCTGCATCAGTTGCTCTATTGTCATATGCATACGATAACGCCAGTAGTGACGAGGGTTAGCAGGAATGTTAATACGCTCAGCATTAGCATCAGGCAGTCGTAACTGCTCATCAATGGACAGCCAGTCCTGAAGTGACAACAAGCATAGCATCGAGGGTGATGTCAAGTGACGGCTCACGATATCCTTGGCAAGCCATCCGGGTAGCGGATGAGGTGCGGCTCCACCACGGTAGAGCATAGAATTGTAATAGTCCTGTGTACGCTCTTCGTCCTCATCCCACCATTGACGCAGCGTAGGCATGTCGTGAGTAGAGATGGTACAAACGGAGCGATAAGGATTGCACGACAAATGGCCAAACCGTACCTTGTCATCCTTTGGCATCGATTGGATTTCGAGCGAGAGGATTCGCAACTCATTCATCACCCAGGGCACACAATCTGGTACCATACCTAAGTCCTCAGCACAGCAAAGCATACGTGTAGCCTGCGTCAAACGTGGCAGTTTCTTCATCGCCTCATTATACCAGAACTGGTTATTTCGACGATAGAAATAGTCATTATAGAGGCGGTTGAAATTATATTTCTCACCCTCGTCCAACTTTTGGTAGTCCTCATGGTATTGTACTGCAATACGCGGATGCCAGCGGTCCTTCCGTTTATGATCAACCAAGAAGAGTTCCATGTGATTGTAGACTCCATAAGCCTCGATTTCCTCCCGACTTAAACCCAATGCAGGAGAGAACTGCCCCATCAAGCCAGATTTCTCTGGAACGGGGATTTCCCAGATGCGGAAGAAGCCCAGCACATGGTCTATACGATAGGCGTCGAAATACTGAGCCATCTTACGGAAACGGCGAACCCACCAGCGACAACCATCTTTGAGCATTTCGTCCCAGTTATAGGTAGGGAATCCCCAGTTCTGGCCATCAGCAGAGAATGGATCGGGTGGAGCTCCCGCCTGACCATTCAAGTTAAAGTACTTAGGCTCTACCCAAGCCTCAACGCCATCGCGACTAATTCCTATGGGAATGTCCCCTTTAAGAATGACGTGGTGGTTACGGGCATGATCATGAGCAGCATGCATTTGCTGGTCCAGGTTATACTGAACGAAATACCAGAACTGGACATCCTTGTTGGTACTTTTTATAGCCTTCACGGTAGCTTCTTTAGGCCACTCTGAGAAGACGGCTGTGCCATACTTGTCGCGATAATAGCAGAAGGCAGCATAGGGCACAAGCCACTCTTTATTTTGTTCAAAGAATTCTTTGTAGCTGGCCCGTCTGCTTATAGTTCTCCACTCCTGGGCGAACAATTCACGCAAGTATTCCAACTTGGCTTTGTTCACGCGTTCATAATCAATCTGAGGCAAAGCATTCAATTCCTGGCGCAACTGTTCATAATGTGCTTTTCGTTCTTCATTTTTGATTTCAGGTAACTGTCGAAGGTCAGTGTATTGCGGATGTAAAGCATAGATACTTATCGAATTATAGGGGTAGCTATCCTGCCATGTATATGTCATATTGGTATCGTTGATGGGCAACACTTGAATAACACGCTGCTGCGTCTTGTCTGCCCAGTCTATCATCTTCTTTAAATCACCAAAATCACCCACACCAAACGATCCCTCACTACGCAGGGAGAATATAGGGATAACGGTGCCTGCGCCCTTCCAAGGATAAACAGGGAAGTACACTTGTGAAAGTTCGTATACTATGACTTCATTGGATCCTATAGGAGGAAGCTCAACGACACGGTTTTCACCTTGTTCCCAAATAGGCTGGTCAAGTCCCATCAACACAAATTTAAATTCGATTGTCTGAGGCAGTTTAGAGGCGTCAAGACTAATCACCCATTCGTGATATTCATGTTCATACATGGGCTGGGCCTTGTTAACATCCCATTCACCAAGGACCTCGCCAGCACCTACCAAGTCTAGTTGCTCTCCAATACGTATTTGGGGAGCACGCACCTTCAGACGGACAGTCTGCTGAGATTCCGTCGTAGGACTAAACTCTCGCTGACATGCCATAATACAGTCAGTAAAAGCCGATGAATACATATAAGCATCTTCCGGAATATCTATCCAATGGTCGTAGATTGTATAGTTCATTCCTTTCTGAGCAACAAACTCTAAACGGTGTGGTTGGACAAGCCACTCATGACGGGCTTCCTCGTCACCTCGCATCACGCTATAGTAATAGTCAATATAGGTGCCTGGCTTTGCTGTCTTCGACAACTCACAGAACCAGTGCAGTCCGTCAAGGGTTGACAGCTTATGCTGCTGAACTTTTCCTGATTGCTCATCAGTGACGATATTCAACATCAGGAACTCACCAAAAGTGGTCTGATACTCAATGTTAAACAGTAATTTCATAGTTGTATCGTGTTAATTCATTATTATTTCTTCACTTTGATAATGGTCACACATGCCGCACCAATGATCAGACTAATACCTGCGACAAGCATCATCGTACTCTGTGCAGATCCGACCAGCGAGAGGATAGTTCCGCCAAGGGCTGCTGCAATAATCTGAGGAACACAGATCGTGCCATTGAAGAGTCCCAGGTAGGCACCCATGTGACCATAACCCTGCAATGCATTAGTAACCAGAGCAAAAGGCATTGCCAACATCGCAGCCCATGCACACCCTATTAAGATAAAGGGAACAAACAACAGATATTGGTCATGAATGAAAGGAACCATCGCAAAACCCACACCACCTAAAACCAAGCTGAGTGAATAAGCCAACTTTGTATTCTTAAATTGCGTGAGTATCGCAGCCCAAACAACAGAACCGATAGCCTGAACGGCAAACAGAATGCCTACCCAGTCGGCTGCATCCTGATAATTCTTGCTGGCAGTATCGGTCGTGTTCCAAACGGTATCAGCAATAGTGCCTGCAGTATAGGTCCACATGTACATAAAGGCAACCCAACAGAAGAACTGTACCAGTCCTATCTTCCAAAATGCCGATGGGGCATTCTTCAACAAGGTAATCCAGTTACCTGACGCTGTATCCTTGTAATCACCAGGGTCTTCTGACGATGCATTATATTCGGCATACTCCTGTGGGTTCCACTCTTTCACTTTCAACGTGGTGTAGATGACACATAGTATCAGAATTGCTGCACCGATGTAGAACGACCAGATAACGGAATCTGGAATAACACCCTTGGCTGCAACGTTGCTAATGCCTACAAACGCGAAGACATAAGGAAACACATAGCCCACCACGCTGCCCGCATTGCAGAGGAACGACTGGATGCTATAGGCCTTTGCCTTCTGTTCCTCGTTCACCATGTCACCAACCAACATCTTGAAGGGCTGCATAGCCATGTTGATGCTGGTATCCAAGAACATCAAGGCAACTAATCCAAAGACGAGTGCAGCACTGATGGTCAGTCCAAAAGAACCGGAATTGGGCAACAAGCACATGACAAGAACGGCTACAGCAGACCCTATAAATAAATAAGGTATGCGACGACCAAAACGAGTCCACGTCTTGTCACTCAATGTTCCGACAATGGGTTGTACCAGAATGCCCATTAATGGGGGCAGTATCCAAAAATAGCTCAGCGAGTGTGGATCAGCACCCAACGTAGCGAAAATACGCGAGATATTAGCCGACTGGAGTGCATACGCTATTTGCACGCCAAAGAACCCGAAACTCAGGTTCCAAAGACTCCAAAATGGAAGATTAGGTTTTTGTCTCATATATCACTTATATTAATTTCTTCTTTTCTATCTCGTTGTTCCACGGACAACCAGTCTTGTGCGGACAATACGCCGTTCAGCCTTGTCGCGAGGGATTATTCCTTCCACTTGATCTATCAAGATATCAGCAGCTTCCTCACCTACTTTCATTCCCCGTTGTTCTACTGTGGTCAGCATCGGGTCACAAGCCACGGCCCGCTGCCCATTCGTAAAGCCACAAATCGAGATATCCTCTGGTACACGGAAACCCATCCGTTTGGCGGTGTAGAGAATACCAATTGCCGTATCGTCGTTGACGGCAAAGAATCCATTAGGTGGTGTGTCATTTTCAAGCAATTCAGGAGTAACCGCTTCAGCATCAGCCCGATTGTCACAAATGCGAGTCAGTGATTCGTCATAATGCAGCCCATGCTTCAGCAGAGCATCTTTGTAACCGTTAAACCGATTCTTCGAGATCTCCAATGTTGGAGCCGAACCGTAAAATGCAATACGCGTACACCCCGTCTCTATCAGATGAGATACGGCATTAAAAGCACCCATGTAGTCATCAACCACTACCCTACTGGCATTCACGCCCGTACATATTCTATCATAAAATACCAACGGCACTCCTGCATCCATCAGTCGTTCAAAGTGATCATAGCGTTTCGTATCCTTGGCTTGTGACACAATGACGCCGCAGACTTTATTCTCATAGAACGACTGGCAGATACGCACCTCACGTTCATATTGTTCATTGCTCTGCGCCACCATGATGCGATATCCCCGCGAGGAAGCTTCCTCCTCTATGCCTGCCAGCACCGACGAGAAATAGAAATGTGTAAACTCTGGGATAATGACTCCAATCAGTTTGATGGGTTGCACTCTGGAATGCCGCAATGACTCAGCCAGTACGTTGGGGGTGAAGTCGTGCTCACGGTCATACTGCTGGATAGCAGCCCGTCTTTCCGGAGAAATACGGGGCGAGTCCTTCAGCGCACGCGATACAGTCGCTACGCTAATACCCAACTCGCGGGCTATGTCCTTCATTGTCAGTGGAGTCTTACCGTTCATAAGGCTTTCAGTCATTACTTTTGCAAAGATAGGTATTTTTTTAATTCATTATTTATTTAACTAAGCGAAATATGATTTGTTGTTGTGCAAACGTTTGCACTGCCTATATAACGCATTTAACTCAAAAAAAGTATCAACGTATCAAAACAATTTCTAATTTTGCACTTGATTTGAATCAATAGACGAAATTTCGAGACTAATAACTTTTATACTAACTCTAATTTACAAATGATGAAGCAATTAAACATTAGAACTCCGTTTAGGATGTTTGTCCTCCTATTAGGACTCTTCCTTTCGGTAGGTGCCTTTGCTCAGATTGACGTCAAAGGCCATGTGAAAGATGCTACGGGCGAGCCCATCATCGGTGCTACAGTACGAGTGGCGAACACACAAATCGCAACCGTTACTGATTTCGATGGTAATTTTGCCCTAAAAGCCAACCAGGGTGCTGACATCACTATCAGCTACATTGGTTATCAGACAGCTACCGTCAAGGCGGCTCGCTCTATTGAGGTAACGCTGGAAGAAGATGCCACCACACTGGAGAACGTAGTAGTCATCGGTTACGGTGTGGCCCGTAAGACCGACCTGACCGGTTCAGTAACGGCTATGAAGCCCGATGAGAAGAACCACGGTTTGCAGGTTTCTGCCCAAGACATGATTCAGGGTAAGATTGCCGGTGTGAACGTAAGCTCAGCTTCCGGTGAGCCTGGTGGCGGTGCACAGATTCGTATCCGTGGCGGTGCTTCTCTGAATGCATCCAACGACCCTCTGATCGTGATTGACGGAATGCCTTTGGATAACAATTCCACAAAAGGTATGAGCAACCCCCTGTCATTGGTTAACCCTAACGATATCGAGTCGTTTACCGTACTGAAGGACGCTTCTGCTACCGCTATTTATGGTAGCCGCGGTTCAAACGGTGTTATCATCATTACCACCAAGCGTGGTCGTCGCAACCAGTCTCCACAGATTAGCTACAACGGAACACTGTCTGTCAGCACGGTTGCCAAGAAACTGGACGTGATGAATGCAAGCGAGTACCGTGAGTTCATCAAAGATTATTATGGCGCAAACTCAGATGCATATGCTGGTCTGGGCAATGCAGACACTAATTGGCAGGATGAAATCTATCATGCAGGTGTCAGCTACGACCACAATGTAAGCGTAAGCGGCGGTGTTGGCAACCAGAAGTGGGCCATGCCATATCGCGTCAGCGTGGGTTACACCCATCAGGAAGGTGTATTGGTTGATTCAAACTTTAAGCGTTTCACTGCTGGTTTCACATTGAACCCCTCGCTTTTGGACGACCACCTGAACCTGAACATCAATGGTAAGTATGCTTATACTAAGACGAATCCTGGAGGTCAGGGTGCCATTGGTACTGCCACAAGAATGGATCCGACCCGTCCTGTCTGGAGTGACGAAGAGCAGTTTAAGAACTGGGGTGGCTACTGGCAGTGGATCAAGACTACATCAAGCTACGACCCCACCTACCCCTACGCCCGTAACGACGATGCTCCCAGCAACCCTGTGGAACAGGTCAAACACTATCGCAACGACAGAAATGCACATGTACTGTTAGGAAACTTTGAGGCCGACTACAAGATTCACGGTTTCGAAGACCTCCGCCTGCACATGAACCTGTCTGGTGACTATAGTACTGGTGCAGAATACACGAATAACGATCCGCAATCAACCTACGGATACTACTTTGGCGGTTCTGGTGACAATACAGAAAAGAAATACAATGTCGTGGCTACCGGCTATGCACAGTATTTCAAGGACTTTGCCAAGGATAACCACTTCGACATCATGGCTGGTTACGAATACAGCCGTATGAAGTACTGGGGAGGCAGTTCCTATGCCGACTATTATCCCGCAACTTACCAGAAGACCTTTGACGACGGAACACCCAAGGCTGGTACCATCAACAATTCCAATGAGGATTATTGGAAAGGTCAGACCGTATTGGTCAGCTGGATTAGCCGTGCTAACCTGACATTGCTTGACAGATACTTGTTTACCTTTACCTTCCGTGCCGACGGTTCGAGCCGCTTTGCAGACGGACACCGCTGGGGTTACTTCCCTGCTGCCGCTTTAGCATGGCGCATGAAGGACGAGCCATTCCTAAAGAAAGTTGACGTCGTCAGCGAAGCCAAGCTCCGCCTGGGTTGGGGTAAGACTGGTCAGCAAGACACTGGTAAGGAATATTATACTCCTGCCTATCGAAAGAATACGAACAATTCTTACATCTACCCGATTGGCGAAGGCAACCCCGGTACCCTTTACAAGCCTGAGGCTTACAATAACGATTTGACCTGGGAAACAACAACTACCTATAATATTGGTTTGGACTTAGGTTTCTTCGACCAGCGTCTGACACTGAATGTGGATGCATACTATCGCAAGACCACTGACCTGCTCTGCTCACCATCAGTTGCTGCAGGACAGAACTACGACAACAAGATCATGATGAACGTAGGTTCACTGAAGAACAAAGGTTTTGAGATTGCAATTACCGGCAAGCCCATCCAGTCAAAAGACTGGTTCATGGAACTGGGAGTCAATGCAGCCTACAACAAGAACGAGGTTACTGAAATCAACGCCAGTGGACGTGACATGATTGAAGCAGGTATGACAGTTGGTATGCAAAAAGACGTTACTTACCATAAGGTTGGACAACCTGCCAACTCCTTCTGGGTTTACCAGCAGGTTTACGACGAGGCAGGACGTCCTATCCAAGGTGTCTATGTAGACCGCAACGGTGATGGACTGATTGATAACAACGACCGTTACTTCTACAAGAGCATTAACGCTCCTTGGACTGGCGGTTTCTATTTCAAGCTCTCTTACAAGAACTGGGATCTGGGAACCAACTTCCGTGCAAGCTTCGGCAACTATGTCTATAACAACATTGTCCAGGGCAAGATGAATACGGATGTGCTTTACAATGCCTCTAAGAACTTCTACGAGAACAGCACATCTGACATTACAGCACTGAGATGGACTTCTTACGAATATCCTCTTTCCGACTATTTCGTACAGAACGGTAGCTTCTTGAAGTGTGACAACATCACCTTGGGATGGAACTTCAAGACATGGGACGAATACTTGTCTGGCCGCATCTATGCTTCCTGCACCAACGTATTCACGATTACGAAGTACAAGGGTCTTGATCCTGAACAGACTTCCGGTATGGAAAGCAGCCTCTATCCACGTAGCCGTACTTTCCTGGTTGGACTTAACCTGAACTTCTAAATAGACAATATAAAATAAGAACGCATTATGAAACTCAATAAGATAAAAGCAATAGCTCCGGCAGTAGCACTGCTGCTTGCTGCCACGATGAGTTCCTGCATGAACGATCTGGACAAGGGCAACATAAACCCGAAAGTAGAGAGCCAGCCAGACGTAACAGCACTCTACAGCAAGTGCTATGCCTGCCTTATCATGGAGGGCATGGACGGTTCTGCTGATTTCACCGTCGATGATAATGGAAAATCTACTTTCCTCCGTAATCTCTTCAATGCAAACGTACTTTCTACCGACGAAAGTATTTGTTGGTGGTCGGATGGCGGTCTTGGTGACTATGGATTGAACGATCCTAAGCCCAATTCCGACGCTATCAGATTCCTGTACTACCGAATGATATACAATATCTCATTCTGTAATCACTATTTGGAACTGCCAGAGGCACAGGGCGACGCCACAAAACTGGCTGAGGTGCGCTTTATCCGTGCATATTTGTATTCACAGATGCTCGACTTGTTTGGTGACCCCTCGTTCATTCCTGCTATTTCTACAGAGATTCCCAAGCAGGCACACGCCTACAATGAGAAGTTTGATGCAAGCCAGACCTATACCCGTGCACAGCTGTTGGCCATGGGTCGTGAATTCTTGTTCAACTGGGTTGTTAACGAATTGAAGGCTTGTGAGGCCAACCTGATGGATCCTCAGCCTAAGACTGACAGTGACCCCAACTACGGACGTGTTGACAAGGCTGCTGCATGGCTGATGCTGAGCCGCATGTATCTGAATGCCGGTACTTATCTGAATGACAATGGTCAGAACAACCCTTATTGGGCAGAAGCTTTGACCTATGCCGAGAAGGTTATCAACTCACCCTATGCACTCTTTGACGACAGCAAGATATCAGCCCAGGCAAAGGCTAATGGCTATAAGCCTTACGACTTGTTGTTTATGGGTGACAACGGTTCTAACGGTGCTTCATGCGAGGCTATATTCCCACTGCTTCAAGATGGTAAGACCACGAAGGGATGGGGTGGTTCCTTATTCTTCATTGCAGCCATGTGGAATCCTGATATGAGAAACGTCATGGGTCTGGATGCAGGTACAACAGGAAATACCTGGTCTGGTATGCGTGCACGTCCTCAGCTGATTGAGAAGTTCACCAGCGACCCCCAAAGCTTCGTTGGAAAGACTGCTGCTGAAATCCGTGCCATGGGCATTGACGACCGCGCCATTTTCTGGGGCGTAGGTAAAGACTTGGAAGTATTTCCTAACGATGCCACAGGTTTTGCACACGGTCTGACCACACCGAAATGGAACAACAACTATTCTACAGGCGGAACTCCGCACGACACTTACGATGTCGATATCGATTTCTTCTTGCTGCGTAAAGCAGAGGCTTACCTCAATGCAGCCGAGGCCGACATGCATATCAGCGGTGAGAGCTCTGCCAAGGCAGCAGGTTATCTGAAACAGCTCCGTAGCCGTGCACATGCCGGTGAGAAGAATGTTTTCACACTGCAGGACGTGCTTGACGAGCGTGCCCGTGAATTCTATTTCGAGGGCATACGCCGAACCGATCTGATTCGCAACAATCAATATGGCGGCTTGGACGTTACTTACGGTTGGCAAGGCAAGAGTGGCAACCAGGAATATACAGGTGCTCCATTCGACAAGACTCGTAACGTCTTCCCTATCCCATCTGTTGAGATGATGGCCAATCCAAACCTGACTCAGATTGACGGTTATAATGAGGCCAACTAACATGAGTGTAAACAAAACGAAACATTAATAAGAAACGCAATATGAAGAACAGACTATTGCTTGGCGCACTGCTCATAGGCACCGCCAGCTTATTCACAGCATGTTCGGATGACAACGATTCAAACCCCACGCTGATTCAGCCTACGGAGTTTACGTTGAACACACCAACATATATTGACCAGACAGTGGATCTGAAGAACACCGAAGCACTGCAACTATCATGGTCGCAGCCTAAGTACACTGCCGACAACGCACCTTTGCAGGTTACATACCAGATTCAGGTGTCGCCCACTAACTCGTTTACCGTTTCTACCGCTCAGGCAGAAGCTGACAAGGAAGGTAAAACTGTTGCTGACTATGCTAACATAGCGCGCACAACAACAATGTGCAAATATTCATTGCTTTCCGCCGACCTTGACAAGGCGCTGCAGACGATTGGCAAATGGCAAGCAGCAGAGGACGTTCCGGCTATTCAGAACGTATTTGTGAGAATTCATGCCTATATTTCAGAGAATGGGAAGCAGCTCAATTCCATTATCTCTACCAATGAGGTAAAACTGAGTGTTTCCCCGTACTTCGAAATTATGAAGGAGGCTGATCCTATCCTGTGGTACATGGTAGGTAGCTGTATCGGTAGTGCAGAATGGGACAATGGTGGTGATGCAAGTATCGGCAAGGGCCTCGTTCCATTGTTCAAACAAGCCAATGAGAAGTACGACAAGGCAACAGGTGCAGGTGTAATTGCATTTACTGGATTCTTCCCCCAAGGCGGTGAATTCAAGTTTATCAAGGTTCCTGGCAACTGGGATGATGACAAGCAGATTAACTACACCAAAGTGAAGGATGCTCCTTCTTATATTGAAGATAAGGGTGACTTCCATAATATTGGAATTGCACAAAGTGGTTACTACACCATCAGAATGAATACCACAGAAGGTAAAGAGGAAGTCACTTTCGAGAAATACGAAAAGGATGTGAAGGTTTACGAGCAACTCTGTGTCGCAGGAACCATGAACGAATGGGGCGACAGTGACATGATTCCCGTATGGACGCTTGCTGGCGAGAACCATGTATGGTCGTTCGTTGTAAAAGGAGCCGATCACATGAAGGTGAAGACCAAAGGAAGTTGGGACACCAACTGGGGCTACAGAGACGGACTCCAGGGTGAAGGTGACAAAGATGGAAACCTTGTTATTCCTGGTAAGGACACAGATAAATACCTGTTGCTGTTCAACGACATCACTGGTGACTATCTGCTAATTAAACAAAAGTAACCAACAAAATCAAGAAACGTATGAAAAAGATTATATTATGTGGAATCGCCTTGGTGGCAGGACTCATGTCCTGCACCGAGGACTACACTAACTGGGGTACGCCACAAAGCAACACCCCCAACGAGCCTCAGACGTTCGTGATGATGGTTCAGCCAACAGCCAGTTCTATAGACTTTGCCACCTACACAGAAGAAACAGTACAATTGTTTACGACCAATGTAGGCGAGGGACAAACTAAAGGCTACACGGTGACTATCACTGGCGAGAATGTGGATGGCATACAAATTATCCAGGCTGACGCAAATGGAAGAGTTGCCACTTCTACGTTAGAAGATGTCGTCATTGGCTTGTATGGCAAGGCTCCTACGCCACGTACACTTATTCTGTCCGTTGAGACTATAGTCAATAACATCAATACCGCTGAAGGCGTTATTTCTGCCAAAGTGAAAGCATCACCGTATTCTATGACGGCTAAGCTGGATGCTCCATATATTGACGAAAACGGATATTATCTCGTTGGAAACGTTGACGGATGGACATGTAAGCGAGTAGAAGCATATCACATGACGAACAATGGAGGAGATGTCTACGACAATCCTGAGTTCACTGTTGAACTAGAGCCTGTCGACGGTGTCACTACCTATGAGATTAAGATGATACCTGCCGCAGACTTCAACGACGACGGCACCGTAAAAGAATGGGGACGTGCCCTGTCTGCTCTCCCAGGTGTAGACACACCTGCATACAGCGGAAAGTTCTCAGACAAGAATGCAGGCGGCAACATCAAGTTTGATGCCGTTAATGGAGCCAAGAAGTACATCGTAAAAATCAATGCGATGGAAACGACCTACGATGTTAAAGCTATTACCTATAACCCATTCATTTATTTCATCGGAGCGACAGACGGATGGAATAATGACGAGCCTAATCGTCAGAGACTTGCTCTTGTCGACGAAAGCGGCATCTATACGGGTTACATCTATTGCGCTGACCCGAATGGCTGGGGCAATGAGTTCAAGTTCCAGAAGGTTGCTGGCGACTGGGGTACAGAGGTTAACTCAGGCATGATGTCTGGCGGCATCACTGGTGATGTGGCTGACGGCGGTGGTAACTTCAAGGCTACTGCTGGCGAAGGTATCTATTATTTCACGCTTAACATGGCAACCAACTCATTGAATGCCGTTCGTATTACCAATATGAACCTTGTTGGCGACTTCAACGGATGGAATCAAGCTGACGATGCCCAGCAGATGACATGGGATGCAGCCAATTACTGCTTCGTCATCACAGGTGCAGGCGTAACTGCTAATGGTTGGAAATTCACAGCCAACAACGCATGGGGAATCAACTTAGGTGGCGACATCAACGACTTGACACAAGATGGTTCAAATCTCTCTGCAGTTGGAACAACCATCAAGCTCTACCCCACTCGTAAGACTTCTGACAAGATTTACTGCACAGTAGAGTAAACCTCTTTTCTATTCGATATTCAAGCGGACATCCTAAAACGGTGTCCGCTTGTTTTATATTAAGGAAAAATATTGCTACCATTAATGCTCGCAATTGTTAGATTTAAATGTAGCATTTTTATTATTTAATATGCCAGTTCGGGATAAGTATATGACTTATGCTCTGAAAAATATTTTTTAAATTTTGCTGCCACCCTGCCACCAATCTTCTATAACACCAGTTTTTAGACATATTTTTGGTGGCAGCAGGGTGGCAGCAAATTCCGGTTTTTGGTAAAAAACAACAAAAAACTACGAGTAGTTTGTCAATAAGCGGGGGTTATTGTGTAATAACCCAGCCTTATTTTGGAATAACCTTACCTTATTCAAAATTACTTCCGGAGTAACAAAAAATACTTTCGGAGTATTCAAAAATACTTTCGGAGTATTCCCAAAAACAAAGGTAATAGAGTATCTAAAGATGCCAAATGCAACCGATTGCACATACTCTCAAAAAATATTCTACTACGTTGTAGTTCACCCTATTTGTAAATTTTGTATCTTTGCAAAGTAAATCTAACGACTAACGATTATGAAACGACTTTTTACCTCACTACTTATTACATTGACATCGCTGTGTATGATGGCACAGGGATGGCCCGAGAAATACGAAGGTGTAATGCTACAGGGATTCTATTGGGATTCGTATACTGATAGCAAGTGGACGAACTTGGAGTCTCAAGCAGATGAATTATCTCAGTATTTCAAGCTTATTTGGGTGCCAAACTCAGGTAAGACATCAGATTTTCACCACGCTGGAAGAAAAACGATGGGATACGACCCTTGTTATTGGTTTGACCACACTGGTGCATTTGGAACAGAGGCAGAACTTCGTTCCATGATTAGCACCTTTCAGACAAAAGGTGTGGGTATCATTGAAGATGTGGTGGTTAACCACAAAAACGGTCTGAACACTTGGGTGGACTTCCCTAATGAGACCAAGGGAACTTATAGTATCACATGGGACAACACCAATTTCTCTGGAATTTGCAAGGACGATGAATGCAACAGTCATCTAAGTGAATGGGCTACTGGAGCTTTTGCAGGCAAGAAAGCAACTGGAGCAAACGATACAGGCGACAACTTTGATGGTTTTCGTGACCTCGACCATACCAATGCAACTGTGCAGCAAAACATCAAGACCTATGTTAGTTTCCTATTAAATAATCTCGGTTATGTAGGTTTTCGCTATGATATGGTAAAGGGCTTTTCAGCATCATATATTGGCATCTATAACGCATCGGCAAATCCCACCTATTCTGTAGGCGAATATTGGGACGGAGACTTTAATAAGACAAAAGGTTGGATTGACGGGACCAAGGTGGACGGCAAGATTCAAAGCGCTGCTTTCGACTTCCCACTGAAATACAAGATTAACGCAGCTTTTGGTGGTGGTAAATGGGACCAGTTAAAGGAAGCCTTTTTAGCTAACAACACGGATTATTCTCGTTATGCGGTTACCTTTGTTGACAACCACGACACCTATCGTGAGAGGACCTGCCTAAACTATAACATTTGTGCAGCTAATGCCTATATTTTGACTATGCCTGGTACACCTTGTTTGTTTCTTCCTCATTGGAAAGATTACAAGGGAACACTGAAGAAGTTGATAGAGGCACGTAAAGCTGCTGGTATCAACAATCAGAGCACAATAGAGAGTGTAGAGACTTCTGACAAAGGACTTGTTTTGAAAGTGAAAGGCGATAAAGGCTCCTTGATGTTGGTTACTGACGAAGCAACAATAAATACAGCAGGCTATCAACTGGCTGTTGAGGGAGTATTATTCAAACTATACGCCAGCTCGGAAGTTGATCTATCTGGTGTCAATGCTGTTACTGACACTGATGCCAAACAGGAGCCAACAACAGTACCAGACTGCTGCGTAGTCAACGAAGGAGAAACATGTGCTTTCTTTGAAGTTCCTGCTTTCTGGGATATGTCATCACGAGTTATCAAGTGTTGGCGCTGGGATAAGCAATACAACTATACTGGAGGTTCATGGCCTGGAGTAACATGCACTAAAGTTGGAACAGCTCACAATGGTAATGCTGTATGGAAGTGGACTTTCAAGGAGTCGGACAAGAAAACTGCATCTGGCGGTAATGAAGGTATCATCTTTAATAATGCCATTAATAGCTCTGACAACAAAAAAGAACAGACAGACGACCTCGATTTCCAAAATACCGGCTACTATACCATGAATGGTATGTGGAAAAACGTATTGAAGGAAACTACTGGCATCCAAACAATAACAACAACCCGTCAAAATTCGGATACCCATTGGTACAATCTCAATGGTCTAAGACTCACAGAGAAACCTGCAACAAAGGGCGTTTACATCCATCAGGGTAAGAAAGTGGTGGTACGATGAAGCAGCGACTTCTTTTCGTATGTCTGGGTAATATCTGTCGTTCACCGGCTGCTGAAGGAATCATGCAGCAGCTGGTGGACGACAGAGGTCTATCTGACCGGTTCCACATTGAGTCGGCAGCTATCGGCCCTTGGCATATCGGTGATTTGCCCGACAGCAGGATGCGTCGCTGCGGCAACAAGCATGGATATAACTTCAACAGTCGTGCCCAACAATTGGACAGTTCCTATTTCGACCGCTTCGACCTCATCATCGGAATGGATCACGAGAACATCAGAGCTATCACCGCCAAAGCACGCAATGAGGAGGACCTGAAGAAGATAAGACTGATGGCTGACTATCTCCGCCACCACCCATCTCAGCCTACCATCCCCGACCCTTACTATGGCGTAGAGCGTGATTTCGAATTAGTCGTCGAACTGCTGGAGGATGCCTGCGAGGGATTGTTAGACAGCCTCATCAGAAAGACAAACAGGAATCAATAACACAAAAACGATGATAAGAAAAGCTGAAACAAAAGACATCAAGGGAATCATTGATCTTCTATACCAGGTGGACGCCGTGCATCATGGCATTCGACCAGACTTGTTCAAAGGGAACACGCCCAAATATGACGAACAAGCGCTTGAGGCTATTCTGAGCGATGGAAGCAAACCGATTTTTGTCTTTGAAGAAGGAAAAATACTAGGACATGCTTTCTGTCAGATTACGGAGATTAAGAACCACCGATTACTACAGGACACCAAAACACTGTATATTGACGACATCTGCGTAGATGAGGCAGTTCGTGGAAAGCATATCGGAAAGGCACTTTATGAGTTTGTCCGTGACTATGCCAAGTCCATAGGGTGCTATAATATCACTCTCAACGTCTGGGAGGGTAACGACGCGGCCTATTCTTTCTATAAGAACATGGGCATGCAAGTCCAAAAGACAGGCATGGAAACCATTCTATAAGTAAACCTATAACGATTATTTATGAATCAGAGTTCTTCGTCAAGCAACGCGACCCAAGACCGAGCATATCAAATCATCCGTACCAGTTGGATTGGTATTATAGCCAATCACAATTACAGCGAGAATGATTAGAGATTTCATCGCCATCGACTTCGAGACAGCCAATCAGGAGCCTTCGAGTGTCTGCTCAGTAGGAGCAGTCGTGGTGCGTAACGGACAGGTTGCAGATAGTTTTTATAGTCTCATCCAACCTGAGCCAAACTACTATAATTACTGGTGTCAGCGGGTGCACGGCATCACACAAAGCGATACCGACAATGCGCCTGTATTCTCGAAGGTTTGGGAGCAACTGGAACAGCGGATTGCCAATGTCTTCTTCTCCGAACAGCCATGCGATGATTTAAGATACCAGATAGCCACCCTACCCTTCGTCGCCCATAATTCCCGCTTCGATGAAGGATGTTTGAAGGCGGCTTTCAAAGTCTATCAGATGGACTATCCTGACTATCGTTTCTACGATACCCTTACAGCCTCACGCCACCAGTTCGGCCATACGCTGCCCAATCATCAGCTCCATACGGTTGCTGCTGCATGCGGCTACGACCTGCAAAACCATCACCACGCATTGGCCGATGCCGAGGCTTGCGCAGCAATAGCATTATACATTTTGTAAAACTGTAAAGAAGTGGTCTCCTTCCTTGCAATCGGCTGCTAAAGAATAGGTGTATCTTTTCTCATCAACCAGAAGATATATCGTCTGCGATATTTTGTTAATCATTCTTAAAGTTTAAGATAAATCGTTTGCGATATAAAATAATCTTCTTACCTTTGCAACTGCAACAAAAACAACAATAATAAATAATAATAAGGTATGCAAAAGATTTATGATTTCAAGGCTTTTTCAAGCAAAGGTAAGGAGATTGATTTCTCACAGTTTCAGGGTAAGGTATTGCTGATTGTCAACACAGCCAGCAAGTGTGGATTTACCCCTCAGTTCGCAGGACTGGAGGAGTTGAACCAGAAATATAAAGACAAGGGACTCGTTATCATCGGATTCCCCTGCAACCAGTTCAAGGAGCAGGATCCAGAGGGTGATGAAAAGATTGAGGAGTTCTGCCAGCTGAACTATGGCGTGACCTTCCAAATCATGAGAAAGGGTGATGTCAACGGTCAAGACGCGCAGCCTATCTTCGAGTATCTGAAGGCACAGGCTCCTACAGAGGAATACAACGGTCTGAAGGCTAAAGCTGCCAAAACACTTTTCAAGGCTATCAGCAAGAGCGTGGAGAAGGATAGCGACATCAAGTGGAACTTTACCAAATTTTTAATTTCAAAGGATGGTGAGACCATCAAGCGCTTCGCACCCATAACAGAGCCAAAAGATCTTGAAAAGGACATTGAGGAAATGCTGTAGTTTTTTAATTAAGAGTCAAGAGTTAAGAATTAAGAGTTATGCACGCAGAGTTACAACTTGACAACCAGATTTGTTTCCGACTCTATACGGCAGCAAGACTCATCATGCAGGCCTACACGCCGATGCTAACGGAACTGGGCATCACATACCCACAGTACCTCGTTCTGATGGTGCTGTGGGAGCAAGATTCCCAACCTGTGAACGACATTGCTCATCGTCTGCTGCTCGAAACAAACACTGTTACGCCCCTGCTTCAGCGTATGGAAAAGCTTGGTATCGTGGTTCGCAAGCGTGGCAAGGAGGACAAGCGTCAGCAAATTGTCAGTCTCACAGAGAAAGGCCGCGATATGGAGAAACAAGCCTACAAGATCATCCCAGCAGGCATGGGTGAAACACTGAAGGCCTGTCCGCTCCAGATGGATGACTACACGCATTTGGCCTGTGAATTAGACTCGATTATTGAAACACTAAAGAAATAAACAACCGACACACAAAGAAATAGAAGTATGACTTTAGAAGAAGCAATCAAAGCCCGTCATAGTGTTAGGGCGTACAAAGCACAGCCTTTGGCAGAAGAGATTGCCAAGGTGCTGGAGAAGGAGATTGAAGAGCAAAACCGTCAGGGACATCTGCATATCCAGTTGATTAAGAATGAGCCGAAAGCCTTCCAGGGCAAACTGGCTAAGTACGGAAAGTTCTCCAACGTGACCAACTATCTGGTCATGGCTGGCCAGAAAGCCGAAGACCTTGATGAACGTATCGGCTACTACGACGAACATCTGGTACTTCTGGCTCAGACACTCGGTTTGAATACCTGTTGGGTGGGACTCAGCTACTCAAAGATACCAGGAACCTATGTGCTCGAAGAGGGCGAGGTCATCAAGGCCTATATCGCCATCGGCTATGGTGAGACACAGGGAGTCAGCCATAAGATCAAGACCGTAGGAAAAGCGAGCAACGCCAGCGACATCACCCCCTCATGGTTCCGCAAGGGTGTCGAAGCAGCCCTGCTTGCCCCGACAGCCGTGAACCAGCAGAAGTTCTTCTTTGAATATGTATCCGCCAGAGACAGCAAGTCTGCCCAGGTAATCGCCAAAAGAAGCTTCTCGCTGATTGGCTTTACACAGATGGATCTCGGCATCGCGAAGTATCATTTCGAGGTCGGTGCAGGAAAGGATAACTTCGAATGGGCATGAAGATCAAAGAGTGGCTGCAATCCCTTTCGTTCAGGACTGGTGTTATCGTCCTGATGTGCTGCATACCGTTCTATATCCTGTCCTTCGCCCAGATGTTGCTGCCCATCAGTGCCACAATAAAGGGCGTGCTTTGGGCTGTGCTCTTCGGACTGGCCAAGACCTGCCAGTATGGAGGACTGACGATCCTGGGCGTTGAAGGCTATAGACGGCTACGGAATAAATTCAAAAACCAATAATCAAAAAAAAATGTTATGAAGAAACTTATCAAATCATCAGCCCTCGTGCTGACAGGCGCACTGCTCATCTACGCCTGTGGAAATAAGGAGCAGAAGAGTGAGGCAAACGTCAATGAGAATCCTACTCAGGAGAAAGTCGAGGTAAATGCCGTTGAAGGCCGCAAGAACTTCAGCGACAAGGCTGTTATCACACCGTTGCCCGCCATCATGATTGCTACATGGGACGAAAACAAGAATCCCGACGTGATGATGGCAGCATGGGGTGGCCAGTGTGGCCCCAAGCACATCACCTTCGAACTCTCCAAGCACAAGACCACGGACAACATCCGTCTGAAGAAGGCTTTCACCATCAGTTTTGCCACGAAGAATGACATCGTTCAGAGCGACTATTTCGGCATCGTGTCCGGCAATGACGTGCCCGACAAGGTGGCTAAGGCGGGATTCACCATCACACCAAGTCCCAATGTCGATGCACCTATCATCAACGAGTACAAGCTGACGCTAGAGTGCAAGGTCGTGACCTTCGATGAAGACGAGAACGGTGGTGCCCGTGTCGTTGGTGAGATTGTCAACATGAGTGCTGACGAGAGCATCCTCGATGAGGAGGGCAACATCGACCTCGGCAAGCTTCAGCCCGTCATCTTCGATTCTGCCAAGAACGAATACCGTGTAGTCGGCGAGAAAGTCGGTACGGCTTGGGGATCTGGCAAGACCATTCAGGAACGTGAAGTTAAATAACGAACAAGATTGAATCCCTGCTGGCACTTATTTACCAGCAACGACTTCAATCTCTACCAATGCGCCCTTCGGCAGTGTCTTGACGGCAACAGCTGAACGGGCAGGATATGGTTCTGCAAAGAACTCTGCATAGACGGTGTTCATGTCGGCAAAGTCATTCATGTCGGCCATGAATACCGTCGTTTTCACAACATCATTCATTGACAGACCTGCCTCTTCAAGGATAGCCTTCACGTTGAGTAGCGATTGGCGTGTCTGCTCCTTGATACCTCCTTCTGCAAACACACCTGTAGCTGGGTTTATGGGAATCTGTCCTGAAGTGTAAACGAGATTTCCTACTTGGATGGCCTGACTATACGGGCCAATGGCAGCTGGTGCTTTTTTGGTGCTAATTATCTTCATATTGTTTTCATTGATATATTGACTTCGAAGCCAAATTTCCTAAACTTTTTTGAAATTTTCTGCAAAAATAGCAAATTTACAGTAAAAATAAAAAAAATCTCCATTATCTTTAGTATCTTTGCAACTGTGAAAACTATTCGAAGACAAATATCTGCATGTATTTTGTTGGCAGTATTCCTGCCGATGCTGGTATTTTCATCGCTTCATATTCACGAAATCCCACAGACGACTGATACAGAATGTAGTGACTGCGTGCATCATAATTGCCACGGTCACCTGTCAGTTATGGCAACTTGGGCGCACGACTGCGTGCTGTGTCAGTTCCTCACATTGCCGATGTTGACTGCTGTCATGATGGCAGTCATGGTATATGTTCATGTATGTAAAGAATATCATGCGCGGCCTTTGTGCGGAAGCCGTACCGCCTGCTGTGGCTCCAATATCACCAGGGGGCCCCCTTTGGTCTGATTTCCTTAGAATTTTACATACATTATTATATACATCTCTTTAATCAAATCACAGAATGAAAATGAAATGCATTCTGCTATTGTTGTGTATATGCACGGCAGTGGCAGCCCAAGATAGTTTAAAACATCATCATAAGGAGGACTCGACGGATGTATTTTTCCGCCATTTGCAACTGAACGAACTGACAGTAACGGGTGTGACGGGCGACACAAAACTAAAACACGCCACGGCACCCGTGTCGATTATCTCACCCCAGGTGTTACGGGCTACCGCCTCGACAAACATCATCGATGCCATTGCGCACCAGCCTGGTGTCAGCCAGCTAACCACGGGCGGCAGCATCTCAAAACCCATTATCCGCGGACTGGGTTACAACCGGGTTGTGGTAATGAGCGAAGGTGTGCGACAGGAAGGACAGCAATGGGGCGATGAACATGGTGTGGAAGTCGATGGAAGCAGTGTAGGCTCGGTAGAAATTCTGAAAGGTCCAGCTTCACTGATGTACGGATCGGATGCGATGGCAGGTGTGGTTATCCTGCATGCACAACCTACATTGGCAGAGGGTGAGCTGAGGGCCAATATCAGCACGGAGTATCAGACCAACAACGGCCTCTTTCACTACTCACTACAAATGGCGGGTAACCAAAAAGGGTTCGTATGGGACGCCCGCTACAGTGACAAGATGGCTCACGCTTATAAGAACAAGTATGACAACTATGTGCCTGGCTCACAGTTCCGTGAACGTGCAGGGCGCCTGATGTTGGGTATTAATAAGGCGTGGGGACACTCACGACTCACATGGACGGCCTATCACCTGACACCGAGTATCGTAGAGGGTGAGCGTGACCCTGAGACGGGAGAATTAGAACATGAAGTGGGCTGGACAGGACATCAATACAGCAAGTCGTTGCCTTTCCAACAGGTGAAACACTACAGAGCCGTGTGGGACAACTCGTTGAGTCTCTCATCGGGCTATCTGAAAACCATTATCGGCTATCAGCAGAACTGCCGTCAGGAGTTCGAGGAGAGCGAGGAAGAATATGAATTGTATTTAAAACTACACACGCTGACTTACGACCTGCGTTACATCACCAACGAGTGGAACGGCTGGAAACTCTCAACGGGCATTGGTGGTATGTTCCAGAAATCAGGCAATAAGGGCGAGGAATACTTGATTCCTGACTATCGGCTCTTTGACTTCGGTCTCTATGCCACAGCCACAAAATCCATAGGCGACCAATGGACTCTCAGCGGAGGTCTGCGTTATGACCACCGACGACTGCATGGTTATGAGCTGATGGAGGATGGTGAGATGCGCTTTGCAGATTTCACGCGTCACTTCAATGGCCTGACAGGCAGCATTGGTGCCGTATGCAATATCAACGACCACTTTAACCTGCGCCTGAACCTCGCCCGTGGCTTCCGATCACCCAATATGAGCGAATTGGCCTCAAACGGTGTTCATGAGGGCTCTATCCGCTATGAGTTAGGAAACCGGAAGCTTAAGGCCGAATACAGTCTGCAGGCTGATCTCGGACTTGACTTCACCTCACGCTATGTCTCTGCACAATTAGCACTTTTTGCCAACCGCATTGACAACTACATCTTTATAAGAAATGAGGGGCAAGAGGTAATAGGTGAGAGAATGGACTATCCCGTTTATGTCTATACGCAGGGCGATGCCCGTCTGCTGGGTTTTGAGGCCGGTGTGGATTTCCACCCCGTCCACTCCGTTCATTTCTCCAACTCTTTCTCCTATGTTGATGCTCAACTGTTGCATGCTGATGCTAATACTAAGTATCTTCCCTTTACACCTGCACCTAAATGGTCATCTGAGTTAAAGTGGGAACTCTTTCACCATTCGCACAACACGGTTCATCATCACCACACCTCCGATGCTGCCCATCGTTCACCATTCAACAACCTCTACCTTGCCGCAGGACTTGACTGCTATCTGAAGCAGTCGAACATCTATAGTGCAGACGACACTGAGACGGTGACACCAGGCTATGCCCTGCTTTCTCTATCAGCAGGCACCGACATTCAAGTGAAAGGCAGGAAGATTGCAGAAATCTACATCACAGCCGACAACTTACTGAACAAGGCCTATCAGAACCACTTAAGCCGACTGAAGTATGCCGATGAGAATGTCATTACCGGCCGTCGTGGTGTCTATAACATGGGACGTAACATCACGTTCAAGGTAGTGGTACCAATCATTCTGTAACGTAGCCACCGAGTGGCTGTTTTACAAAGCATAGCAACTAAAAGAACCCTCACGATGGTGAGGGTTCTCTACATTGTAACGAAGTGGAAGTGGAGGGAATCGAACCCTCGTCCACACGAGGAAACCATACGCTTTCTACATGCTTATCTTGGCCTTCATTTTCGTGTTGCAGCAAGACCCAAGCCACCAACTGCAACCTTATCCTCTAAATCTCATCAGATTATCGAGGCCTAACCTGACTATTCCCGATTTACCTGCACCGCTTGACCCTCAGATTCGGGACAACATCCTTGGAGCGATGTCTCGTTCTCCTACCTTGTAAGAGAATTAGGCCAGTAAACTACTGTACTTCGTTTAGGCAGCGAGAGCGTACTTTGTTTCGCCAATTAATTTTCTGACCGACGTGATTATGGAGTCCACAGTCGTCACTCCGCATGCTTACGTACCATCTCGGCTCGCTGTCAAATCCAGTCACCCCCAAGATAAATATCGTAATTGGACTGCAAAAATACAACATATTTTCGATACAACCATCGTTTTCTCGGAAAAATTAGTTATTTTTGCACAATATTTTAAAGGACATCGTGTTCTTATATAATAATAATGCGAATAAACATGAAACGAATCTCTACAATCATACTCTGCCTGCTAATGGTATCGGCCGTCACATGGGCCCAGTCCGGCATGACAGATAACCAAGTGATGGACTATGTCATTGAGCAGAACGCCAAAGGAATTTCACGCCAGCAGATTGTCACGCAACTGATGCAACGTGGTGTCACCATCGAACAGATACGTCGCATCCAGAAAAAATATCAGAAGCAGATCAAGAATGGTTCTCTTGGTGCTGAGGATATCACAGCAGGCTCAAAGGCCGTCAAGAACCGTATGCGTGAATCAAATGGCGAAAAACGCGAAGAGCAGGCGAAACAGGATCAGAAAAAAGCCTCTCAGTACCGTGTCAAGGACAGCAAGTATGAGACTTACAAGAAGAAGCAAAAGCGTACTTACGACGAGAATGACAAGGAGTTCACGGAGATGGACGACGCAATGGATTTCATGATGCCAGACTCGCTGAAGTACTTCCTAAAGGAGGATGAGGAGAAAGAAGAGAAGCGCAAGATATTCGGTCACGATGTCTTCAACAACAAGAACCTGACCTTCGAGAGTAGCATGAACCTCGCTACTCCGCAGAATTACCGTCTAGGTCCTGGTGATGCCGTCAATGTAGATATATGGGGTGCCTCACAGGAAAGTGTCACTGAGACTATTTCGCCAGATGGTACCATTACTATTGAAGGCATTGGTGTTATTCAATTGGGTGGACTCTCCGTCAGTCAGGCAAAGGCACGACTGAGGAAAGTCCTCGGTCCCCGCTATCAAGGTTCTCAGATTGACCTGACACTTGGACAAACACGTACCATTACCATCAGTGTGATGGGCGAGGTAAAAGTGCCAGGAACCTATACGATGTCAGCCTTTGCCTCCGTCTATAACGCACTATACATGGCTGGCGGCCCAAACGAGATTGGTACGCTGCGTAATGTAAAGGTATTCCGTCGTGGCAAGCAGATTACCAATGTCGACGTCTACGACTTCCTGCTCAATGGCAAGCTGTCGGGAGATGTACGTCTTCAAGACAACGACGTAATAACCGTCGGTCCATATGAAGCCCTGGTCAATATCACAGGTAAGGTAAAGCGCCCGATGTTCTACGAGATGAAGAAAACGGAAACTGCTGCTACCCTACTCCGCTATGCCGGAGGATTCACTGGTGACGCTTATACCAAGGCTATACGCATCAACCGAAAGGCTGGCAACCAGTATTCCGTATTCAGCGTTGGCGAGTTTGACATGACCCAGTTTAAACTGATGGACGAAGACTCTGTCAGCGTTGACTCCACTATGAACCGCTACCGGAACATGGTTGAGATTAAGGGTGCTGTATTCCGTCCTGGCATGTATCACGTAGGAGGAAACATCAGCACCGTAAAGGCGTTAGTAGAAGCTGCCGACGGTCTGACAGAAGGAGCTATCTCACAGCATGCCATCATGCACCGCATGAGAGTAGACCGCACTTTGGAAATGCTAAGTGTCGACATCCGTGGCATTCTGGAAGGAACGACACCCGATGTTCCCTTGCGCAATGAAGACGTGCTTTACATTGCCAGTCGTGAGGAGAAAATACAGAAACAGACCGTCACCATCACCGGAGAGGTGCTTTACCCTGGTGTCTATAAATACGCAGCTAACGAGAGTGTAGAAGACCTCATCCTACAGGCAGGAGGACCTACTGATGCAGCTTCGTTGGTTAAGGTGGACGTTTCCCGTCGCGTCAGCAATCCGCAAGCAACAGAGGCAGGCGACCAGATAGCACAGACCTTTAGCTTTAAGCTGACTCGCGACTTCAATATTGCAGAACAACCAGACTTCAGACTGATGCCGTTCGACGAGGTATACGTACGCCGCAGTCCCAACTATACCGAACAGCAAAACGTCACTGTTGAAGGTGAAGTACAGTTTGAAGGCACCTATACCCTATCCAGTAAGGGTCAACGATTGAGTGAGCTCATCAAGCAAGCTGGCGGGTTGACCAACCGAGCCTATCCTGAGGGCACCAAGCTTCTCCGCCTGATGACCCCCGAAGAGAGTGAGCAAATGGAAGTTGTGCTTCGTACCGCTCAGCGTAATTCCGGTCGTGACTCCATTGATGTCAAGAAGCTCATGACAAATGCCAATTACCCCGTGGGTATTGAGCTCGACAAAGCCTTGAAGAATCCCGGTTCTGAGGATGACCCCATTCTGCGTGAAGGCGACCGCATCGTCGTTCCCCGCTACGATGGTTCCGTCAAAATCAATGGTGAGGTACTCTATCCCAACACCGTATATTTCAAGGAAGGGAAAGATGCCGACTATTATATCAACTTAGCAGGAGGTACCACCTCTAGTGCCAAGAAGAGTCAGACCATCATCATCTATATGAATGGCATGGTAGCCCGAGCCGACCGCAAGCACAAGCCCCGCCCAGGTTGCCAAATCATTGTTCCCACCAAGCGTCGTGGTCGCACACTTGGCATCACCGAATGGATGAGTATCGGCACAAGCGCAGCCTCTCTCGGTACCATGTTCGCCACTATTGCTAACCTGTTGAAGAAGTAAGAAGTATGGAAGATAAGAAGATTATTAATATCAATATAATTGATGTTATCAAAATACTTAAAGAAGATTGGCGCAAAGTATGCAAATACTCTAGCATAGCGGGTATCATTGGTGTATTACTAGCTTTCGGCACCCCAAAAATCTACAAATCGACTGTTGTTCTTGCTCCAGAAGAGTCTGGCAGCGGATTCTCCGGAAGTATTTCCTCATTGGCAGCCATGGTGGGTATGAACATGAAAATAGGGCAGACGGGAGATGCCTTATATCCCGAGATTTATCCAGACCTGATGGCATCGACTAATTTTATTGTCGGACTGTTTCCCGTAACAGTAACAACCCAAAAGACACACAATACTTTCACCTATCAAGAATATATAAGTAAGCACCAGAAACTAGCTATTCATGAATACCCTTCAGCCCTACTACATAACATTATTGAAAAGATAACTTCTGAAGAAACGCCAAAATCTGGCCATAAGCCTAACCCCTTTCAACTGACGAAGAAAGAGGATGAAATTGCCAAGAATATAAAAAGCAAAATAGATTGTACTGTTGATAAGAAAACAAATGTCATCACTATTGTTGTGGAAGACCAGGACCCTCTAATAGCAGCGACCGTGGCAGACTCTGTACAGATGCACCTTCAACTAGCCATCACAGATTACCGCACAAAAAAAGCGAGAGTAGACTTGGAATATATGGAAAAACTTTTCCAAGAGGCCTATCAACAATATACAAAGGCACGTCAGAAGTATGCAGCATTTGGAGATGCAAACAGCAATGTCGCCTTACAATCAGTCCAATCAAAAATGGATGATTTAGAAAATGAAATGCAATTGAAATACAATATCTACCAACAAGTAGTAGAGCAACTGCAGTTGGCTAAGGCAAAAGTACAAGAACGTACCCCTGCCTTCACGATTGTGCAAGGAGCAACAGTCCCTATCAAACACAGTAGCCGTCCGAAAGTCGTCACACTGATTATTTGGATGTTCCTCGGTCTCATTCTTCGTTTAGGAATGCTTTTATGGAGAAATCGACAACAATTTATTAATATATAATAAGGTTGAAAAAACATCCTTATATCACAGCAATTCTCATCGCCACCCTATTAGCTATAGTAGTGTGGCTTTGTGTGCCTAAAGAGTACACTGCCGTCACAAAAATTAGTGACGAGTACCAAGAGACGGATCTTGCCATTGGTCTTTCAAAGATACAGGCCAACATTAAAGAAGCCATTGGTAGTGCCAATAATGGGATTAATGACATGGAGACCTATTGTAAAGTCTTAAAAACTGAAGATTTTGCCCGTTCCATATCACACAAGCAGGTTCCCAATAAAGGAGTAACCTATGGAGAGTATCTTGCTGAAAAAGATACCATTGAAATCATACAAGCCCATATAAACTACAACTATAGCAGTAAACACGAAACACTAACTATAGGCTTTTCAGACAACGATCCTGTCATTGCAGCACAAATGCTAGATAGTGTTACTGCGGAATTACAAACAGTTATTACTCGATCTCGCCGTCAAGTCATTGAAGCAGCAATAAAAAATGCTGAGAAAGAATTATCAAAAGCATCCCAACTGTATAAAATGGCCCAAAAAGAATATGCTTCTTTTACAGATTCTCATTTTTCAACCACTTCGAAAAGTGTTTCTGAAAAAAAACATGCCATACAGCGCGACCTGACATTAGCACAAAGTCTTTACGAAAAAGCTGTTAAGCAGTATTCGCGGCAGATTGCACTAAAACAACGCACCTATCATTCTTTTACCATCATACAGTCAAACACAGTCCCTACCAATAGAAATGACCATTTTGCAAATTTTCTTTTTGCATTTGTCATTATTGGCCTGTTTGCTACAACAGCCTTTCGTCAATACTCATTAAAGAAAAAAAATGATACTTTATCCTTGGAAATGGGTGATTTTTTTTCTCCTTGGAGTCTTACTTTTGCTATTTGGGGTGGTTTATTTATTATGTACTTCCTACAAGGTACTTTGGATCCTATCGGTCCACTATTCATTACAAATTTTCTTCTATGGATAGGTACTTTTATTCCAGCATCTTTACTTACTTTTATATTAACAAAAGATGAAAGTAAGGCAAAACCCGTATGGCGCGGAAAAAGTATTGATGTTAATATGAATCTATTCTATGTCATTTTAATTGTCTCACTACTCTTTACAATACTTTATGCAAAACGGATATATGAAATAGTTAGTCAGTTCGATACAGAAGATTTATTGTATAATATTCGTTTGTACACTATCTACAAAACAGAATCGCCAGGAATATTAATTCTCACTCAAGGAATAAATTTTTCTTTATTTTTAACTGCAATATGGCTTTATCCTAAAATATCTAAATGGACTATAGTCCTTATTGTCGCTATTAATTTACTCCTTGAATTCTCCATGATGGAGAAAAGCGGTATTCTCATCATGACTTTGAGCACGCTATTCGTATTGTATGAGAAACAAACCATCAAAATACGCTCCATAGGACTTACTCTCTTAAGCATCATTGTCCTATTCTTTTTCTTTAACATGTCGAAAGAATCCCAAGATCAAGATTCTGTTGATTTTATAGACTTCTTGGGAATATATGTTACGTCACCCATAGTAGCCTTTGAAAAGTTACAAATAACCATTACCAATGGTTGGGGAGTAAATACATTCAACGACGTATTCCCTTATTTACGATACCTGGGCATCCATCTCGAGAGCATAGAACGTCTTCAGGATTTTGTCTATGTTCCAGTACCAACAAATGTATATACCATCATGCAGCCTTTTTATAACGATTTTGGATCAAAAGGGGTCGCTGTTTTCGGCATTCTATATGGCTGGGGTGCTGGATATGTTTATCGCAAGTTTTACGATGGTAGCAGTACATATAAATGCATTTATACATTTTTGATAGAAGTCATCATTATTCAATTCTACAATGAGAACCTGCTACAGCAGTTCCATATCGTTCTAGAGACATTCTTCTTTGTTGTCTTACTGACTGCCACCAGTCACAAAAAAATTACAAAAGAAACAGCAAATGAAGTTATTTAATAAAAATGACATAAGAAGCAATAAGATATACAAGAATGTAGCATTTTCATTCTTGTTAAAATTCATTGCCACCATCATTCTGTTTGTAATGGTACCTCTTACTTTAACATGTTTAGGGAACTATCAAAATGGTGTTTGGCTAACTATTAGCAGTCTTCTTATTTGGATTGACCAAATGGACATTGGTTTAGGAAATGGTTTGAGAAACAAATTGTCAATAAGCATAGCTCATCATGACATGGAAGAAGCTCGCAAAATGGTTTCGTCCTGTATGGCAATGCTAACCTGTATTATTATACCACTTGCAACATTTCTATTGTTTCTCATTCAAATAACAGATATATATGCATTTTTCAATGTTGAACCTGAACGCATACCCACTCTCAGAACAGCTTTACAAGCCGCTGTTATTTTTGTATGCATGACTTTCATCTTCAAACTGATTGGTAATGTATATATGGGAATGCAAGCCCCATCCATCAGCAATCTCATTATTGTAATAGGACAAGGCTTGGCTTTATTTTCCACATGGATTTTGCTTAAGACGGGAAATGCCACTTTCCTTAATGTGGTCATCGTAAATACGGCAGCTCCTTTGCTCATTTATATGATTGCCTACCCCATCACCTTCTACAAGGTATTTCCTACACTACGCCCCTCCTTGTCTCTCATCAACTTACGTTCTGCCCTATCTTTAGGCAATCTTGGTGTTCGATTCTTCTGGTTGCAGATTGCCGGTGTCATTCAAATGATGACGGCCAATATTCTCATCTCCAACCTCTTTTCTCCTGAGATTGTTACTCCTTACCAGATTGCATATAGATATTTCAGTTTGGTCTTAGCCGCGTTTACAGTTATCTGTATGCCTTTTTGGAATGCCACCACAGACGCTTATGAACGAGATGACATTCAATGGATTCGAAAGGCTGACAAGCGAATGGGGTTTGTCGTCATAATACTAGGACTGTGCCTCGTTTTGATGGTAACAATCTCACCATTTATATACGATTTATGGATTGGCGATAAATGCGAGGTGCCATTCGGAATAACATTGATGATGGCTATCTACACCTTTATTATTATTGCAAGCAGCCGATATTCTTATTTCCTAAATGGTATCGGTGCCCTTCGGCTTCAAATGTACATGACGGTAACCGTATTGTTCTTCATACCACTGGCATGGCTGGCAAGCCACTTGACGCATGACATCAATTATTTCTTGGCCGTTATGTGTCTGTGTATTACGCCAAGCTGGATTGTCAACAAGATACAGTTCAATAAGATAATTAATGGAAAGGCGACAGGATTATGGAAGAAATAAAAGACAAGATATCCATTATCACAATCTGCTATAATTGTGCTTCTGATTTAGAACGCACTATTAAGAGTGTACTTACACAAACATATAGTAATATAGAATACATCATCGTGGATGGCGGAAGTACTGACCACACGCCACAAGTCATAGACAAATATAAAGATCGTATCAAATGCATCATCAGCGAGCCTGACGATGGGATTTATGACGCATTAAACAAAGGTATCAGAAAGGCTTCCGGCGAATGGATTTTATGCTTAAATGCAGGAGATGTTTTACGCAACAGCCAAGTTTTAACAGATGTCTTTTCTAACGAAATACCTGATGATATTTCTTTTCTATATAGTGACTATGTGCTCACTTTCGGCAACGGAAAAACTGAGACACGCCATTGCGACAGGAACAAAGGAATTATCCATCACCAGAATTCCATATACAGACGCAACTTGCATGAAACTTACGGATATTACATCGTAACGCATCCCTATATTGTTAGCGACCTTTTGTTCTTTCTGGCAATTCCTGAGAACAAGTTCCTAAAAATGAATACAATTATTGCAAATGTTCAGTTTGGCGGTGTATCTAATGGACAATGGTGCACAATACAGCGATGGGCTGCTCATATCATTTATGGCAAAGAGACATTCCCAAGTGTTTTCAGGCAATATGCCCTTATGCAAATTAAGAATTTCGTAAAGTTCGTGCTACATATTAAACATTAACATTCCACATGACAGCAGATTTGCAAAAAAGCAAGATAACCGTACTCATGTCCACCTACAATGGAGAGAAGTATCTTACGGAGCAGATAGAAAGCATTCTCAATCAGAGGAATGTTGATATCAACTTACTCGTACGTGATGACGGTTCTACTGACCAAACACTAACCATACTGAAGAAATATCAAGAAAAAGGTGCCTTAGAGTTTTACACTGGCAAGAACCTTGGTCCACAGAGAAGTTTCCTGCATCTGCTGCAAAATGCTCCACAATGTGACTATTATGCCTTTGCCGATCAAGACGACGTATGGTTGGAAGACAAATTATATTCTGGCATCTCACAATTGGAGAACGCCAAGGGAAAGCCTGCCCTATATTTCTCACAGACACAACTGACAGACGAGAATCTACGCCCCATACCCAGCATTATCATCCATCCGAAACTGACCTTTGGCGAAATGTTGGTTTACAAGTTTATAGGAGGATGCACCATGATTCTCAATCATCCACTACGGAAAGTTATTGGGACATTTATCCCTGTCAATATGCCCATGCACGACCTTTGGGTATATTCCATAGCATTGGCAGCAGATGCACATGTTGTCTTTGATCCAAATTCCCATATACTATATCGTCAGCACGGTAACAACACCATAGGACAAGGACAAGGTTTCATCTATGAATGGACACTGCGCCTCAAGCGCTTTGCAACAAAGAAAAATGACAGATACAGCCAGGCCCAGGAGCTTGCCAATGGATATCTTTCCATCATGTCTGAAAAAAACGCAACCTTACTAAAGTTGTATCTGGAAGGAAAACAGAATTGGAGAAAGCGCTTGTCTCTTATGACAAATAAAGAACTGCGTTGTGCTGACAGAACTACGCAAATACTTTTTTGGATTAATGTAGTCTGTAACAAGTACTAAAACAATTGAGCCTGCTTAAGTTAAACGAAAACAACATAGAATAGAAAAAACAAGCGAAAATGATTTCATTAGTTGTGTACTTGATGACCTTGACAGGCATCAGCACCGCCTCGGCGCAGACCCTCGTGCTGCACCATGACGATGGCACCACCACCGACGTGGAGCTTTACCTGATGCCTCACATCCAGTTCCAGAACGACCATGTGCTAATCACCTCCTCGGTGCTCGATATGGACTATCCCAAAGAGAACGTCTTGCGGTTCTCATATAAAGGGGTGACCACTGATGTGAAGGCCGTGAAGCGCGATGCCGACTACTCACGTGAGAACGGTCAGCTGGTGTTCCACGGCATCGACCAGACCGACAAGGTGGCAGTCTATAACACGAACGGCATCCGAGTCCCCGTCCGCTTGATCCGTTCGGGCAACGATGTGACCCTTCCCCTCGCTTCCATCCCCTCTGGTGTGTATGTGCTTTCAGTTAATGGTCGGACCTCTAAATTCTCGAAACCATGAAGAAGTTCTTCCTTACCATGATGTTTGCCGTAGCAGCTATGGCAGGCATGGCTCAGACTATTGGCGAGGCTTTCTATGTTTATCGACATGACGGACAATGTTATACGTTCCTCAGAAATCAAGTAGATTCTATTGTTTATTCTCATATCAACGCTGATGGTGTGTTTCATGATGAAGTTGTTACCCAACTGATTTACACTAAAGATAGTATCAGTAAAATGCCATTATTGGAGGTTGATGGTATTGGATTTGTTAATATGGAAGATTTCTATACTTCCTGTCCCGGCTCCAACCACCCTCACATGATAGACCTTGGCCTGCCCAGCGGCACGAAGTGGGCCTGCTGCAATGTGGGGGCCAGTGCACCTGATGAATATGGTAACCATTATGCTTGGGGAGAGACCCAGCCGAAGAGTTCGTATTATGAAGTTACTTATTCATATTTTACTGGAAAAGACACTGATTGTGACGGCTGGTTTGATAATAGGATTTTCTCAGTAGTGGATATCGGCAGCGACATTGCTGGTACAATCTACGATGCCGCTACCGCCAACTGGGGCGCTCCTTGGCGCATGCCAACTTTGGAGCAAATGCAGGATACGACCTCTATTTGGACTTCTGAGAACGGGGAAAATGGTTGGAAGTTCACAGGTTCTAATGGCGGCACAGTGTTCCTTCCTGCTGCTGGCTACCGCTGGCATGGTGAGTTCCACTACGCCGCAGGCTCATGGGCCAACTACTGGTCGTCGTCGCTTTATGATGGCCAACCGCACTGGAATACTCAATTTGAGTTATCAGCGAATGACTGGTCGCACTGGGCATGCGACCTGGACGGCTACTCGGAAAGCGTAGGCTTGTCCGCCTGCAGCCGCGCCACCGGTTTATCTGTGCGCCCCCGTGCGTAAGAACTGAGCATGCTTCCAATGATGTAAAAAAGCCGTTTCCTTAAGTAAGCTCAATAAATGTTTATCTCATGAATATACTTCCCAAAATTTCTGTTATTACTATATCCTACAATAGTAAGGATACTATAGAAAAGACTATTAATAGTGTCATTTCACAAGATTATGACAACAAAGAATATATTGTGATAGACGGGGGCTCCAAGGATGGGACAACAGACATCATTCGACAATACAGCAGTGACATCTGCTTCTTTGTCTCTGAGCCGGACCATGGAATCAGTGATGCCTTTAACAAAGGCATCAGACATGCCACAGGAGACCTGATTGTTCTTATCAATTCCGACGATTATCTGTTACCGGAAGCATTAAAGAATGTGGCTCAGCATTATGACACAGCAACAGACATCTTTTGCTGTAACCTGTTACTGTGGAATGAGGATTCTGGTGAAAAACGTATTATCAAGCCATCAACAGACTTCCCCACCATGCCTTTCTTCCGTCGTCCTGCCCATCAAGGTGCATTCATCACGAAAGCATTATATGAGAGGATAGGTCTTTACGATACAAAGATACGCTATGCGATGGATCTTGACTTCTTAATGAGGGCGACAAAGCATCATGCCATATTCAAGCATATAGACATCAATGTGGCAGTATTCCGATTAGGAGGTGCCACAGACGAAAGTATTTTCAAGAAAAAAAAAGATTATCTGACAATCGTACGAAAAAATGGTGGATCACGGCTACAATCTTATCTATTCTATGCCTTTCTTGTCATCACCCAGACAACAAAGAAAGCCCTTCGTCTTTCCGGCATTGACTGGGTTCGAAAAATAAGATATCGTCCGGCCTGCCATTTAAGTCTATAGCAAGACAATAAACACACCTCATTTCCGTTTTGTAAAAAAAACACCGCGAATGAAGATATGTATACTCACACCACGCTTTCCCATGCCTGAATGTGGAGGCGACTTGCTGAGAATCAACTATATTGCCCGGCATCTAAAGTCACAAGGCCATCAGTTGGTATTGGTGTCATACACAGAAGAGACACCTGACATTGATGCTGCCCAAGAATTGTATGATAAGGTCTATACCGTAAAACGCAATAAGATAGCCTCTATATTTTATTCTGCCCTGTTTATGCTGACGGGACGCCCCATACAGTGTGGCTATTATTACTCATGGGCTTTCAACAGCCTCTTTAAGAAAATTATCCAGAAAGAAAAGCCCGACCTCTATATCTCCCACTTGCTACGTATGGTGCCTTTCTTGGAGAATGCAAAGCTACAAGGAAAATCTATCATTGAAATGACCGATGCCTTGTCAAAAACCTATGCGTTGGCTACAGGAGCGAAAGGCAACAATCTGCTTCAGAATATCTATAAAATAGAGAAACATCTGATTGCTAAATACGAAAAATTTGTCATCAGACGTTATCCTAAAATTGTACTGGTATCTCTGTCAGACATCGACTTCCTCAGCAGCAATATGAAGGGGAAATACACAGAAGCGTTGGAACTTCATACCAATGGTGTGGAGTATTTGTCAGAAACCATCAATCATACTGATACGAAAAAGATATGCTTCATCGGTCACATGCAGTCTCTTCAAAATCAGGACGCCGTTCTTCATTTCGTCAACGACATCTTTCCGCTCATTTTGGCCAAGAAACCCGACATGAAGTTCTACGTCGTTGGAGCGCATCCTCCCAAGAGCATCCTGAAACTCGACAATGGAAAAAATATCTTTGTTACTGGGTTTGTAGACGATCTCAACAAGTTTGTTGCCGACTCCTGTATTGCCGTTGCGCCTGTGCAAATCGCAGCAGGCATACAAAATAAAGTTCTTGTAGCTTTGGCTAACGGCATTCCCGTTGTCTTGACCTCACTAATAGCAAAAGCCATTCCAGAACTACGCGACGGCGAGAACTGTTTCATACGAGATGACGACCTGTCGTTTGCCGAAGCATGTCTCTCTCTTCTCGAAGATATTAATCTTCGCGCCAAAATTAGAGAACAAGGCCGCCATACAGTTATTGAGCACTACTCATGGCATTCAAAACTATATGGTTATGAACTATTTGACAAGCATTAAGATTATATCAGGGATAAATATTATAAAAACACTTGCATATCTCAAGAAAAAGTCAAACCCTTGCCGCATCGTACCCCATTTTAGACCTAACTTACCTCCAATACAACCTAGTACTAGCCTCTATTCTTGTGCGATTGAACTACATTTGATATACGTTTGTTGTCCGTTCATGAATCGAACAACAATCGGACAACAAACGGACAACAGTGGGAGGAAGAGCGAAGGAAGGGTTTGGAAAAGTTGGAGATAATATGGAGTGTGATATGACAGGAATTAGAGTAGAATTAGAGTAGAATTAGAGTAGAATTAGGGTAGAATTAATATACAATTAGAAAACAATGAAGTATGAAAAGGAAAGGAACAGGAAAGGGACTGATGATGGTAAGCAGATTGCGTCTTTCTATGGTCGAGGCGAGAATAATAGAAAAACAATATGAGAGAACACAATAAAACGCAGTTTTAGCAGTTATATTAAGTATACGACTGATAAAATAGCTTATGACGATATCTCTACTTGGTGCATTTTTGTTGAGTTTTATTTGTGGGATGGTATTTACACCCCTTATCCTTGATTTCTGCAAACAGAAAAACTTATATGACATTCCCAATGATCGAAAGGTACACAAAAATGCCATTCCACGACTGGGAGGCATCTCATTCCTTCCCAGCATGTTGATAGCTTTTTTCGTTATACTGATATTCTTCTCATTCTACAAACATGGCGATATTTCCATAAAGACGTGGAGCATGAGCTTCATTACAGGACTGGCTATCATCTATTTTGTAGGCATCATTGACGACCTGATAGGGTTGAATGCAAGTAGTAAATTTCTGACTCAGATAGCAACAGCATGTCTGCTGCCCTTTTCCGGACTATACATCAACAACCTCTACGGACTTTTTGGAATCTATGAGCTGCCTTATATTACAGGTGTTTTGTTAACCATCTTCATCATTGTGTTTATTGACAATGCCATCAATCTCATCGATGGGATTGACGGACTAGCAGGGGGACTATCGCTGTTAGCATTGAGTGGTTTTCTGGTATATTTCATACACTATGATGTTTTCATGCACACTTACAGCATCATTGTGGCAGGCTTGATAGGAGCGCTCATTGCCTTCCTTTATTTCAATATCTATGGGAGCACTGAGCGGAACACAAAGATTTTCATGGGCGATTCCGGCTCGTTATCGTTAGGATTCACACTTGGATTCCTGTCAATCAAATGTATAATGAACAACACATTGATTTGGCCTGAGCGTAGTGAGGCTTTTTTGGTTCCTGCCTCACTGCTTTTCATTCCTACGGCAGACGTTGTGAGAGTCACCTTGCATAGACTGCGCCATTGTCATCCACTATTTCTAGCCGATAAGAACCACATCCACCACAAGTTCATGAGAGCTGGATTGTCGCAGCATCAGACGTTAGCATTCATACTGATGCTGGCTGTTGCTATCGTGATACTGAATGCTTTACTCTACCCTACTATATGTGCAACATGGATAATAGCAATTGATGCTGCGCTATACTGCCTTGTCAATGTATGCATCAACCAATGGATAGATAGCAATTATATGAAGAGAGCTTTCGACGTGATTACATCATGTCTGTGTCTCATCATTTTTTCCCCTTTAATACTCTTATGCTATCTCATCATCAAAATTGGGGGAGGACCTGCTATCTACAAGCAAGAGCGCATAGGACTGGGAGGGCGCCCTTTCTACATTTACAAATTCCGAAGCATGAAAGTAGATGCAGAAAAAGAAGGTGAAGAGTTGCTGCAAATGGACAACGACCCACGACTGACAAAAATCGGACGCATTCTACGCAGTCATCATATTGATGAACTACCTCAGTTATGGAACGTCCTTCGTGGCGACATGTCCTTTGTCGGACCTCGTCCGGAGCGCAAGTACTATATTGAACAAATTATGAAGCGTGATTCACGATATGAAAAACTATACGCATTGCGCCCTGGAGTAACCAGTTATGCTACTTTGAAAAATGGTTATACAGATACAATTGACAAGATGCTGGTACGTCTGGAAATGGATTTATATTATTTAGAACATCAATCATTATGGACTGACATGAAAATATTACTGAAGACGTTTGTAAACATCGCATCAGGACGAATTTTCTGTATAGCTTTCGCCATACTATGTATGAACAATGCTATGGCACAGGATTCATTGCAGACCAACATCACCTACGACCTGACGACGGAAGCCGCCTTTGGTACGGGCGACTTCACAGCTTATCAACTGGTAACGAATCGACATCATGTATTGGCAACACGCCCCAACACGGCCTATCTGCGAGGTGCCGTCAATGTAGAGCATGCGTTCAATGAAGACTGGAAACTTTCCGGTACTATCGATGCCATCGGTTCTCTGCATGCTGATCACAAATCCTATCTGCAGCAGTGTTATGCCAACCTCTCGTGGAAATCGTTCTTTCTGGAGGTAGGCAGCAGGGAACAGCAACAGGTAGTGCGGGACGATCTGCTTTCCGTTGGCTCGTTCGTTAAAGGCACCAATGCCAAACCTATTCCTCAGGTACACATCGGAACTAATGGATTCTGGAACATTCCATATACAAAAGGATGGATACAGGTAAACTTCGATTTCGGCTATGGGAAATTCCTGGATAACAGCTATCGGGAGAAACAATATTTTGATCGTCAAGATGTCTGCTACCAATATGTCACAGGAGCTTATTATCACCAGAAGCATCTTTATATCCGCACCAACCCAGAGAAAACATTCTTTGCAATGGTGGGTATTGAACATGCCGCCCAGTTTGGTGGCACCAACTACAAGAATCAATCAGGTATCTTGGTCGCAAAAAGCAAGCCAGCTAACTTCAAAGCCTTCTGGAAAGTTATCCTGCCCCTAGGCGATAGCAACTATTTTGAGAATGAGGCTCTGGAGGATTGGGTGTATGGAAATCACGTGGGCGTGATGACCTATCAGATTGGATGGAACATCAACAAGAGCCATCAAGTACAAGCATATTTAGACAATCCATTTGAAGACGGATCTGGTATTCGTAAGGGTAATGGTTGGGACGGTTTATGGGGTTTGCAGTATAGCAACAAAACACTAGGCAGGCAGTATGTGCGCGGAGCTGTCTTTGAATATTTCCAAAGCACCAACCAGTCAGGTCCTTTGCATTGGGATAAGGGTGATTTTCCGGAACCTATCCGTAGCCAAATTACCGACTTAGTGACGGGTAATGACAATTATTACAACCACTTGTTCTATGGTAGTTATGCTCACTACGGCATGACGCCAGGCATTGCCCTGATTACATCTCCCATCTATAATAAGAATGGGTTCAATGAGTTTAGCAACAATCGTGTCAAGGCATGGCATCTGGGTGTCAATGGCGAGTTGACAGACCATCTTTCCTATCTTGTCAAAGGCTCTTATCAGGAAGGATGGGGCACCTATGGTGCTCCTGCACCTCAAAAGCTACACTCTTTCGATGCCATGTTCCAAGGCATCTACATACAGGGGCCTTGGAAGATCTCTGCTGCCTATGCTTTCGATGCAGGCAACGTCTATGGCGACTGTAACACGTTTAACATTAAAATAGGTTATCATGGCAAGATTCTTTAAATATTTTCTCTTTTCACTTTGTGCGATTCACTTTTCACTTCTCTTTTCCTCATGTCAAGAAGGAAGAGAAGCCGGCGATTTGCTGGGCCAGTGGCGCATGGATCATACCGATTCCAAATACATCAGTTTCTCTGGTTCTATTGTTTGGGTGAAGGATCTTAAGAACTGTAACGTGTATGGAAATTTCCAGCATGTGGGTGACAGTCTGTTCATTCAGTGTTATTCAGAAAAGGCAGAGAAAGCAGACACCATAATGATTGAGGAATCGTTTGGTTTCAAGCCTTTCAATAATATCAGGGTAAAAATAGCTGCCTTAGATAACGACCAGCTTGTCATTACCAAAGGCAGCCAAACATGGAGTTTCCACAAATACTGATTTATTTCTTGATGCGGTAGATACGGAACGACATGGCAGGAAGCAGGTCGTTGATGACCGACTGCTTTTTACCTACCTCAACTGCCGCACTACCTTTCTTCGGTGTGATGAATTCAGGATGCTGGATGCTGTTCTCATCATCCAGACCCTGATGACTCAGCGTAAGTGTCTGAGCAGTTTCGGCACCTGTCATGTCCTTCAGATTCAGTGTGATGGACTGCTCGTTCTTCGACGTATTGACCACCTTGACAATGACCTCGTTGGCATCTTTGTCATAGGCGGCTGAAGCAAAGAGTCCATTCTGACCTTCCTGGTTGGCGACAGGCTGAGGCTTGCCCTTTTTCGTCTTGGCTGGTGTGGTCAGCGAAAGAACATGCGTACCCTTGTTGGTGGCGTACATCTGCTGAACATAGTAGCTCACGGTCTTGAACATCTGTGTCTGGTCGTACCAAATCTGGTCTGGACGCCATTGCCATCCGTCGACATGGGCGAAGAGCGGAGCAGGAGTCGTCATATGTACGATGTCGGCATTACGCTCAAAGCCTGTCATGTGAGCAGCCTCCAAGATAGCAGCCTCGTAGTGGTTCCACTTCTTACCCTTGCCGTGACAGGCATACTCACCCGCAAACACCTTTGGTCCCTTGCGATCGTAAGAGTCGTAGCGGAGGCCATGGCTCAGGAACCATGCTTCATTACGATAATAGTGCTCGTCGTAGAGATCAACCTTCAGTTCCTTCATACGGGGTTGCAGCAGGTCGAAATCCCAACCCTCAGAGTTAGGGCCTGTGGTACCGATCAGTTTCAGCGTTGGATATTTGGCACGCAAGGCATCACTAAACTTCTTCAGACGAGCCGTAAATACAGGACCAAAACCACCGTGAGCCTCATCATAGTCCCACTGCTCGTTACCAACACCCAAGAACTTCAGGTTAAAAGGAGCAGGGTGACCCATGTCGGCACGTACCTCACCCCACTTCGTAGTTACATCACCATTGGCAAACTCTACAAGGTCGAGAGCATCCTGGATATAGGAATCCAGGTCGTCAAGGGCCACATGCACACCAGGCTTGGTGGGGTTAGGGTTCTGGAATTGACAACTTAGGCCACATGAGATGACGGGCAATGGTTCGGCACCGATGTCCTCAGCCAACTGAAAGAACTCAAAGAAACCCAGTCCATATGACTGATAGTAGTCGGGGAAGTAGCGGAAGTCAAAGGTATGTTCCCAGCGGTTCTGGTTCAGCGGACGGTTTTCTACAGGACCTACAGAGTTCTTCCACTGATAACGGGTTGTCAGGTCGGTACCCTCCACGATGCATCCACCAGGGAAACGGAAGATACCCGGGCGTAGGTCTTCCAAAGCTTGTGCTAAGTCGCGACGCATTCCATTCTCACGGTTCTTATAGGTTTTGACAGGGAACAACGACACATGCTCCAGACAGACTTTGTTAGCACTATTCAGGAAAATGCGCAGTTTAGCATGCTTCAGTGTTTTCGAAGCAGTCAGTGTAACGGTGTATTTCTTCCATTCCTTGGAGGTGATATTCAGTTTCTGCTCAGCAAACTCTTGGCGTTCATCCATCGAATTCTCCTGAATGAGCTGGACACGGATGGCAGAATTACCCTTAGGAGCCTTGGCCCATACGGAGAAGCGGTAGCTCTCACCTTTCTTTACGCCAATGCCGAAGTACCCCTCATTCACCAGACCTGTGCGACGGTCGCGATGACCAGGATTGCTCAATTCCACATAGTGCGGGCAACGCTCAAAGGGTCCGTCATCCTCCACCTCGACACGACCAAAGGCCTGCCATCCCATCAAGTGCTGAGGAAACTCGAAGGAGCGGTTCTTCACCAGTTCACCATACAATCCGCCATCAGCGGCATAGTTGATGTCCTCGAAAAAAATACCATACATGGTCGATTGGATAGGCGCACCTAATTTCTTGGTACTTACATCCATCGTCATTTGTGCCATAGCGACAAGGGATATACCCATGACAACAGCCAATGATAAGAATCTTTTCTTCATTTTCTTAGGTCTAATAAAGTTATACAAATGTTCATATTATTCTTCCCAACGGAAAACAGCCCCATTACGACGGGCAGGGTCTACACCTGTAAAGTCCATAGAATAAGGACTGCCCGTAGTAGGACTCTTGCCGATATATCGGTGGGTACGCATTGACATGAGCATAAACTCATGGTCAAGGTAGTCCTGCCACATAAACACCTCGGCTTTCGAAACATCAGTGGTCAGACGGACATCACCGGCAAGACCATAGCCAGCACAGAAAACGTAGCGACCGTCTTCACACTGGAGGATAACCTGTCCCTGTCCTTTATCAATGATACGAAAACGTGTTAACTTGGAATTGTCCTTGGCATAGGTGTCATGCAACAGGCCATGCTCCAGAGCAATAGCAGGACGACCTGTAGCAAGATTGATGATACGGAAACTCTTGCCGTAAGGAATATTACCCGAACGGTCAGCCTTGGGCTCTACGACAGTGAAATTGTCAAACTCTGCATAGCCACCCTGCTTGCCCTTGTGATTGAAAGCAAAGAGGGCGTGGCGCGAGCCTTGGAAGGTGATGAGCTGATAGCTTAAAGGCATCTCACGGCCTATCTGGTGATAATCCTCGCCATTGAGCGAGTATTCATAGTGTGCCTGGTCATGGTCATAGTCACCTACCATGCGCAACCAAACTTTTTTGATGGTCCCGTCTGTTGCGGCGATACCTAAGGTCACAGTATCGTTGACTGCTTGTTCGAAACAGCGCAGATGCAGGCGAGAGTCATCCTTGGTGACCCCTATCCACGAGCAAGGCACATTGATGTTGCCCAGTCCGGCGACGTCGCCATCCTTCATACCTTGAACATACAGTTCGACGGTAGCGACGCTGGCAGGACCAATAACGCGCTGTGTCAACGTGTTGCGGGCCCACATCAGCTGTTCGGCAGGCATTGACTGCAGGCGCAGACGGCCATTTTTCAGGCTCCACTTGGTGTCATCAGGATTGTGGTTCCATTGCCAAATAGGCTTCAAAGAAGTGAGAGGTGAATGGCGAGAGGTGAGTGAATAGTTGAAGTTGTCCGAGCGGTCGTATGGTGCATGAGGTTGGAAAATCCTTTCTTCTTGCTCCTTACCTCTCACTTCTATCTGAGGCTTTAGCCACGTGCGAGGAGCACGTCCGAGGTTACCTTCCAGTCCCAACATGGGCCATCCGTCTTTCCATGTAATCGGTGCCAGTGTCACCGTACGGCCGATGGAATGGAAGTCCATCATCAGTAAAGCCCACCATTGACCGTTCTGATCTTCGACAATGCCCCCCTGATGAATATTGGTACAAGCAGTAGCATCCTTGTCAACAGCAGGAAGACCAAACGGCGTGCCATCCTCACCAATGCGGTATTTCACACCACGAGGGACTTGTGTCAGTGGAGCTGCATGATAGCCAAACGTCTCGTCGGCAGTGATGGTGATGGTCTCGTAAGGTCCCCAGATACTCTTAGACCGCGAACAGAGGGTTCGTCCATTAGGTTTATAATCGGTAGAGATAAGGTAGTACATACCATTGATCTTATACATGTGGTGTCCCTCTCCAACTGCATTACCCTCAGGAATGATGACACGCTCTGTTTCCTCTTTCGGTCCGCTCATGTCGGGTTTCAGTTCTGTACACTTCACCTCTCCATATCCATGAATGGCATATATTTTTCCATCGTCATCGAAGAGCACAGAAAGGTCGTAGATACGGCCCTGCATGTTATGATGTTTCCATGGTCCACGGATATCCTTTGAGGTATAACATTGGAGCCCTTTACCGTTGACATTCGTAAAAACATAAAACTGTCCGTTTGCACAACGGATGGCTGGTGCCCATACACCCTGGCCATAAATCTCTTTATGGTTTTTCAGCGAAAACGCCTCATCGTCAAAATCGAAACGGTCAAAGCAATAGCTGATATTTTCCCAGTTAACCAAATCCTTGGAATGCAGGATGACAAGGCCTGGAACGGCATGCATTGTAGTACCCGCCAGATAATAGTCATCACCCACACGAAGGATGTCTGGGTCGGAGAACTCGTCATAGAACAACGGATTCGTAAAGGTTCCATTTCCATTATCAGCAGTCCATGAAGTCTGAGCACTTGCCGTGGGCAAATGAGAAATTAGAATAAAAAATGTGAGAATGATTATTTGTTTCATAATTCGCTATTATCTAATCGTTTTTAAAACGCTTTGTACCTTTAGGTCAAAGAATTAAATAGTCTGCACTCCAAAGGAAGGGCTGCTAAACAATAACAAAGGCTCCTTTATGCTCAATTTTGGAACAAAGATAGTGTTTTTTTGTGATAACACCAAATCATTTTGCGCTTTTAGGGAAATTCCCCTCTTCGATTAGGGAAAATCCTTTGTTATATCATTATTTTCTGTCTACTTTTGCATCGTGAACAAATAAAACCAACGATTATGAAGAAGATCATGATAGCCCTTACAATTATACTGACAATGGCAGCAACGGGCAAGGCAATGAGTTATGAACAGGCTCGCAACGAAGCATTGTTTCTAACAGACAAAATGGCATACGAGTTGAACTTGACGGACGAACAGTATGAGGCAGCCTACGAAATCAACCTCGACTACCTGATGGGTGTGACGAGCTACGATGATGTATATGGTAACTACTGGGAGCGCCGTAACCTGGACATGAGCTATGTACTATTGGATTGGCAGTGGCGCACATTCTGTGCTGCCAGCTACTTCTATCGCCCACTCTACTGGCGTGACGGTTTCTGGCATTTTGGCATCTACGCCCGCTATCCACACCGTGACTACTTCTACTTCGGACGTCCTGTATTCTACGCCAGCTATCGTGGTGGACATGCCTGGCACGTCATTGGTGGACGAGGCTACTACTATGGTCGTCGTGAGCATTTCCGCCCTGTAGGACGCACGCATTTCGGCATGCTGGACCGTTGGAACCGTGGTGATTTCCACCACAGCCGTGGGCCCGTCACCCGTTATCGTGACAACTACGGAGGTGTGCGCCACAGTTCTACACGTACCACTGTAAACCGTAACAGTGGTTCATTTACCGACCGTGGTTCTTTCCATCGCAACGGCACTTTCCACAATGGTGGAGTTCGCAGTACAAACCCACGTACTGGAGCAAGCGGCTCATATAGCGGTGGTGGCTCTTTTGGAGGAAGCCATAACGGTGGTGGATCATTCGGAGGAAATCACAGCGGTCGCACAGGTGGAGGCTCTTTTGGAGGCAGCACTAGCGGTCGCACAGGAGGAGGTTCATTCGGCAGTGGCGCTACCCGTAGCATGAGCAGCGGTTCCTTTGGAGGAGGTCACCGCAGCAGCGGAGGCAGCCAGGGAGGCGGTCACAGCAGCAGAGGCGGTGCTTTCAGCAGAGGTCGTTAACAGACGAACTTCAGCATTCATCATTCGCTGCACCTCACGCATCGTACACCTTGCATAAACGGCTAAGATAGCTTTGTTGATGATACCATGACCAACGGCCACTACTCGTTTCCCCGGGTATGTGGCCGTTAGATATAACAGAAAGTCGCGAGCTCTCAACAGCAAAGTTTCCTCACTTTCTATATCATCAGGCCACACCTCACCTTTCAATTCAGGAATATAGCGTCCCGTAAATCCACCCCAGTCGCGTTCACGCAACAAGGGTGTTGTCTCGACAGGTAACCCATGAGGTGCAGCAATAAACGCTGCTGTCTGGATGGCGCGATGCAAATCACTGGCCACTACAGCGTCAATGGTCTCTTTAGCCAAGCGTTGAGCCACTTGCTGCGCCTGTTCGATTCCCTGCTCATTCAGTTCACCTTGTGTCTGTCCCTGCATGATTTGCCGTGCATTATCAACGGTTTCACCATGTCGAACCAAAAAAATTGTTGTCTTCATGCATGCAAAGATACGAAAAATTTGTATCTTTGCCCCCAGAATCATAAAAAAACAAATATGAAGATTTTTCAGAGTTCCATTTTCCGAGCATTATGTGCCATTGTGGTTGGTGCACTGCTTATCAAGTATCCGCAAGACGGAGTTACATGGCTGACAATAGCTATTGGGGTGCTTTTCCTGTTATCGGGCATCATTTCCGTGATGGCTTATCTGAATGCAAAGAAACACGAAGGTGAATATACGATTACTGACAGCCAGGGGCGTATCGTTTCCGGAGGTCAGCCCACCTTTCCTATCGTGGGAGCCGGTAGCGTCATCTTAGGACTGGTTCTGGCCTTGTCACCTCATGTATTTGTCAATGGTTTGATGTATATCCTTGGTGCCATCATGATTCTAGGCGGTATCAACCAACTGATGAACCTGGTTTCTGCCCGTCGATTGGGCAAAGTTTCATTCGGCTTTTGGATTGCCCCATCCATCATCTTCATCACGGGCCTATTTGTTGTCTTGAAGCCCATGGAGACTGCTGAATTGCCTCTGCTCATATTAGGTTGGTGTTCATTGCTCTACGGAATAACTGAACTCATCAACGCCTTGAAAATTCGCAGTATTCGCAAATTGGCAGAACGTCAGCAAGAGGAGTCTGAACGTCTGAACCAGCAGGATACTGCCGTAGAAATCAGTTCTGAAATCAACAAGTCACAAGAAGAGAGTACCCCTACCTCAGAAGAAAAGGAGGAGGAGTACCCTGATTTTATCGGATAGCGACCAATCTCTACACGTTGGTCACAATACCTTCGATGTAGGTCTTTAGGATATGTATGCCGGTCTTATTCTCATGTCCCCAGGGGATGATAAGATCGGCATATTTCTTTGTAGGTTCTATGAACTGCTGGTGCATGGGCTTGAGCACTTTCTCATACCGGTCGAGTACCATATCTACGGTTCGTCCACGCTCCACTACATCACGTCGGATATTACGGATAAGACGTACGTCATCATCAGTATCCACAAAAATTTTAAGGTCCATCATGTCACGCAACTTCTTATAATGCAGCGTCATAATGCCCTCTAGGATGATAACAGGCTTCGGTTCTACATGTACAGTTTCTGGCAGACGGTTGGAAATGACGTATGAATAGGTAGGCTGCTCAATAGCCTCACCATTTTTCAACATTTTGATATGCTCCGTCAACAGTTTCCAGTCAAAGGCATCAGGATGGTCGAAGTTGATGGCCTTCCGTTCCTCGTCTGTCATTCCTGTAGTATCATTATAGTACGAATCAAGAGGAACAACTGCTGCGCAATGGGGAGGCAGAACTTTGGCAATTTTCTTTACGACGGTCGTCTTGCCTGAACCTGTACCGCCCGCAATTCCTATAATATACATTCTTTTTTAAATAAGAAATTAAACACTTTCTGATATGCCTCCGCCTTTCGTTCGACAGCCATTGGGTAGGCACGCGAACTACTTGGCATCCGATAAAGGCGCATTCTCCGATGATCGAATTCGAACTCAGTATAGTCACCCACTTGAGGTTCCTCCATATGGAACTGTCGACAAGCAATTGTGGTTGCCAACTGTCCAGCTGTCAAAATTGCCTGGCACGCTGGTATTTTGCGAACCATCTCCGCCAGATTGGTCTCCTCCACGATGTCCAAGTCCTTATCGCTGGCTGTATTCTTAGTACGAATAATGCGTGTGGCTGTATCATACATGGCAATCCCCTTCTCTTTTAGAAATGCCACGATGTTGTCGATATCGTAAGTCTTCTCCTTTAATCTGACAAAGTACATCTTGTCACCAAAGAAACAGATGCCCATGATGCGCCACATATCATTGGTAAAATTGGGATAATAGAACTTCATAGCCCATCGTTTCTCTGCCGGTGGGAAAGTGCCTAGCATCAACAACTTTGCATTCAATGGCAGAAAAGGTTCAAAAGGATGGTGCTCTATCTCCATTATTTCTGCTCTTTTACCAGATATACTAGTGTTGGCAGGTGATCGCTATAACCGTTGAGCCATACGCCACCAGCATGGGTACGCAACGTATTTCCCTTATACTTTCCTTCTTGCTGGAACAAGTAGTCACGACGGAATATCTGAGGTTGCCACAACTTCAATGTCGAATAGTCGCGCTGTCCTTTCTGGTTCAACAGCGAGTTCGACAAGATAATCTGGTCGAAAAGGTTCCAGGCACCATCATACATCAATGTTCCCGTTCCACTGGCATGGATATCCCAGAAAGGATTATATAGGTCAGCCTGTTCCTTGACTTCTTCAATCTTACGCTTGGCACCCAATGCAACAGACATTGAGGGATCCTTCGGGTCGTCGTTCATATCACCCATGATGAAAAGCTTCACCTGAGGGTCCTCAGCAATCAGCGAGTCCTTTACTACACGTATCTGTTTGCCTCCCAATTCGCGGTAATAAGAGGAGGCTCCACGGGAAGGCAAGTGGTTGACAATGATGGTGACATGCTCGTTAGCCATTGTTCCACTAACCACAAGGAAACCACGTGTAGCTCGCATGGAGTCTTTCGGCAAATCATAGACATAAGGCACCAATTTGACATTACGCACTGTGAAGAGTGACGGATTGTAAAGCAAACCGCAGTCAACCCCGCGTTGGTCTGGACCTTCAATATGACAGAACTGGAAATTGCGGGCCTTCAAGACATCCTGATTACACAAGTCCGTCAGACACTTGGCATTTTCAACCTCAGAGACACCGATAGCAGCACATCCCACAAGAGGCAACTTGTCGGTACCCATCTCGGAGAGCACGCGTGCCATGTTACGCAACTTGCTCGTATACTTTAGCCCTGACCATTTGTTGCGTCCATCGGGCAGATACTCATAGTCGTTCTTTCCAGCATCGTGACAAGTATCAAACAGGTTCTCAAGGTTATAGAATCCAATAGCATAGACCGAGAATTTCTTCTCCTGGGCTTGCGCATTCAACGTTCCTGCCAGGAACATGACGGCGAGAAGGGATAGTAATTTTTTCATATGCTTATAGTTTTATGTTGCGAAGATAGGCATAATTTTTGAGATAATCTAATATTTTTAAAAAAAAGATACGAAAACATAGCTATTTTTTCTTTTTATTCGTTAACTTTGCAGCAAATATACTAATAATTATAAACAAGTAATCTTATGCAAAGAAAACTGAAATTTGCCGTGTTGGCACTTTGTGTGGCAACGACAGCTTTTGCCCAGTCCCCAGAAACGGACAAGGAAGGACAGGCTGCCGTAACCAGCGAACAGGCCTTCACTTTCACGGAAGCTCAGTTGGGCGAGGACGATGACATGTCTCAGAATGTGACGATCATCTCTTCAAACCAGAACATCTACGCATCACAAGTAGGCTACATGTTCAGTCCCGTCCGCTTCCGCTATCGTGCTTTTAATCAAAAGTACAATGAGATTTACATCAACGGTGCCCTGATGAACGATATGGAGACAGGTCAGTTCCGCTATGCACTGGTAGGAGGTCTGAACCAGCAGACTCGTGGCGTGGAGAATGCACTGCCTTTTGAGTTCAACAATTTCTCCATGACAGGCATGGGTGGTTCGAATAATTACGACTTCCGTCCTAGTCACATGCCTACAGGACAACGACTGACGCTAAGCGGTGCTAACCGTAACTATACCGTACGTGCCATGTACACTATCAACACAGGACTTCGACCTGACGGATGGGCATTCTCTGCAAATGTCACCTACCGCTGGGCCAACATGAACACGTCGTATGTCGATGGAACGTTCTACAACGCCCTCTCCTATTTCTTTGGCGCTGAGAAGAAATTGAACGACTTCCACTCGCTAAGCATCGTTACATGGGGTAACCCAACAGAACGTGCCACACAAGGTGCTGGTACTGACGAGATGTATTGGTTGGCAAACAGTAATTTCTACAACCCCAACTGGGGATACCAGAATGGCGAGAAGCGTAACTCACGTGTTGTTAACGACTTTGCGCCCACAGCCATGATCACCTGGGATTGGAACATCAGCGACAAGACCAAACTGACCACCTCGTTGACAGGCCGTTACTCTATGTACAAGGCCACCAAGCTCAACTACAATGGTGGAGAGAATCCTGCCCCCGACTATTGGAAGAACATGCCATCGAGTTACTATGACGTTTGGAATGAAGATGACTACTGGGGACGTACCATGACAGGCTATAACGACTTCATGTATGCAGCTACCTACCTAGGGGACAGCAAGGCTAACCGCCAAATCAACTGGGATGGTCTGTATTATGCCAACCTGCAGGGCAATGCCACTGGTCGTGACGCCGCTTACTATGTTCAGGCCAAGCATAATAACAATCTGAACATCACTTTGTCGTCAGCCCTAAAGACGGAACTGAACAAAAACACGACGTGGAATGTTGGCCTACAGCTTGCCCACAACACGGGTATGCACTACCAGACAATGGAAGACCTGCTGGGAGCCAAGACTTTCCATAACATCAACACCTACGCACTAGGGAACTACCCCGCTTCTGACCCTCGCGTACAATATGACCTGAACAATCCGAATGGCGTTGTCAATGAGGGCGACCGCTTCGGTTATGATTATAACCTGTTGGTACGCAAGGCTCAGCTGTGGAGTGCCCTTCGTTACAACAAGGGTGCCCTGCATTCATTCCTCGCAGGTCGCATTGGTGGTGTCACCATGCAACGCGATGGCAAGATGCGCAATGGTATGGCTGCAGAATATTCCTATGGCAAGAGTGGTACGGCTAAATTCCTGGAAGGTGGTGGCAAAGTCGGTCTGGCCTATCGTTTCGCCAAGGGCAACACAGTAACGCTGGGTGCCGGCTTCGAGTTCAAGGCTCCACAGGCTCAGACTGCCTTTGTCTCTCCTGAGATCAACAACGACTTTGTGGCAAACCTGAAGAACGAGAAGGTGTTCAGTTCCGAACTGGGCTATCAGTTTGAGACTAGCTGGATGAAGGCCAACGTCAACGGATACTACAGCTACCTGACAGACGTTACAGAATGGCAGAACTTCTTCTACGACGACATCGGTTCGTTCTCCTATGTCTCTATGACAGGCATTAAGAAGGCTCACTACGGATTGGAATGGGGTCTGAACTTCAAGCTCGGCTCTGCTTTCAGCGTCAAGACCATCGGAACCATTAGCGAAGCCAAGAACATGAACAACGCAGCTGTTCGTTATATGAACTCCACCGAAGGGACCTATCATGATGACATTGTATATAATAAGAACATGCGCGAGAGCGGCACACCACTTTCTGCTTACAACCTGACACTGAGTTACCATGCTGGTGGCTGGTTCATTGATGTTATGGGTAATTACTACCACCGCATCTACTTAAGCTATTCACCTAGCTATCGCTATGGCAACACCCTGGAGAACCGTCAGACATCATGGACTCAGTTCTACGATGCCAACCACAACCAGCCTAACGCAGGTAACGATCCCAGCAAGTATATTGTGACAGGCGAACAGGTATACTATACCAGCGCACAGGCCGCCCAGGATCCCAGTGTCCAAGAAGGACAACTGTTGCCTGGTGCCATCGACCAGGAGAAGAGCAACGGCGGTTTTATGCTCGACCTCTCTATCGGTAAGAGCCTTAGACTGAAGAAAGGCTCACTCAGCATCAACCTCTCATTGTCCAACCTGCTGAACAACACCAAGCTCTGTACTGGTGGTTACGAACAAGGGCGAAGCAACTACTCTGTCAACTCAGAAACGGGTGAAGTTGGTTCTGCACGCGTTTACAAATTTGACAAGAACCCCAAGAAGTTCTATGCCTACGGAATCAACGGAATGCTGAACATTGCATATAAATTCTAAAAACAGGACAACTATGAAGACAAAGAAATATATTCTCTTCGCTTTGGCAGCATTGCTGACAGCCTCATGTCACGATGATGGTAACTGGGGACAAAAACCGTGGGAGCAATACGACCCAACCTACGGAATAGAAGCCAACGGCAACCAAAATCTGAGAGCGACCAACCCTAAGAGTATCGCTGACGTCAAGGCTATGTTCAGTAAAGAAATCAGTGGTGGAAGTCTGAGACAGGTTACCGAGCCTCTGCAGATACAAGGCATCGTGGTGGGTAACGACGAGGGTGGCAACATCTACCAGTCACTCTATATCCAGGATGCAACAGGTGCTATCAGCATCAGTATCTCACAAGCTGGTCTCTATGGTCCATTCTCCATCGGACAGGCCGTTTTGATAGAGCTGGAAGGACTTTATGTTGGTGGCTACGGACAACAGCCCCAAATTGGCACCATCTACGAGAATCCCAAGAACGGTAATATCCAGACAGGACGTATGAGCCGCTACGAATGGATGAAACACTACAAGCTATTGGAAGAACTGGATGATCTAAAGCCCACCCCCATAGCAGTAACCAGTATGGCTGCTCTGGATCTGGAAAAGGACTGCTGTAAACTAATTACACTGAAAAACGTGGAACTGACAGCAGCTGACGGAAAGGCCGTCTTTGCCCCATCTGACGGCAGTGTAACCCTGACTAGCAATTGTGCCAACCGTGATATCAAAGGCATGAACAACGTTGTCGTGCGTACCAGTACCTACGCCAAGTTCGCCAATGCTGTCATGCCAACGGGCAAGGTTGACATCACAGGTATTGCCTCACGTTTCAACAATACTTGGCAGATTCTGATGCGTACTGATAAGGACATCAAGGTTGCCCAATAACTTACTTAACCTCAACGAATAACAAAATAGAAAAAAGATATGAAAAAGATTGCAAGACTTATGACACTGGCATTAGTGGTATTTGCCCTAGCCAGCTGTGAGGACGTTCCGAGTCCATTTGGCACTGTTACGCCACCAAAGGGTGACAGCAGGGGTTCTGACATTCCGCCTACGGGAACAGGTACAGCTACCGACCCCTTCAATGTGCAGAAGGCTATTGACTTCGTGAAGGAATTAGGTGCTGACGTTGAGTCAGAAACTGCTCTTTATGTCAAGGGAAAGGTTCTCTCCATCTCTGAGATTTCTGCATCCTATGGCAATGCATCCTTCATTCTATCTGATGATACCGAAGGTACCAACAAATTTACAGCCTACCGCGTAAAGGGCTTTAACAACCAGAAGATTACCGACGAGAAGATGATTAAAGTGGGTGACGATGTCATTATCTGCGGTAAGATTGTAAACTACAAAGGTAATACGCCTGAGACCGTACAGAATACAGGTTATATCTACTCTGTCAATGGAAAAACAGGCGGCGATCCTGCGCCAACAGGTGAAGCTAAAGGTACTGGCACACAAGCCGATCCCTTCAACATTGCCGCTGCTATTGCGAAATGCAAGGAGATTGGCACTACAGCATCTACTGAGAAGTACTATGTAAAAGGCATTGTGGTGAAGGGGGGGACTGTTTCCGGTGGCTTTGGAAACGTGACCTTCGACATGGGCGACACCAAAGATGCAACAACTACCTTTAAGGCATTCCAAGTTGCAGGAACAGACGGAGAAAAACTGGCTGACGGTTACACAGTAAATGCCGGTGACGAAGTCGTTGTCTACGGACCTATTTACAACTATCAAGGCAACACTCCTGAAACATCAGGAAAGAGTGCAGCCCAGATAGTCACCATCAATGGAAAGAAGACAAGTGAAGGTTCTGGTGGCACCCCTTCCAGTGAGGTTAAGGCTGTTACCATTGCCGAGTTTAACGCTGCTGCTGAAAGCACCGATATCTGGTATCAATTGACGGGTACAATCAAGAGCCTAAAAGAAGGCGATAAGTATGGAAACTTCAATCTTGAAGATGCAACGGGTTCTGTATACGTTTATGGTCTGCTGTCAGAAAAGGGTGGAGCCAAACAGAAATTCCAAGAGTTAGTAGCTGCACAAGGCTTGCAGGCCGGTACCAAGATTACCATTATTGGAAACCGCAGCTCTTACAACGGACAAATTCAAGTTGCCAATGCCTACTTTGTCAAAGTAGAAGATAGTAGTGACACCCCTGGTGGTGGAGAATCCGGTGCAAGCAGTATAACAGTAGCCATGTCTTCATTGGGTGTAGCAAATGGTGTTGAAGTTGGTACCAAGACGCTCACTGACGGCACGGTACTGACTTTCGACAAAGGAAGCAATAACAATGCACCCAAATACTACGATTCAGGCACAGCAGTCCGCATGTATCCCAACAACAGCGTTACTGTGACTGCATCCAAGAAGATTGCCTCCATTAAGCTAACTTGTTCCGCAAACAACGCTGAAGGAAAGATCTCTGCATCAAAAGGAACGATTGTTATTGAGGGCATGACTGTGAACCTCAATGGCATAGACGACACGACGACAACCATTACGAATTCCCATACGGGTACTGGTGCTGCCAGTCAGTTGCGAATAGCCTCAATAGAAATCACTTACGCGAAATAATAATTCGCATCATAACCATCAAAAAGGCTGCAAGACCAACAGGTTTTGCAGCTTTTCACTTGATTGCAGGAAATAATTTTTGAGAAAAGAGATAAAATATTTGGTTAGAAGGATTTTTTTTCTTACCTTTGCACCCGCTTTTATGCACAATAGACAAGTAACATATAATAATTAACAAGAAAATGAAAAAAGGTATTCATCCAGACAACTATCGCCCCGTCGTGTTCAAGGACATGTCCAACGGCGATATGTTTCTCTCGAAGTCTACAGCAAAGACTAACGACACTGTAGAGTTCGAAGGCGAAACTTACCCCGTGGTAAAGATTGAAATTTCGAGCACTTCTCACCCCTTCTACACTGGTAAGAGCAAGCTCGTCGACACCGCTGGTCGTGTTGATAAGTTCATGAGCCGCTACGGTAAGGCTGCGAAGAAATAAATAATTTCAAGCCTAACAAGATTTAAGGCGCGTCCGAAGGTAGTTGCATATGCCTTTTGACGCGCCTTTTTAGCTAATAACAAAAACATCAGCAACTATGAAGACTAAACAACTTATCTTTCTTTTCGCCTGTGCACTTACAATGGCTGCCTGTGGTGGTGACGACCCTGTCAACATCCACGGAGACTCCAAGACAACATCCATCAGTGACGACACTAGTGCAAATACCAACAAGAACACATCTGGTCCCACTGAGGCTCAGACACACTATGAGTTCCCAAAAGTGAAAGGTGGCACAAGCGACATCATAGTACACTCCACCACGAATTATGGAGTGAACTTTTCTTTGGAGTGGGATCATCAGAAGAAGGCCACACGTTGGGTCTGCTGGGAAGTGAACAGCGAAAACCGCGTTGAGAAATACAGCAGAAATCAGTTATGGCCCAATGGCGATCCCTGGGCATACGACCCGAAGGTTCCTCAAACCGAGCAACAGGCGACCTATAGCGAACTGAGCAAGAGTTACTACCCAGGCTATATCCCCGGTGTTCACAAAGAATCAGATTATTTGTATCAGAAAGGCCACATCTGTGCCTCACAAGACCGCATCTATGATAAAGAAGCCAACCAACAGACGTTTTACATGACAAACATCTACCCGCAGGTAGGCAACTTCAATGGCAAGCTGTGGGCTAAGCTTGAAGGACAGGTACGTTCTTGGGGCAAGAACAGCAACGTGATGTATGTCTGCAAAGGAGGCACTATCGACAAGGATAGCGAAATATTAGGATACACCATTGGCAAACACATCATTCCAAAATACTTCTTCATGGCTATTGTCAGTCAGACGACCAAGGGAGTCAGGGGTATCGCTTTTTGGATGGAGCACCTGAACGAAGACCGTTCTGGCGACCTACTCAGCAAGTATGCCATGAGCATCGACGACTTGGAAAGCAAGACCGGAATCGACTTCTTCTGTAATCTTCCAGACGACACAGAGAACAAGGTTGAGGGCACACTGACGCTTAGCGACTGGAATCTTCAATAAAAAAAATTAAAATTCTTGGCTATCACAAGGAAATGTTGTATCTTTGGGCAGGCTAATTAACCGAAGATACAACATTTATAATAAATTACACATAAACAATGAAGACTATTTATGATTTCTCTGTCAAAGACAGAAAGGGAAAAGACGTTTCACTGAAAGAGTATGCCAACGAGGTACTGCTGATTGTCAACACAGCCACCAAGTGCGGCTTCACCCCACAGTACGACGAATTGGAAGCATGCTACAAGAAATACCATAGCCAGGGTTTTGAGATTCTCGATTTCCCCTGCAACCAGTTCGGACAGCAGGCTCCCGGCACAGACGAGAGCATTCACGAGTTCTGTAAGCTCAACTTCGGCACCGAGTTCCCCCGATTCAAGAAAGTCAAGGTAAACGGTGAAGATGCCGAGCCACTCTTCAAGTTTCTGCAGGACCAGAAAGGCTTTGCCGGATGGGACCCAGAGCACAACCTGACCCCCATTTTGGACGATATGCTGTCCAAGGTTGACCCTGACTACAAGCAAAAGTCCGATATCAAGTGGAATTTCACCAAGTTCCTCATCAACAAGAAAGGACAGGTTATTGCACGTTTTGAGCCCACCGAGAAGATGGAGAACATTGAAAAGCAGATTGAGGAACTCTTGAAATAAGTATGGAACACGTAAAATGCTTGATTATAGGTAGCGGCCCTGCAGGCTATACAGCAGCCATCTATGCCAGTCGTGCCAACCTGCATCCCGTTGAATATAGCGGTATGCAACCCGGAGGACAGCTGACTCAGACTACTGAGGTCGAGAATTTTCCTGGTTATCCTCAGGGAGTTGATGGCAACCAGATGATGATGGACCTCCGGGAGCAGGCCGAGCGTTTTGGTGCAGACATTCGCGACGGATCTATCACCAAGGTCGATTTCTCACAACGTCCCTATAAGCTTTGGGCTGAGGATGGCACAGAACTGCAGGCAGATACCGTCATTATCGCCACAGGAGCCTCAGCCAAGTACCTGGGACTCGACGACGAGCGTAAGTACAATGGACAAGGCGTCAGTGCATGTGCCACCTGCGACGGATTCTTCTATCGCAAGAAGACCGTAGCCGTGGTTGGTGGTGGCGATACCGCCTGTGAAGATGCCCTCTACCTCAGTGGACTCGCCAAGAAAGTGTACCTGATCGTACGCAAGCCCTTCTTGCGTGCCTCCAAGGTCATGCAGGATCGTGTCATGCAGGCAGAGAACATCGAAATTCTGTTTGAGCACAACACCCTGGGACTGTTTGGCGAGAACGGCGTAGAAGGTGCACACCTCGTCAAGCGTAAGGGAGAGCCCGACGAAGAAAAGGTAGACATCGCTATTGACGGTTTCTTCCTCGCCATTGGTCATAAGCCAAACACCGACATCTTCAAAGAGTGGCTTGACACCGACGAAGTAGGTTACCTGAAGAAGATTGACGGAACCCCACGCACCAAGCTAGCAGGCATCTTTGTTGCCGGCGACTGTGCCGATCCTGTGTATCGTCAGGCTATCAGTGCAGCAGGAACAGGTTGCCAGGCAGCCATCGAAGCCGAGCGCTTCCTATTGGAGAACAGTTAGAGTATCACCTTTTGGGATATGCATCAAAAAAGCCTCGCTTCCCAGCGAGGCTTTTTACATAAAAAACTAAATTAATCAACCATAAACCTTAACCATTAAAATTCTATTCTGTAATAGGGAAACCCCTATCAAGTAATTTAAATGAGGAAGAGAATTCTCTAATTCTCTGTTTTTCTGTTGCAAATGTACTACAATTCCATAGCAAGGGGGTTCACATTCCATTAATTAAGGTTTAAAATTCGTGATTATTACATTTTTTGGAGTATAAATAATGATAATTAAACCAAAATCGTCATTTTAACATAAATTTCAAACCTCTTTTTATCATTATTTGTGCAAAAGTTGTAAATTTGCACCGAACAAATGTACCCATTATGGATATTTTAAACCTTCTACTTATCATTATTATTGTTATATTACTCATATATTGCACACGGTTGAAGCTTCGTCAGCCATTGCAAGACCACCCTATTTTGCCCAACAGTGACCTATCCGTAAAGGTCAGCAATAACGACATCATGCATTGCATCCGTAATACCGCTGTACATTTCAATACATTGATGGAGGAAAATCATTTGGAATTCAGCATCAAATGCAATCCAGACAGTATGATGGGATGGACTGATACAGACAAGATAGACAAGATTATCCTGCTATTGCTCTCCGACATGGCCCAACACACCCCTTCAGGCGGCAAAGTCATGCTGGAAGCCTCAACCAACACCAAATACGACCATATCACGATTAGTTTCAATGATACAGGATCTAAACTTCCTGGGACAGGACTCACCCTTGTCTCCCAATTGGTAAGCCTGCACCACGGAACGCTCAACAGCAACTATTACGAAGGGCATGGTAACTCCATTTATATAGAGCTTCCCATCAAGAAAGAAGCCTACCAGTTTCAACCAGGCGACAACGAGGCCATATTGCCAACAGAACAACTTTCCACCTTCCACATTCCTAATGACATAGCACTCAACGTGCCAACCATCCAATTGCCCAAAGATGCCGATATAGACAAGAAGACACTGGAGAGCATCGTGCAAGAGGCATACGAGTCGCCTGACCAGAAATTCCTGCAACGCGCCATCAACTGTGTCCAGGAGCATATCGACGACAGCGACTACGACCGTGAGACATTTGCAGCTGATATGGGAGCCAGTCCCAGTTCTCTTTATAATAAAATACGTGCCCTTACAGGCAAGAGCATCACCAATTTCATCCGCGACATCCGCATACAGGCAGCCTGTCGCATGGCCAAGGAAAATCCAGACCTCCGTATCAGCGATATAGCCTACCGTGTAGGATTCAGGGATCCCAAATACTTCGCCACCTCCTTCAAGCGCGTCATAGGAACCCAGCCTAAGGAGTATTTTGAAAAGCTCAGGGCAGAATAGCTGTTTAGAGACCATCATTACGACGCGTCAACCATAGTCCCGTAAAGGTAAACAAGGCATTCAGCATCAGCAGCTCATAGCCAAAACGATAACCCGTCCATTGCCCTACCCCATAGTCCAGCAGGTAGCATAGCAAGGGCGAGGCGACAGCGATATACGGCACGTAATAGTCGTTAACGACGTATTTTGTCAGCAGTCCGAATGCAAACAAGCCCAGCAAAGGCCCATAGGTATACGATGCGATGATATATACTGCATCTATCAGACTGGTGGAGTTGACCGTCTTGAACAGAAGGATAACCAGAACGAACAATACGCACATAACGATGTGGACGCACTTTCTCAATGCCTCATCATCAGCCCGTTCCTTGATATCCACACAAAAAATCGTCGTCAGCGATGTCAAGGCAGAGTCAGCACTAGAGAACGATGCCGCCAGAATGCCAAGCACGAAGATGGCTGTGAGAGGTGACAGGTTAGAAGTGAGCGAAATGTATTGAGGCAGCAAGTCGTCACCCATGACAGGAATGGCTATGCCCTTTTGCTGGTACCACATTACGAGCAACACGCCCAGCGAGAGGAATAGCAAGTTGGCAGGCAGGAATGCCAGGCCATAGGTACACATATCTTTCTGGGCTCCCCGTAGCGTCTTACACGTCAGGTTCTTCTGCATCATGTCCTGATCCACCCCCGTCATGACCAATACGACGAACACACCACTCAGAAACTGTTTCCAGAAATGCTGTTTCGACACCCAGTCATCCATCACGACGATGCGCGACAGGTCGTTGGCAGCTATGGCACGCACCGCTTCCGTCATCGTCATGTCCATATCTGTCACTACCTTATATATAATAAGGAGAAGAGCCGTAAACAGACACACCGTCTGCAACGAGTCCGTCCACACCAGTGTCTTGATACCACCCTGTCGCGTGTAGAGCCATATCAGCAGCACCATTCCCATCACCGTAGCCACGAAGGGCACTCCCATCGGTGTTAACACAAAATGTTGGAGAATCATGCAGACCACATAGAATCGCACTGCAGCTCCCATCATCTTCGACAACAGGAAGAACGACGCCCCCGTCTTATGCGACCTCCTTCCCAGTCGCTGAGCCAGATAGCCGTAGATAGACGTCAGGTTCAGCTTATAATAGAGTGGCAGCAGGAGGAAAGCCACCACGACATATCCCAGGATGAAGCCCATACACATCTGCAGATACGTCATTTGCGTATGAAGCACCATTCCCGGAACCGACACGAAGGTAACACCCGATATCGAGGCACCCACCATGCCGAAGGCCACCATATACCACGGTGATCGCCTGTCAGCTCTGTAGAACGTCTCGTTGGTTGCCCTACGACCTGTCCACCGACTGATGCCGAACAGCAGCAAAAAATAGCCCAAAACGATAGCAATCATCATCATAATGGCTGCAAAAATACAAAAAATTACGCAATTGAACAATAAATTGTAAATTGTAAATTGTCAAATATTAAATTTATTTGTATCTTTGCAGTCGGTAATCTCTAACCAACAACAATAAGCAAAATGACAAAACAGAAAAAATTCATTCTCCAAGAGAGCGAGATTCCTACACAGTGGTACAACATCCAGGCCGACATGCCCAACAAGCCGATGCCGCCTATCCACCCTGCTACCAAGCAGCCCTTAGGCGTCGATGACCTGGCACACATCTTCCCCCGCGAGTGCTGTGTGCAAGAGTTGGACACTGAACACGCATGGATAGATATTCCGGAAGAAGTGCTCGACAAATACAAATATTACCGTTCTACACCGTTGGTACGCGCCTATGCCCTTGAAGAGGCCCTGGGCACCCCTGCCCATATCTACTTCAAGAACGAGAGCACCAACCCGTTGGGTTCGCATAAAATCAACTCCGCCATTCCTCAGTGCTACTATGCCAAGCAGGAAGGCACCACCAACGTCACCACAGAGACCGGTGCCGGCCAGTGGGGTATGGCCCTAAGCTATGCTGCCAAGCTCTACGGACTGGAGTGTGCCGTCTATCAGGTGAAGATCACGATGCAGCAGAAGCCCTATCGCTCCAGTGTGATGCGCACCTTCGGAGCTGCTGTCACCGGTTCTCCTTCCATGTCCACCCGTGCTGGCAAGGACATCATCACCAAGGACCCCACCCATCCTGGCTCTTTGGGAACGGCTATTTCCGAGGCTGTCGAACTGGCCACCACCACCCCCAACTGTAAATACACCTTGGGTTCTGTGCTCAACCACGTCGGTCTGCACCAGACCATCATCGGACTGGAGGCTGAGAAGCAGATGGCAATGGCAGGCGAATACCCCGATATCGTCATCGGATGCTTTGGCGGTGGCTCCAACTTCGGTGGCATCTCCTTCCCCTTCATGCGCCACAACCTGCTGGACGGCAAGACCACCGAGTTTATTGCTGCTGAGCCCGACAGTTGTCCGAAGCTCACACGCGGCCAGTTCCGTTACGACTTTGGCGACGAGGCAGGCTACACGCCGTTGCTGCCCATGTTCACGTTGGGCCACAACTTCAAGCCCTCTAACATCCATGCTGGCGGACTGCGCTATCACGGTGCAGGTATGATTATCTCCCAGCTCATCAAGGACGGTCTGATGCATGGTGTCGACATTCCCCAACTCGAAACCTTCGAGGCAGGTATGCTCTTTGCCCGCACCGAGGGCATTATCCCTGCTCCCGAGAGCACTCACGCCATTGCGGCTACCATCCGTGAAGCCAAGAAATGCATCGAGACGGGCGAGGAGAAAGTCATCCTCTTCAACCTCTCCGGTCATGGCTTGATTGACATGCCTTCTTATGAGTCATACATCAACGGTGACCTGCAGAACTACACCGTCACCGACGAGATGATCGCCCAGAACCTGGCAGAACTCGACAAGCAATAATCATTCTACGATAAAAGAAGCCCGCTCTGTTTGAGCGGGCTTTCTTTGTGTTATGCGATATCAATCTGTCGCGAGACCTTCACTTTCTCCTCTACCAGTTTCGGCAGGTCAACGGTCAGCACACCGTTTTCCACTTTGGCAGAGATCTGCTCCTTGTTGACATCGTCAGGCAGAATCAGCGTCTGCTCGTATTTTGAGTAACTGAACTCACGACGCAGATAGCGCGTATTCTTGTCCTCCTCCTTATGTTCCTGTTTACTTTCCATCTTGATGATGAGGTTACCCTCGTCGTTGATGTGTACGTTGAAATCCTCCTTCTTCATGCCCGGGGCAGCTAGCTCCACGGTATAGGCTTTGTCCGATTCCTTTACGTTGATGGCAGGAGCCGTAGCGTTAGCCTTCGGCATAAAGTCAGCATCAAACAAATCGTTAAACACGGTAGGAATCCAATTGTTTGTTCTCATCATTGGCATCATAATTTTTACCTCCTAATTATATTTTTATTTGTTACACATGTTGTTTTTTTTCTTGATTGCCTTACGGCTCTCACCCAACCATATGCAACTATGATGCCAATCCGTTTTCGTATGTCATTTTGTCACGCCCTGCCGACAATTTGTCGTAACAATACTTTTTGCAACCGTATAGGCCGTGGTCCATGCCGCCTGGAAGTTGAAGCCTCCCGTCACACCGTCAATGTCCAACACCTCACCGGCAAAGTACAGGTGGGGCACCGCCCTGCTCTCCAATGTGGCAGGATTGACACTGCTCAGGGCGACACCTCCACAGGTCACGAACTCGTCTTTGAAGACGGACCTGCCTGCTATCTGGTAAATGTCGTTGGCCAGCGTGTTCACCAGCCGGTTCATGTCTTTCTTGTTCAGCTCCATCCATCGTATCTTGCTACGTGCCCCCAACGCCTTCTCCGTCAGGTATGCCCACAGTCGTTGTGGCAAGGCGATGGGTGAGAACGTTCCCAACAGTTTCTGTGGCTCGCGGATAGCCGTTTCCTGCAGTACCTCCTGCACTTCACTCTCCTTCAACGGTGTCCATCTGATGCTGAGGGGCATCTGGTATCCAGCTTCTGCCAATAGTCGAGCTGCCTGACTCGACAGTTTCAGGATGGCAGGTCCACTCATACCCCAGTGGGTAATCAGCAGTGGACCCTCGCCTTGCAACTTTGTTCCGGGGATGTGCGCCACGGCATCTTCCACCACCAGTCCCATCAGACTCGTCAGCTGTGGCTCGTTGATGGTGAAGGTAAACAGCGACGGCACCGGACTGACCACCTCATGGCCCATCGTCTCCAACCATCTGAGTCCCTCGCCACGAGGCGATCCGCCAGTGGTCACGGCGATGTAGTCGTAGTCCTCCAACTGGCTCAGCGCGTCTATCTTATGGTTCTTCTCGATGTTGACATGATATTGGACAGCCAGTCGCAGGAAACAGTCGATGATGGCATGCGAGTCCTGGGCTTTAGGAAACACACATTCGTCGTCCTGTGTCACTAAAGGCACCCCATGTTGTTCGAACCAGGCATAGGCATCTTGGTGGTCGAAGCCTTTGAAGAGGCGCTTCAGCAGTCGGTGACCTCGCGGATAGACCTGTTGCAGGTCGCGCACCTCGGCAAACGAGTTGGTACAGTTGCACCTTCCGCCTCCCGACACCTCCACCTTCGCCAGCACCTTACTGCTCCGCTCGAAGATGGTCACCTCCATCTCCGGCATCATCTCCTTCAGGTTCACCGCCAAGAAAAAGCCAGCAGCACCACCTCCTATGACAGCCGTACGAATCATTAAAAATGCCTATTTTTTACGTTTTCTGTCTGCAAATATAGGGATTATTTACGACTTTTTCATTACTTTTGCACAAAAATTAATTTGTCTTATCAGAAAACGACGATTACCGTATGGAATATATGTCACAGGAAGGCTACGACAAACTGGTAGCCGAGCTACGCCACATGGAGAGCGTAGAACTGCCTCAGGTGCGTGAGGCCATTGCCGAGGCACGCGACAAGGGCGACCTCAGCGAGAATTTCGAATATCATGCTGCCAAGCGCGAACAGGGCCGTCTGCTCAGTCGCATCCGCTTCAAACAGCGTGTCTTGGAGAACGCACGCGTCATCGACACCTCCCGTCTGGGCACCGACAGTGTCCAATTGCTCAGCAAGGTCGACATGACCAATCTCACCACCAATGGCAAGATGCGGTGGACTATTGCCAGTCCGCACGAGGCCAACCTCCGCGAGGGCAAGATTTCCATCAAGTCGCCCATCGCCCAGGCTTTGCTCAACCACAAGGTAGGCGATGTCGTCGAGGTCACCGTGCCTGCCGGTGTCATGAAGTTACGCATTGAAAATATCCAGCTATGAAGAAGCGCACCGTCCTTTACGTCGTCGTGGCTGTCGTCCTTGTCCTTGCTGTCGCCCTCGTAGGAGGCAGTTTCTACATGGTCGACTTCTCCCTGCATCCCGACCCCACGCGTGCCAACCGCGACTCCTGCTACGAGCAACTGTACACCAACTATCCCGAGACACTTCCGTGGGTTGACAGTCTGCAGAACGCCGGTGCCTTGCGCGACACCTTCGTCGTCATGCCTACTGGCGAGCGCCACCATGCCTATTTCATCAAGGGGCGCACCCCCAAGACGGCTATCGTCGTCCACGGATGGCGCGACCAGGCCATCAAGTGGTTCTGCCTCGCCCAGCTCTACGAACAAGCCCTGGGCTACTCCGTCGTCATACCCGACCTTCACGCCTGTGGAGCCAGTGAGGGCGATGCCATCGGCATGGGGTGGAACGACCGTCTCGACGTGCGCCACTGGATGCAACTGTTCCGTGCCGACACGATGGTGGTTCACGGGGTTTCCATGGGTGCCGCTACTACCATGATGCTCTCCGGCGAGCCAATGCCCGAGGGCATCCGCGACCTGCGTTTCGTGGCTGACTGTGGCTACACCTCCGTATGGGACGAGTTTGCCGATCAGCTGCATGAACAGTTCGGACTCCCTCCCTTCCCCCTGCTCTACTCCTCCAGCCTGCTTTGTAAGCTACGCTACGGATGGAGCTTTGGCGAGGCGTCAGCCCTCTCTCAGGTAAGCCGTTGTCCCTACCCGATGTTCTTTATACACGGCGACTCCGACGACTTCGTTCCCACGGCGATGGTACACCGTCTCTATGATGCCAAGAAAGGCGTGAAACAGCTCTGGATAACCTCCGATACGGATCACGCCCATTCCTATAAGAACCATCGTGCGGAATACACCCGTCGCGTGCATGAATTCCTCATGAAGCAACAATCAAACACACAAAAACTATGAAGAAAGTCATTTTATCCCTTCTCACCTTAGTCGCCTGCCTGACACTCCAGGCTGCTGAGGTCAACCAACAACAAGCCATGGCGAAGGCCAAGGCTTTCCTGTCGCAACGGTCTGGTAGCCACCGTGCTGCCGCTAACACGACGTTACAATCAGCCACCACGGGTTTTCGCCAACTGCATGCCTTCAATATGGAGGGTGGCGGATATGTCATCGTATCGGCCAGCGATCGTACCAAGGACATCTTGGCTTATGCCCCCCAGGGGACGCTCGACGGACCCATACCTCCTGCCATGGAGAAATTGCTGAAGAGCTATGCCGCACAGATCAAGGACGCTGAGCAGGATGATGGTGACGCACAGGACAACACCCCCTCTGTTTTCCCGGTGAGATATGAGATAGCACCGCTTATCAAGCAGAAATGGGCACAAGAATACCCCTACAACAACCAGACACCGATGGTCAAAGACCCCGAAGGCAAGCAGATACATGGCTATACAGGTTGTGTGGCTACTGCAATGGCTATGGTCATGAAGTACTACCAGTGGCCTAAGGCTCAGACACCAACCCTCCCTGCCACTCGACAAACCCCCGAACTGCCTCCCGTCACCTTCAACTGGGCAGCCATGACCGATACCTACTCCGACGAGTCGCCGAAGGAGGCGTGCGATGCCGTGGCCACCCTGATGCAATACTGTGGAGCAGCCGTCCAGATGGACTATTTCGGTACGGCGTCGTCGTCAGACTCCTTCAAGATGGCCCTCGGCCTTATCCGCTTCTTCGGTTACAACAGCGACAGCATTGAGGTGACGCGACGCACCTTCGTGACGGAATGGGAGTGGCAGAACATGATTTACTATGAACTGAGCAAGAAGCGCCCTGTCATCTGTGGTGGCGACGGACACCAGTTCATCATCGACGGCTATCAATTTGGCGACTTCTACCACATCAACTGGGGATGGGCAGACAACAGGGACGGATTCTTCCAAATTTCCGCCTATGCCAACGGCAAGAAGAAGACCTTGCCCCACTTCCCCTACGACATCGCAACAGGCGTCATACCCACTGACAAGCCCTATTCCCAGGTCGAGACACTGTTTACCGCGGGATTCCTACTGTCGAAGGACACCCCGTTACAGCTGCAACGCACCGGCGACACCGATTTCCCTGCCGTGAAGGTGGACATGGTACTTAAAAACCAGAGCAAGCAGACGAAGGACAACACCTACGACGTTGGGTTGGCACTCTATCAGGACAATAAACTGCTGAAGGTCGTCGAGGCCGCCAAGGGAAAGCTGGTGAAACACGACAAGTACCTGGAAAACGTACAGGCCTCCATCACCTTCGGACAAGGACTTGCCGATGGTCATTACAAACTCTATCCCGTCAGCCGTGTGCAAGGCGCTGAGAAGTGGGAACAGAACGAGGATGTGAACGACAACCTCGTCGATGTCGAGATCAATGGCCAGCAGATGACACTGACACCCCACCCTCGCGATTTCCGCCTGAAGGTCAACAGCATCAAGTATTCGGGCGACTTGAGAGAGGGGTGCAATGTAACTGCCGTGATGAACATCACCAACGGCAGTGCCTTCGACTACGATGGCGTCATCGCCCTCGGCGAATCCAAGGACGGCACCATGGTCAGTGCAGAAGCGCTTGGGGAGAGCTATGCCAGCATCCCGGCAGGAAAGACCGTCGACGTCGTTATCCGTTTCATAGCAGGCGAACCCAAGACCTACCAGACATACCTTTATTATGAAAACTTCATCTTGGGCGACCCGGTACCGCTGGTCATCAGCAACTACGAAGGAACCATCTATCAGAACTCCATCGAACTGGAAAAGTCGGTGAAGCTGAAGAACGTCAGCAAGGAAGAAACCCGCACCGATGGCAACAAGGTCTACGATATCACGGGACGTGAACTGGACCTCACGCTCACCTTGCGCAATCCCGATGCCAGCAATGCCTACAAGGGCAATATCTCGCTGACCATCTTCCAGGAGGAGTCTGTGGGAGACAACCAGGCTTACAACACCATCAACGAACAGACCAAGAAGGATGTGGCCATCGCCCCGGGAGCAAGCACCGATGTCAAGTTCAGCTACGACAAGTTCGAGCTCTCCAACACGTATACCATTTGGATACGCTACGAGTATAAAGGCAGTGTCAACAACGACCCGAAGCCCCTCTATTCGTACATCCATGTCAAGCCCGGCGTCAATGTGTTCAAGAAGGATCGCACGATGACCTCCTTTGCACCCCAGGATGATTTCACCACCCCTGAGGATGCCCTTGCCGTTGAGCTGAACGGCACCAACATCAAGAACCTGAAGCCCAACAGCAATCCCAACTGTCTGTATTTCCTGAACGACACCGATGCCAAGCCCGCTTCTTTGGAGGGACGCAACGTGGTGGTGCTCGCCAACGACGAATATACGGCAGAGAACATCAAGCTGACCGATGGCTACGACTTCATGACACCCCGCTGGTTCACCGCTAAGCAGATTGAGTACAAGCGCACCTTCACCGATTCCGAACGGAATACGCTCACCACCCTTCTCCTGCCTTTCACCGCACAGAAATGTGAAGCCGGAGGTGAGGCGTTCACCCTCGAGAAGATGCTGCTCGCTGCCGACCAGGCTGGCAAGGTCTACTTCAGCGACACCCCTGAGATGATCGCCGGCGGCACGCCTGCCATCGTGCGTCTGAAGGCCGACAAGGCACTGACCAACCCCGTCACCTTCTCGGCATCCAATGCCTCTGTCTGCGACAGCATCTTCATGCAGACAGCAGGTCGCTATAACATGACGGGCACCTTCACGAAGGCAACCTATTCCGATGGCGAGACCTTCGCCTTTGCCGATGGTCACGGTGGCAGTGTCGCTCCTAAGGCCACCTCGTGCTCACCGTTCCGCGCCTGCTTCCAGGCCATTGGCCTGCCCACCGGTTTCGAGACTCTTACCATCGACACCACCACCTATAACACCACAGCCATCGATGCGTTGCGCCACGAGGCCAGCGACGACGCGCAACCCTACTATAATCTCAGCGGACAGCGTGTCCTCTATCCTCGTCGTGGCATCTACCTCCATGGTGGCAGAGTCGTGATTAAGTAAGAAAAAAAACAATGATCAGAAAAACATTATTCATCCTGAGCTTCGTACTGCTCGCCACCGTCAATGCGAGCGCACAACGAGTGAAGATCCACACCACGATGGGCGATATCGTCGTACGACTGTACGACGAGACGCCCGTCCATCGTGACAACTTCCTGAAACTGGTTCGTGAGGGCTATTACGACGGAACCCTGTTTCATCGCGTCATCAAGGGATTTATGATCCAGGGGGGCGACCCCAATTCCAAAGGAGCCGCCCCCGACCAGATGCTGGGCAATGGCAACCCGGGCTATACGCTGGAAGCAGAGTTCCGCGAAGGCCTGTACCATAAGCGTGGGGCCTTGGCAGCAGCGCGCGAGGACGACGCCACCAACCCCGAGCGACGCAGCAGCGGTTCCCAGTTCTATATCGTCTGGGGCAGAACGTTCAGTCCCCGTCAGATGGAGTATCTCATTGACCAGATGCAGATGAAACATCCCGAGACCGGAGGACTCACTCCCGCCCAGCGCGAGGTGTACGCCACCTACGGAGGCACCCCTCATCTCGATGGCCAGTACACCGTCTTTGGCGAGGTCGTGGAAGGTCTTGATGTCGTAGAGAAGATACAGAACCTGCCCACCAATCCTGCCGACCGCCCCATCGACGATGTCAAGGTCACCATGGAGATCGTAGAGTAACGGTCTCTTGCAGAGCGCAGCATCTATTTCGGCAGACTTTTCTCTAAGTTTGTTCTACGCCGATTTCCTGTCGGGCGCACCGCAAAATGAATCCAGATGACGCTACGCTTCTGCTCTATCAGCAGCTCGTCGAAGTCTTCGCGTGGGTTAGTAAAATATTTCCATGCAAAGTTATAAATTTTTCTCTACATCTACAAGAAATCCCCCATTTTTTACTCGTTTTGAGAAAAAATGGGGGAGAGCTATGTGACACAATAGGATGCGGTGTGCTCGAGCTCGCTCACGTTCGGAAGTGAGAACAAGCTCTCACTTCTCTCACTTAATCACGACCTTTTTGCCTTGGTAGATGTAGATGCCCTTGGCCTTGGGTGCTTCGTTGAGTCGCAGACCGCCGAGGGTGTACCATACGCTGGGGGCACTGAAGTCCTTGCTGGTTGTTATCTCGCTGATGCCTGTCGGTTTTTGGGAAGATTTGTCCTCGGTCAGCCACCTGGTGTCGAGCTGGAAGGTAATCTTCTCCTTGGCGATGGGCTCGGTGCTGAAGTCGTAGTCGTCAGCCTTGTATGCCACCTCGGTGCTGGGCGTGAAGTCGTAGTATCCGCCGTTATTCGCAGTGACGGGCTTGGTGACGGTCTTGCCGTTCTTCGACGTAGCCTCGATGTAATAGAACACCTTCTTTCCTTGGGGGAACTTGCTGGCGGGCACTCGGCAGTACCAGCGGTTGCCGTTGCTGGTCATGTCCACCTTCTGCCACTCGCCGTCTCCTACGCAGTAGTGCAGCGAGGCTTTCTGGATGCCGCTCTTGTTGGTGATGAAGGCACTGAAGGGTACTTCGGTCAGTGTGCCGAAGTTCACATTGTTGTAGAGAGCGTCGTGCAGGATGCGCACGGGGTTGTCGGCAGGTATCTGCTTGGTGATGCAGTGGATGGAGCCGCCGGTGCCGTCGTAGGTGCGCATGTCGAGGCAGTGGAACGTGTAGCCGGGATAGAGCTTCTTCATGGCCTCGATGTTGGCGCGATCCCATGCGGCAGTAGGCATGTTGTCCACATCGACGGGCGAGAAGCAGGGCTGCAGGATGTAGTTGTTCACGATCAGGTGATTGGCATAGGTGCGTGCAAATTTTCCATACTCCTCCTCGCTATTCCAGTCGCTGCCGTCGTCGTAGGAGGGGAAGGGCAGGTCACCCCAGTTAACGTATGGGCCTTGCCAGCAGTTTTTCTGCTTCAGCATATATGCCACGTTGCCTTCCAAGATAGCGTAGTCTTCCCAGTCTTTATAGGTTTCCGGCATCTTCGCAAACAGGAAACCGTTCTCGTCGATGGCGTCGGCATACAGGTCGATGTGGCCTGTTCCGCCGTCATTTTTCAGCCTATCCACGAAGCAGGTTCCCGCTTGTCCCACCATACCTTTGAGTGCATCATAACACTGGTCTGCGTTGAGGGGCTCTCGCGTGGTGTACTTAATGGTCTTGGGGTCCTTGCCGTCCCAGATGACGGGACCTACCGTCGTGTTTTGGTTGTATTCATACGTGGCCGTAGAGGTCAGCAGTCCGCCGGCACCGTCAACGAGACAGTTGCCACCTTCCCAGACGACCTCGTTGATGTAGTTGGGGATGCCCATCTGGCGGTGAAGAACCGATGGCAGCACGTCGTCGAGCGGGCGCTCGAAGTCGTACTGGAAGTCGAGCATGGCCAGCTTGTCCTCGTCGCCATAGTAGAAACAGATGGGGCCGCAGTCGCGGAACCAGACGCTGTTGCCGCCAGACACGAAGAAGCGTATCTTGTCAGTCCTCATATCGTGCGTTTCCATGTAGTAACGTATCACCTGTTCATCGCCGGGTTGCTCAATGCGCACCCATGCCTCGACACCGGCTCTCTGAATGCCGTCGATGAGCTGCAGGGTCACCTGGCCGCCTTCGCTGTTCAGGTCGAAATAAGATTCATAGGGACCTCTGCCTACTTCTTTAGGCTCCTCCTCTTTCGACTCGGCGTAGTAGTGGATGGCATATCCTTGAACGATGGGTAGGGCGGAATAGCGCGTGTCCCCTTTTTTCCCAGGCACATAATGTAGATAGGGTATGGCGACGACGATGGCCTTCACCTCCTCCCATTCGCCAGGGAACCATACGCGGTCGGGGAAGTTCAGCGGTGCTCCACTGGCATCGTGTGCTCTGCGCATGTCCTCAGCCGTAGCGATGGGGAAGTCGGGCTTGGGAAAATTCTTGGGAATAGCCCGTTGGTGCATCAATTTGTGGAGGTTAAAAGTCTGTTGCTTACTGTCCTGTGCGTTGGCCGTCACTGACAATGCCAAGAGGACTGTAAGGAGCTGTGCCGACCTGCCGAGGCAGCTGACTGCGGCGCTCCAAAGATTTGTGTGTAAAAGTTTTTTCATTGCGTTTTGATTTAGTGAAGTAATATTGTTTGTTTTGGCAAATATGCTCATTTTAATATTTAGCTACCAAAGTTGTTGCCGTCATCGTTAATAGTTGGCCCGAATCCACTCGATGATTCTGAGGAAGAAGGTAATGGCGGATGTCTCGTGGTTGGTGATGCCGGCTTCCTTAGTCGTTTCGGAACTGTACTCGCCGACAAACTCTTCCGGTTGAATGCCATTAGCCTTGAGGAACTGACTCATGGCGTAGAAATTCTCCACTGGCACGACATCGTCTTTCGTATCGTGGAAGAGCATGATATCGAAGTCGCTGAGGGGTTTCCAGCCGCTGGTGAGCGCATCGGCGCTGAAGGCGGTCTTGAAACGGCGCATCAGGGCGCTGTTACCATCGCAGACGGCTTCTGTGCAGAGCTCGCTCACTTTCTTGGTCTTGATAAGTTCCTCGTCGAGAGCCTTCCGCTTGTTCTTCTTGCTCAGGAACCAGTCGTCGAAGTTAGCGGCAACGGGGTCTCTCAGATAATCGTGGATGTCGAAACCCAGACGGAAGAAGTAGTTGTAGGCATAGAGCAAGTTGCAGACGGTGCTGGGCATCTCGGTAGTGCCTTTGGTGAGGGCGTCGAACATGGAGTTGATGTCGTAGGGTCCGTCGCCGGCAAAGGCTCGTTTCACCTTGACTTCGGGATGGCGCTCGGAGATCTCGCGCAGAACGCCCATCGTGGTCTGTCCACCCTCGGAATAGCCTGCGATGATGAAGTCGTCGTTTTTCTTCACGTTCAGGTCTTCTATCAGTCGCTTGGCAGCGAAATAGGCATCGAGCGAGGCGCGTCCGTTAGCCCGTGAGATACAATAGGCCTGCGGCTCTTTCTCGGTGATGCCGAAGCCGTAGTAGTCGGGAGCTACGACGATGAAGTCGGTGAGGGATGCTCCTGTAGGGAACTCGACGGCTCCGCGCGAAGGTGCCTGCGTGGTGGCGTAGATGGTGAAGTGGTTGAAGAGCAGGATGCCGTTGAAGGGCTTATCTTCTTCTATCAGCGACTTGTTGACCGTAATAGTACCGCTGAGGGTGCAGGGATTGCCGAAGGGGTCGAACGAAGGATAGTTGAACACGTAGTTCATGTGGTTGGGGAAAAGCAGCACGGGAATGCTGTCGGTGATGCACGCCCGCGGAAGGGTGGACTTCGCCATCCATTCCTGTATCATTTCACTATTACTGCTTTCGGCCTTGGCGAGGGTTCCTTCGTGAGATGCGTTGCTGAAGGCGACACTGCTCGAGCCACTTGTCATCTTGATCTGACTGATATCGACAAAGTCGTTGTGACTGCTGGCGGCGCGCGTGCGCGACGGTGCATAGGTCTCGCCTGTTGCAGGGTCTTTCAGGATGACTTTTCCTTCAGCTGTCACCTGCCATGTGAACGGTGCATCCTTCGGTCCGCCGTAGATCTCGAGCGGTTCGTTGAAGGCATCGTCAAACACGGCCAGTGCGACATAGCCTGTATGGTCGGCGTTGGCTTCCACGGCAATCAGTGCGCGGTTGAATGGCTTGCCGCTCTCGGTCACGTCCTCATAGTCGAATGTTTCATACCATAGCCCGACAAGGCTCTTTTCCATCTCCTGTTGACTGGGAACCGTAGGGTTGTCGGTTCCGTTTGTGCAGGCGCTCATGCTGAGCAGGAGCACCGCAATCATTGCTATATATTTCGTTTTCATCATCATCATTTGATAAACTTCTTACCTTGAAGGACATGGCTAGTAATGAATACTTCTTAGGTGCAAAGATAACATTAATTTTTTTTAATACAAACTTTTGGACCATTTTTTTTCGTATTTTGCACACAGCGTAAAAACAAAAAAGGGGCTGTCCCGTATATTGGACAGTCCCATTTTTTTCTCTGGTTACTCGAAAACCGAGAAATTTCAATTCCCCAGGAACTTGTTGAGTGCGCTAACAATCATCTTCTCGGACTCGATGGTGTAGAAGCTGCGATGCAGGAAATAGTCGTTATGAATGGCTGTACCGTCAACCACTCTTTCTATCATCGGGTTGTTATTGGCGGTGTCGTCGCCAATGCCAGCACCCGTCCATGGGTCGTTGTAGGCATAGACGAAGATGATAGGCTGTGTGCGCTCCGTCTCAACCCATTTGCGGAAATTGGTCATCAGCTGGCCGCGATCCTGCTTGTATAGGCCTGATTTGGCTGACTGTGAGTAGAGATACTGGTTTGTGAACTGGTAGTTGACTCGCTCACATTCAGCAGCCGTCAGGAAGCCTGTGCCGTTCACGAAGTCGTAGTTGTCTTCTGCATATCCCAACTCCTTGAAGGCCTGTATTCTGTAGGGTGCGGAAGGTGTCTCGCGGCGGAACCGCAGGAACGCCCACTGTTCTTCACTGAGTTCGGTGTTGATGGGTGTGGATCCTTCATCGGCGCGCGTGGTGGCAGGCGCTTTCTTCGGTTTATTGATTTTTTCCAAGTATTCACCCAGTTTCTCGTCGTCCCAGGTGATGAACTGCATGAAAAAGGACCATTGTTCAACCGTGGCCGTATTGTTTATCAGGGGTGTCAGGTCGGGCACGATGCCAGCCCATGTGTAGAAGGCGACATTGCTGAATTTGTTGAACAGCGATGAGTAATAGATATGGACGGCGTATGCTGTCTCGTCTTTGGTCTTGTCGCCCGTGCTCAGTGCGCTCTTATTGTTATACTGTTCCAGCACACGGGCAAATTCGTCGGGGTATACGTTATAGCATGCTCTGATTGCCGCCTCGCGGATATACTGGTTGGTGCATATCAACTCGGGTATTTTGCGTAGCCGCTCGTAGGCGATAGCCTCTTTCGAACCGGCAGGATAGCCGTTTCCACAGACTTCTCTCATATAGGCTGATGCGTTGGTGTCGTTGCAGCTGAAGGTGCCGTCGGTGTAGGTTGTTCCCGTCATGAACGGTGCGCAGAAGGGAACGTAGACGTTGAAGTCCTTCCATCCGTTCATGTCGCTGTAGTATGCCTGCAGGGCGGTGGTGATACCGTCTTTGCTCGTGCCTGTGCTGATCCACTTGCCGGTCTTGAAGAAATGTTGCTTCAGTGCGCTGACAATGTTGTGGATGTCGCGTGCTTGCTGGTCGGCATCGAGGTAGGTCATCTTGAGGTCCTCGAAGGGCTCGGGAAGTGACTTTCCGAAGTAGCGGTGCTCGATGTGCAGTTCATTGGCATCCAGCTGTTTGGCCATGTCGGTGAGGTAGTTGGACAACGCATAGCCGTGTGTCAGTACTACAACATTTTTGTCAACGCCTTTGAATTTGAGCCAGCACCGCTGGAAATAGGTTCCAAGCTGGGGATTGTGATGGTCAACGGGTTGCTCGAAAGAGAACGAATAACATTTCGCTTCATTTTTCCCGTCGCTGCTTGCCTTTTTGTCGTCATTTTTCTCATCGATATCGACACCTTCCGGGGCATATTGGACATTGTAGATGCCAGGAACAGCCTTGAGGGCTTTCAGCACCTCGTCGACGCTTCCCTCCTGCTCTTCGGTAGGATATTTGAATTCGCTCATGCTGTTATCTTCCGTACAGCCGACAAGCATCATTACGGTCAGCAAGGCCAACAGGTAATATCTGATTTGTTTCATAACTTTCATATCTTAATATCTCTTTCTCTCAATTTCCGGTACGAATGTACTGCAAGGCGCGTTCCAGCTGTGTGTCGCGACCCTGCTTGAACTGGGCAACATCGAGGTCGACATCGATGTCAGGCTGGATACCATTACCCTCCACGATATGCTTGTTCATGTCGAAGAGACCGACCATAGGCAGGTTGACATAAACCGGCGTAACATTTTTTTTGCCGATATGACCAGTATAGTTGCTGGTAAAGTCTTCCTGGCTTGTCAACGAGCAGATTCCACCCCAGGTGCGTTTGCCAATGATACGTGTGTTGGGCAACTGTTTGGCACTCAGCACCGTCACTTCCGACATGCTGACGGACCAGCAGTTGACGAGTATGGTGATGGGAACATCGTCGACAACCTCATGATCAGCATCCATCGTTGGAGACATCATTGGCATGAGGGGAGAATAGTCATATCGGCCAGAACCACGCTTGAAGCGCGCATAACCATACTGAATACCACCCTTGGGAGCCAGGCTGCCCAGTACGTAAATGGCATCATTTGTCGAGCCGCCGAGATTCGACCGCAAGTCGATGATGACGCCCTTCAACTTCTGCTGCTTGTGCAACCGCTGGATAGCGTTGAACCACGCCCAATAGGCATCCGATATCGCCTTGGCAATCTCCGTGGCGTGCTTGCTGTCGCCATAATACTGTTGGAATGACGCATTATCCAAATATGAAGACAGGCTGAATTCGCTCAGATGGAGGTAGGCGATGTTGTCCTTGAACAAGCCATACTTCAGCTTAATGCCAGTATTCTCGAAATTCTCGTCGATAGGGTCCAGGAAGGGAATGTTCAGGACGGCATACTTTTCAACCAGCCTATTGTAACTCTCGAGAGGATTCGCCTGATTACCCAATCCCTGAATCTCATTGATAAATTTTTTCAGCAGAACCAACGTGGTGGCGTCATTCTCCGTAGGGTCCTGCTTGGCAAGCAGCTCGTCATATCTGGCCTTTGCCCACTGCAGTCCGATGCCCTTGGTTTGCATGATATGCCTGAGCTGTGTTAACACATAGGTGTCGCCCTCTTTCCATTCCTGTAACTCATCACTGTAGGGTTGCAGGTTCGGCGAAAAATCCTCGAGGTTGAAGTCAGGACGTACGCTATTGCGAATCAGATTCGGTGAAGCTCTTACATATTTACTAGTCGAGTGATTAAAGAAATATACCACCATGTGTCCGTCGTGCAACGGTGCAACCATCTCTTCCATCACGGTCTTCAGCATGTCGTCGCTGACGTTCTCCAGCGTGTCGAGCCCCTCGAACTTAGGTAGCATCACGCGGTAGTGCTCATCCCAGTCAAGACCGCAATCTTTCTCATAATCCCAAAGCGAATAGGTGCTGTTCATACTCTTCCAGAACACCTTGAACTTTTCTGCATAACTCCTATTGGCGGCATAGAAAGCCATATCGTCGTTGTAGACATAGCTCAGCATGACGTCACTGTCCTTGTGGCATGATGTGACACTCAGTGTCAGCATCAGCGCCCCTAATATCATGAACTTATTTTTCATCATTTCAATTCTTCAATCCTTAAAAACAATACCAAACTCCCGCTTGCAAAGCTAACGTTGAATGATAGCGGTAGTCCTTAGCCAGATCACTCACTTTCACGGTGCTCACCGTGCTATAATAGTAGCGCAGCTCAACCTGAGCAGCCCAATGGCTGGCAAAGCGATATTCAACACCAGCACCGCCTACGAAACCGAAGTCCCAGCGCTGGTCGCGATCATCATAGAAATCTATCTTCTCAGTGAATTCAAACTCTGCGTTCGTCAAGCCGTTGCTGTCCCAACCTTTGCGGTTGCTGTTCAGCCAATAACCGCCGTAGATACCGAGGTTGCAGAAACCGCGAACCTGCTGACCGCCAAAGCTAAAGGAACCCATCACGGGCAACTGCAGGTAGTTGTTGACGTACTTGTAGTCGCAGGTTTTCAAATACTCACGTGTCTGACGATAGTTCTTCTGCGTCCAGTCCAGTTCAACGCGCACACCCGCCCAATCGGTGATGTCATACTGTCCCATCACGCCCAGGGTAACACCCCATCGGTCCTTGAACACATAGTCGTTCTGATACTGTTTGTCAATGATGAAGTGATTCAAGTCTGCACCACCATTGACACCCACGCGCCACTGGGCAAAAGCCAGCATCGGCAGCATGAGCGCAAGCATTGTTAATGTCTTTTTCTTTTCCATTTTTTAATACAACTGCAAAGGTAAACCTTTATTTTCGTACGAAAAATTTACAACAATCTGATTAGCCGATTTTCTCGCGGAAATAGGCGATGATGTGGTCAAGGCCTTCGTCGAGGGTGACCTTGGGCTCCCAATGGAGGTTCTCCTTGGCTACGGTAATGTCAGGACGGCGCATCTTGGGATCGTCGCTGGGTAGCGGACGGAAGACAATCTTGCTCTTACCGCCAATCTTCTTGATGACCTTCTCTGCCAGTTCGAGCATGGTGAACTCGCCCGGGTTACCAATGTTGACAGGACCGGTGAAGGAGTCGGGCGTTTCCATCATGCGGAGCATGCCTTCGATGAGGTCGCTGACGTACTGGAAAGAGCGTGTCTGCTGACCGTCGCCGTAAATGGTCAGGTCCTCACCGCGCAGTGCCTGGATGACGAAGTTGGAGACGACGCGACCATCGCTAACAGCCATGCGTGGTCCGTAGGTATTGAAGATGCGGATGACCTTGATGCGCACGTTGTGCAGGCGGTGATAGTCGAAGAACAGGGTCTCGGCACAACGCTTACCTTCGTCGTAGCACGAGCGGATGCCAATGGGGTTGACGTGTCCCCAGTAGGACTCGGGCTGCGGATGTACATTCGGGTCACCATAGACCTCGCTGGTCGACGTCTGGAGAATTTTCGCCTTGGTGCGACGCGCCAGTCCAAGCATATGATAAGCACCGAAGACTGACGTCTTGGTGGTCTGTATCGGGTCGTTCTGATAATAGATAGGAGATGCGGGACAGGCGAGGTTGTAGATTTCGTCGACCTCAGCCCAGTAGGGGTTAATCACGTCGTGGCGCACCAGTTCGAAGTTAGGTTTGCCGATGAGGTGCCACACGTTTTCCTTGGATCCACTGTAGAAGTTGTCGAGGCAGATGACGTCATGTCCCTCGTTGACCAGTCGTTCGCACAAATGGGAGCCGATAAAGCCAGCGCCGCCCGTTACTAAAACTCTTTTCATATTGCTAAGCCTTTAATATTTTTTTAATTTAGTTTTCCGCCTTCTTGATGATCTGCAGCGTGGTACTGTCGGTGGCGAAGACGGAGTTCAGTCCCTGAGCCTCCTGGGCGGGATCATTGGTGTAATCGTCGCCGGGCTGCCACTGGATGTGCTGCGGATTGGCAAAGCCACCCCATCCCCAGAAGTTGCATCCGGCAAAGCAGCCTCCATCAGCAGCATGCTGTTTGACCGTGGTAAATACGAAATCATAATAGCGGTCGCGCCATTGCGTGGTGCTGGTCTTGGAGTAAGAAAAGCCGTCGCGCGGGAATCCGAACTCCTCCATGACGAGCGGCTTACGGAGCGAGTCACAAACGGTCAGGTGCTGTGAGATATAGTCCATCGTGTTGCGCTTGGCGACACCAAGTGTGGAGTCGTTCATCACCTCCTGTCCGGCCTGATTGCGGAGCCATCCCCAGTTGTAAGGCCACAGGTGGATGTTGCAATAGTCTACGTTAGCGTCGGCACAGATGCGCGTCCAACTGCTGAGGTCGTTCTCGCAACCCCACAAGCCCTCGCTACCCACGGAGATGAGATGGTTCTTGTCGAGTGAGCGTATCAAGGCAGCCGCCTCGGCAAGCCATTTCTCGAAAGCGGGAAGTGCCTCCCGGGAGAAGGCACGCGGTTCATTGCCTATCTGCCACGACATGATGGCAGGGTCGTCGGTGTACTTCACGCCGGTATAGCGGTTGGTGCGTCCGATGATGAAGCGCACATAGTCGTAGAACAGCTGGTGAGCCTTCTCGTTAGTAGCGAACTGAGCCATTGCCTCCATGAAGGCGGGATAGCCCACCTCGTCAGGGCGCGGCTGTCGTCCGAGTCCGGCATGCTCGAGATAGAAGCCGTAGCCCCCACTCCACTCCCACGAGTTGTTGAGGTAAAGCACTGCAACCATCTGGCGCTTACCCATCTCCATCAGCAGAAAGTCGAGTCCTGCCAGGATGGTATCGTTATAGACGCCAGGCTTTACTTGCAGGGTGGGTTCGACCTTGGTCTTAAAGCCACGTTCACCATCGGAGCCTACCAGGATTCGCAGGTTGTCGATGCCCCTGCGCTTCATCTCATCCAGTTCTTGGATGAGTCGTTCGCGACTGCCTCCCTGCCCTTCAGAGCCGAGGATGGCGCCATACCAAAAGTTAGTACCGACGTAATAGTAAGGTTTTCCACCACGCACGAAATGACCGTCCTCAACCTTGACGAAGTCCGTCTGTTCAGGACGTGATGACTGACACGCAACAATCAGCGCCAAGGTTGTCAGAAGCAGGAGTAGTTTCCTCATAATCTGCTATTATTTGCTGTGATAAGTAATCAATCCCTCCATCGGGCTCTTCATGATGTTGCCCAGTAGAAAACCCTCTGCCTCGGCAGCCTCAGCAAGCAGCGTACTGTAGTGGTGCGCCATCGAGCCTATGAAATGAACGGGGAGGTCCTTGCGCTGATAGGGCACGATGTTAGCGCGGAAGAACTGTCGGAAGTTTTGTACGACAAGGTCGCGGAGTATCGGATTGTCGAGATGCTGCGAGATATAGAGTGACGTGCTGGCAAGGAACCGGTTGGCCAACGGTTCACGGTATACCTTATTAATAATATCGGCCTGTGTCAGCTTGTGCTCAGCCAGGTAATTGTCGCGGACTGCTGCCAGCTGAGGATTCTTGAAGATGGCGTTGAAGAAGAGGCGTCCCAGCACGGCACCACTACCCTCGTCGCCCAGGACATAGCCCAGTGCCGGAGTGTTCTGCACGATGTCCTTTCCGTCGTATAGGCAGCTATTAGCCCCTGTACCGAGAATACAGGCAATGCCCGGCTCGTGCTGACAAAGCGCACGCGCTGCCGCCGTCAAGTCGCTGTATACCTCGATGCCTTCGAGGCGGAAGTACTGTCCCAGCATCTGCTTGACACCCGGAATATGTACGGGTGTGCATCCACTGCCATAGAAGATGACACCAATCTGCGACATCAGCGGCATCTCTAGTGCCTTCGAGTTGACAAGCGCAGCCCGTGAGAATGTGGACAATTGAGAGACCACTTCCTGTCCGATAATCTGCCCGATGGCATCCATCGACTGGTGAATGGGGTTAATACCTTGCGTCTGGAAAGAAGTTATCACATTCCAATACTGTGGATAAGGAGAATGGAGAAGCGCCCAATCGGTCTTGGTGCCGCCACTGTCTGCAATAAGTATCATATTTATTATCTTTAGATTGATTTTTGTTGCAAAGGTAATGAATATTTTGAAAAAATGATTATCTTTGCACACAAAAAATATAATTCATCAGAATGAGAAGATTATTGACTATCATCGTCATTTTGGCAACCACCCTCAGCACACACGCCGTATTGAAGGAGAAAGACCTGCCACAGACACTCCAGATACTGAGAAGCGAGCTGGTAAACTACCACCGCGAACTGACAGGAATGATAGAACAAAACAGGAAGCAGAGCGAGTCGGTACGCAACCAGTTGATAGAAACCATGCTGCGGTCGAACCAGAACTCGCTGATGCTATACTCGCAGAAGCAGGAATACGTCTTCGACCTGACCTATGCCTGTAACGAGGCGACCGACCAATACCACCTGTTCCAACAGCAACAGTTGCCCTTCAAGGCTTACCTGAACAAGACGAACAACGACATTGCGCGCTACGACTCGCTGATTGGCAGTCTGAAGGCGATGCCCGTCACCATGCTCAGCAATCAGGCCCAGACCGACCGCAACATCTGTCTGACACTGGCTACCAACATCCGCAACTCGCTGGACGAGAACCGCATCACCATGCAGGACTACATCCGCTACTACGACATGACAGAGAACCGGCTGAGCCACCTGAACGACTATGCCCAGAAGCGGTATAATGACATTCAGACCAGCATCTTCCGGAACGGTGGCGACAGTTACCCGAACATCCTGAAAAACTGGCCTGCACAATGGCAGAACATGCTCACAACGGTACACAAGAAATATCGCCCCAACGAGAACTCGCAATGGGACAGCCGATGGATTTTCGGTCTGCTGATATCAACCATCCTCTATGCTGTCATCGCCAGTCTGATGAACCTCGTCGCCATACGCTATATCGTTCCCAAGCGCCTGCGCACCGTAGAATTCATGAAGAAACGCGCCTGCATCACCATGGCCACCACAACCATCACATTTGCCCTCATCCTAGGACTGACGATGGCCATTACGAAGCAGAACTTCATCGTCATGGCCTCCAACCTGCTAGTGGAGTTTGCATGGCTGTTAGGTGTCATCCTGATTTCACTGCTGCTGCGCGTCAACGGCAACCAGATCAAAAGCGCCTTCCACATCTACACACCGCTGCTGGTTGTCTGCTTTATCGTCATTGCCTTCCGCATCATCTTGATACCCAGCGAACTGGTGAATATGCTGTTCCCGCCCGTGCTGCTGGTATGTGCCTTCTGGCAATGGCGGGTCATCAAACGACATAACAAGAACGTGCCGCGTTCGGACATGTTCTACACCTACTTCTCGCTGTTGGTGTTCATCATCTCCGTTGTCTGCTCTTGGAGCGGCTACACGCTGATGTCTGTGCAGATTCTTATCTGGTGGATGATGCAGCTGACGTGCATCCTGACCATCACATGCGTGACACAGTATATCAAGCTATACGGCATCAAACACCACTTTGCAGAGAGACCTATCACGCAAACATGGGCATACGACTTGGCTGGACAGGTGCTGTTACCGATACTCGGTGTCTGCTCCGTCATGATTAGCATCTGGTGGGCTGCTGATGTCTTTAACCTGTCAGACCTCTGCTGGCGCATCTTCAAAACCAACTTTGTTGACTTGAGCAATCTAAAAATCAGCATCCTCTCGCTGTCGATGGTCATCAACCTGTGGTTCCTCTTCGCCTACATTAACCGCACACTGCTCAAGCTGATGCGCATGCACTATGAGATAAAGGACGCTTCGACAGCTGCCAGTCGCGAGGTGATGGGCAAGAACGTAGTACAGGTCATCGTCTGGGGAGCTTGGTTCATGATGACGATGACGATTATGGGCATTTCCATGGAATGGCTGCTCGTAGTGACCGGAGGATTGTCAACCGGTATCGGCTTCGCTTCGAAAGATATCATCGAGAACATCTACTACGGCATCTCACTGATGACCGGCCGCATCAAGGTGGGCGACATGATACAGGTGGACGGCACGATGGGCAAAGTAACCAGCATTAACTACACGTCGACAGTCGTGGAATCTGTCTACGGAGAAGTCATCACCTTCCAGAACTCACAGCTCTTCTCCAAAAACTACAAGAACCTGACGCGCAACCACGGCTACGTGCTGCAAGTCATCCCCTACGGAGTGGCTTACGGCAGTAACCTGCAACAAGTGATGACGCTGGTGGACGATGCTGTGAACAACATGCGCCACCAATGGATGGACCGCTCGAAGAAAGCAAAGTCGGTTATTGGTGAACTGGGGGATTCGAGCATCAATTTCAAGATTTTCGTGTGGGCTGATGCCGTCAAGAAATCGTACGTCATCAGCGACGTGCTGCGCACCATCTACGACACGCTGAACCAGAACGGCATCGAGATTCCGTTCCCGCAACAGGACGTCCACATCAAGAACGAATAAGTTCTGTGCAGCGAAAAAAACAGCAAAAAGTTGGCTGTTTATAGAAAAATGCTTACCTTTGCAAGGTATTATGTGAAAGGACATAGACATGAAGCATACGTTTATTGCAGGACCCTGCGTGATAGAGTCGGCTGAACTGCTGGACATCGTGGCAGCTAAACTGGTAGAAATCAACCAGAAGCAGGGAACTGATATCATATTCAAGGCCTCGTTTGATAAGGCCAACCGCACCTCGCTGCACTCCTTCAGGGGTCCGGGCATTGACCGAGGTCTCCAGATGCTCAGCGACGTGAAGGATAAATATGGACTGCGACTGCTGACCGACATTCACGAGGCCTGGCAGGCAAAGGCCGCGGGAGAGGTGGTCGACGTGCTGCAGATACCAGCATTCCTGTGCCGACAGACCGACCTGCTGCTGGCCGCCGCCAAGACCGGACGCACAGTGAACATCAAGAAAGCCCAGTTTCTCAGCGGCAGCGACATGCGCTACCCCGTAGAGAAAGCCCGCGAGGCAGGTGCCAAGGAAGTTTGGCTGACCGAACGCGGCAATATGATGGGATACAACAACCTGGTGGTTGACTTCCGCAACATTCCAGACATGCTGGAAATCGTCGACAACGTCATCATGGACTGCACCCATAGCGTACAACGACCGGGCGGAGCCAACGGCAAGACAGGGGGCGACCGCCGCTTCGTGCCACAGATGGCACTGGCAGCCAAGGCCTTCGGAGCCACCGGTTGGTTCTTCGAAGTACACCCCACCCCAGACCTTGGCCTCAGCGATGCCGCCAACATGCTGGAGTTGGACAAATTGGACGCACTCATAGAGCAACTAAGGAAATGAATGTAAGAGAACACGCTATACAATGTATCAAGGACGAGGCACAGGCGGTGCTGGACCTGATACCTCAGATGGACGAGAACTTCGACAGAGCAGTAGAACTCATCATGAACTGCCACGGGAAGATTATCGTGACAGGCGTAGGAAAAAGCGGACACATCGGTGCCAAAATAGCTGCGACGCTAGCCTCAACGGGTACACCATCGTTCTTTATCAATCCCCTGGATGTCTTCCACGGCGACCTGGGCGTGATGGCAAAAGGCGACGTCGTCATAGCTATCTCGAACTCAGGACAGACTGACGAACTGCTGCGTTTCATCCCGATGGTGCTTCACATGCAGATTCCCATTATCGCCATGAGCGGCAACCCTCAGTCGCTGCTGGCAAAATATGCCACCTGCCATCTGAACGTCAGCGTAGCCAAGGAAGCTTGTCCGCTGAACCTGGCACCTACCAGTTCGACAACGGCAACTCTTGTCATGGGCGACGCCCTGGCAGTAGCCCTGATGGAAGAGCGCAACTTCCAGCCGCAAGACTTCGCCCAGTTCCACCCCGGTGGAGAGTTAGGCAAACGACTGCTTACCACGGCACAAGACGTGATGTTGACGGAACACCTGCCCATTCTGTCGGCAGAGATGCATCTTGGCGATGCCATCATCTTGGTCAGCAAAGGCAAACTTGGATTGGGCGTAGCCATTAAGGACGGAAAAATAGAAGGACTGATTACCGATGGTGACATCCGTCGCGCTATGGAGAAATGGCAGGCCGAGTTCTTCAACCGTACCGTGGCAGACATCATGACGCGGACACCAAAAACAGTGGGACCGCAGACAAAGATATCAGAGATACAAGCAACAATGAATCAGAACAAGATACACAACGTACTGGTCGTAGACGACGAGAACCAACTGCTCGGCATCGTAGACCGCTATGCATGTGTGCTATAACAACCAAAGCGATATGAGAACATTGAAAAAGATACTATTGGTCTTGATGCTCGCCCTGCCATTGGCAGCAGCAGGTATTTACATGTTTAAGACGCTGGATGCCCGCAATGGCCTTACCATCAGTCAGATTAACTGTGTGATGAAAGACTCGCGAGGCTATATCTGGTTAGGAACACCCGCCGGACTGTACCGCTACGACGGCTACACCTTCCACAGTTTCCAGAGTAATTCACAGGACGGTTCCTCACTGCCCGACAGCTACATCAATAGCATCCAGGAGACACTGGAAGGTACGCTGCTCATCAAGACTGCTGCCGGTTTCTGTATCTATCACCCTCAGACCGAAAACTTTGAACGCGACACCAAGCAGACCTTTAGCCGCATGGGTATTGAAGGTAAGCCCGATGTCATCTACATAGACCAGCACAAAAATGTATGGGCGTCCATCCCCAACAAGGGTGTCATCGCCTATAACATGCAACAGCAGACAAGCTATGAGTTCAGCTATACCAACGACGCACACGGTATTCCGCTGGGCGCCATCTGCTCCATCGGAGAGTGCCGAGATGGTGCTGTACTAGTCTATACCGACGGACGACTGGTGTGCTGCGACATCATGCACCAACAGCACACGGTATGGCAGACCGATCATATCGCCCAAGAGGGACTGCGCAAAACCAGCACCCTAAAAATCTTCGCCGACCAAATGGACAACATCTGGTTGTACGGACAGGGAACCCTGATGGTTTACAACAAGAACACCAACGTTTGGGACACCACGATAGGCAACCAGCTGGGACTGACCGGCATCAGCGTAGACCATAGCGTCAACGGTATCGCCGGTGACCGCAACGGCAATATCTGGATTGGTACAGATCGTGAAGGACTGATTCGCACCAACGTGAACAACCACGAGATGGAGCTGATACCCCCGCGTAGTACCAGCAACGACCTGAGGACTCAGGAGGCTATCGGCGTGCAGAGTGTATATATCGACGACACCGACCTGCTTTGGGTTGGTACTGAGAAATCAGGACTAGCCTATTACGGCAACAATATCTACAAGTTTGAGTCTCTGATGAACGGTGACATCACCGCCATCACCCAGGACAGCGAAGGCAAGGTATGGTACGGAACAGGCGACAAGGGTGTCATCGGATACGAAGGACCTTTGGCAAGCCTAAAAGTATCAGCCATGACGACGACGCCCGACGGTAGCCTGTGGATAGGTTCGAAGCAGAACGGTCTGACACGTATCAAGAACGGCACCAGCACGTTCTACTCTGCAGCCCGCGACAGCATGAGGACCTTGATTGACGATCATATCAACGCCCTCTGCACCGACCATAGCGGTAATCTCTGGATAGCCACCAACGGAGGCTTGCAGGTGTACAACCCGAAGATGAACACCTTCTCGGCATACACCCGCGAAAACGGCATCTTGAATACCAACAACATCACCTCTCTGTTCTTCGGCAAGAACAACCACCTGCTCATCGGTACGGCGGAAGGACTTATCATCCTGAACCTTTCCAACCGAGAGAAATTGGTGTTGACTGGAAATTCCACCAATTTGAAGACCTTTACCAACAATTATATTACCCAAATCTACGAGGACTCCCGCGGACTCCTGTGGATAGGTACTCGTGAAGGTATCAACATCCTGAATCCCGATAACGATGAGTTGAGTTATATCACCGAGAAAGACGGACTATGCAACAACTCCATCTGCGGTATCACGGAAGACAAGAACCACAGCATGTGGGTGTCGACCAGCAATGGTGTCAGCCGTATTGTCGTACAGCGTAACTACAAGGACGAGACATTCAACTACGGACTGTACAACTACAACATCAGCGACGGACTGCAGAGCAACGAGTTCAACATGGGTGCCATCCTGACGAAGAAGGACGGCAACGTCGTCTTCGGTGGTCTGTATGGTGTCAACTGGGTTCGTGAGGGAAGCAAGGAGAGTCAGGAGTCATTGCCGCGTGTCATGCTGACCCAGCTCTTCATCGGTGAGGAAGAAATTGCCACTGGTGTGGAATATGACGGAAATATCATTCTGCCGCAAGCGCTGAATGAAAGCAATAAAATAGAACTGACTAACAACCAGAACAGTTTCACCATCAAGTTTGCCGCCGGTAACTACAACCAAGGAGAGCGCCTACAGTTCATGTACTGGATGGAAGGACTGGATAACGACTGGCGCAACGGTGACGCCCTACTTCACGGAGTGAGATTCAACAAGCTGAGCAGCGGTGAATACACACTGCACGTCAAAGCTGTCAGTGCGGAAGGTGCTGTGAGCAACCAAGAACGTACGTTGGTTATCACCATTGAGCGCCCTTGGTGGCTGTCTTGGTGGATGCTGAGCCTCTATGTCGCCATCTTGATTATCGCTCTGGCTATCTGGCGATATGGTATCAAGAAATTCAAAGCTATCTGGAAGAGCAAGAAAACGGTAATTGAGGAACTGAAGATACAACGCGAGGAAATCAAGATGACCAGCGACGAACTTCGCCAGCCTATGGCTCGCATGACGACCATCATCAGTAACCTTGCAGAAAAGGAACAGACCCTGGAAGGTCGCGAACAGCTGAACTCCCTACATTTCCAGATGCTCCAGGTCATCACGCGCATCTCTGAGATGCAAAGCACGCTGGAGAACCCGGAGAAGAGAGCCGTGTCGTCAGCAAAAGACCGTCTGGAGCTGAACGATCATGGAGAGGTATCACTCACCGCCGCAGAACAGCAGCAGTTCGCCCTTGATGCCCGCTCGCTGAAAGTGGACGAACAATCGAAGAAATTCAGTGTTATCCTGATTGACGACAATCGTGACTTCCTGAACTTCATGAACGCACACTTACGTGAGGTTTACAACTTCCACGTCTACAGCAGCATCAAGGATGCACTGCCCGACATTGATACGCTCAATGCCGATGTCGTCATCTGTAAGCAGGATATGGGCAGCATGACGGGTAGCGAACTCTGCAACCAGTTCAAGTCAGACCCGCACAAGAGCAAGTTGAAGTTCATACTGATGACCGACTCCGTACTGACCGAGCAGGATATGACAGACATGAACATTACCTTGGCTGCCGACGATTACCTGGCCAAGCCGTTCAAAATGCAGGAAGCCGTTATGCGCATCAACAAGTTGCTGGGCCTTGCTCCTATCGAGTTCAACCAGGACGTCATCGAAGGCAAGGAGACCCGTATATTGGAAGGTCAGAATGCCAGCATGACAACAGCCACGATGGTCTACGACGACATGGGTGGCAGCGTACTGTCAGACAACGGCGAAGCCACACAGCCCATTGAGGATGTGCAGACTGACGAGCCTGTTGCCAAGCCGGCGGCATCGAGCAATCTGCTGGCTAAGTACTATAACGGCAACACCATTGGCGACTACACGATGAACTCGCTGATGGACCAGCAGCTCATGAGAAACGTAGAACAGTTCGTCCTTCAGAACATGAGTCGCGGACAGATCAGTCTGGACGAGATGGCAACAGCGATGGGAATGGGACGCGTTCCATTCTTCCACAAGATACGCAGCATCACAGCCAAGACACCTGCCGAAATCGTTCGCGAGTTGCGCCTGAAGCATGCATGTACACTCCTTGTCACTACCAACATCAACATGAGCGAGTTAGCCATCAACGTTGGTTTCATGACAGCAGAGAACTTCATCAACGTCTTCAAGGAGAAATTCGGTATCACCCCACTTGAATACAGACTAAGAAATAAGAAACAATAATGTTCAAGGGGATTATTACCGTCATTGTTTCAGCCATCAGCTTGTCTGTCCATGCGCAGACAAGCGATTCGCTGATTGCCAACACCCTGCGCGAGAGCAACATCCGTTTCTCGCATGACAATAGTGTCACGCTGTTACTGTCAGGACAGGAGAAGTTCGATGACATGTTCCGTGCCATCCGACAGGCTAAGAGCAGCATCCATCTGGAATATTTCAACTTCCGTAATGACTCGATAGCCTCCTTGCTCTTCGACCTATTACGCGAGAAGCGGAAAGAAGGCGTCGAGGTTCGCGCCATGTTCGACGGCTTTGGCAACGACTCCAACAACCAGCCGCTAAAGAAATATCATCTAAAAGCCCTCCGTGACGATAGCATCGACATCGTGGAATACTCCCCCATCCGATTCCCGTGGGTTAACCACATCTTCGGACGCGACCACCGTAAGATTGTCGTCATTGACGGACAGATAGCCTATACGGGCGGCATGAACGTTGCCGACTACTACATCAAGGGAACCGAACAGGTAGGGGAATGGCGCGACATGCATTGTCGTATCGAAGGCGATGCCGTCAATGAGTTGCAGGCAATCTTCATGCGGATATGGAATCGTAGCACCGGACAGCAGGTGAGCGGCATGAAATACTATCGGGGTGGTACGCTAACACGCTTTGCCGGACTGAAACCCGACACCACCTGCACGAAGGGTCGTAAGATGGTGGGCATCATTAACCGTGAACCCGGTGTGACACCCAAAATCATGCGCACGTTCTACATCAACGCCATCAACCAAGCCCAGGATTCCATCCACATCATCAATCCCTACTTTACCCTGATACCCAGTGTCACACGCGCCTTGACACGCGCCATCAGAAGAGGTGTCAAGGTAGAAATCATGCTGTCGTCAAAGAGCGATATCCCTTTGACGCCTGACTGTGCCTTGTATCAGGCCCGCAAGTTAATGAAACGTGGTGCCAAGGTGTGGCTCTACAAACCGGGATTCCACCATTCCAAGATCATGATGGTTGACGGACGGTATTGCACGGTAGGCAGCACGAACCTGGATGCACGCAGTCTGAAATGCGACTTCGAAGAGAATGCCGTTATCATTGACAAGGCTACGACGAAGGAGTTAGACGACATGTTCTGGCGCGACAAGCAGAAGAGCTTCGAACTGACCGACCAGACGTGGGATGAGTTCCGCACCGGATGGCAGAAGTTCCGTGGTTGGTTTGCCCACTTGCTACAACCGTTCCTCTAAGCACCTATTAGGTCTTCCATCATCCTGACATCCGTTCTGCTGATGCCTCGCTTCAAGAGCCATTCCACATCCCATTGCAGGAAATGCGCATGGGATATTCCCTCCTTCTCATGATAAGTACGCAACGCCTCGGCGGCTTCTTCAATACGTCCTTGAAGCCATAGGCAAAAGCCCTGATTCTGGAAATCACTTGCCACGGGATTGTCGACACGAACCAACGTCTGGAACAACTTGTCGGCCTGTTCCAGTTTTCCGTCACACGTCAACGCCCATGCAAGCGCCCGTTGCACGCTCAAGTCGTCAGGATGTTCATAGTTCAACTGGTAGAGCAGTTTCAACGCATCCTCATATTCCTCCATGTTCACCAGACAAACAGCCTTGTTGAGCATGTAGCTGGCTTTATCAGCTCGCAACAACAGCAGACGATCATAGATGTCAACGGCCTCTCCAAAGTTACCCTCTTCAAAAAGCTTGCGGGCACAATGAGCCAACGCCTTCTCGTGATTGGGATCCATTTCAAGCACGACATCAAACTGTTCTGTCCACAGATAATACTGGACATCACGCATGTCCTCGGGAAACGATTTCAGCAACGTATCAGCGGCTTGCAACAGTCCTTTTTTCCGCAACATCGCCACGACCTCAGGTTTTTGTTTTTCCAAGGGTGTGTGACAAAACAGTTCAGAAGCGAAGAAAAGACACATGCCCAACTGTTGCTTGCTGTTGTCGAAGGGATTACAGAGTGCCGCACGATTAGGGAACAAGCGGAAGAAACGGTACAAGTCCATGAGATAAGAACGTCTGATATAGGCAGGCTGTTGCAGTTCTTCCTCCTCAAATTCGGCAGGTTGCACCTCTCCCCGACTCATCAGACGAGCCACATTCTCCGGCAGGTTACCCATCACTTGCTGGAAGGCAATCACGAAAGAGTATTTATCACTGTTACAGAAAGGACCTTTCGTGAGGATGCCGTTCAAGAACTTATTCTCGCCCAACCTGTCGGCAATAGGGGCAATGTCAGGATGCTGCATAAAGAAAGGTACGAGCCAGTTGCTGATATCATAGAAGAACGGGAAGCGCTTCATCTGCGAGAAGCCTCCGAAGAAAATATCGGCACCTTGCTTTTGCATCTTCTTCATGCGGTTGTACGAAGCCTCCAGCTTTTCCATTCGCTGTTCTGCGGCATCGGGATGCAGGATATCCTCCAGCGGGTCGTCAGCCACTTCTTCCAGTCCGTTGTGTGTCATGCGGAACTGGTTGTTCTTCAACATATCGGGAATGATTTCCTGTTGCACTGTCTGGGTATCCTTCTCAGCATCCAGGGTATAGACCAGTTGCATCTGTAACTCCGTCAGTTCCTTACACGCCCGTTGCGACTTCAAGAGTTCACCCACCATCTCACGCACCGACGGATAAACCGTCAGCCAGTCATCATCGATGGAAAGTGCCCATCCCACCAAGGCCCGTTGTCTGACATGTTCGTCTTGAGAGCGATGGTATACGTTCAACAAGGTGCGGAACTTCACCATATCGAAACGGTTCATCAGCGACAACGTAACCGCCGACACCACCAGCTGCTGGTCGTTGGAATCCACGGTAGGCGACAACAGGATTTCCTCCATTTCCACACCGATGCCCTCCGTCCAGATGTGTCCTGTCAGGATGTAGTTGAACAAGCCATTCATCTGTTGTTGGTGTTGCTGATAGATTGCCTTGCTCTTCTCCTTCCGCTTGTTCTCCGGCTCCAGCTCCAACATGGCAACATCACTGACGAAGTCCTCCATCTCACGACGGATAGCCGTGATAGACCATGTTTGTCCTGGTTGGCGTGCTGCAGTATAGAGTCCTTGCAGATAGGACGAAGACATCATATGCTTGTGGATGGCGATATTAGCACAAAGGACATAGAGCCGTTGCAACAAGCGTTGGTATTGATTGTCCAACTGCGGGTCACGCACACCCTTCTTCCAATATTCCGTCATCAATCGGTATTCCTCCTGGAGAACATCCAGTTTCTCCTTGGTTTGCGGATTAGGCCATGCGGCGAGATAGGTGTCTACCTCAGCGATGGCCAACCCTGCGTTTCCAGCTATCAACTGTTGGAAGATGCGTTGTAATGAAACATCAAGAGTACCCATCGTCTGTTATTTCTTTCCTAACCATTTTTCCACGATGTCAATATCCTGCTGACGCGGACCTTTGGCATGTGCGAACTTCATATCCTGGGGCAAGGAGTCAACCAACTCCTTCCTGATTTTACACCGTTTAATAATCAGCTCACGGTAATGCTTCAACCCATATTTGTTGATGGAGTCACATGCCTGGTTGTAAGCTTTAACGAACAAGTCGAACTGCTCGCGACGAGCTTGGCGCTGCATCTCCTTGTCGCGGAAGGCGACAACCCCCATTTGCCAATCCAGCGAACGGGTATCCAGGATGACGGTATTCTTCATCGAACGGGCCCATGTAGCCTGAGGCTCTGTCAGACAGAGGGCATCCATGATGTTATTCTGTAGCATCTGCATGCGTACGAAGAGGTCGTTCACCTGCACCTTAAACACATGGTCCTTATCCAGTTTTGCGGAGTCTACGGCCCGGTCGGCCAGCATATCCGTCACCGAATAGCGTGTCATCGCTACCATCTTGTCATCCAACTGCTTGAGTTGTCTGATACGTGAGTTTCGGTTGGTAATGAGTTGCCAGTAAGCAGGTGTTACAGCCGAGAATCGCATCTTCGTGCCACGCTTGGCAATACGGGTGGCTCTGACGAGGTCAGTCACCATACCCTCTACACGGCCTCGTTCCAAAGCGGTGTCACAATCCATCTGTGCCGTGAAATATTTCAAGCGGACACCACCATGTATGGTATCGTATAACTCATGATACTGGGCAACATACATCGGCAAGCAATCAAGCGTAGGCATCACGGCAATTTTCAATGCCGCAGAGTCCTTCCGGGCTGCCTCTTTCCTTTGTTGGCGAGTCATCCGTTTTGTATCCTCATAGCTCTGTCCGCAAGCGACAACCAGCAGGCAGAGCATTACCATTGCTAATATTTTCTTCATAATTGTCCGCAAAGGTACGAATAAAAAACGGGACTGCCAAACGACAATCCCATTTTTACCTTTGGTAACCTTAGAAGGTTATTTCTTTTCCTCGGCCTTAGGCTCCTCGACCTTCGGTTCCTCGGCCTTCGGTTCTGCAACAGGAGCGGCTTTCTTCGGAGCAGCTTTCTTCGGAGCAGCCTTCTTAGGAGCAGCCTTCTTAGGAGCGGCTTTCTTAGGAGCCTCTTTGGGTTCAAGTTTCTCCAGACGAGCCTTCAGACGGGTAATTTCCTTGTCCTTCATCTCAATCTCATCACCCTGGTTACGGATGGTGGTGAGCAATGCGTTGAGCTCATCATTCTCGATTTCAGGAGGATAGAGAGCATTCACCCTGTTGATGAAGTCGCCGAGGATATTCATGTAGTTCGTGAAAGCATCGAACGGTCCGCTATAGATGCCACGATCCAGTCCTACATTCGATGGTTTGGTCGTCATAAAGCGGAAGTTATTGCTAGCCTGCAGATAGTCCCAGTCCTGATTGATGCGTGGGTCGTCGGCAATGCGCAGACGGTCTGCCACACTGTACAACTTGTTGAATGCCTCACGCTGCATGGCGTTACCCAACCAGCAAGAGCAGTCACGCTCCTCGTCAACCCATGAGAGGGTGTCAGGCACGTCGATACTGCCAACACTCTTCACCTTCATACAGATTTCAGAAGGTGTAGAGAAGGTGATGCCCTTTTCCTTGGCACAAGCGGGAAGAGCCTTCAGGAATTCCAGGATGTTAGAGCTGAGCGGTTGGGCGATACCCAAGGCAGAGAGCTCCATGAAGATGTTGATGATCTGCTCTTCTTCGGGCAGACGGGCAATGCGGTCGATATAGGCATCGGCAAACAAGGGATAGCCCGCCCAGTCGCTATTGTTGAAGCGCAATGAGATGTCATCACTCAACTCGACGTCACGCAACAGCAGCTTCAGGTTGGGAGCGATGTTACAGTTATACACGTAGTGAGGCGACTTCCAGCCCAGCACATGCTTGGCACCCTCAGTCAGCATACCCTTGAAGCCCATAGCGGCAATCTGTCCACCGATGTCGTCGCTATAGATGAGCGAAGAGTTACGGGCTACTGTAGGCTTTTGTCCGAAGAGTTCCTCAATCTTGGCGGCCTGCTTCTTGACGTCAAGGGCGAAGGTCTCCTCGTTAGCCAGAGAGGAGAGTCCGTGCGAGTATGGCTCTGCCAGGAACTCCACGCAACCGGTCTGGCTGAGTTCCTGCAGTTTCTCAATCACCTGCGGAGCATGGAACTCCAGCTGTTCGATACCCGTTCCCGAGAGCGAGAAGGCAACCTTGAAATACTGTCCGTGTTCGCGGATCATTTCACCGATGGCGGTCAGTGCAGGCATATAGCTGCGATTGGCAATGTCGGTGATGCTGCGCTCGTTCTCATAGTCATCGTAGTAATAGTGATCTGTTCCGATGTCGAAGAAGCGATAGCGCTTCAGATGGATAATCTGATGTATCTCGAAATATAAACAAATTGTTTTCATATCTTTAAACTATAAACTTTAAACTATAAACTAATTACTGCTCCCAGCCAAGCGTGCGCTTGTAGAGTGTGGCAATCCATGCACCCACCTTCTCCCAGGTAATCTGGTCAACCTCTTTCTTGCCTTCTTCTTTGAGGTACTGGAAGAGTGACTCGTTGGCGCAGATGGAATAGATGGCGTCGGCCAGTGCGTGGATATCCCAATAGTCTACCTTGATGCAGTTGGTCAGAATCTCTGCACATCCGGACTGCTTTGAGATGATAGAGGGTGTTCCGCACTGCATGGCTTCCAACGGTGAGATACCGAAAGGTTCGGATACCGAAGGCATGACGTAGACGTCAGAGTCCTTCAGGCACTCATACACCTGCTTGCCTCGCATGAATCCGGGGAAGTGGAAGCGGTCTGCGATGCCTCGTTCAGCAGCCAGATGAATCATGGCGTCCATCATATCACCCGATCCTGCCATGCAGAAGCGCACGTTACGGGTACGGCGGATAACCATGTTGGCGGCTTCGACGAAGTACTCAGGACCCTTCTGCATCGTGATACGTCCGAGGAAGGTAACCACCTTGTCCTTGCCCGTATGGTCCGGACGTGGGATAGCCTGGTACTCGTCAGGCAAGGGATAGACGGCATTGTGTACCGTGTAGCACTTGCGGGGATCCTGGTGATACTGGTTGATGACGGTCTGACGCGTCAGTTCCGATACACACATGATGCAGTCGGCATTGTCCATACCGTTTTTCTCGATGCTGTAGACGGTGGGGTTCACCTTACCGCGAGAGCGGTCGAAGTCTGTAGCGTGGACGTGGATGCACAAAGGCTTTCCGCTCACCTGCTTGGCGTGGATGCCAGCGGGATAGGTCAGCCAGTCGTGTGCATGGATGATGTCGTAGTCGAGTGTGCGTGCCACCACACCTGCGATAATCGAGTAATTGTTGATTTCCTCATGCAGGTTTCCCGGATAGCCACCGGCAAACTCCATCGCACCAAGGTCGTTGACGTGCATGTAGTTGAAGTCGGCATACAGATGGTCGCGCAAGCGGAAATAGAAATCGGGATCCATGATGTTGCCCACCCGTTCGCGGACATAGTCGGCTGACACGTCGCGATAGGCGATGGGTACAGCATTCATAGCCACGATGTTACATGCCGACCGGTCTTCGTCACCGAAGGGCTTGGGCAGACAGAGTGTGATATCCATATCGCCCTGGGCGTGAAGTCCTTGCGATATACCGTAGTTAGCGGTGGCCAGTCCACCGAAAACGTGAGGAGGATACTCCCATCCAAACATTAAAACTTTCATAGCGTTTCCTCCTTATTTATTTTTGATACGTATATTTCTCCATGAGTTGCAGTGTGCGCAGGATTTCAGCCACATTCATAGCGAAAGCCATAGCGCCGCGTCCGTGGAACGGTGGGTTACCGTCGAACAGCTCACTGATGGTTCCCATAGCGTGATACATCATCTCATCTTCATAGCCTACCAGTTGGCGCTCGATGAACGAGAGGCGCGTACGCTTATAGAGTCTCAGACAGGCCTCCATATAGAATCCGCCGAGCCAAGGCCATGCCGTACCCTGATGGTAGGCATAGTCACGCTGAGTCTGCGGACCTACGTACATGGGGTTGTATCCACCACTCTTCGGCGACAGCGAGCGCAGTCCCTTCGGGGTCAGCAGTTCGCGCGTACAGATGTCGAGCACGCTCTTCTTCTGTTCCTGGTTGAGTGGTGAGTAGTCGAAGGCTACGGGGAATATCATGTTGGGGCGAACGCTCCAGTCCATCATCGTTCCGTCCACATAGTCGAGCAGATAGCCGTACTCGTTCAGGAAGGTGTCGATGAACGACTCCTTACACAGCTCGGCACGCTTCTCCAGCTTGGCGGCAAGTTTCTTGTCACCGAACTCCTCCTCCATAGAGGCGCAGAACTTCAGGGCGTTATACCACAGGGCGTTGAACTCTACGATATAGCCTGAGCGCGGAACGACGGGACGTCCGTTGGCGGTTGAGTTCATCCAGGTGATAGCCTTGTCGCGACCGTTGGCATAGAGCAGTCCGTTGTCGTCGAGACGCATATTCGGGTTACCTCCGTCGATGACGTATTTCACGATGTCCTTCACGAGTTTTCCGTACATCTTGTAACCTTTCTCGCGTCCGGCATCCTTGGCATATTGCTGGATAGCCCAGACGGCCCACAGGGGTACGTCGGGATGTTCTATCTCATAGAGCTTGACACTCAGCGGCTTGCCTTCCATGAACTCGCGCAAGCCCTTCTCTGAGGTCTTCATCACGTGTTCGAAATAGTCCTGTTCGCCGATAGCCAGTGTCAATCCAGGCAGTGCGATAAACGTATCGCGAGCACGGGCCTTGAACCAGGGATAGCCTGCCAACAGGTAACGGTCGTCACTGTCGTCAAGGTGTTCTGGTGAACTGCCACTACGGCGATCGCGATAGTGGAACTGATGAGCCGCTGCTACCAGACAGTGGTAGAAGTTGTCACGCGGCTGACGGAGATCGAGCTCCTTCTGGAACACCGTCTTCAGCGTGTTGCTCTTGATAGGTGACGTCGATGCGGCGAAGATGATGCTCTCGCCTTTCTTGATGCTCAACTCGAAATAACCGGGTACGTAGAGGTCTTCGTTGGAGGCATATCCGCGCTCCTGTTCCTTGGGATACTCTATGCCGCGATACCAGTCGGGCTGGAACACGAACTCGTTCTTCTTGTTGAACTGCATGTACAGGTCGGGATAACCGGCATACATACAGGTCTTGATACCGTTATCCACCTCATGGTACTCGCGGCTGGCCGTTGCATTCTCATGCGTAAACTGGCGCACGGAGCGGAAGGCGAGGAAGGGACGGAAACGAAGCGTGGTAGCAGAATGGGCATCCTCCAGGGTGTAGCGGATGAGGATACGGTCCTCGTAGGCCTGGAAGATGGTCTCTCTCTTCAATAACACACCACCTACGCGATAGAGCGTGGTAGGCACAACGTCGCAAGAGAACTCGCGAATGTACTTGTGACCCTTGGGGCTGTAGTTGTTGCCCTGGTACTTGTGGAGTCCGAGGTTGAACTCGGCACCGTGCTGAATAACCGTACAGTCAAACGACGAGAGCAAGACATGGTTCTCATCGTCCAGTTCAGGTACGGGAACAACGAGCAAACCGTGGTATTTGCGGGTGTTGCAGTCAACGAGTGTCGAGCTGCTGTAGGCCCCTGAGCGGTTCGTTCGAAGCAATTCACGACGGAGCGACTCCTCCAAGTTAGTCATGACGGCTTTTTCTAATCGTAAATAACTCATAGTTCCTATTTTAAGGTTTTACATTTTTGTTTTAGATTTGAATTTTCCTCAAAAGTACGCAATTTCATCGTGATGACAAAATAAATTTCGATTTTTTTTCAGAAAAGTGGCAAAATTTGCCTCTGTGGAATAGAATTTACGACAAACTTATACACGTTTTAAAGATTTTTTGTACTTTTGCACCGTCATTTATGTAATGAACGTAAAAAGATGGTATCAGGAATTTTTTACAGTGCATCCTATTTGGTCAATGTCCTCAAGGAGCTGTGGAACCCGCTTACGGAATCACAGTGCCTGTTGCTGCTTGACAACGTGACGGTCAAGGGCTACAAGAAGGGCGAGATCATCTACCACGAGCAAGAAATTCCGCAACACCTGTTCTTCCTCGCCGATGGCAAGGTGAAGATCTACAAGGAGGGCGTTGGCGGACGACAGCAAATTGTGCGGATGCCTGAGCTCAAAGGTTTCTTCGGCTATCGCGCAGGACTCGTTGGCACGCCCTACATCACGGAAGCTGCTGCTCTGGAGGACACCACCCTTTGCCTGATACCGCTTCCCGTCATCAAGCAACTCATCCGCGAGAACCACACGGTAGCCCTGTTCTTCATCGAGCACCTGGCAACCTTGCTGGGACATGCTGACGAACAGACCGTCAGTCTGACGCAGAAACACTTGCGCGGACGACTGGCTGAGGCCTTGCTCATCATGAAAGACCGCTATGGTGCTGACCTGAAGAGTAACACGCTGGCGATGGAACCCAGTCGTGAAGACCTGGCAAACCTGTCGAACATGACTACCAGCAATGCCATCCGCACGCTGTCCAGTTTTGTCAGCGAGAGACTTGTCGCTGCCGACGGACGAAAGATTACCATCTTGGACGAGCCACAATTGAGGCTCATCGCCAAGAACGGCTAATCGGGTATCAGGAAATTAATGACTTCTTGCTCCACACTGATTTGGAAAGGCCCTACGGGTTTTCCCAGCAGACGACCGTCAACGCCTACCAGTGCGTGCTTGGCTTCCTCCACCACCACTTCACGGGTGCGATAGGGATGCACACTGCGATGGTTCAGGAAACGGCCTGTCAGCAACAGCCACAGACCTGCAAAGAACTGGAGCAGTTCGGGGTGATAGATTACCGACACGTCAAGCATACCGTTGTAGGGCACTGCACTGGGTGTCTGTCCGTAGCCTGGTCCACTGCCTATACACATCGTCATCACCTTGCGGTTGATGGTGTCGCTATTGATGCGCAGGTACATCTTATAGTCCATCCGGTGGAAAATCATGAGGAAGATGGAGACGATGAACGACAGCTTGCGCGAGCCCAGCAGCGAACGTGCCTGACGACGCAGGTTCATCACGTCGGCTATCATGCCTACGTTGACACAGTTCAGGAAATAGCGGTGACACTGCTCACCCTGTTTGTTCGTATATCGGATGCACCCCAGGTCTACCTTGCGCACACGGTGCTTGATCAGCCAGTCTACGGTCTTCTCCGTCTCGCCTTCCTTGAAGTCCCAATAGCGGGCAAAGTCGTTCATCACGCCGTGGGGTATCACACCGAGGGCTATCTCGTCGCGCACTTGTTTCTCCGTCTTCATCAGACAGTTGACGGCATCGTTCAGCGCCGAGTCGCCTCCCACGATGATGATGGTCTTGTACCCGTTGTTAATCAACATGGTAACCAGGCGCTCCACACTGTCCATCGACTCGCTCTGCACGAAGTCATACGCCACGTGGCGCTCGTCCAGCACGCGCTGCAAGCGTTCTCTCTGTTTGTTTCCGTTTCCTTTAGGACAATACAGGATGCCCCATTTTGATTGACTGTTTTCCAATTTACAATTGACGATTTACTGTTGTTGATTGACTATTTCAAGTATCTTCCCCACCTTGTCTTCCATCGGCCGGAGGGCGTCTATCCAGTGGATGGTGAACCCGCGCCGTTCCATTCCCCTGAACCAGGTCATCTGTCGCTTGGCAAACTGGTGGATGGCTATTTCCAGACGGGTGAACATCTCGTCGTAGGTTGTCTTTCCCGTCACGTATTCCGTCACGAACTTATATTCCAGTCCGTAGTAGATGAGGTCTTCGGCAGGGATGCCCTCGTCCAGCAGTCCCCTCACCTCGTCAACCATCCCTTCTTCCAGTCGGGCTTTTAGTCGACGGGTGATTTTCTCACGACGGGCCTCACGGTCTATGTTCACACCGATAATCAGCGAGTCAACGGGAGGCAGTTCGCGCAAGGGCACGGGGTGCTCCAGGTTATAGCTTTCTATCTCGATGGCTCGGATGGCACGCTGACACGAGTCCACATCGGTCTTGTTGTGCATCACGGAACCCGTCTTCGCCTTCAAGGCTGCCAACAGCTGTGTCAGCTCGTCCAGCGTCTTGCCTTCCAGTTGCTGGCGCAAGTCGGGGTTCTGTGGAACGGGCGACAGCTTATATCCTTTCAGCACGGCTTCGATATAGAGCCCTGTACCTCCGCAGAGAATGGGTGTCTTCCCTCTGGCCATGATGTCCTGGTAGGCGTCGTAGAAGTCCTGCTGATACTGAAACAGGTTATATTTCGTGCCTGGCTCCACGATGTCTATCAGGTGATAGGGAACGGTTATTGGTTCACGGTTATTGGTTATTGTATAGTCCGCGAGGTCTTTGCCCGTTCCGATGTCCATACGGCGATACACCTGACGCGAGTCGGCGGAGATGATTTCCCCTCCGATCTCATACGCCAAAGCGGCAGCCAACGGAGTCTTTCCGCTGGCAGTAGGTCCGAGTATGGTTATCATCTTCTGCATGGCACTCACTTCTTTACCTTAATATATACTCCATCGAACGACCCGCCTCCTTTGAAACAGCCGAGGGTCTCGGGACTACTCGTCGTCTTCAGTACCACGAACCTTTTGAAGAAATGGGCACTAAAGCCATAGTCGCACTCGTTGAGATGTTCGTAGTAGAAGTAATCATGAGTGGTTTCTCCCAAAATGGCAGGGCGGTCAGGAGCACTCCTGCCTTCAGCAATACTACCGGGAGTGTTGGAGACCATGAAGTGCCACTTATTCTTGCCAGCGTACGTCATTCTCACAGTACCACCCAGCATCCGCTCATATTGCGGATTCCAGAGATAATAGACATATTCGTGGTCAAAATCCTGCTGCTGATCATAGTCGAGGAAGTCTGTCACATCAAATGGTCCGTTAACAGCATCGTCATTCTTCTTAAAATGCTTCATAGGAAACGACTTCCCCGTCTTGGGATTGGTCCATGTGCCCTCAGAGATATAGGCGCCTTCGACGCTTCCCTCGCCCTCTATACAGAATGACAGAATACCTGTGATGGTACCATCGTCCTGATATTCCTTCAGACAATACCAGCCATTCTCTGTTGGCGCGCCCACCACCAGGATAGGTGCCGGATTCTTGGCCTTGGGATAAAAGACCTCGCCCACAGCAATCTCGTCGGCATTAACGGCAAACTTAAGTCTCATGGGAATCTTGTCGCCTAACGTTCCTACAAAACTGTACTCACCCAGCACATCGGCCTGGGCGGTAACAGCCATCATCAAGGCTGCTATGTACAATAACCATTTCTTCATACTACTTACCGATATTTACTTTCGAAGCGAAGCCCCCCTGCAAGTCTTCTATCAAGAGTTCTGTTAATTGTTCCTTACTTAGGTTCTTCTCCCCAGCCAGACGGTTGGCCTGCTGCTGGATGCTTTTCTCGAAAACGTTACGCGCATAGCGGGCATTACCGAAGTTACGAGTCTTATGTGCTACAACATCATCGAAACGCTTCTTCAGGTACTCTTCTGCCTCGCTCGACATCGTGTACTGGTTTTTCCTCATATACATCTTGAAGATGTCTGTCAACTCTGCACTGGTATAGTCAGGAAAGTTGATATAACGACTGAAGCGCGACTGAAGACCAGGGTTCGAGTCGATAAACCGTTTCATCTCATTGGTATAGCCTGCGATGATAACCACCAGTTTGTCACGATCGTCCTCCATACGCTTCAGCAGCGTCGAGATGGCCTCCTGTCCGTAGTCTTGCGAAGGATTCTGAGGCACCAGCGCGTAGGCCTCGTCGATAAACAGTACACCATTCAGCGCTGAATCCACTATCGCATTGGTCTTGGTGGCTGTCTGACCTACATAGTTGGCCACCAGTCCAGAGCGGTCAGTCTCTACCGTATGTCCTTTCTTCAGCACGCCCAGGTCTTTATAGATTCGTGCCACAATACGCGCAACAGTAGTCTTACCCGTACCAGGACTACCCGTAAACACTAAGTGGTACGACATCTTAGGCGTCTTCAGCCCCTGCTTCTCACGCTGTTTCTGCAACTTCACAAAGTTGGCCAGCGAGTGCACCTCTTCTTTCACCTGTGTCAGACCTATCAGTTCGTCCAACTCCTGGTAGGGGTCGCCCTGCAGGGGTTCCGTCACCACCACGCTGTCTTTCTTCACCTTTGCACTGTCCACCTGCTCTGTAGGCGTCGCCTTATCATCATCCGTACCCTCCTCATCAGCGTAAATACCAATGAGAATCACGATAATCATCAGGATGACGATGCCTATTGACACGCATCCGCAGCCTTGCAGAGTCTTGTTTTTTATGTCTTGAAAGTCCATGATGGCAGTAATTTGGTTGCAAATATACACAAAAAAAGCCACTCAGCAATGCTAAGTGGCCTTTTATTTTTATCTCCGTCTGGTATTATTTCAACTCAGCGAGGTACTTAATGGTGCGAACCATCTGAGAAGTGTAAGAGTTCTCATTGTCGTACCAAGCAACAACCTGTACGAGAGAGTTGCCGTCACCGATCTTAGAAACCATGGTCTGGTTAGCGTCGAACAGTGAACCGAACTTCATACCGATGATGTCTGAAGAAACCAGCTTCTCCTCGGTGTAGCCGAAGCTCTCGTTGGTAGCAGCCTTCATGGCAGCGTTGATACCCTCAACAGTTACCTCACCCTTAACAACAGCGTGCAGGATAGTGGTAGAACCTGTAGGAGTCGGAACGCGCTGAGCAGCACCGATCAGCTTACCGTTCAGCTCGGGGATAACCAGACCGATAGCCTTAGCAGCACCAGTTGAGTTAGGAACGATGTTCTGAGCACCGGCACGGGCACGCTGTACATCACCCTTGCGCTGAGGACCGTCCAGAATCATCTGGTCGCCAGTGTAAGCGTGTACGGTGGTCATGATACCGCTCTGGATGGGAGCGAAATCGTTCAGAGCCTTGGTCATAGGAGCCAGACAGTTAGTGGTGCAAGAAGCAGCTGAGATAACGGTGTCAGCAGGAGTCAGAGTCTTGTGGTTAACGTTGTAAACGATGGTGGGCAGGTCGTTGCCAGCAGGAGCTGAGATAACAACCTTCTTAGCACCAGCGGTCAGGTGTGCAGAAGCCTTCTCCTTAGAAGTATAGAAACCAGTGCACTCCAGAACAACGTCTACGTCCAGCTTGCCCCAGGGCAGCTCAGCAGCGTTAGGAATAGCATAGATGGTGATCTTCTTGCCATCAACTACGATGTAGTCCTCACCAGCCTCTACAGTGTGCTTGTTCTCACCGAACTTGCCGCAGAAGCCACCCTGAGCGGTGTCATACTTCAGCAGGTGAGCGAGCATCTTAGGACTTGTCAGGTCGTTGATAGCTACTACTTCATAACCTTCAGCCTCGAACATCTGACGGAATGCGAGGCGACCGATACGGCCGAAACCGTTAATTGCTACTTTTGTCATAATTACTAATAAACTTTTTTATTAATTGGGTTATAAATATACTTTCTTTACTCAAAAATCATGTTTTTTGAACACTTTTTCTTGATTTCGTGCGCAAAGTTACAAAAAAATATCTAAATTTGCATCTGAAATCAGTATTAAATTAAGTGAAAAGTGAAAAGAGAGAAGAGAAAAGTGACATAAGTCAAGGTTTATAGCCTAATATTGTCATACGCAGATAGCAAAAAACATTCTATATTAACTTTTTAAAACAACAAACATTATGGGATTTATTAGTGAGTTCAAAGAGTTTGCCATGAAGGGCAACGTATTAGACATGGCAGTCGGTGTTATCATCGGCGGTGCCTTCGGTAAAATTGTGTCTAGCCTGGTTGACGACGTCCTCATGCCGCTGGTTGGTATGATTACGGGCAACATCGACTTCACCAGCCTTGCTTTCCAGATTGGCGAGGGCGAGGGAGCTGCCGTGCTGAAGTATGGTAACTTCATCCAGAACACCGTCGATTTCGTCATCGTGGCATTCTGTATCTTCCTGATGCTGAAGGGCATCAACAAGATGAACCGTAAGAAGGCTGAGCCTGAGGCTCCCGCTGCTCCTGCCGGACCTACCCAGGAAGAGCTGCTCGCTGAGATTCGCGACCTGCTGAAGCAGAAATAAATCAAGAAAACGAGTGCTTTTTATAATATAAGGTGGTAAACATTTTGCCACCTTATATTTTTTGCATACCTTTGCACCCCGAAAATCGAAATTTTTAGGATAATGAAGACTTTAGACTTTAAGCCGAAAATGTTTTCGGCTATTCGTAATTACAACAAACAGACATTCATGGCCGACTTCATGGCCGGCATCATCGTGGGCATCGTAGCCCTGCCGTTGGCCATCGCTTTCGGTATCGCCAGTGGCGTGTCACCCGAGAAGGGCATCATCACCGCCATCGTCGCCGGACTGATGATTTCCGTCTTTGGCGGTTCGAAAGTACAGATTGGCGGACCTACCGGAGCCTTTATCGTCATCGTCTATGGCATCATCCAGCAGTACGGCATCCAGGGCCTCACCATCGCCACCCTCATGGCTGGCGTGTTCCTCATCCTGTTGGGTGTGCTCCGTCTGGGCACCATCATCAAGTACATCCCCTACCCCATCGTGGTGGGTTTCACCTCCGGTATCGCCGTCACCATCTTCACCACGCAGATCAAGGACCTGCTGGGAATGACCATCGAGGGAGGCGTGCCAAGTGACTTTATCGAGAAGTGGGGCACCTATTTATATAATATAGGCAACATCGACCTGTGGAGCACCCTCGTGGGCATCGTCTCCGTCGTCATCATCGCCGTCACACCACGCTTCTCCAAGAAGGTGCCGGGCTCACTGGTAGCCATCATCGTCATGACGGTAGCCGCCCTGTTGCTCAAGCAGTATGCCGGCATCACCTCCATCGAGACCATCGGCGACCGCTTCAGCATCAACTCTACCCTGCCCGGTGCCGTGGTTCCTGAACTGACGTGGGAGACCGTCAAGGGCCTCGTAGGTCCCGCCGTCACCATCGCCGTCCTCGGTGCCATCGAGTCGCTGCTCTCGGCTACCGTTGCCGACGGTGTCATCGGCGACCACCACAACTCCAACACCGAGCTGATCGGTCAGGGCATTGCCAACATCGCGTCACCCCTCTTCGGAGGTATCCCAGCCACAGGAGCCATTGCCCGCACGATGACGAACATCAACAACGGCGGACGCACTCCCATTGCCGGTATCGTGCATGCCGTCGTCCTCCTGCTCATCTTCCTGTTCCTCATGCCACTGGCACAGTACATCCCCATGGCGTGTCTGGCTGGTGTCCTCGTCGTCGTCAGCTACGGCATGAGTGGATGGCGTTCGTTCATGGCAATGCTGCGCAACCCCAAGAGCGACATCACCGTACTCCTCCTGACCTTCTTCCTCACCATCATCTTCGACCTCACCGTCGCCATCGAGTTCGGCCTCATCTGCGCCTGTCTGCTCTTCATGCGTCGTATGGCTGAGACCACCGATGTCCATGCCGTACTCGACGAGATAGACCTCAACGAGGATGCCGACATGGAGCGTGGCAACCTCGAGCACCTCACCATTCCCGAGGGCGTAGAGGTCTACGAGATCAACGGTCCATACTTCTTCGGAGCCGGCAACCGTTTCGAGGACATCATGGCGCGCTACGGACGTCGTCCCAAGGTGCGCATCATCCGCATGCGTAAAGTACCCTTCATCGACTCCACCGGACTGCACAACCTCGAGAACATGTGTCTGATGAGTCAGAAGGAAGGCATCACCGTCGTCCTCTCTGGTGTCAATCCCAAGGTCGAGGGCGTGCTGAAGCGCAACCACTTCGAGCGTATTGTGGGTGAGCAGAACATCTGCAACCACATCGACCTCGCCCTGTCACGCGCCAACGAGCTCGTCGGAGCGTGACAGGCTATCGGCCTAAGACCTTTGTAAAAGCGAGCGGAGCCTAAGCGAGGTGCGCCTCCGGTTCCCCGATGGGCGCACCGCAAAATGAATCCAGATGACGCTGCGCTTCTGTTCTATCAGCAGCTCGTCGAAGTCCTCGCGGCTCATATCGCTGATGTCGAGCAAGATTGCTGCATAGCGCAACGCCTGTTCCATCCCGATGCAACGGATGTCCACGGCGCACCCCGTCAGGTGGTTCGACGTGGGCACACCACCCACCGCTTTGTTCACCTCTGGACTTCGGAACCCCGAGTTGATGATAATCGGGTCATCACCATCGCCGTACTTGTCGTTCCATCGCTTCCGCAGACGTTCCAGCCATCGGCACACTCTACGAAGGTTCTCTACTTGTGCCTCATTCGGCACGTTTGCTATTCCCGTATTTGTCTTGGTTAACTCCCGGAGCGTAAAGTGCTCCGAGAGTTTCATGTTTGTGTTTATCTCTGTAATCATAATTACTCATTCTTGCTTAGGCAAGCGAGCAAAGCTCGAGTCCTAATTACTAATTTTCCAAACGGTACACTGGTGCACTGGTGCACCGGTGCACAACGTCTTCCTATAACATGATATTCCCCGTTTTTCGGAATATTGACTGTGCCTTTATATTGCCTCGCCCGTCACTCACTTTCTCTATGAGATGGTCACTCAAGAGTCGGTGCATCCTGCTTTCAGTATATCGAACAGTGCACCAGTGCACCAGTGCACCGTTTCGATTTTCGTTTTTCACGCTCAAGACTCACTATTTTTTTTATTTATATATATACTTATTATATTATATATATTTTAATATATATAATATAATAAAATAGAATACCTCCTTTTCTACGCCTACCTAAAACTTGAAAATGCTAATGGTACACTGGTGCACTGGTACACAATCCACCCGGGATGATTTACCTATCAAATAGGGAAAATATGGCTCTCTGGGCAGGAAAAACTTTTTTCCTGGGCAGCGAGAAAAAATAATTGAAAAAATTTTGAAATTTTTTGTCAAAATATTTGGTGGAATGAAAAATTTTTACTAACTTTGCAGTTGTAATTGAGATGACAACGGCGACTGTGGGCTGCGGCTCAGCATAGCTCGAGCGAGCTCGGTTCTGCTTTCGCCTTGCACCGCATTTGCAGTGTTGAATTGAAGGAGCAAGCGCGCAGCACTGGAGAGGAGACAAAAAAAAACAATAAACCGCTCGAGCTTTGCTCGCTTTCACAAAGCGTAGCGACTGAAAGAATAACCAATAACTAAAAAAATTAACATTTGAGCAATTCCCGTTAAACGGGAAAGCGGCGTAAGCCAAAAGGGCTCATTATTATCAACTATTTAAAAACTAAGAGGAGATTAAAATTATGGCAATGAAAGTAAAGGCAGTAGAGAAGCTACTGAAGTTTGACAAGAATTCTGCGGGTGTTTACCGCTATGTGATGTCGCCCGAGATGTACTCGAGCCTGAACCAGAAGAAGGTGATCAAGGAGGCTGCTCTCCGCAGTGGCGTAAGTCAGGGTGTGATGCAGGCCTGCTGGGACGCAGCTGGCGAGGTGATCAAGGCGTGGGCTACCGAGGGTCACAGCGTGGCACTGCCCGGACTGGGTACCATGCGCTTCGGACTGCGCTCGAAGTCGGTAGAGGACGTGAACAAGGTGAAGACCGGTCTGATTACCAGCCGACGCATCATCTTCACTCCCGACGTGGACCTGAAGGACGAGCTGAAGAATACCGCTATCGTCATCACCTGCTACGACCGCGACGGCAAGGAGGTGAAGCGCGTGACCAGCGACGACGAAGGCAACGTAGAGGATCCGGAGGATACTTCTAACGTTAACCCTAACGTTAACCCTAACCCTAACGATAACACTGGTGGGGACAACACTGGTGATAACGGGAACGGGAACGACGACGGTGGCGACAGCGGTAGCATCGTAGACGGCGTGGACGAAGGGTAACGTTAAGAGGTAAGAGGTAAGAAATAAACCGCAGATTACGCAGATTATACAGATTTCTCTCACCTCTCACCACTCACCTCTAAAAATTTTTAATCTATGAAAAAAGAGACTTGGAAGACGATTCTGCAGTTCATTGTCAGTATTCTGACGGCTGCGCTGACGGCATTTGGGACGGCGAGTTGCATGGGACACGGTCCACTGGCGCTGCTTTAGGCGCACGGTGGTGACACAAGAGAAAGCGGGGCAACCTACGAGGCTGCTCCGCTTTATGTTACATATCACACCGTGCCGTATAATCTTAAGCTTTAATGGGTTAAAGTTCGGAATTGATTGAGGCTATCCATGCCTCAATGCGGGCATCGGTCTTGTCATCCTCGTTGATGTCGTCAAGGGGCAGACCGATAAACTTTCCGTCTATCACAGCCTCGGAATCGTCGAAGGTGTAGCCGTCGGTCTCGACAGCACCGATGAACTTGGCACCGCTGTTCTTGATGCCATTGTAGAGCTCGCCCATGCCGCCCACGAAGGTGTCGCTGTAGGTTGAGCAGTCGCCACAGCCGAACAGGGCGATGGTCTTGCCATTGAGGTCTGCACCTTGCAAGGTCTTCAGACCGTCGTACCAGTCATCTTGCAATTCACCGGCGCCCCACGTTGAAGTGCCGAGAATCAGGTTTTGGTTGGCAGCTACCATATCGGCTGTCAGGTCCTGTACGTTCAGGGCATCACAGCCCAGTTTCGAGGCGATCTTCTCCGCGATGGCCTCGCAGGTTCCCGTCGAGGAACCATAGATTACAATTGTTGCGTTCATTACTTATCTATATTTATGTGGTTAATTAATTACGACTGATGCACTGGCCGTCGCACTGGCCCTGACTTCTGCTCTTACGTTTACAAAAACGTTCACATTGTGCGCAGATGTTGTAGCCGAGCATCGCTCCGAGTATGAAATCTTCCTCTGGCGTAAGTTCGTTCAGTGGACGGGTGACGATGAGCCGGATAGCCTCCAGACATTCGCGCCGACCGAAATACACGTTAAGGTTCTGCTGTCCGGCAGGTTGCAACAGATATGGAATATCCTGGCTCTCCAGTCGCCGGATAGTCTGCTCACTGTATTTCTTGTTACAGGTGAATAATACCATGTGGCGAACGCCCTTATGCAGTTCGTAGATGTGGTTCATCAGCACTTGAAGCGCTGTGGGATTTGCTGTTCTCATTTTTATGGTTTTGATTTCGTGTGCAAAATTAGAGAGAAATAACGAAGTGTGCAATACCTAAAATGCAGTGTTTTAAGTACAGCACACCTGCCAAGTCCTGCAAAAGCAGATTAATCAAAAGTAGGTATTACCACATCGTGCCTGGCATCGTGTGACCTTTCCCAGGTATCCGAATTGTTTTTTGCGATTTCCTATTTTCACAAGGCTTGCGAAACCATATTTTCGAAATTTCTTCGTCAAATATTTGGAATTTATAAAATAAATCACTACTTTTGCAAGTGACTCAGTTAGTCCGCAAGGGCAAGAGGGTCAAGACATATTGGAAAAAAGGACGTTTACGAACGTTATCCTTAGAGTCTCAAATCTCGCAAATTTGAATCTTCATCTGAGGGAACGCAACTGAAACGTCTGCGTTGGGTGTATTATACCCAGTCCACCTTATTATTCTCATACTAGGGTGGACGAACGTATATATATCACGGCGTGGGCTAACTCGAGTTGCTTATCTTGATGAAGGGGCAATGCGAGAGCCTGAGACTTGGGATAAGCGGTAAGTAGTGACTCCCACGTCTTTCATTTATAACCTAAAACAAAAAAGCCGAAACTTGGGAGGTCGATAGGTTGGCTGATGGCTGATGAAAAAGAATAGCTTGACACTTGCTTTCCTATCTGTAATAGGACTTTTGTCTATCATGTTTTCTTCTTGCAGCAAAGTTAATTCCGTAGAAGACCCTCACTTCACAGAGGATGGTTTTTATCTTCCAGACTCTGATTCCAAACATGCTTTTGAACTTGTACATCCAAACAAGATTAAGTATTATGTTGAGGTGTCTGGTAGTATGAATGGGTTCTTTAGGGCTAATCAACCAACCCAATTTAAGACGGATGTATGGGAAATTATGAGTTATTTCTCTGCGCTTCCTTCAGAGGTTATAATCCTTACCAACAATGGTAGTACAGGTGTCAGAATGTCCATAGATAATTTTAGACAACAGATGAATACGGGCTCGTTCATTTCTTCTGCATCAACTCAGGTTCCCATAATGCTTGCTTCAATTATCAATGATATTAAGCCAAGACAAGGCGAAGTGGCAGTTCTTATATCTGATATGAAATATAGCCCTGTTGGGGCTAATGCTCCTAAAGTCCTCATGGAGCAGTATAGCCCTGACGTGAGCAGAATCTTAGGAACATTCCATAAGCCAGTTTGCCTGATAAGCGCTGTTTCGAACTACTTGGATAAAAAGACTGTAGTTAACGAATCTCCCTATTATTTTTTCCTAATAGGCAATGAGGGGGAGGTTGCGTACCTTCGTAATGCCATTTCAACGTTATTAGATAATAATCATCGTTTTATTGACAATATTGAGAGTGGTTTTGACTATGGAGCCCCAACATATTCGTTTGGTATACCCGAATATTGCTATCAATTAGATGAAGAACCAGCATTTGTTGATTTTGATGAATCAGCAAGTGATACTTGTATTATTAATCTAAAAGTTGATTTGGCAAGATATCGTTGGTTGATTTCAGATTCTGCATGTTTTAAGAACGCATTCAAATGCAAGGCTCTTTACGGATCCAACGTAAGTGTTGGAAATGTTAAGATTGAAGTCCAAAATATTACAGGAAAGAAACTTAATCGTACAGCTACAGCAATTGTACAGCTGAAATTATTTAATTTGACAATGGATTCTGAGGTGATTGAGTGGAGCCTTGAGCTGCCAGATTTGAACGTTGAGAAGTTTACACGATTTTTCGGTGCGTTAGGTGAAAATGATTATACCAAATCATATTCAATAGAGAACTTTATTCAAGGTATATTCTACGGAGGTGTAATAAATAAAACATTGAAACCTAATTATATATTGATATCTAAAAACTCATAAATATGAAATTAATGAAATTGTACAGTTGGATTGCTGGCTCATTAGCAGACTTTACAAGACCGTTTAGAGATAACGAGGCTATGTATAAGCAGGCTAGAGCTTTTTGGGGTAAGTTGGAGAATTATTCTATGATTATTTTCTTGATTTGTCTCTTTTTAGGTATTGCTCTAGCATGTTACTATTATAAGCCTTACAATAATAGCCCTGGTAGGCATTATAAGCTAAATCATTGGCTTGTCTTTTTGCTTATAACCGTTGTCTTGACTTTCTTAGTCACATTAGGTTTTGAATACTTTGCAGTACCACCCAAAATAACAGATTCGTTTGGATTAGAAGCAAAGATAGCTCTTGGCAATGCCATATATGCGGCAATTGTCTTTTTTGTGACATCGGTTGCATGGTGTAATATCGGCTCAACCAATGCATGTAGGATTTTTAAATTTTAGTCAGACATGAAGAAAGTATTTGTTTTTTGCATAGGAGGAACTGGCATTCGAGTTATGAAAAGCGTAACGATGCTGATGGCCAGTGGTATGAGTACGAATGGCTTTACTGTTGTCCCCATTATCATAGATCCTCATTTAGATTTGGAAGAAAAGAAAAACCTCCATTCATTGATTGAACATTACGAAAAGATATACAAAGAATCCATTAACAATGGAACTTCGACATTAAATCCTTTAGATGGATTCTTTAATTCTGAAATTCAGACTATAGGAGAGATCAATAATCAGCTCAATGACACTTATCAGTCCGTCGGTACCAATGAAAAGTTTCGGTCATATATTAACCTTTCAAGTTTAGGAACTGGCGATATCAACAATTTCTTAGTAGAAACACTTTTCTCAACAAAAAGCCTGAATAACCCTCTGTCTGTCGGTTTTAAAGGGAATCCAAACGTTGGAACTGTCGTTCTTGGTGAAATGATAGAAAAAGCGGATTGGTTCAAAGCCTTTAAAATACATTGCGAGAAAGACGACAGGGTGTTTATCATTAGTTCTATTTTTGGTGGAACAGGTGCTTCAGGTTTCCCACTATTAGAAAAGAAAATTCGAAATGCTTCTCAGCAACCTGCAGTTAAGAATGTATTAATGGGGGCAGTTACGGTGTTACCATATTATGGATTGAAAGATCCCACTACTACAGGAAGTGATATTGATAGTTCAAATTTTTATACCAAGACAAAAGCCGCGTTGGCATATTACGACAAGAATATAGAATCGAACTACCTCTATTATATAGGAGAGAAGTCTCTGCGTCAGGTATATGAAAACGACGAGGCAAAACAAGAGGATACGGCAAACTTTATAGAACTTATCGCAGCATCTGCTTTATTTGACTTTTTAAAGAGAGAACGTCCAAATAGGCAACAATTCTTGTCAAGAGCCATTGAAGATGATAAGGAATCCATGTCATTAAAATCATTAGGAAATGGTTATAATGACATTGTGAAATGTGTTGCAGACTATATGCTTCTGCGTCATTTGATAAACGACATTCCTAATGAGCCATTCTTCCCTTTGAAAAAGAATAGAGGTTTCGACGCAAGTTTCTATAAGGACCAGTCTTTCCAAAATCTGAAAAGTTTTACTGATACCTATTTTAAATGGTATCACGAACTTTCTAATAATAAGAGAGCTTTTGCACCATTGCATTATGACAATCCCAAACAAATGTCAGGTTGGATTAAAAACTTGGAAATTGATGCAAAAGACGATTCTTATTATCTGCTTGAGATGATTAAAGCAAGTAATGCATATAACGAGAAAGACCATAGTAATAAGTTCAGGTTCTTCTTGCAGTTTGCTTATGATGCCATTAACTATTACACTAAAAAATTGGAGAAGTGATTATGTCAAGAATAGATCTAAATATCGTTGATCGTGGTGCAGAAGGTACCATTTGGACTGCAGAAGATATAGCATTAACAGCAGACAGTCTAGACAAAGTCGTTGAGCAAAAGACGGATAACTGTGCAGCTCTGAATTCCCTACCCACCCCATTTGCTCGTTTTTTTGTGGCACGTGAAGCATTTAGACGTGTCATGGAAGAAAATATGGATAAGGACAAAGAGGCGGGTTTAGCTTATACGCAAATGGTTTCAGACATCCTTGATGTGTATGAATTACTATTCAATTTGAAGTATCATAAAAATAACACTTGGAAAAATGGTGAAAAAATAGAAATAAGAGAATGGGACTTCAAAGAGAATCTGGAGATTATTAAGGAGAAAATGCCTATCCTTTATAACTCTGTTGTAGCATACTACCCAACAGATATCGTTGATGAAAAGCTGTATTTTCTAGTTTATACCGAAAATGGCAGAGAAATGTTGTTGGCATGTAGTTCGCCCATGACAGGTTTTGTTACTCCACCTGATCTTGACAAGATGACAATCGAAAAAGATGGAGTCAAGTCGCAGGCTTTTGTGGGTGAACAATATAAGAATCTTTGTATTCGGAGAAAATCGGGTGGGCAATACTTCTCTGACACCAAGTCTTTTATGGAGCGTGATGTTGATTTCAAAAACTATATGCACAACATTCTTTTTGGAACGGGTAACATAGATTCACGCTTTAAAACAATCAAAGACTTTATTAGAAGTTTCAAGGATAAGGACAATACGATTCGCAACGACAAAAACCCAAGAACAACATCGGTAAAGACCGACCAGAATGATGATTTAATAATCAATGGACTGAATATCAGACAATTAGACGAGATAGACGTAAATTCTTACTTTACTGACAATCTGATACGTATTCCATATCGCATCTCGAAAGATACTTTCTTGGGAGTAACATATCAAAATGATTCAGCTGATCGTGATTATGACTATCTGATGCCCTTTAAGAGCGACGTTGTTAACCTGTTCCCAAATGGGGCAATTGATGCTGATATTCATATAAATCGAAACTCAGTCACTGCTTTCTTACGTTACAATGGCAAAGAATACGAAAAGGAGTATGCTTTTAATCCATTCCGTGAAGGACAAGGTCAGATTGTTGATTTGAAGAAAGCGAAGATAAGTTTTGACCTTGGGCTATTCCCCAACATACTATCTTATAAAGAACAAGAGAATAATTACTTCAAAGTTCTTGTAGTTGCTGCAGATGAAGATCCAGAAGCTCCACATTTCAATATTGACCAGATATCTCTTTCATTCTTCAAGAATGGAACTTATATAGGAGAGGTTGAGCCAGAATTGGGTGCTAGTTATGGCACCTTGCCTGCAGTGGTACGTTCTAGGCAGAAGACTGACTTGGAAGAAAGTGGAACAAAGTTTTATGAACTATTCAATACTTCTTTCGATTTGATAGAGGTTACTGTCTTAGGTGATACAGGACTTCTACGTCCTGTATGGCAAACCAGTCAGGCAACAGATGTTACATTCACATATGCTGTAGACTTAGGTACATCCAATACATTTATGTCAAGATGTAAGAACGATGCTAACGGACAGCCAGACCTTGGTAGAAAGCCAGAACTCTTTAAGATGGAGCGACCAATGGTCTCCTTCATGCATGAGGTTCCTAATAATGATCAGTTCTCATTAGCAAGTAGAATAGAAGATTCAGTTTTCGCAAAGGCAAAGAAAAAGATTAAGACAGAGTTCTTGCCAGCTATTATTGATGGTGATTATTATAAGTTCCCAATTCGTACAGCTCTTTGCGGAATTCATAATAAGTCTCAAAAGCCTAGATTGTTTGATAACCACAATATCGCTTTCTTTTATGAGCGCATAATGGCAAATGATGATCAAGATGTCCATACTGACATTAAATGGGACAAGAACGAAGATCTGTTGCGCATTTTTGTTCGAGAATTATTGTTGATTATCAAATGTGATATATTGCAACGTAATGGTGACTTGGACCGTACAAAGTTAATTTGGTTCAGTCCATTAAGTTTCTCTGGCAATGAAAAGGCTATATATAATGATATATGGACATCAGAGCCAAAGAATATCCTATTTATTGAGCCTAATCAAATCAGACAGTATTCAGAATCTGAGGCTCCTTATTATTATTATAAGAAGAAGGATTACATTAAGGATTCTGAAGCTGTAACGGTAATTGATATTGGTGGTGGATCCACTGATTTTGTCTATTTCAGAGACAACCAACCTGTCGTGGCTAATTCTGTTCACTTTGGTTGTGATGTACTTTGGGAAAATGGATTTATTGAATTCCAAAATGAGCGTGAGAATGGCATATATAAGAAATATGCTGAAAATCTTCGTTTTGAAAGAAAAGATCTTGAAGAACTAAATGATTGCTTTAAAAGAGTGGATAGTTTGAAAACAAAAGACATCATTAACTTTTGGTTAAGTAACCATGAATATTGCAATATCACAAAATTCTTAAGGGATGATTTTAAGCCTGTCTTTATTTATCATCTCACCTCCATACTATATTACATGGCTAGTATGTATAAAGATAATCATCTAAAAACCCCACGCACGGTAGTATTTAGCGGAAATGGAAGTAAGTATATCGATAATTTTATCTCGTCAGATTCCAAAGTGCTCAAGAATATCATAGACTTGATATTCGAACGTGTATTTGGAGAAAAGTCAGATGTTAATTTGAAACTTCCAGAAGAGCGTAAAGAATCAACTTGTTATGGAGGCTTGTATCGTAATCCTAATGAAGAAAATGTAAGAGACATTGTATATCAAGGAGATTCTTCTAGAAAATATCAGAAGGTTAGTGACATAAATGATAATTTTGACTCACTAAAATCTATTCTGTTAAAAAAATATGAGGAACTCAATATGCTTTATAAGTCTGTCCTTGACCTGTTAAAGCAAGAGCGCATCATTGATGGTACTGCTGATACAACGAAGTATACCAGAGAGGCCCAAAAGGATATGGGTACACCGCTTACTACATATTACAAGTCTCAGGTCAAGGAAAAGTATGGCGAAGAAGTGTTCTATAATGACTCTGTATTCTTCCTTCCTGTAATTAATCGCATATTTGAATTGACAAAGATTTAAGTCATGATTGAAAATTCCTTTTATATTACCGTAGTATTTTCTATTGCGGTCTCATTGATATTTTTTACTTTACAGTATAGGTATTTTGTAGAGACGCGCAAATATTGTAACCTCTTTTATAATTTCTTTTATAAGGAGAATGAATATGAGGTTATTAAAGAAGAACTAGATGGGAATAAAGTACAACAATTAAAACTCGTAGGAGAGGAGGGCTCAGATTTAAACAAATTATTATCTGAGGTAAACCACTACGTTGCAAAAACAAAAGGCACAACGGATTTTGCGGTTATTCAAAATAAGGTTGAGCGCATGTTATCTATGCGCTATGAGCAGTCAGAGGCAAAACTGGCATTTCCCACCTATTTAGGTTTGATGGGTACCTTTTTAGGAGTGTTGATGGGTATTTTTATGTTTATTTGGGGATTTGACGGACAAGGAGATGTCAGAGACGATGCTATAAAAAACTTATTGATAGGAGTTTTAGTATCAATGTCTACTAGCTTCATCGGGCTTTTATTGACTACGATTAATAATGCTTTCATAAGTGAAGCCAAAAAAGGTGTTGAAGAAGATAAAAATGAATTTTATGACTTCGTTCAGACAGAACTGATGCCTTCATTGGACGTTAGTTTGGTCGCTGCTATTTCGAAACTCCATAATACCGTTAATCAGTTTGAACCCGCTTTTAATGGTGTGATTAATAGATTCCAAGGGACATTCGACAGGTGTACAAGGGCATTTGGTGAAAGCTTTGAAAGAAACGTTTTGACGGTATCGAATGCAGTGAAGACAATGGGTGAAAATATGGACAAGATTAATGAGAATATTGAATTACAGAAATCTGTCCTATCTAACTTTAAGTCTGATAAAGTTGCGAGAGGACTTGAAAAATACATTGAGGCAGCAGACCACTTTGTTGGAATTACCAAATCACTCAATAAGTTCGAGGAAGCTCGTCGCATGATGCTTGCAGCTACACAAGAGGTAATCAATTATCAGAACCAATATGCAGATTGGTTGCAGATTCCTCGTGAAATAGCCGTTCGAGTAAACAATATTTTGGATCGAATTAAGAATTTTGAAGAGAATATTGAACGAATTGGCGAAAAATTGGCAGAAAGAGAAATTTTGGGTAATGATGTTGTCAATGCTATTAGTGACCAAGTTAATGCTATAGAAAAGAAGAGTAAGATAGCAGATAAATATTTACAGCTAGCAGATGGTCAATTAGAGGATCTTTTCAAGGAACAAACAGCAGTAATAGACCAAATGAATCATCGATATAGAGCTGCTATACAAAATCATATAGATGGCTTTGAAGAGATGATGGATGAAGTTACAAGGGAATTAGAAAGACGCCATAGTATCTTTATTGATGCAATGGAAGAAAAACTCAATATCAATATAATACGTGAAGATTTCTCAAATTTAAAGAAATTGAGTGCAATTTTTGATGAAATTAAGGGCATTTCTGATGACGTATCAAGGTCAAATGATATATTGATTTCTATAAACAGGAAGCAGGATGTCAGTGAAAAAGTAGATAGTAGGAATCAGCAAAAAGTAAATGAGTATATTGAAAGAGATCTGCAAAGCAGAGAAGAAATCAGACAACTTCGCCAGAAAAACGAAGGCCTAAACAAAGATATAAAAGATTTGAATGAAAAAATCAGTAACCTTCTTACTGAAGTTCAAAAGCAAAAGGACTTACGTTATGAGCTGAGAGATAGATACCACAGGCCTTATACACAACCTTTAGATTGTCAATCTTTAGAACATATAGAAACAAAAGAAACGCCTTCTGGAAGTGAAATGACCACTTCTGCCAATAACTCAAATCACGAAACATTTCAAGTGAAAACAACACCATCAGATAGCGAGTCAAACGAAAGGGAAGAAGAGAAACTGGAAGATGTAAAACCAGGGAAGTGGTATAATTTGTGGAGGCTGTTAAAAAGAACTCATGAACAAAAAAACAAATAACGGCTCATTTTGGCCGAGTTATGTAGACATAATGACAACCCTATTTGCCATTATGCTAGTCCTTTTTGTCGTATCATATAGTCGATTTAAAAATAGGGAGGAACTATTAGAAAGTTTGGTAGATCAATATGAAAACATTATTACTGTTTACTCTACAGTAGGAAGCATTGATTCTACTGACTATTTCAATTATTTTCAAGAACATAAAAAGCATCTTTTTACAGTTGATGTTGAGTACCAAAGTAGAGCCTACAAAGTCAACGAATTGAAATTGGATACAATTGATAAAAGAGCGGCAGACAATAAAAGAGATAGTATAATAGCGGCAGGAAAATTAATCAAGAATACAATTCTACAACTCGAAAAATCAGAAGTTTTCAATTCAAATGGAAATCTTGAGGATAATATTAAATTTCTAGTTGTTATTGAGGGTCAATCATCAAGAGTGAAATTTGATAAAAATGATTGGGAAAACAACTTTACATTATCTTACCTAAGAGCTCAGTTCTTGAATGATTTCTGGAAAGCAAACGACGTCGACTTAGCAGCACTACCTAAATGTGAATTGATTATTTCAGGAAGCGGCGAAGGTGGTGTCCCCAGATATGTTCCAGATGACTATGAATTAAAAAGAACATCTAAATCAGACAAAGAATATAAAGAGAAATGGAATAAAATAGAAGAAAGGAATCAACGTTTCTTAATTCATATAGTCCCTGTTATTGGAAATATTGAACTTAAAAAGAATGAAATAGACGCATACAAAAAGAGGAAAGGAAGATAATGCAAAAACCAGGACGAAACATTAACGAGGAATATGAAAAGTTATTTGGCTCTGCTAAACGAATAAATCTTTTCGATACTGAAGAAGAATACAACGAACTTCGTCAGTTTATAGTTGATCAGTCTCAAGAAATATTTGTCTCAAGTATTCTCCCTTTTGATGGAATTGAAATAATATTAAGGAAAGATTCAAAGCGAAAAAGAGAACAAATAAACAAAAGTACAGCCAAAGAAGAATTGTCTCAACTAATAAGGTTTCTGCTAGACTACTCAAATCGTGAGATTTCTGAAACACATTTATCTTTATTGAACAGAAAAACCGACCAACCTAATCCAGAAAAGTCAGAGACTCAAGATAATGTAGTAACTCTGAAAGATACCGTAACAACTAACGTGGTAGATCCGATTAAAAGAGAACAAAAAAAACAGAATAATGTAAGGTTCCCAAAAGTTGAACGCACTCCACGTTATTACTACATATCACGTGATATGGGTAGTAGATCGTGCAATGCCAAAGGAATGTATGACAAGAATAATGATAAATTTATAATAAAGGAGGGAAGTAAGCTGGCTTATGAGGTAACTTCATCGTACAGATATACAGCCTCAGACATTAAAAGAAAGAAATTCATTCAAGAAAATTGTGTAGGTAAATATGATAATAAACTAAAGAGGGATGCGATATGCATTTCTCCCGATGAAGCTGCTTGTTTTGTTCTAGGAGAAAAAGCTAATGGCTGGGTAGAATGGAAAAGTAAGGATGGAAAATCTCTTGAAAGTTATATAAATAAAGTCTAAGAATGAAGAAGGTTATTATAATGTTTATAGCTTTTATTTTCGTGCTTGCATTTTTTATTGGCCAATGTAATGACGATTCGCAAAACATCTCCTATGAGGAGACTGCTGAACAGCAAATAGAGCAAAACAATATTGAGGAAAAAAGTAATGAATCTGACGAAGAACCTATTACCTCTATCGAAATTCCAAGTAGTCCTATAGATATACAAGAACTGATTCTAGTTCGTAAAGCATATACGGTATCTTATAATAAGGATACAAAATGTCCAAATTGGGTGGCATGGGAACTGACGTCTTCTCACGCTGATGGGGATTGCCCTCGATATAGCAAATACGATGAAGACATGGAAGTCCCTGCTCCGAGAGCGACTAACGAGGATTATCGTGGAAGTGGATGGACGCGCGGCCATATGTGTCCTGCTGGGGATAATAAGTGGGACGCAGAAGCTATGAGAGAATCGAATTTGTTATCAAATATGTGTCCTCAGCATGCAAGCCTAAATAGTGGACTTTGGAATGTTATAGAGCGTGATTGTCGTAAGTGGGCCGTCAAATATGGAGATGTCTATATTGTATGTGGACCAGTATTTTTGAATAAGGAGCACGAAACAATCGGAATGAATAAAGTAGTTGTTCCTGAAGCATTCTTTAAAGTTATACTTCGACTTACCCCAGAACCAGCAGCAATAGGTTTTATTGTGAGAAATAATGAGGGGAAAAAGAAAAAGGATCAATTTGTCAATACTGTGGACGATGTTGAACGAATAACAGGTATGGATTTTTTTCCTGCCTTGCCTGATAGTATTGAAAATAGTGTTGAAGCTACAGCAAGTTTATACAATTGGTAATGATGAAAAACCTCTACCCTTTCCTTGCAGCGATGTTGCTGCTTTGTTTGGCACCAATGCCGTATGGCTATTTCATGTTGGTGCGTTTTGTGATGATGGTGGCATTTGGCATCATGGCTTATCGCTATTATGTGGATAACAAGACGATAGCTTCTTATGTGTTTGGGGCATTGGCATTGTTATTCCAACCCATATACAAAATGGCATTAGGACGAGTGGTGTGGAACGTGGTGGATGTCATCGTAGCTCTGTTACTGATTGCAATGTTCATCATGGAATGGAAAAGAGCAAAAAGGAATTACGTAGCGTATAGACCTATCGCACCAGATGATAACCAAGGACTGGATGATAATCAATTTGAATTTCAGCTGAAGGGGAAACTGGATCCAAAGGAACTGGTATATGTGGCGAGTGAAGAGGACAAGGAACTTACTAACTTGTTTGAAACGAGGCCTGAGGTGCTTGAAGGATGGGGACAAATGATTGGGTTCCATATTGTCTATCTTCCTCTTCTGATAAAACGTCTTAAAGAGAAAAAGGTTCTGAGGTATCGTGCTCCATACTTGGGGGACGAAGCTATTAATAACATTTCTATTGGAAATGATTTCTTACTACAGTATCTGGACAATCCTGGTGACAAGGACAAATTGAAACATGGCTTTATCCGCACTGAGAATATTCATCGGGGAGAAGATGGAAAGGACAAAGCGACTAACCGATTCTACCCATTGTCGTCAAAGAATGGCGAGCCTCTGGCTGACCAATTGCATCGTATTGGGAAACAGATTTCTGCAGAGACCTACAGAGCGGGACACTATATTGAGGGAAAGGTACAAGAAGGGGGACATGACAAAGATGATACTGAGGAACTGATGGAGGAAGTTCGTGAAAGGATAGCAAAACTAAGACAAAGGGGAATTGCTGAATATCTCTTGGAACAATTAATCCATCCGGATGACAGATTAAGCCGTTTGATTGTAACAAAGGATTATCGTATCGTACTTCCTGACTATCAGAACTTGGAAATAAAGATGGAACCACTGGTGAAGGCTGTGTATTTGCTGTTCTTGAAGCATCCTGAAGGAATTCTTTTTAAACAATTGCCGGAATACAGGAATGAACTGACTCTGATTTACGAAAAGCTGCGTCCTACAGGTTTGACGGAGAGGGCGATACAGAGTATTGAGGATGTGACAAACCCTTTGCTGAACTCCATCAACGAGAAGTGTGCGAGAATACGAGGTGCCTTTGTAGGTGAGTTTGATGACTACATGGCAAAGTATTACTATATTGACGGTGCTCGTGGCGAAGCCAAGAAGATTTCTCTTCCTCGGGACATGGTGACGTGGGAGGAGGAAGAGGGCTGATGTAATAGGGCTGAGGTATGAAGTCAAAGGACTGCAGCAATCTTTCTGATTTTTTCCAAACGTTTCAAGAATGACTTGTCTTGTTTGGCCTTCTGCATATTGTAATCTGCCTGAAGACCAATCCAAATGGAGGCATTAGTACCCAAAGCGGCCTCTAATAACAAAGCATATTCTGTAGTTACAGGACGTTTGCCGTTTAGGATTTCATTGAATACGGTGTAAGATACGCCCATCTGCTGAGCCAACTCTTTTTGGGTAATTCCGCGAGCATTGATTTCGTCTTTGATCATCTCACCCGGATGTATCAGCATTGATGATGTCATATTATTGGCAGTCTTATTCTTAACCATGTTGTTTGTTGTATCCATACCTCATTTATTTATAATGATTTGATAATTCCATGATGTTGCATATTGTGACTATTGGTTCGTCGTCTGTTTCAGTCAGTGTGAATTCAACGCGATATTGATCATTGGCTTTTACAGAGAAACGTCCTTCTTTATCACCATGCAGCGCCTCAAAGTGTAACGACTTGAAGGGGAAAAGGTCTTCTTTGCGTTTTGCCTGAATCAGGTATTTCACAGCTTTTTGATATCCTCTGATTATTTGAGGTTGGAATCTCAGCTTCTTGATTCCTGTATCTCCCTTAGTGTAGAGCCTCTCCAAATAGTCTTCATTGAATGTTACAACCATGTTGCTTATTGCTATATCTGCCTGCAAAGGTAAATAAAAGAAATGAAATTCGCAAATAATCGAACCGCTTTTTTAAAAATATTTCATTTTCGCAAGCCTTGCGGAGATTTTTATTTCTCATAGAATAATTGTACCTTTGCAGAAAATATTAAAAACGACAGGATATGCCAGACGATATTATTCCGTTTTTCGGTGAGGTGGAGGACAAGATGCAGGGCATCATCAAGGTGATTGGCGTTGGTGGTGGCGGATGCAATGCAGTGCGCAACATGTTTTTGGAGGGCGTGGGTGGCGTGACGTATGCCGTGATGAATACGGACAGTCAGTCGCTATCGCGTTCGCCGGTGCCTGTGAAGCTGATGCTGGGCAGTTCGGGACTGGGTGCCGGGGCTAACCCGGAACTGGGCAAGAAGGAGGCGGAAGCGAACCTCACGGACATCGAGAAATTGCTGAGTGACGGCACGAAGATGGTGTTCGTAACAGCTGGCATGGGTGGTGGCACGGGAACGGGTGCTGCTCCGGTGGTGGCTAAGGTGGCTAAGGACATGGGACTGCTGACCGTTGGGGTGGTGACCATCCCGTTTAACTTTGAGAAGAAGCGCAAGATTATCAAGGCGCTGAAGGGTGTCGACGAGATGCGTAAGAACGTGGATGCCCTGCTCATCGTGAACAACGAAAGGCTGTGCGACGTGTACTCGGATTCGGACCTCTCGGTGAAGGAGGCTTTCCAACGGGCTGACAACATCCTGATGGATGCGGTGAAGGGTATCTCGGAACTGATCACCATGCCCAGCGACGGGGGTATCAAGAGTGACTTCCGCGACGTGGAGACGACGATGAAGAACGGTGGTGGTTCCATCATGGCAATGGGTAGGGCAAGTGGTGAGCATCGTGTGGAAAGGGCTATCCTGGACGCGCTGGACTCTCCCCTACTCTATGGCAACGACATCGGCAAGGCGAAGCGTATCCTGTTTAACATCTACTCGAGTGACGAACATCCTATCTTCGTGCGTGAGTTGCAGGAGATTGACGATTTCTTCGACCAGCTGGACCCTAACATCGACGTGATATGGGGTACGGCGACGGATGAATCACTGGGTGAGGACGCGAAGGTGACGATACTGGCTACGGGAGTGGAAGATGAACTGCGTAGTGAGGTGAAGCAGAACGTGCATCGCAGTGACGACGACTTCTACGAGGACTTGATACCGCTAATCTATAAACCGACGAAGAAGAGTCCCACGGTGAAGGAGGTGCTTGCCGTAGACCAGAAGCTGCCTTTCGAGGTGGAGGTGAAACCGGATCCGGAGCCTGCCGTGAAGGTGGAGGAACATAAGCAGGTGGAGGAGCCTAAGCCTGTGGTGGAAGAAGAGGCGGAAGTGCAACAGCCTACCATCATCGACAAATGGAAGACTTGGCTGAACGGTTTCATGAAGGAGATGACGGAATGACGGACGAGATGCACAGCACGCCGGAGGAGGTTGCAGGGCAGATCAAACGACTGGTCGAGCAACTGCAGGCAGCAGGCAGGAAGGACTTGCTGCTGAAGGCTATTGGTGCGCCTATGCTGGAGGAGTTGCGCATCGAGGCGGCTAAGGCGAAGCTGAGCAGACTGCTGATCACGAAGGACTACCGGTTCTACCTGGTGGACTATCAGAACAGGGAGGTGGAACTGCAACCTGTTCACAAGGCGGTGTACCTGTTGTTCCTGGCGCATCCGGAGGGCATCGAGTTCAAACGGCTGGGAGACTACAGGGAGGAACTGACACGATACTATATGGCAACAGCCAAACTGTTGGACAAGGAGAAAATCATAGAGGGGGTTGACCACTTGGTGAACCCACTGGACAATGCCATCAACGAGAAGTGCTCGCGCATCAAGAAGGTGTTTCTCGACATGATGGATGAATACACGGCGAGCTACTACATCATCAGCGGACATACGCAGAAGCGCATAGCGGGGTCGAACCGCATCTGGTATGAGCGTCTGAAGGTGATTACCCTTCCGCGTGAACTTGTTTTAGCAACTGGACTGCTTCCTGAATAGTGGGGACGCTGGTGATGAGCATGGAGCGCTTGCCATTCTGTTCGCGGAACTGACAGCGACGGGGATTCTGTGCCACGAAGGTGAGGATGTGGTCGAAGGCCTCGCTCTGGTAGTAGGGACTGTCGTTCTGGGAGACGAAGAAGAGGGTCATGCGTTGCTGCTTGAGGATAATCTTCTCGCATCCTAACGACTTGCCCAATCGGCGCAGGGGTACCACACGCATCAACTCTTCACCACACGACGGCACCGGACCGAAGCGGTCGATGAGTCGGGTACGATAGGCGGCAAGCTGGTCGTCGGTGGTCAGTCCGTCCAACTCACGGTAGAGCAGCATGCGCTCGGAATCGCTGGGCACATACTGATCGGGGAAGTAGAGCTCGAGGTCGCTTTCCAAGGAGCAGTCGGAGACCCAGAGACCCTCCCCCGCCCCCTCCCTGTATGGAGGGGCGTAAATTGTTCCGCCATCAGACTTTCGCCCTTGAGAGTGTCCACTCCCCTCCCTCACAGGGAGGGGCTGGGGCTGGGTCTTTTCATTCCTCAGCTCTACGACGGCTTGTTGCAGGATTTTGACGTAGGTCTCATAGCCCAGGTCGGCGATGAAGCCGCTCTGTTCGGCACCGAGCAGATTGCCGGCTCCACGGATGTCGAGGTCTTGCATGGCGATGTGGATGCCACTGCCCAGGTCGCTGAAGTTCTCGAGGGCCTCGAGGCGGCGACGACTCTCTGCGGGGAGGTCTGCCAACGGAGGGGCGAGCAGGTAGCAGAAGGCCTTGCGGTTGCCTCGTCCCACGCGTCCGCGCATCTGGTGGAGGTCGGAGAGTCCGAAGCGGTGTGCTCCGTTGATGATGATGGTGTTGGCATTGGGGATATCGATGCCGTTCTCCACGATGGTGGTGGACAACAGTACGTCGTAGTCGTAGTTGGCGAAGTCGAAGATGACTTGTTCGAGTTCCTCGGGTTTCATCTGTCCATGACCTACTGCCACACGGGCATCAGGGACGTATTTGAGTATCATCTCCTTCAAGCGCGTCAGGTCGCTGATGCGCGGATTGACAAAGTAGACCTGTCCGTTGCGTGACATCTCGAAATTGATGGCATCGGCGATAATCTCGGGTCCGAGGGTGTGTATCTCCGTCTGGATGGGATATCGGTTGGGGGGGGGTGTCTGGATGATGCTCAGGTCGCGCGCTCCGACCAACGAAAACTGCAAGGTACGCGGAATGGGGGTCGCCGTCATGGTGAGCGTGTCGACATTGGTCTTCAGCTGGCGCAGCTTCTCCTTGGTAGAGACACCAAACTTCTGCTCCTCGTCGATGATGAGAAGTCCGAGGTCATGGAACTTAACGGTCTTGCCGATGAGCTTATGGGTACCTATCAGGATGTCTATCTTGCCTTCTTCGAGGTCTTTCAACAGCTCCTTGGTCTGCTTGGTAGAGCGCGCCCTGGACAGGTAGTCGACACGGACGGGGAAGTCTTTCAGGCGCGACTTAAAGGTCTGGAAATGCTGATAGGCCAGCACGGTGGTAGGCACGAGGACGGCTACCTGCTTGGAGTCGCAGGCTGCCTTGAAAGCGGCACGCACGGCGACCTCGGTCTTGCCGAAGCCCACATCGCCACAGACGAGGCGATCCATAGGACGTGCACGCTCCATATCGGCCTTGACATCGTTGGTGGCCTTCAACTGGTCGGGAGTGTCTTCATACAGAAAACTGGCTTCCAGTTCGTGTTGCATAAACGAGTCGGCTGAGAAGGCGAAACCAATCTCACGGCGACGGGCTGCATAGAGCTTGATGAGGTCGCGAGCGATGTCTTTCAGCTTGGCCTTGGTGCGCTCCTTCATACGCTCCCACTGGCCTGTGCCGAGGTGTGACAGGCGAGGGGGCTCGCCATTGTCCTGTGCCTTGTATTTGGAGACCTTATAGAGGGAGTGGATGGAGACATAGATGGAGCCCCCACCCTCGTAGATAATCTTGATCATCTCCTGGTAGGTGTTGCCTTGCGGCATGCGTACCAGTCCACCGAACTTACCGATACCATGATCGACATGCACCACATAGTCGCCGACCTCGAACTGCTGGATCTCCTTGAGTGTCAGTGCCACCTTGCCGGAACGTGCCTTGTCGGAGCGCAGGTTGTACTTATGGAAACGGTCGAAGATCTGATGGTCGGTAAACACGCAGAGGCGCAGGTCGTTGTCGGCAAAGCCCTCGTGGAGCGTTTTCTCGACGGGGGTGAAGACCACGCCAGATTGCCCACTTTTCTGCCCTCCTTGGGATGCGTCGGGGGAGGTTAGGATATCACGCAGACGCTCGAGCTGCTTGGCGCTGTCTGCCAGGATGCACAGCTGATAGCCTTCGGCAAGGTAGTGGTCTAACGACTCCTTGAGCAAGTCGAAATTCTTATGGAACTGGGGTTGTGGCGACACGTGGAAGGTAATGGTGGCATCAGGGAGTGCGGAGGGACGATGGCCTATCTCGATACCACGGAAGGCTACTGCCTCGCGTCCGAACTGAGGACCACTGATGAGTTGCAGTTCACGACGCATCTCGTTGATAATGGCCTGCTGCTCCATCTCGGTGGCTCCCTCCATGCGTTCCGTCATGGCCTGTTCGGAGAAGCCCTCCTGATAGATGCGGTCGACGGCATCGCGGACATAGAGGAAGTCTTTGACAACCATCACGGTGTCCTGGGGCAAGAACGACAGGAACGACACCTTGCTCTCCTCGACAGTGGCGAGCTCGGGAACAATCTCCACCTGTTCGCAGGTGTCTTTCGACAGCTGACTGTCTACCTCGAAGGTGCGGATAGAGTCGATGTCGTCGCCAAAGAGGTCGATACGGAAAGGCAACTCGCTGCTAAAGGAATAGACATCGAGGATGCTGCCACGCAAGGCAAACTGACCTGGCTCATAGACGTAGTCGACCTCGGTGAAACCCAGTTCACGGAGGGTCTTGACCATCACATCGGCATCCATCGTATCGCCCTGGCGCAAGGTCACGGTACGGTTGTCGAGTGTCTTCTTGGAGATGACGAGTTCAGCAACAGCCTCGGGATAGGTGACTATTAGAGGTGAGAGGTGAGAGGTAAGAGGTGGGTGAGAAGTAAGAGGTGAGAGAGAGGAGAGCTTGGCCAGCACTTCGGTGCGAAGTATCTCATTGGCACTGTCGCGTTGGGCATACTTGATGGCACGGCGATAGCTGGATGGCATGAAAAGCACTTGCTTGTCGCCTAACAGCTGGACGAGGTCGTGATAGAAATAGCCTGCCTCATCGGCATCCTGCAAGATAAAGAGAAACGGGCCTTTTGTCTTCGCTTTCCGGGTGGTCAAAGCTGCAAACAGCATGGGTGCCGACGAGCACATGAGTCCCTCGAGGAAAATGGTCTTCACCGACTTTTTCCCCATCGTGTCTGCCAGTGCGCCAACCTGTGGCAACAGGGCATATTGCTTTAACAAATCATAGACTTTCATAAAAAACCGGCTACAAAGATACGAAATTTAGACTAGTGATGCAAATTTTTCATATTTCACTTTTGTTTTTTTACTTTATTTCGTATCTTTGCCCCCAGAAACAGACAAAAGAAGACTTATGCACACAAGCGACAGTATCGTCATCATACCGACGTACAACGAGAAAGAAAACATTGAGAAAATCATCCTGGCCGTCTTCGGACTGGATAAATGTTTCCATATCCTGGTGATTGATGACGGATCACCTGACGGCACTGCCACCATCGTGAAGAGGATGATGGTGAAGGAGGAATATGCCGACCGGCTGTTTATCCTGGAGCGTTCAGGAAAGCAGGGACTGGGCACGGCCTACATTGCTGGTTTCAAGTGGGCGCTGAAGCATGACTACGAATACATCTTCGAGATGGATGCCGACTTCAGCCACGACCCCAACGACCTGCCTCGCCTCTATGCCGCCTGTGCCGACGAGGGCTACGACTTGGCTATCGGCTCTAGATATATCTGTGGCGTCAACGTGGTCAACTGGCCCATCGGACGCGTGCTGATGAGTTACTTTGCCTCGAAATACGTGCGTATCGTCACGGGATTCAAGGTAAACGACACGACAGCGGGATTCAAATGCTACAAGCGTCGCGTGCTAGAGACCATCGAACTGGACAAGATACGATTCAAGGGCTATGGCTTCCAGATTGAGATGAAGTTTACGGCCTATAAGATAGGATTCAAGATCAAGGAGGTGCCCGTCGTCTTCGTGAACAGGCGCGAGGGGGTTTCCAAGATGTCAGGTGGCATCTTCAGCGAGGCGTTCTTCGGTGTCATGCAACTGCGCTGGGACGGATGGACGAGGAAATATCCGGAGATTAAAGATTAAATTTCAGACTCCTTACTGGTCAGGATTTTCCACATAGCCTTGGTATTCGGGTACTAAGGCAGACATCACACTATCATACGCTTGGTTCATCGTGGCCTGAACGTTTGCCAGTCCGTGACCTACGGGATAGACGGGTTGGTGGATGGTCAGCGAGAGGGGATGCCATGTGGCGAAATGCCAGTCCTTCATGCGAGGCATGACATTGAACGAGCCATTGATGGTCAACGGAACGACAGGCAACTGCAACTCGTCAGCCAGTGCGAAGGCTCCTTTCTTGAATACTCCCATATGTCCCGTGAACGAGCGGGCACCCTCAGGAAAGACAACGACACTGCAATTGCCCGTTTCCAGGATATGGCGTGCCGACTCGTAGGTACGGCGCACCTTCCCCACCCCACGTTTGTCGACCATTATCTGGTGTGACTTACGACAGGCATAGCCCACAAAGGGTATCTTGTTGATCTGGTGCTTCATCATCCACTTGAAGTTTCGTCCCAGATAGCCGTAGATAAGGAAGATATCGAAGGCTCCCTGATGGTTGGCGACGAAGACATACGACTGGTTGGGTTCCAGATGTTCACGCCCCTCCACCTTGACAGGCAACAGGAAAGCATGGGTGATGACACGAGCCCACCAACGACCAGGATAGTAACCCCAATAGTGACCATTGCCTATCGTACAACCCACCCCCACGGTCAAAGCCGTCCAGATGGTCATCAGGATGGTGATGGGCAATGCCACAAACAACTGATAGATGCAGTATAGTATTTTCATTTTTTCTTCTTTAAGGTAATGACAACAATCTCGCCAGGTTGTCCGATGCGGAAGGGTATCAGACCACCCAGTCCTGACGACACATAGATGGCACGCTCGCCCTCATAGGTCATGCCGAACCACTCGCTATAGGTGTATTCCACAGGCGACCATCCGAACAAGGCAAACTGTCCACCGTGGGTGTGTCCGCTCAACGTCAGCTGGGCAGAACACTGGGGAAGAATCTTCGCACGCCAGGCGTTGGGATCGTGCTCGAGCATGACGGTGAAAGCCTTGGGAGACACCCCTTTCATGGCCTTGACAGCATCGCCACGCTTGGGCATGCGCTCGGGGATGCCCCAGTTCTCCATACCGGCAAGGACGATGCTGTCATTGCCACGACGAATGATGCGATGCTCGTTCATCAACATGTCGATATGCATATCGCGCAAGGCCTGCACGGTCTTCCTGTCATTCTGTGCCTTCACATCGTCGGCCTCTGTCTGATAGGTGGAATAGTCGTGGTTGCCCAACACGCCATAGACACCATCAGGCGCCTTCAACTGGCGAAGGACGGACTGGTGGGGAGGCAACTCGTCAGGATAGAGGTTCTGCATGTCGCCAGTGAACACAATCATGTCCGCATGCTGCTGATTCATGACGTCGACGGCACGTTGCAGCATCCACTCCCTGCGCCCTTCGAAAGTGGCGATATGGGCATCGGAGAACTGCACGATACGATAGCCGTCGAAGGCCTCGGGCAAGTCACGGCTGGCATATTCAATTTGGCGTACCTCCAACTGTTCGAAACCTGAGGTCATGCCATAGGCTACGAGGGCTATAATGACAATGGCAGCTGCCAGTCCGACAGGTCGTCCATAGCGACGAGGCATGAAGCGTCGGCACAGGTAGTATACTAGGACGGGTACTACGACGAAGCCCATCACAATAAAAAACGGTATGGCGTATCTTGCTATCATATGGTTATAAATTAGATCCTAAGAATTTTCTCATCATCTCAACAGGAAGGCCACGACGGCGCGCATAGTCAGCCAACTGGTCCTCTCCTATCTTACCCAGCATGAAATAGCGGGCTTGCGGATGGGCTATCATCAGACCACTCACACTGGCGTGGGGCTTCATGGCTCCGCTTTCGGTCAGTCGGATGCCTATCTGTCGCATCCCTATCAACTCGTCGATGACGAAGTTGAGACTCGTATCGGGAAGCGAGGGATAGCCCACGGCAGGACGGATGCCCTGAAACTTCTCGACATGCAGTTCTTGCATGGTGAGCTGTTCGTCGGGGGCATAGCCCCAGTAGTGCTTACGCACCTCCTCGTGCATGCGCTCGGCAGTAGCCTCAGCCAATCGGTCAGCCAACAGCTGTACCATCATCTTCTGATAGGCATCATGGGCGAAATCGGTCTCCAGTCCCATGTCCACCGAGGTGGCGAACACCCCTATCCTATCGACGACACCCGACGATTTGGGACGTACGAAGTCTGCCAAACACAGGCATTCAGAGCCTGGCTGCTGCTGGCGAAGCAAGGGGATATTACGATGTGCCAGCACGATGTCATCGCCCTGACTGTTGGCGTCGAACAGCTGAAAGAGGGCATGGGTGCGATACTTGTCTTGCAAGCCTGCGAGCACGGATTCGGCCTCCGCCTGTAACTGATCCCTTTCTGCCTGTGGCTGCGTGTGCATCCCCCAGGCATAAAAGAAGTAGTCCCAGTTAATATATGGGGCGACATCGCTGATGGAATAGTCAAGTAGCATGGTTGAAACGTATCTCCTCTCCTAAAACGTCAGCATTCACCTGTCCGTCAGCATAGACGGTCTGTCCATTACATAACGTACGTTCTACGCGCCACTGGTATTCATGACCTTCCATCGGACTCCACCCGCACTTGCTCAGGATGGTGTCTTTCGTCACCGTCCAGGGCTGATGGGGGCGCACCACAACAAGGTCGGCACGATAGCCGGGACGCAGGAATCCACGACGCTCCACACCAAACAGACGGGCTGGTGCATGACACATCAACTCGACGAGTCGGGGCAGGGTGAGCACCCCTGCATCCACCAGTTCGAGCATGGTGACCAGCGAGAACTGAATCATCGGCATACCACTGGCTGCACGACAACACCCGCCCTGTTTCTGTTCAAGCAGATGAGGGGCATGGTCAGTGCCTACCACCGTGATGTGTCCGTCTGTCAGTGCCTTGCGCAAGGCCTCCCGGTCGGAAGCAGTCTTGACGGCGGGGTTCACCTTTATGCGAGTGCCCTGACGGGCATAGTCTTCAGCCGAAAACCACAGATGACCAACAACGGCCTCAGCGGTGATATTGGGTTCCTTGCCGAACAGCTCCAGTTCACGGGCTGTCGTCAGGTGGGCTACATGCAGGCGGGTTCCATATTTCTTAGCCAGACGGACAGCCAACGAGGTGGAGGCATAACACGCCTCCTCGGAACGTATCAGATAGTGCTGCTGAACCTCGGGATCGTTACCAAACACGCGCTTGGCTTCAGCCATATTCCGGTTGATGATATCGGTATCCTCACAATGTGCCATCAAGGGAAGCTTGACGGTGGAGAAGATGCGTTCCAACGACTCCATGCGGTCGACAAGCATGTTACCAGTAGAAGAGCCCATGAAGAGTTTGATGCCTGGTATGCGACTGGCATCCAACAGGTCGAAGGAGGAAGCATTGTCGTTGGTGGCTCCGTAGAAGAAGGAGTAGTTGACATGACTCTTCTGTGCGGCCAGCTGGAATTTCTCTTCCAAGGCCTCGGGAGTCGTCGTCTGCGGCACCGTGTTAGGCATGTCGAAATAGCTCGTCACACCACCAGCAGCTGCTGCCCTGCTCTCACTGTCGATGTCAGCCTTGGCAGTCAGCCCGGGTTCACGGAAATGCACATGGTCGTCGATGACACCTGGCAGGACATAACAACCCGAGGCATCGACGACTTCATCGTACGATTCCTCGGGCTGCAAGGTTGTTATTGCTTGGATATCTCCGTCTTCGACGACAATATTGCCATCCGTCAGACGGCCTTCATTAACTATACATCCTCCCTTGACAAGCGTTCTCATTTTTCAGGGACATTGGTCAGAGGAGTGGCTGGCTGTGGCGAAGCCATCGTGTCTGGTTGCGGCTGGGTAGCACTTTCTGCCATACCGTTCATGCGGGCTTCGTTCTCCTGTGCCGTCTTATAATAGTCCTTCACGTAAGGATCATTCTTGAAATGATCTGTCGCCTTCGACATAATATCCTCTATCTGAGGTGTCAACACCGGGAAACGATACTGACTGGTAATCATCATGAAGACACCAGGACCCAGCACGTTGTCGAAGTTGTTAATCACAAACTTCGTCACCAGCTCGTCTTCCTCGGCTGCGATGGCATTGGCCTCAGCAGACAGTTTACGGTCTATCTCCTCTTCGTCAATGCCATCCAAAAGCATCTGACTCTGACGATGCGACAACTCGTTCATACGGTTTGACAACTGGTTGTGCTTGTCGATGAACTTATAGAGGCTGTCATTCAGCGGTGTTCCGCTGACACTCTGCGATGCATTGTCAATCTTAATCGTTATGTCGCCTTCCTCCAACACGACGGGCATGATGCTCTCGTCACCCATAAAGAGGTTAGCCATTCGGACGGTGTCGAGCAGTCCGGCAAAGTGGAAGTCACCATGCACAACGTCACAAGAGTCGATATTCTTCACTTCGCCGCCTTTCAGTGCTTTCAGGTATAGCTTGCTGCCATCCAGTGCGGAAACAGAGGATGTGCCTTGCACATTATAGGAACTTGCACACGATGACATCGCGGCAACAACGAAAAACATATATAGAATTTTGTTCATAGACAAATCAATAGTTGCTAAATCTGTCGCAAATGTACAACGATATATCGAAATAAGAAAAAATATTTGCGCATTTTAAAACATTTGCGCAAATATTTAGCGTTTTTTTGCCTCTTTTTCCAATTCGTTAGCAATTCGATGGCTGGCATACAACTGAAGAATGGCTGCAACGAGCAGTACGACAATCCAATTATTGTGGACATATTGCACGTATGCCAACTGACTGATGCCAATGAAATTCGACTGATTGAGCATCATCAGCAAGGCAGCTATCAGGAAAAGCACATCACTGACCAGCAACAAGCGACGTAAACGGCGAATGGTGAAGTTGCGCCCGTCGTAGGTCTGACGCATCTGCATGGCAGAAAACATCAGGGCACCAGGAGCGAAGACGTAGGTTGCCCACGACTGGAGGAACATGGTACCACCAGCACCAACGACCATCAGCAGGCCTCCTACTAGCATGATGACGGTTTCAAGCTTACTCAGTTGTCTCATTGGGGATTAACGTTGTTTGAATCCGGTCGTCATCGCTCAGCACAAAGATATCCTCGTCGTCGGCCTTCATAAAATAACGCTCACGGGCTATCTTCTCAATCAGCTTGGGGTTCCTGTCCAACTCCTTCACCTGTGCCTGATCGTGCTGGTACTGTTCCGTCAAACGGTCTATCTCATCCTGCAACTCACCGATATGCTGACGGTTCATCATGTGTTTCCACACGCTGTTCTCGTCAAGAAATCCAATGAGAGCGACGGCTATCACTGTCACCAAGATGTATTTCAGACCACGGATATGGTAGAAACGGAGGAACAAATTCTTAACCTTCTTCATCTGTTTTTATCTTTTCGTGTGCAAAGTTACGAAATAAATCACAATTCACCATTCATAATTCATATTTATTTTGTACCTTTGTAGGCAAATTCGATTTTTAACAATGGAAGAATACATCGTATCAGCGCGAAAGTACAGACCTACCTCGTTTGACACCGTGGTAGGACAGCAGGCACTGACCACCACACTGAAAAATGCCGTTAAGAGCGGGAAACTGGCTCACGCCTACCTCTTCTGCGGACCACGTGGTGTAGGAAAGACAACCTGCGCCCGTATCTTCGCAAAAGCTATCAACTGCCAGACGCCGACTTCCGACGGCGAGGCTTGTGGACAATGTGAGAGCTGTCAGGCTTTCAACGAACAGCGCTCCTTCAACATCTTCGAACTGGATGCCGCATCCAACAACTCGGTGGAGCACATCAAGACGCTGATGGAACAGACGCGCATCCCGCCACAGGTCGGCAAGTACAAGGTATTTATCATCGACGAGGTGCACATGCTTTCGACGGCTGCCTTCAATGCTTTCCTGAAAACACTAGAGGAGCCACCTGCTCATGTCATCTTCATCCTGGCAACCACAGAGAAGCACAAAATTCTGCCTACCATCCTGTCGAGATGCCAGATTTACGACTTCGAACGCATGACGGTCCGTAACACCATCGACCATCTGAAAAGTGTAGCTGACAAGGAAGGCATCACCTACGAAGAAGAGGCTCTGGCCGTTATCGCTGAGAAAGCAGACGGTGGCATGCGTGACGCACTCTCCATCTTCGACCAGGCGGCTTCTTTCTGTCAGGGTAACATAACTTATCAGAAAGTTATCGAGGACCTGAACGTGCTCGACGCTGAGAACTACTTCCAGATTATCAACCTGGCCGTCGAGAACAAGGTGCCTGAAATTATGGTCCTGCTCAACGGTGTCATCAACAAAGGATTCGACGGAGGACTGCTTATCAGTGGACTGGCCAAGCATGTACGTAACGTACTGATGGCACGCGACCCTCAGACATTGCCATTGTTGGAGGTCAGCGACCAGCAACGTGAGCGTTACCAGCAACAGGCTGCCAAGTGCCCCATACCTTTTTTATATAAGGCACTGCAACTCATGAACCAGTGTGACATCAACTACCGGCAGTCGAGCAATAAGCGACTGCTCGTGGAGTTAACACTGATTGAGATTGCTCAGATCACTCAACCTGACGATACGCCTGCCAGTGGGCGTAAGCCCAGAAGATTGAAATCCCTGTTTAAGCAACTGATGCAAAAGCCTCAGCCAAGACAAGCAGCCCCGCAGGTAGCTGCTGCTGAGCCTGTTGCCTCAACCCAAAACGATACGAACACAACGAGCGAGCCTAAACCGACAACGGAAAAGAAGCCCGCTACTACCGCTTATACTCCTACGGCGCGACCACATCTCAAGTCGCCCGTAGGTTTCTCATGGAATAACCTCCGCAAGACGGAAAACCCAAAGAAAATGCACATCATCCCTGGCACACTCGATCCCAACGACCCGAATGTGACCAATCAGGAAGAACAGGAGTCTTTCAGCCAGCAAGACCTTGAACTGCAATGGATGCTGATGTGCAACCGCATGCCTCAAGAGTTCAGTGGAATAGCAACTCGCATGAAGAACATGAACCCCGTCATCACAGAGTTCCCTGCTGTCGAGCTGGTGGTCGACAACCAACTGGCAGCAACACAGATAGAAGACATCAAGGGCAAGATTCTCAGCACCCTCCAGATTTATCTTCACAACAAGTCCATCACACTCTCCGTCCGCATCGCAGAACATCAGGAAAAGCGTATTCTTAGCCGTCGTGAACAATACGAGGAGATGGAAAAAGAAAATCCCTCAATCGGGAAATTGAGGGAACTTCTGGATCTTCAACTGGCTTGACCGTTCTATTCAAATCAACGTCATTCCGAGTTTCTTACATTCAACACGCATGTCGTCAGGCCAAATGGATGCTTGTATCTCACCAATGTGACCTTTATGCAGCAGTACCATGCACAGACGACTCTGGCCGATACCTCCACCAATACTCAAAGGCAGCTCGTCGTTCAACAATTTTTGGTGGAAATACAGTGTCTTACGCTCTTCCTTGCCTTCTAATTGCAACTGACGCAGCAAGGACTCCTTGTCCACACGGATACCCATCGACGACAACTCAAACGAACGGCCCAACACCGGATACCAAATCAGGATATCACCATTCAGACCTTCACGTCCGTTCTCACCTATCGTCGTCCAATCGTCATAGTCCGGAGCTCGTCCGTCATGCTTCTCACCATTCGACAGCTTACCACCAATACCTATTATAAATACGGCTCCATATTTCTGACAGATAGCATCCTCACGCTCCTTGGGTGTTTTGTTAGGATACATCTGAAGCAGTTCTTCAGCATGGATGAAGTGAATTTTCTCAGGCAAGAAAGGCTTGATCTGTGGATAGGTCTCACAGGTCAGATACTCTGTACGACGGATTGCCGCATAAATGCGCTCCACGACATTCCTCAAAAAAGCCACGGTACGTTGCTCCTTGGAAATGACAGCCTCCCAGTCCCACTGGTCTACATACAACGAATGCAGGTTATCCAACTCCTCGTCAGCACGGATGGCATTCATATCGGTGTAGATGCCATAGCCTGGTTCTATCTGATATTCTGCCAGCGACAGACGCTTCCACTTTGCCAATGAGTGAACGACCTCGGCACGGGCGTCACCCAAATCCTTGATAGGGAAGGTCACGGCTCGCTCCACACCATTCAGGTCGTCGTTGATACCCAATCCCTGTAATACAAACAAGGGAGCCGTCACACGACGAAGGCGAAGTTCCGTCGACAAGTTCTGCTGGAAGAATTCCTTTATCAATTTGATACCCTGCTCCGTCTGTTTCGTGTCAAGCAGGGGCTGATAGTCTAATGGTTTTATCAGTTGACTCATCTTTATATTTACGATTTACTATTTACTGTTTCAACAAATTTGCCTGCAAAGGTACTACTTTTACTTTAAATTGCAAGCAAAAACCATGATTATTTTTGCAAAATGACACAAAATTCCTCAATATTACATCATTATGCACAATAAGGCCCTCTCGTTAACAAATTATAATTATCAATCCCCTATTCTCAATTCTCAATTAATTATCGTACCTTTGCAATCGTTTTGCGAAACAAATGTCTTCTGCACCCGTAGTTTAAAGGATAGAATAACGGATTCCGGTTCCGTTGGTCACGGTTCGATTCCGTGCGGGTGTACGCTTGTAACATATCATTCAGCAGCTAATTTCTCCACCACCTCCAAGTCCGCAGGCAGCCACTTTACACTGTCCAGTTCATCCTTCGTAAGCCATCGTGCAGCCTCATGCTCATTCAGATGCAAAGCTTCTGTCAATAGCGAGCACCGGTAGCAATGCATGGTGAGATGAAATTTCGGATAATCATACTCCACCGTACAAAGAAGGTCATCCACGCTGATTTCCGTCGACAGTTCCTCGCGAATCTCTCGCTTCAAGGCCTCCTCCGGAGTCTCCCCTATTTCCATCTTTCCGCCAGGAAATACCCACCAGTCCTTCCATTCACCATAACCACGCTGTGTGGCGAATATCTTATTCTCCTTGCGGATAATTGCTGCTACGACTTCGATGTGTTTCATATTTCTTCCTCCGCAACTTTCAGGTAATTCTCACTTTCTTCTTCCAACTGAGGATACGTCCTACTTCCGACACCAGCCGTCTTTCTGCTTCTGTCTTGCAGCCAGATATGGTTCAGCGTAAATGCAATCGACTCCAGCGTTTCCTCACGTTTAGAAGGTTTCAGTTCGCACTCCCACACCGTTATGCAATGCCAACCCATTTCCGCCAACTTACGTTGCTCCTCCTTGTCTCCTCCTAAGGTGCTCCTAAGCTGCTCCTAAGCTGCTCCTTGAGTATGGCTAGAGGCTGTCTGCTACGACGCTTGTAGTTCGCTGATTGGGGTTAGTAGTGACTTGCTTCCAGAAAGCGAAGCTCAGCCTCCAACATCTCCAGTTTCGGCATGGGGCACCCCGCCTCGCGGGCAATCTCAAGGGGTCGGGTATAGAGATAGTATATCTCCATACGACGGTGGAAGTCGTAGTCCAGTCGCATGGATGGCGAATAGGGTATCATAGAATCCGTCATAGCTATCATCTTATCGACAAAAGTGGCGTCGAGGTTCTTCACGCCCAGGTGCTGGGCTGCATTGACAACCTCCATCATCTGGTCGCGAATCAGCTGTCTGGTGAACTTGTTCTTCAGCAGTTGGTCCGTCTGTGTAAGGAGGGCTACCGTCATACCGTTGAACGGCATGTTCCACACGGCCTTCTTCCATCGTGCCTCATGATATTCCACAAATCCCGTTTCGATGCCAGCCTGACGGAACTCTTCGACGACAGCCTGCATGTGTGCCTCGTCGCGGCACGAGTAGTTGGCCAGATTGATACTGCCATAACACTGATGATTGACAAGACCAGGCTGGGTCTTTGCAGAACAGATAAATGCCAGTCCGGCAGCCAGTTGCACGTCGGGAAACATCTTCTGCACATCCTCCTCCACACCGATGCCGTTCTGAATGAGCACCACCAGCGTGTGGTCATGGAGCAATGGCGGCAGCAGCGACTGCAGCTTGCCGTTGTTGACCGACTTCAAGCAAACAAGCACCACGTCGCACGTCGGCATATCCTTCGTATAGAGATAAGCATTGACATCTGCCAGGTGGAACGAACCGTCGCAGGAATCTACCTGCAGACCGTGCTGTCTGACATACTCATAGTCGCTTCGTAGCAGGAAATGCACTTCCTGTCCTGCTTGTGCCAGTTTGGCTCCATAATATCCGCCAATGGCTCCTGTTCCAATAATTCCGTATTTCATATTAACAATGTACTTATTCTGTAGCTAACGCATAAACAAGTCATGGGTAGCATCGTAGGCGGGTGACTCAATGGACAGCAGGTTGAGCACGGAGTGGAAGACGTAGTGCTGATCGAGGACTGGAGGCAGCTGGGAGGCTGACTTGTAACAACGAAAACCCGGGGAAGTCCAGACAAGGAAAGGTATCTCGTACTGTACCTTGGGAGCGAGCTTCATAGGAAGTCCATGCATGAAGACCTTGTTCTCGCCAAGCGACTCGCCATGATCGGAAACGAAGAGCATGGCACTGTTCCAGTCGGTCATGGAGCGCAACGTGGTGATCAGACTATCGAGCAGATAATCAGTATATAGGATGGTGTTGTCGTAGGCGTTAACAAGACGCTCGGGGTGTTTCTCACCTTCCTCAACATTTTGTGCGACAGGACGGAATGCTTCGAAACGGCTGGGGTATTTGTCGACATACTTGGGTCCATGACTGGTACTGGTATGGAGGACGATGAGCACCTTTGGCTTTGCACTTGACTCGATTCGCTGTCTCAAGCCCTCGAGCAGAATGGCGTCGTAGTAGATGTATTTGCCGGGATACTGCTGTCCGAGCTGTTCGTTGGTGAGGTACTCATCGATATGGATGGGCGGTTCTCCCCAATTGGAGGTGCGCCACGACACGTCCACACCCATGCGAAAAGCATAGTTGGGAAGCACCTCATACAGTTCGTCGGTGTTCTTGGGTTCGAGGATGGCCTTAGTGCCCGCTGTGGTATAGGTGGCACACGAGTTTGCGGGATAGACGTGTAGGCTGTCCTGCCTCGACAGCAGGGGATTGGTGGCACGTGGATAGCCGTAGAGTTGGAAATTGGCCTTGCGTGCCGACTCACCGATAACGAGTACGACGACTGTTTTTTCCTGGTCTGTAATCTTTCCGTCGGGCAATTTGATTTCCTCGGCTTGCTCATCGTGTCTGAAGCTGATGACGCGACAGGTATTGACGATGTAGGACCAGGGTTGCAGGAGTCCGCCCAGTTCGGTGTCGTGCTGGGTGACGAAGAGCGTCTGTCCGACATTCATCGCAGCGACGGCAATGACGACAGCAAGAGCGATGACGCCGTGTATGGCAAGACGACGCAGCCTGCCATAGACGACAGGCTGGACGAGACAGAACAGGGCAGGCAGCACGCCAATGAGCAGGATGGTGAGCCACAGTGTCCAACTGAAGAATGCGGAGGCCTCGGAATAGCGGGTATTGAAGACGTTCTCGATGGTAGTGGCATCAATCATCACGCTGTAGGTCCAGATGAAATAAACGGCGGTGGCATTAATGACGGCGAGGATGGCAAGCAACAGTCGGCCCACCTTGCGCAGAACGAACATAGTGAGGCTGGCCAACAGGTAGTTGAGCGCCAGCATCAGCACAGCGAGTGATGCCAACAGAAAAGCCTTTCCCTCGTTGACTTGACTGGCAACGTAGCGGAAGAAAGGGATGTTGTAGAGCAACAGGGTGCCCAAGCTGACGATGGCCGAGAAAGCTGCCAGCGAGATGGGCTTACTTAATTTTCCCCGTGCCGTCGGTGTAGGAGAAGTATATGGCATTATTCCCTGCTTTATACATTGTCATCCGTCCATTTTCATAGAAGTATTCTTTGTCGGTGGTGATGCGGCAGTGTTTCGAGGCGCGCTCAGCCAAGCTTTCAGGACCGTCGATTAAGGATTGTGCCAGCGGATAGCCCATGTATTGAGAGGGGTACGAAGCGAAGGTATTCTCGACGGTTACGTCTTTTTTGACAGGTTCAATGGCGTGTATCGTGTATTTCACGAGGTCGCCATCTTTCCATGTCAGATCGCTGATGAACTTCTCGGTAATGTTCCCATCAACCCGAATTCTTTCTATCTGCAGGATATCGCCTTCGGGTGAGAATGACTTGACGGTAACCGTCTCGATTTCGCCGTTGTTCCAATGCCTCACGCCAGAGATGAGTCGTCCCTCGGCGTCGTAAGTGAAATTTAATACGGAATTCTCGTACTTTATCTCCGTGCATCGTCCTTCGGTATAGCTAAAGAACACCGAGGTCACCGACGTCTGTGGTTCACCAGTCAGCATAATTTTGGTTTCCTGCTGCTGTTTGACGAGTCTGCCCTGTTCCCAGGTATTGTATAACGTGATGACAATGTTCGGATTTCCTGTCTGGCCATAATTCTCAGTAATTATCTTGTCCAGATAGACCGGTTTGACTACGTTGTTCTGGCTGTTGTCCGGTTCACTACAAGCAGCGAAGGTCATCATTCCACAGCATGCGAGGGCACAAACAAACACACGCCACAATTTCTTTTTCATTTGCTATTATCTATTTTTCGATAAACTTCCTGTGCAAAGATAGTGAATATTCTCCAACCATCCAAAGAAAAGTCGCAAAAATTTTGTACCTTTGCCCCCAGATGATGAATAGGATTATTATAGCTATCGACTCTTTCAAGGGTTGTCTCACCTCTGCAGAAGCCAATAAGGCTGCTGCAGAGGGCATCGGGCAATGGCCGAACATAGAGGTCGTGCAGATTCCCGTCAGCGACGGGGGCGAAGGATGGCTGCAGGCTTTCTTAAACGCCAAAGGCGGTGAAACGGTGGACGTCACGGTGCGCGATGCTCTGATGCGCCCCATCGTGGCACAGTACCTGATACAAGGCGACACGGCGGTGGTGGAGATAGCCAAGGCTAGCGGATTAACACTGCTCACGCCAGAAGAGCGCAACCCGATGTTGACAACCACCTACGGCACCGGCCAACTCGTGGCAGACGCTGTGCGACGCGGGTGTCGCAACATGGTCGTGGGACTGGGCGGCAGCGCCACGAGCGACTGCGGCATTGGCATGCTGCGCGCCATCATCGACGCCTTTGCCTCCGGCGGAACATGGGATGATGTCCGCGCCCTGAACGACATACACTTCACCATAGCCACCGACGTTGCCAACCCGCTCTGTGGCTCGCAGGGAGCCGCCCACGTGTTTGCTCCCCAGAAGGGCGCGTCGCCCCACGATGTTGAGGTTCTCGACGCCCGCAGCAGGCGCTTCGCCGACCTGTCGGCCCGCCACTTCGGCTACGACCGTCAGAATCATCCGGGAGCCGGAGCCGCCGGCGGACTGGGCTATGCCTTTTTGCAATACCTGCATGCTGAATGCAGGTCGGGCATCGACCTGCTGCTTGATGCTATCGGCTTCGACGCCCTGCTCGAATCAGCCGACCTGGTCATCACCGGTGAGGGTGCTGCCGACAGCCAGACGCTGATGGGCAAGTTGCCCTTTGGCATTCTGCAACATGCGCGCCGTCGTCATGTCCCCGTCTGCCTGATAGCCGGTCGCATTGCCGACCGTCAGTCGTTGCTTGCCGCCGGTTTCGCCCATGTGGCAAGCATCAATCCCCCCACTTTGTCCTTAGAAGAAGCGATGCGTCCCGACGTTTCCAGGCGGAACATTCGTACACTGGTAGAGAAAATCGTTACAAAAAGACACCTATTAGCGAAAAAATGATTATTTTTGCAGGGTAAATGATATGAAAAAAGTTAGAATTACAGCCATTCGCCAGACAGTCTACGAGGACTTGATGGCAAAATACGAAAACCCGATTGAGCATACTTGCGACGTGAGGGAGGGACAACAATGGATCTCTATCGACGGCCAGCAGCCCGAAGGAATGTGTCCGTCGGCATGGTGTTCCATGCGGGAGTTTGTGGAATCTTTGGCCCGTGGCGAAGGTAACTTCTACGACGGGTGGATGAAAAATCCTATGAGTGCCATGATTAGCTGCAACGACGGTTTCCGTCCATTCAGTTTCTATATCGAGGTGGCAGAATAGCCCGCGCGACACTTATCGCCATCTCTTTTCGCCATTTATACCGGTTTTTGACAAATAGGACATATTTAGTTGAATATCAAACAGCAAAAATCGAATATTTATGCCGAATTTTGCACCTCAAAGAGTAGAAATAGAACAGCATGAAGATATTGGATATAAAGCCCCGACGGGGCGACGGTACCTATCGGATAGGTGACAGCGACAATCTGGTGGTGATGGAGAAAATAGGCTTCATTCCATCGGGCAGCATGTGCCTGCAAAATCATGGTGTCATTGTATTCTGTACCGAAGGCAGGGCACAGTTCGAATATGACGGCGCCCTGATTCAACTGCAAAAGAACGACTTCTTTCTCTACATGGTTCACAGCACGGTCTGCAACATCCTGACTTCACCCGATTTCAACTGCAGACAGATATGGTTTGAGCGCAGCGAACTTTGGAATGTCGACATCTATAAACAGGTCAGCATGGCAAACATGACGCTGCTGAAATTGCATCCGGTGGTCCATCTGACCAACAACGACACCAAACTTTGCGACGACTATTTCCGGTTACTGTGCGACAGGATGAAGTCGATGACGGTGTCAGCATCGCCACTCATCCCCGACATCATACGCTCGCTCTTTGGCACCCTGCTGCTGGAACTGCTGTCCATCATACGGCGCAATGCTGAGCACCAGACGGAATGGGAGCCGCAGGAGGATGAGGCGCATTCCAGTCTTCATAAGAAACGGGTCATCGACCATTTCCTGAAATTAGTGGAAAACAGCGACGGCCGCATCCGTAGGGTGGACGAATTTGCCAGTCAACTGAACATCACGCCGAAATACCTCTCGTCCATCATCAAGGAAGTGATGAACCGCAGACCGAGTAACTATATCCTACTCTACACCATGAAGGCCATCGAGCGTCGTCTGCGCTTCACCGACATGACGATGCAAGAGATAGCCAACGACTTGAATTTCCCCAATGCCTCGTTCTTCGGCAAATACTTCAAGGAACACACTGGTATGACACCGCTGGAATATCGGAATAAGTATCACGCAGGGAAGTAAAAAGAGATGAATACATATTCATTAATTATGGTATAACATGAACAAGTCAAGAATGAAAATGATGGTGAGTACCTGCCGCTCGACGGCGGAGCCCAGTCGTTTGACAAAGATGGCGCGGGTGGTGACGCTCGGGCTATTAGTGCTGTTGCCGCTCTCGGCCGATGCGCAGAGGCTGCTGACGTTCGACAGATAATAATAGATAATGTATAAATGAACTCTAAAAAATAAAAGACTATGAGCAAGATTAAGACTATCGGTATTCTGACTTCGGGCGGCGATGCCCCTGGTATGAACGCAGCCATCCGTGCCGTGACACGTGCTGGTATTTACAACGGGTTTAAGATTAAAGGTATCTATCGTGGATACGAAGGTCTTATTCACGACGAGGTAAAGGAGATGACCACCGAGGACGTGAGCGGCATCATTACCCGTGGCGGAACCATTTTGAAGACGGCACGAAGCAAGGAATTCATGACACCCGAGGGCAAGCAGAAGGCCTTCGAGACCTGTCAGAAGGAAGAAATAGATGCTCTGATTATCATCGGCGGTAACGGTTCGCTGACCGGTGCCCGCGAATTTGCCAGGGAGTACGACTTCCCCTGCATCGGACTGCCTGGCACCATCGACAACGATGTCTATGGCACTGACGCCACTATTGGCTACGATACGACGATGAACACCATCATGGAGTGTGTAGACCGCATACGTGACACAGCCAACTCGCACGAGCGCATCTTCTTTGTCGAGGTAATGGGCCGCGACGCCGGTTTCTTGGCGCAGAACTGTGCCATTGCCTGCGGCGCCGAGGCTGCTATCGTACCAGAGGAGGTGACCGACTTCGACCAACTGGCAGCCTTCATGGGTCGCGGCATCCGCAAATCTAAGAAGTCGTGCATCGTCATCGTATCGGAAAGCCCGAAATGCGGTGCCATGTTCTATGCTGACCGCGTGAAGAAGGAATTCCCCGAGTACGACGTCCGCGTGTCCATCCTCGGTCATTTGCAGCGTGGCGGCAGCCCATCGGCTCGCGACCGCATCCTGGCAAGCTGGATGGGTGTAGCTGCTGTAGAGGCTGTTTTACAAGGACAGCGCAATGTAATGATAGGTATCCGCAACAACGACTCCGTCCTGGTGCCTTTCTCTGAGTGCATCCGTACCGACAAGCGTTTTGACAAGCGTCTGCTAACGGTGCTCGACGAACTGAGCATTTGACCAATGAGCATGATTTCGATGTTTTTTTTGTCATTTTGATGTGTAAAAAAATCAATAATCATGAAAAGAAAAAGTATAATGTTCCTCATGCTGGGCTTTTGCACGGCCATTATGGCCCAGCGCTCGCCTGTAGGTATCGTCAGCGTGCAGGACTCGGTGAAGAGTGTGCAGCTGGGTGTTATCTCATCAGTGTCCGTTGACGGTGGTCACGGTGTACAGCTGTCAGGCCTCTCCAACACCTCGGCCCATCAGTTCAATGGTGTGCAGTTGAGTACAATCAGCAACATCACCACCGGTATGGACAAGGGTGTGCAGCTGTCGGGTATCCTGAACGTGTCGTCAGCCATGCAGCGTGGTGTGCAGATAGGTGCCATCAACTATGCCGACTCGCTCAACGGTGCTCAGGTAGGTCTGTTCAACATCGCCCGCAAGCGTCCCAAGGGCTGGCAGGTGGGACTGATCAACCTGTCGTACGACAGTATCGGACATAAGGTTGGTCTGGTGAACATCAACCCGTCGACAACCGTCGACTATATGTTGTATGGCGGCTCGTCGACCAAGGTGAATCTGGCGGCCCGTTACCGTAACAAGAGCACGTACAGCATCATCGGTGTGGGTACGCACTTCATGGGGCTCGACTCCAAGTTCTCCGGTGCCGTGTTCTATCGTCTGGGGCAGTATGTCCAGCTGTCGCCGAAGTGGAGTCTGAGCGGTGACATCGGCTACTACCACGTAGAGACCTTCTCCAAGCATAACAGTGAGAAACCTGAGCGTCTGTACTCCCTGCAGGCCCGCATCAATGCCGACTATCAGTTCAGCAAGAAATTCGGCGCCTTTGCCTCGGTGGGATGGGGGCTTACCCGATACTACGACCGCAACGAGACCTATCGCAACCGTCCATTGGTGGAAATCGGTCTGACCTATCGCCAGCCACGCAACCAGCACGACTCCTGGAAGCGTGCATGGGAAGATAAGCGTTCGAAGTTGATCTTCGCCGATTCGACCATGGCGCTGCCGACCCCGAAGCATCCTTGGCGCGCACTGGCTGAGGTGACTGCCGTCAATGTGGGTGTGCAGCTATTCGACCGTTGGGTGCTGAATTCCGACTTTGCGCAGACCACCCTGAGATCGCTGAAGCGTAACTTCACCGACGGTATGGTATGGGACAACGACTTCTTCATCACCAACATGTTTGCCCACCCCTATCACGGCAACCTCTACTTCAATGCCGCCCGTACCAACGGACTGACCTTCTGGGAGTCAGCACCTTACGCCCTGCTGGGTTCCGCCATGTGGGAATTCCTGGGTGAGACGGAACCGCCAGCCATCAACGATATTATCGCAACCACCTGTGGCGGTATGGCTATCGGTGAAATGACTCATCGACTGAGTCTGACCATCCTTGACGACCGCACCTTCGGCTTCCCGCGTTTCCTGCGTGAGGCCGCTGCCGCCATCATCAACCCGATACAGGGAATACACCGTATTGTCAGTGGTGACGCCTGGCATGTCAAGAGCCGTAACTATCGCTATCACGACTTCCATGAGACGCCGCTCGACGTGTCCTTCTCTGTCGGCTGGCGCTATCTGGCTGACGACGGCGCCCTGTTCCGCGGTGTCCATGCACCCTATGTCAATATGACGATGACCTATGGTACGGCCGTTGATGGCGAAAAGCATACCACTCCTTACGACTTCTTCGACTTAGAGGCCAATACCGCCTTCGGTGGCGGACAGCCAGCAGTGAACACGCTGAATATCGTAGGACGTCTGTGGAGCACCCCTATCTTGGATAAGAAAGATATGGCCGGTGAGTTCGGTATCTACCAGCATTTCAACTATTACGATGCGAAACCCATTGAGGACGGTTCCGACCTGACCCCTTACCGTATCAGCGAGGCCGCCGGTTTCGGTCCTGGCTTCATCTTCTCACTGCCCCAGATGGGTGCCCTGTCGAAGATGGAACAGCGCGTCTTCGTGAGCGGCATCTTGCTCGGCGGTACCAAGAGTGACTACTTCAACGTCATTGAGCGCGACTATAACATGGGTAGCGGATTCAGTGTCAAGGCAAGGACACAGCTCGACTTCGGCAAGTTCGGACGCTTAATCCTTAATGCCAAGTATTTCCGCCTCTGGACTTGGAAGGGCTATGAGGACAAGGATTTGCAGCCATACGTGGACGGCACTGCCGATCTGCATTACCTGAACGTACAGGGTGATAACAGCAATGCTGCGCTGTTTGTCATCAACCCCGTCATCGAGATGCACCTGGCGCGCCAGTGGTCCATCACCCTTTCCGGCTCTTTCTATGGTCGTCGTACACACTACAACTATTACTATGACAAAGACCTTATCCTGCGTCAGAACAGCACGGTGCGCGCCAGAACCTTTGAAACCAAGATTGGACTAACTTGTCGTCTATGATGAGCAGAAGTCTGTTAGCTATCGTGCTGTTCTGCACGATGTCGGTGGATACGGAAGCACAGACCGTATCCACTGACAGTGTTGTGAGCGACACCGTTGTGTTGTCAGAGAAAAAGTCCGGGTTGGGTAAACGCCTGAACAACAAACTGAAGAAGAGGTACTTCCACACGAAGTACGATACCAACTACGTGGCCAGACCGAAGGAAAAGTGGTTGTTAAGATTACTGGCGAACCACACCGCCAACTACATCCACGCCAAGGGAACGGTCAACGATGTCTACTCGAAGTACGACCTTCACACCAAGAGCAACAACACCATAGGTTTGGAGGTTAACTACTGCGACATTGCCGTAACCCTGTCGCTCAACCCCGCCAAGATTGGTGGTAAATACAACGACTACGAATTCAATTTCGAATACCACGGACAGAGAATCAGTCTCGACATCAATTATCTGCGTGCAAACTCACTCTCGGGCGACATCAGGTTTCGCGACATCGACCATCTCGACGAGGAAGGCCTGCGCATGAATGTGGTCAACGCATCGGCTTACTACGTCTTCAACCACCGGAAATTCTCTTATCCTGCAGCCTTGTATCAGAACTACTACCAGCTACGTTCTGCCGGTTCATGGCTGGCGGGCCTCAGTGTCCAGGCAGGAAGCATCAAGACGACTGACGAACTGAAAGAGAGGAATCCACAGGCCCCTGATGTTCATCTTAAATTCGCCAACGTTGCCATTGGTGGCGGCTATGGCTACAACTTCGTCTTCGGCAGACACTCACAGTGGTTACTGCACCTCTCTGCCATCCCCACCTTCGTGATATACAAGCATAACACGCTGGAAGTTAACAACAACGAGATGAAAGACCACGGCATGCACTTCAACATGATTTTCAACGAACGTGCCTCCATCGTCTATCACTTCACACCCCGTTACCTTGGCGGCGCCTCCGCCATCGTAAGCAACTCCATCTACGACAAACGCAATATTTCTTTCAACCAGAACAAATGGCTCATTCGAGCCTTCTTCGGTGTAAGACTATAATTTAAAATGAGAAAAAACGGATAATTTCGTTTTCATCTGGGAAGTGTCGGCAAAGGTATAAAAAAGCACGCCAAGTGGCAAAAGAATCGCAATAGATTTTGTCTGTTGCGGTTTTTTTTGTACTTTTGCAAACCAAATAGGAAAAGAAAAAAAATCCAATATGACACTATATCCCAAAATAATCATAGATGCGCTGGCAACGGTAACCTATGCCGGCACGAAGAAGAACTTGGTAGAGAGTGAGATGGTGGCCGACCAACCAGCCATTAACGGCAACAAGGTGACGGTGGTGCTGGAATTCCCGCGCGACACGGACCCCTTCCTGAAGTCAACGGTAAAGGCAGCCGAAGCAGCTATTAAATACCATTGCGGCAAGGACGTGGAGGTGGAAATTGTGACCGAATTCAAGTCGAAGCCCCGTCCTGAGGTGGGCAAGTTACTGCCGCAGGTAAAGAACGTCATTGCCGTCAGTTCCGGCAAGGGCGGAGTAGGCAAGTCGACAGTATCAGCCAACCTCGCCATTGCATTGGCCCGTCTGGGTTATAAGGTAGGACTGCTAGACACCGACATCTTCGGTCCGTCAATGCCCAAGATGTTCAACGTAGAGGATGCCCGTCCGTATGCCGTCGAAGTGGACGGACGCCAGCTGATAGAGCCGGTCGAGGCCTACGGCGTAAAATTGCTCTCCATCGGCTTCTTCGTATCACCCGAAACGGCCACACTATGGCGCGGAGGAATGGCGACGAACGCGCTGAAGCAGCTCATTGCCGATGCGAACTGGGGCGAACTGGACTATTTCATCTTGGACACCCCTCCCGGCACAAGCGACATTCACCTGACATTGCTACAGACCCTTGCCATCACAGGTGCCGTCATTGTCAGCACTCCGCAGCAGGTAGCACTCGCCGATGCGCAAAAGGGCATTGACATGTACCGCAACGAAAAGGTGAACGTGCCTATTTTGGGACTGATAGAAAACATGGCATGGTTCACACCTGCCGAACTGCCCGAGAACCGCTACTACATCTTCGGCAAGGAGGGTTGCAAGCAGTTGGCAGAGGAGATGAACGTGCCCCTGCTGGCACAGATACCTTTGGTACAGAGCATCTGCGACAGCGGCGACAAGGGAGAGCCGGCAGCTCTGAACAGCGACAGTGCTACGGGACTAGCCTTCATCAATCTGGCACAAGCCGTTGTGACCGTAGTGAACAAACGCAACCGTGAACAGGCACCCACCAAAATTGTGGGCATCAAATAAATCAGCATGGCTAAGGAGAAAGTGATGTACGTCTGCGACAACTGCGGACAGGAGTCAGCCAAATGGATAGGCAAGTGTCCTGCCTGTGGCCAGTGGAACACGTTCAAGGAGATAAAAGTCGCCGATACGCGCAAGCAGGCTGTGGCGACCTCAGCAGCCGCATCGGCTGGTCGTCAGTTGCGCCAGAACAAGGTGTTGAAACTGAAAGAGATTTCCGCCCACGACGACCCCCGCATCGACATGCACGACGCCGAGTTGAACCGTGTGCTGGGCGGTGGACTGGTGCCGGGCAGCATCGTGCTGCTGGGCGGTGAACCAGGTATCGGCAAGTCGACACTGAGCCTGCAGACCATGCTCCAACTGACCGACAAGCGCGTGCTCTACGTCAGCGGTGAGGAAAGTGCTCACCAGTTGAAGATGCGTGCAGAGCGCATCACCCATCAGGAGAACGACAACTTCCTCATTCTCTGTGAGAACTCGCTGGAAGCCATCTTCGACCACATCAAGGAGGTTCAGCCCGAACTGGTCATCATCGACTCCATACAGACCATCTCGACTGAGGACGTTGAGTCGTCGGCAGGTTCGATAGCACAGGTCCGCGAGTGTGCTTCCGCCCTGTTGCGCTTCGCCAAAACCAGCGGAGTACCCGTGCTGCTCATTGGTCATATCACCAAAGAAGGCACGCTGGCCGGACCAAAAATTCTGGAACATATCGTTGACACCGTTATCCAGTTTGAGGGTGACCAACATTACATGTACCGCATTCTGCGAAGCATCAAGAACCGATTCGGCAGTACCTCGGAACTCGGCATCTATGAAATGCAGCAAAATGGTCTTCGACAGGTTAGCAATCCATCGGAACTGCTGCTGACAGAAGACCACGACGGCCTGTCAGGTGTTGCAATAAGCTCAGCCATCGAGGGTGTGCGTCCTTTCCTGGTTGAGACACAGGCACTGGTAAGCAGTGCTGCCTACGGAACGCCCCAGCGATCGGCCACTGGCTTCGACCAACGTCGACTGAACATGTTGCTGGCCGTATTGGAAAAGCGCGTAGGATTCAAGTTGATGCAGAAAGATGTCTTCCTGAACATTGCCGGAGGACTGCGCGTAACAGACATGGCGATGGACCTTAGCGTAATTGCCGCCGTCCTGTCGTCGAACGTCGACACCCCCATCGAGAGCGGCTGGTGCATGTGCGGCGAGGTAGGACTGAGTGGCGAAGTGCGCCCCGTAGCCCGTATCGAGCAACGCATTGCCGAAGCCGAGAAATTAGGATTCAACCATATTATCATACCCAAGTACAACCTGTCAGGACTGAACCGCAAGAAGTTCAACATCGAACTTACTCCCGTCCGCAAAGTAGAGGAGGCACTGCGAGCCCTGTTCGGATAAGACCAACACAACATCATGACAACGAAGCGATTTTTGACGATACTGCTCCTCACAGCCTTGCTGACAACAGCAAAGGCAGAAAGCCAGCAAGACCCTCACGCCAACCCGACGAAGCGTCCTAAAGTCGGCCTTGTACTCGGAGGAGGTGGAGCCAAGGGAGTTGCCCACATCGGCGTACTGAAAGTGCTGGAGCGAGCCGGCATGCCCATCGACCTCATCACCAGCACCAGTATGGGTAGCATCATCGGCGGTGCTTACGCCTGTGGACACCCCGCAGCGATGCTCGACTCGGTGGTTCGTTCACAAGACTGGGCCATCATACTCTCTGACCGTGAGAGTTCCAAGAACCAAAGCCTGCAAGTTCGCGAGAAACACAACACTTATTTCCTGACCAAGATTCTGTCACTCAAAAAGCAGCAGGACAGCGACGGAGGCGGATTTATCAGGGGCAAGAACATTGCCACGCTCTTCGACAGACTGACGGCGCCCTATAACGACTCCATCGACTTCAACAAGCTACCCATCCCTTTTGCCTGTGTGGCAACCAATATCGTGGACAACACGGAATATGTCTTCCACAACGGCATCATGAGCCGTGCGATGCGAGCCAGCATGGCGATACCAGGAGTCTTCGCCCCGGTGAGGAAAGACGGCATGGTACTTATCGACGGTGGATTGCGTAACAATTTCCCTACCGACGTGGCTCACCAGATGGGAGCAGATTACGTGATAGGCGTCGACGTGCAGGAACTGCCCAAGGGTGCCGACAAACTGCAGACGGGAACACAGATTCTGGGACAGATCTCCGACTGGCTGTGCATGAACAAATATGAGGAGAATGTCAAGAAGACCAACATCGTCATCCGCGTGAACACCGAAGGATACAGTGCTGCCAGTTTCACTGCTGCAGCCATTGACACCCTGATACGCCGAGGTGAGGAAGCTGCAATGGAGCATTGGGATGAGATTGTTGCCTTGCGCAAGAAACTGGGACCGGCAAACCTACAGCTGGCCGTTCCGCAAAACAGCCTCACCCTGCCCCCTGCCCATGAGGATACAGACCAGCAGAAGAAAGACACGGAGCTGAACCTCGGCGTGCGTTTCGACAATGAGGAGACAGTAGCCTTGCAAGCCAACGTCCAAATGCCCATCAACACGAAAATGCCCATGGACCTAGGACTCACTGTACGACTGGGAAAGCGCCTGCGTGCACAGGTAGACTGGACGCTACACCCCACCCGAGCCTTCCAGCCCACGCTGTCCTACATCTTCCGCAGCAACGACATCAACTTCTACGAATACGGTGACCACACCCATACCTTCACTTACAACCAGCACACCCTGAAACTGGCACTGTTCAATTTCAACGTGCGCAACTTCAACATCAGCCTGGGTGCCCATTGGGATTACTACGACTACCACTCGCTGATGACCAACAAGAAGTCGCAGCACGCCCTAGAAGAGGCCGACGCCCAGGACAAGGGGTATGTGAGCTACCAAGCCCGCCTGTGGTACAACAGCGAGGACAAATGGTACTTCCCCACCAGTGGTGTGAGGTTCCAAGCTAAATTCGGCTACCACACCGATAACTTCGTCAATCTGAACGGCAAGGTAGGTCTTCGCGAATACAGTGCCATGCTGCGCACCAGCATCCCGCTGACCAGTCAGATTTCAATCCAGCCGATGGTGTACGGTCGCGCTATTTCAGGAACAGAGATTCCTATTGTGATGAGTAACCTCATGGGTGGCGAGTGGTTCGACCACTATGTGGACGGGCAGATGCCCTTTGCCGGTGTGGGCAATCTGGAGATGGCATGGAAGAACATGACGGCAGCCCAGATGCAACTGCAGTTCAATCCCACCACCAACAACAATATCCTGCTGCGACTGGCAGCCGGACAGAATGCGCCTCACTTCAAGGATCTTCTGAAGCACCGCACCATGCTAGGTTTCAGCTTGAGCTATTATTACACGTGGATTCTCGGCCCGTTAGGCGGCTCCATAGGCTATAGCAATGTAACGGAGAAGTTCTATTTCTATATCAACCTCGGTTATGTCTTCTAAACACCCCATCAGAAAACGGATGTCTCGCTGGATGTTTGCCCTACTGCTGTGCTGTATCAACACGACAGCATGGGCCGACGACTTACCGATTTCCTATGAGGGTGACCACTATGTCATCAACGTGGACTCCCTGCATCCTGACAAGGAGATGACGCTTATGGACGTGCTGATGATATGTCCTGAACCGGTGTCCGTCAACGGCAAGACACTGGGCACCGACTTCATCCTGGCGGTAAACGACATCAGCGTGCTGATTGACGACGAAACCTTCCTTCAGATGACAAAGGCCTGCGAGGTGGAGTCGATTGACGTCTATATCAACCCTTCCGTCTCGCAAACCGTTGGAGGCGTGGAAGGCATCATCAACATCAACTTCAAAAAAGATGAACAGAACGGCACAACGGGAAAGGTAGCCCTGGAAGCCGGTAGCAACGGCAACGGCAAGGTTTGGGTCAACACCAAGACTCAACGAAACGACGTAGAAATCAGAGGTTACGCATTGGTCAATCAACAGTTCAACAAGGGAGAAACTGCCGACGGACAGCCTTTCAGTTCACGCAAGCTAATGCAAGGTGCCCACGTGAACATCGACTGGGACATAACGGAGAAGGACAACCTGATTGTCAAGTTCTACCAGCATTTCAACAACAGCAAGGAGAAGTTCTGGGATGAGTTCGGGCAAAGTTCCCTGCCTGAGACGGAGCGTCTGGGTAGTCTGACATTCACCTATACCCATGCACTGAATGACATTGGAACCGAACTGAAGACGGAAGGCGGTAGTGTATTCATCGACTCCAGAGTATCTGACGTCAAGACGCACGACATACTACCTTATTTTTTCACCGAACTATACACGCCACTATTCCACAAAGACCTGACACTGTTGACCGGATGGGAAATAGACTACGAGAACAACCGCTTTGAAGGCACCAGTCGCCAGCAGTACCTGAAGAACGATTTCTACGTACAGTTGTGCTACAACCACGGACCATGGGTACTGACACTTGGCGACCGGTTTACCATACTGGACTACTGGAACCACAATCAGATAGAAGCCCCAGAGCGGTGGTCACACCACAGGACAGCCAACACCTACCTGGCAAGCATCGGATACAGATGGGGCAGACACTACATTCACGGATCCTTTAACCGCGACTTCTTCGTACCATCCATAGAAAATTTCTACGAAGACTATATGGGTTCGTTCCGGTTAAACGACGACTACCGCACCAACTTGGTGTGGCGCACAGAACTGCGCTATACTTACCAGCAACCCAACCTGGTGCTGTTCTGCAACGCATCGCACACCTGGAAGACCGACATGCCGCTCTCCAGAGAAGAAATGACGTCCATCAAGACATCGGCATCATGGAACAAGGGGAATGTTCGCATAACGGCAGGCGCCAGTTTCTTCCACCATCATGTCAACGGTAGTGAATGGATTGATGAGCTCTTCAACAACTACTACCTCCTGAAGCTCATGCCCACCCTGCTGCTCGACAATGGATTCAGACTGTCGGCATTCCTCATCTACAACAGCAAGCAGAAACTCTACGACCAGCACGCCTGGCTGTCAGCATCCGTCAAGGTGAACAAAGACTTCGGCAAGCACTGGAACGTCTATGTCGACCTGCAGAATTTGGCAGGCCAACCCACCATCGCTGTTTCACAAATGTCCAGCCTCAGCAACAAAAGGGCGTTCGCACTGGGATGCACCTACCGGTTCTGACCCATCTGTTAAAAAATCTATAAACTCCCGCTTCTTATCGAAGATTTCCCGTTTTATTTCTACTAACGGGCAATAATCGTCTAACTTATTTTTTCGTTTCATCGATAATTCCTACCTTTGCATCGTGAAAAATTAGCAAAGTAACGATATGAAGAAAGGATTATTGATTTTGGCAGCAATGACAACCCTGACTGTGACAGCTCAGCAGAAGTGGACACTCAGGGATTGCATTGACTATGCCATGCAGAACAACATCACGCTGAAGCAGTCACAACTGAACAAACAGACGACTACCGAGACGCGCAAACAGTCGCAGGCCGCCCTGTTTCCTTCGCTGTCGGGCTCAACGAACCAGAGCCTTGGCTATAAGCCCTGGCTCAACACGAGCATCTCGACGGTGAACAACGGTACGGTGAACACCAGTGTACACAAGACCTATTATAATGGCACTTATGGTCTTAATGCCTCATGGACCGTATGGAACGGCAACCAGAACCACAACCAGGTGAAGGCCAACAAGCTGAGTGAACAACAAGCCGAGCTCACCGTGGAGCAGACTGCTAACACCATTCAGGAGAAGATTGCCCAGCTATACGTTCAGATACTCTATCAGACAGAAGCTATCGACGTCTGCAGACAAAGTCTGGAAACCAGTCAGAGGAACGAGGAACGCGGGCGCGAGTTGGTTGAGGTCGGCAAGATGTCGAAAGCCGACCTGGCACAGTTGTCTGCCCAGCGTGCCACTGCAGAATACGACCTTGTGCAGGCAGAGAGCACCCTTGCCAACTACAAGCTTCAACTGAAGCAGCAGTTGGAGATTACAGGCGACCAAAGTTTCGACATTGATGTCACGGCAGCCAACGACCAGCAGGCGCTAACCACTATTCCCGCAATGACTGATGTCTATGAGCAGGCGCTGTTGCTACGCCCAGAGATCAAGAACACCGAACTGGCATTGAAAGCCAGCGAGGTACAGCTGAAGATAGCCAAGGCTGGTCATCTGCCAACCATTAGTTTGACAGGAGGGTTTGGTACCAGCACATCATCGAACAACTCAAAGGAATGGGGTCAGCAGGTACAGACCAACTTCGACGCCTCAGCAGGTATTGGCGTAAGCATTCCCATTTTCGACCAGCGAAAGGCCAAGACGGCTGTCAACAAAGCGAACATTCAACGCGAACTGGCGCTGCTGGACCAGCAGGACAAGCAGAAGAAGCTCTACGCCACCATTGAGGGCTTCTGGCTCGACGCCCAGACCAACCAGCAGAAGTTCCGTGCTGCCAGCGCGACCGTAGAGAGCGAACAGCAGAGCTACGACCTGCTGCAGGAACAGTTCAACCTGGGACTGAAGAACAACGTAGAGCTGATGACCGGCAAGACCTCGCTGCTGAAGGCTCAGCAGAACAAGTTGCAGTCGAAGTATCTCACCATTCTCAACCAGCAACTGCTCAGATTCTATCAAGGTGAAACTATGACAATATAAGATATGAAGAACAAGAAAATTTGGATGGGCGTCGGTGCCTTAGCCATCGTAGTCCTCGTTGCCTGGTTACATTCAGGAGGCAAGAAAGAAGAGAAAGTGGAGTTTGAAACAGCCAAGGTGGAGCGTCAGAGCATCCACACCAGTATTACCGCTACAGGAACTATCGAACCCGTGACTTCCGTCACCGTCGGCACACAGGTCAGCGGTATCGTGGCACACCTGTACGTTGACTACAACTCCGTCGTCAAGAAAGGACAGGTCATCGCCGAACTGGACAAGACCAACCTCATCAGCGAACTGAACCGCTCGCGCGCCGACCTGTCGTCGGCACAGAGCACGCTGAACTATCAGCGCGCCAACTACAACAGATACAAGACGCTGTACGAGAAAGGACTGGTCAGCGCCGACGAGTTCGAGAGCAACCGGTTGAACTACGAGAAAGCCCGCCAGTCGGTAGCATCCTCTCAGGAGAGCGTGCGCAAGGCGGAGACCAATCTTGGCTATGCTACCATTACCAGTCCTATTGACGGTGTTGTCCTGTCGAAATCAGTAGAGGAAGGACAGACGGTTGCTGCCTCTTTCAACACCCCGGAACTGTTCACCATCGCCCAGGACCTGACCAATATGCGTGTGATTGCCGATATTGACGAGGCCGACATCGGTGGTGTGAAGGAAGGCCAGCGCGTTTCGTTCACCGTTGACGCTTTCCCCGACGACAAATTCGAAGGCTCGGTGACACAGGTTCGTCAGCAAGCGACCACGTCGAGCAATGTGGTGACCTACGAGGTTGTCATCTCTGCACCCAACAACGACTTGAAACTGAAGCCCGGTCTGACCGCCAACGTCACCATCTTCACCATGGAGAAGGACAACATCTTGGCACTTCCCTCGAAAGCGCTGCGCTTCACCCCCAACGAGGCGCTCTTGAAGGGTGATCAGCAGATTGCCGACGTGGAAGCTCCCGCCAAGGTATGGACCCTGGAGGGCAACACCTTCAAGGCTCACCGCGTGGAGACTGGTGTCAGCAATGGCATGATGACGGAAATTGTGAGCGGTGTCAAAGAGGGCACTGAGATTCTCGTCGACTTCAACATCAGCGGTGGCGAGGCTCCTCAGCAGAACCAGGCCAGCAATCCCTTCATGCCGCGTCCGCGAAACAACCGACAGAACAACCAACAAAAGAAATAAGACTCATGGATGACAGAAAAGTAGTGATAGAACTGCAGGACGTCAAGCGATACTTCCAGGTCGGTTCTGAAACGGTGAAGGCGCTGCGCGGTGTGTCGTTCAAGATATACGAAGGTGAGTTCGTCACCATTCAGGGCACCTCCGGATCGGGCAAGTCGACACTGCTCAACCAGTTGGGTTGTTTGGACACGCCTACCTCGGGTGAGTATTTCCTCGACGGCATCTCCGTGCGTTCCATGTCGAAGACGCAGCGTGCCCGTCTGCGCAACCGCAAGATTGGCTTCGTCTTCCAGAACTACAACCTGCTGGCTAAGACAACAGCGGTGGAGAATGTGGAACTGCCTCTGATGTACAACTCGGAGGTGTCGGCTGCCGAGCGCCGGCAAAAGGCTATCAAGGCACTGCAAGCCGTAGGACTGGGTGACCGTCTGCAGCACAAGTCCAACCAGATGTCCGGTGGTCAGATGCAGCGTGTGGCTATAGCCCGTGCACTGGTCAACGACCCTGCCGTGCTGTTGGCCGACGAGGCAACGGGTAACCTCGACACGCGCACCTCGTTCGAGATGCTGGTACTATTCCAGGAACTATACCACCAAGGCCACACCATCATCTTCGTGACGCACAACCCCGAGATTGCTGAATACAGCAGTCGCAACATCAACTTGCGCGACGGAAAGATTCGCGAGGACACCATCAACACCAACATCAAGTCGGCAGCTGAAGCGCTGGCCAAGCTACCCGCCCCAGTAGATGATTAGGAAAGACCCTCCCCCACCCCCTCCCTGTGAGGGAGGGGAGTAGATGGTAAGAGAGTTGATATTAAAGAGATAATATAATTAATGAATAATCAATAAAAAGGAGCCCCCAAAGTAATTACGCCCCTCCCTCACAGGGAGGGGACGGGGGAGAGTCTTTATGAATATTACAAACCTATTTAAAGTAAGCATCAAGGCTGTTGCCAACAACAAGATGCGCTCGTTCCTGTCGATGCTCGGTATCATCATCGGTGTGGCTGCGGTCATTATCATGATGGCAATCGGTCAAGGCTCGAAGGAGAGCATCCGCAAGGAACTGTCTACCATGGGCACCAACCTGCTGACCATCCGTCCGGGAGCTGACATGCGAGGCGGTGTGCGTCAGGACCCGTCGGCCATGCAGACGCTGAAGATGGCTGACTACGAGCGCATCCTCCGCGAAAAGAAATTCGTCACGAAGGTATCGCCTGAGGTGACCTCCAGCGGACAAGCCATCTACGGCAACAACAATACCACCAGTTCGATGTACGGCGAGTCTACGGACTACCTGGACATCAAGCAGTGGACGATAGAAGACGGCGAGTGCTTCACCGACGAAGACATCAAGAAAGCCGCCAAGGTGTGCGTCATCGGAAAGACGGTAGCCAAGGAACTCTTCGGCGAGGATGCTGACCCTGTGGGTAAGACCATCCGATTCAAGAGCATCCCCATCCGCGTCATCGGCGTGCTCAAGGCAAAGGGCTACAACTCGTGGGGCATGGACCAGGACAATGTCATCATTGCTCCCTACACCACCGTTATGAAGCGCATTGCTGCCCAGACGTGGTTCTCAAGTATCGTCTGCTCGGCTATCACCGAGGAACTGTCGGATGCCGCCATTGAGGAACTGACGCAGATGTTGCGTGACAACCACAAGTTGAAAGGCGAGGCCGTAGACGACTTCACCATCCGCTCACAGGCAGAGATGATGGAGACGATGTCGTCGACTATGGACACGGTGACCATCATCCTCGTTGTGGCTGCTGCCTTCTCGCTGCTCGTGGCAGGCATCGGCATCATGAACATTATGCTGGTATCGGTGACGGAGCGCACCAAGGAGATCGGACTGCGCATGGCTGTAGGTGCCACAGGTCCTGTCATCTCGCTGCAGTTCCTCATCGAGTCGGTGCTCATCAGTGTCACTGGCGGACTGCTGGGCGTCATGGTGGGCGTTGGTGTCAGCACCTTCCTCTCGTCTTTCGGCATGCCGAGCAGCGTACCCGCATGGAGCATCTATGTCTCGTTCCTCGTCTGTGTGTTCATCGGCATGCTCTTCGGCTACATTCCTGCCCAAAAGGCTGCCAATATGGACCCAATAGAAGCTATCCGTCATGAATAAGCGCATCGAGCTACTGATACACGCCGCCGTTTGGGCGGTCCTGTTCCTGTTGCCCCTGACCTTCCTCAGTCGCGGGGGCAGCATCAACGTGACCCACTACCTCATGATATGCATGAGTACCGTCTTGATGATGGTTGTCTTCTATGCAGACTACCTGTGGCTCACACCGCGCTATTTCGCTACGGGCAGACATCGCTACTATTGGTTGAGTAACATCGTCATGGTCGTGGCACTGGGAGTCGTCATGCACTACTGGATGGCGTTCACCCACAGTCTGTTCGACACGGGCGCCCGCATGCATCGCTATGAGCCTTCGGTCATCGACACGCTGCTGTTCATCCTTCGCGACGTCTTCAACCTCACCATTGCTGCCGCCATTGCTACGGCGCTCGCCCTCGCCATGCGATGGCAGAAGGCGGAAGCGGCACGACGGGATGCTGAGACGGCAAGGGCACAGGCTGAGCTGAGCAACCTGCGCTCGCAAATCAACCCGCACTTCCTGCTGAACACGCTAAATAACATCTACGCGCTGACGGCTTTCGACACGGCAAAAGCTCAGGAGGTCATCCAGGAACTGTCACGGATGCTGCGCCATATCCTCTACGACTACCAGCAGCCCATGGTGGCGCTGAAAGATGAGGTGGCATTCATTGAAGACTATGTCAAACTGATGCGCATCCGCATTCCAGAGTCGGTAGACATCACGGCACAGTTCTCCATTCCCAACCCACAGACGGAGGTGGCTCCGATGCTGTTCATCTCGCTGGTGGAGAATGCCTTCAAGCACGGCATCAGTCCCACGGAGCCCTCATATATCCACATCCGCATCGAGGCCGACGAGCACCGCATCACCTGCGACATTGAGAACACCAACCACCCCAAGACCGCACAGGACCACAGCGGACACGGCGTGGGACTGCAACAGGTGGAGCGCCGCCTGGAACTGGCCTATCCCGGACGCTACCAATGGGAACGCAACCTCAGCGACGACGGAAAAGTATATCACTCTAAAATCACAATACAATCATGACCATCAACTGCGCAATTATCGACGACGAGCCGCTGGCTGCCGGACTGCTCAAGAGCTATGCCGAGAAGACACCCTTCCTCCATCTCACTGGCACCTACGGCTCAGCTATCGAGGCCATGCGGGAACTCCGCGAACACCCCGTACAACTGCTGTTCCTCGATATCCAGATGCCCGAACTCTCAGGTACCGAGTTTGCCAAGATTCTGCCCAAGGAGACCAAGGTCATCTTCACCACAGCCTTCCAGCAATACGCCATCGAAGGCTATAAGGTGTCCGCACTCGACTACCTGCTAAAGCCGATTTCCTACGACGACTTCCTGCGAGCCGCCAACAAGGCACTCGACACCTTCAACACCGCACAGCGGCAACAGGCGTGCGAGCACGACCGCTTCATCTTCGTCAAAAGCGAATACAAACTGGTAAGGGTTTCCCTCGACGACATTCTCTACATCGAAGGTCTCAAGGACTATGTGCGCATCTATCTGCAAGACGGACAGAAGCTGATGTCACTCATGAGCATGAAGAAACTGGAGGAATACCTTCCGCGTCCGGAATTCCTGCGCACACACCGCAGCTACATCGTCCACATGTCGCGCGTAGAGCAGATAGACCGTTTCCGCATCGTGTTCGGCTCCGAGTTCCTGCCCATCTCCGACTCTTACAAGGACGACGTGATGGAATACTTCGACCAGCACACGCTGGTGTAGTCATCCCCCGTCGTATCAGTCCTCATATTCCGTCGTGTCGTCGATGCCTGCCAATGCAAAAGCCTCACGACGCTCCACACAGGTGCCACACTTTCCACAGTGCTTGGCACCTCCTTTGTAACACGACCACGTCTCCGCATAGTTAATGCCCAGCGCCTTGCCTCTGGCTGCAATGTCAGCCTTGGTGATATTGGTATAGGGCGAGCGCAGACGGACGTTCACGAAGGTGCCTGCTGCGGCGGCCTCGTCGAACGCCTTGACAAACGCCGGCGTACAGTCCGGATAAATCGTGTGGTCGCCTCCGTGATTAGCCATCATCACGTATTTCAACCCGTTCGACTCCGCAATACCCACGGCAATCGAGAGCATGATACCATTGCGGAAAGGCACCACCGTCGACTTCATGTTCTCGTCGGCATAATGTCCCTCGGGAATCTCTTCCCCACCCTCCAGCAACGAACTGACAAAGTACTTTGTCATAAAGTCCAAGGGTATCGTGATATGCCTGATGCCCAACCGCTCGCAATGCAACCGCGCAAACGGAATCTCCCGAGCATTATGCTTCGAACCATAGTCAAACGAGATGGCCAGTGCTATGCGCTCCTGCTCATCATACAACAGCGTGACGGAATCCACGCCACCGCTTAATATCAATACCGAATCTTTTTCCATATCACTTCTATACGTTTGGGGTTACAAAGGTAGTGCAAATTTTCTATTAAGCGTGGAGGAAAGCCAAAGATTTTTGAGATTTGTTATAATTCTTGTCTGAAAACCTATAAATCTTGTCCTGGAACCAATAAATCTTATCGCGACACAGAGGGTCTCTGTCCCCGCGCGCAGGAAACCTCTACATAAAATACTCAATAAGCGAAGCCAAGTGGCCTCGCTTATTCTGTTCGGTAAATTGGAATTTACCTAATCTCTCACTTGTGAAAACAGCCACTTTATTCTTTTTGTCGAAAAAGCATTGTCACACGCATTGCGATGTTTCTGCCCAAACAGAACGTCAAACTTTACGTTTCCTCCTGCTTTGCGGATTTCTGTAGTTAACCATTTCAGGGCATTATAACTCCTTTCTTCCGAGCCTACAGTCACATATAAAAGGGTGTCCGTATAGTCAGAAGGCTTTTCATGTTGGGCCTGACCTGAAGCGATTAAAGCAGCTGCAAATAGTTTGGGATTATCCTTCAAGATTTTCCATGTGCCACATGCACCCATAGATGCGCCGCATATATAAATCCTGTTCATATCAATATCTTTTGTCTTCAGATAAAAGGTTATCAAATCCACCACTTTGTCTGTGTAGCCAGAATTGCCGTTCCGTCCGTCCCACTCATAGTCCTCTGGACATTGTGGAACAAGAAAGTAGGCTGGAATAGCGTTCTTCCGTAGGTATTTGTCTATCTCTTGGACACCAGCCTGAGACAGTTGCTTCTGATTGTCGTTTCCACTGGCATGTCTGCCATGAAGGTAGATGACCAAAGGAATCTTGCCCTTTACGTCATTACAGAAAACCAATTCTTGATAGAGCAGCCCATTATGCTCCATCGGCTTGAAATCCTGAGCCATTGCAAAATGACTAATGACAAGGGCTGTGAGTAATACTATATATCTTTTCATAACTGAGGCGTAAATTCCGATTTAACAGTTTCGTTAATTAGAAGCAAGGGTACGAGGATTTTCTGGTGTTCACTTATTTGGGTCAATAAAACTAATGCGCAGGTCGAATTTTACGCGCACAGCTTTTCCGTTGAGTGTTCCTGGAGTCCATTTCGGCATCTTGCGAATGACGCGGGCACCCTCTTTTGCAAACAATAGGGCAAACTGTTTTTTCAATTCCTTTTGACGGCTTTCGGCTTCCTGTGAGAACTTGGTCGTGTTGAAACGCTCAATTTTGCAATCGTGGGCTGAGATGTTAGACAAAGAGCCGTCCACACCAACGACAAATGTCATTACAACACTTCCCTCCACGCCATAATCAGCTGCGGCATCAGGGTATCTCAGATTCTTAGAAAGAAAATTTGCGAGCGCCTTTTGCCCACCTTTGAACTCCGGATTAGTTCTGTCAGCAGGAACAGTAACAGCGCTATCTGTGTGCATAACAGTAATGTCTTGTGCCATCATTCCCAATGAGATGGTAGCCAGTGAAATAGTTAAAAATAATCTTCTCATAATTCTTGTATTGTTTGCTTTGTGATAATTCCCGATTTATCTGTCTGCAAAGGTACAAATTTTCAACGGATTCTCCTTCAAAAGCTGTGTCAAACTTGCTTTTCTTAGACACAGAGGGTCCCGCCGTGTCCTTTATGGACCCTATTGTGTCACATAGCTCTCCCCTATTTTTTCTAAAAACGAGTAAAAAATGGGGGAATTCTTGTAGATGTAGAGAAAAATTTATAACTTTGCATTGTGATTCTGAAAAGAGTCGCCCGTAAAGGTGCACTTAGCTGTGCTTAATTGGGAACTGGAGTGAAAATCTCCGACTGTCCCGCAGCAGTGAACTCCATTATGGCTCCTAAGCATTAACGCCATTAAGTTTTGCTTAATCGTGTTTTCGCCATTGGGCATTTGCCCGAGAAGGCGCTTGGGAGTGGAGGAAAGTCTGAAGACCAGCCTTTTTCGGTAATACGCCAAACGACCCTCGATGTAAGGGCGTGAGGTACAATAAACATTTTTGTGGGATTATGAAACATGAATCAATCGTCGTCGTGTACGACAGCTGTCAGGCTATCGCTGAAGAGATAGCCGACAAGTTGGGTGCTGAGACCGTCAGCGTCCAAAGTATGAACGTCAGGCAGATCGAGAACAGCCAGAGTCTCGTCCTTGCCATCGAGTTTCAGGATGGTGGAAATCTGTCACCCCACTGGCAGTATGCCAGTCAACTATTCCGTGGCGCCAGTCTGAGTGGCAAGAACCTCGCTGTGATGGTAGCACTCGGCAATAGACACGACAATAGCATCTACGCCGAAGCTTTCTGTAGTGAGCTTAGGAAGAACGGAGCGCATATCGTTGGCAACTATCTCTATGCAGATGCTCCGACGCACAATCTCAATCACCCGACCTCTGGTCGCTCTGACACTTTAGAGAATTGGATCTGTGCCATTTCACCTAACTTATAAAACATTACCGTTATGCAGTACATATTCATCGTAACCCTCGAATTCGTCGTGACTTTTGCTGGCGTAGCCCTGCTCATCAGGTACTATAACCACAAGTCATAGGCTGTTAACCTCTGTTTTTTTCAGCTCTCCCCTATTTTTTCTCAAAACGAGTAAAAAATGGGGGAATTCTTGTAGATGTAGAGAAAAATTTATAACTTTGCATGGAAATATTTTACTAACCCACGCTTATGAAGCACGCAGGACATAGGGCTTATAAGGCTGTGAGCTAGCAATAACTAAAAAAATGGCAAAGAAGAAATCAATAGAGAGTCCAGAACCAGTCACAAATTGTGGCCAGTCCGTAGATGCGGTCGAAAATTTCGACCGCAGAAACATAAATATCGAAAGTTTTATCCGCACCATTCGTGGCCAAAAGGTAATGGTTGACTTCGACTTGGCCATGCTCTATGGGGTTCAGAACAAACGTCTTAATGAGCAGGTAAAACGTAATATAAAGCGTTTCCCAGATGATTTTATGTTCCAGCTTACCAAAGAGGAGTGGAACATCTTGAAGTCGCAAATTGCGACCGCAAAACAATCTGATAATCAATCGAATGGAATCTTGAAGTCGCAAATTGCGACATCAAGTTGGGGAGGAACAAGAAAACTCCCTTATGCTTTCACGCGCGAAGGTATAGGCATGCTGAGTAGCGTGCTGGGCTCTGATACGGCCATAGAAATGAATATCCGTATCATGCGAGTGTTTACTGCTGCCCATCAAATCATGGAGAACAATGCTTTAATGTTTCAAAAGGTCCTTCATATAGAACAGCATCAGTTGGAAACTGACGAGAAGATAGAGCATATCCTCACAAAGATGAACGATGATTCGTCTAAACTCTTGCCAGAGCAGATTTTTAAGACGGGTTGCGTATGGGATGCATGGTCATATATGTCAGAGTTGGTGAGAAGTGCTCAGCAAAGGATTGAGTTGATTGACAACTTTGTTGATGATCGCGTGCTTTCATTGTTGATAAAACGCGGAAAGGGTGTTTCGGCCACTATACACTCACGCTTTACAAAGGACTTCCTGACCGATTTGGAGAAGCACAATACGCAATATGAGGAAGTGAAGTTCGTGCAGTTGCCACACAAGAACCATGATCGTTTCCTTATTATCGATGATACAGTCTATCTGCTTGGCGCAAGTGTGAAAGACATGGGTAATGGGCTGTGTGCTGTCACGAAACTGACAGCAACACCAGAAACGGTACTGGGACTGTTGAATAGAAACTTGTGAAGTATAAAGTACAATTGAGTACAAAAAGTAGAGACTTATGGATATCCAAAAAGTATCAGACAGAAAAGAAGCAGCACGGCAATTTGTAAAAAATTGGATGAACCGTGGACATGAAATAGAGGACTACCAAGAATTTTGGGAGGACTTGCTTGAAGACGTATTTGGTGTGCCCAAAGCAAGAAAAGAAATACTGCCTCAACAAAAAGTCAAAGTAGCAAAATCGACAAAAAGGATGGATATCCTTTTAAAAACATCAAAGGTTGTTATTGAGCAAAAAAACCGTGGAGTTGATCTTGAGAAGGAAGAAAAAACTAAAGGAGGTTCTCCCATTGAGCAAGTGCAGTTCTACCATGAGAAAATGGACAAAGATAAATCTGGGCGTTATGCTATTGCATGCAACTTTTCTGAGTTTAAGATATGGGACTCATATAATAAAAATGCGGAGATTAAAACTATTAAATTAGAAGAGCTGCCAAAAAGATGGAAAGAGCTCAGATTTCTTGTTGAGCCGTATAAACCCGAAGGCTATGTCGACCCTAACCGAGAAGAGAAAGTAGCCAGTAGAGCAAGTGAATATATTCAAAACCTGTACAACGCTATCTTTGATAGCAAGCAAAAATGGACTAAGCAAGAATTACAATGGCTCAATATGTTTTGTGTACGTGCTGTTTTCTGTTTATATGCTGAAGATGCAGGTTTGTTTGGAGATGAACAATTTAGCCTTTTCATAGAAAAGACGCCTGCTGATGAAATGAGTGATAGATTTGATGCATTATTTGTTTGGCTAGATAGTAATGACAAAGAAAGAAAAAATTTATCTGCATTTGTAGGGAAAACAATCCGAAACTTTCCGTGGGTAAATGGCGGTTTATTTGATAAAAAGGTAGATTACAAGACACCAGAAATAAACGAAGCAGCACGAAACATACTTCTAAATGCTGATAATTTGAAGATGGATAATGGGGAAATTTTTAGTTGGGAAGAAATTTCACCGACAAACTTTGGCTGCATTTTTGAGAGTACTGTTGATATGAAAGTACGTGATTCTGGTGGTATGCATTACACAACCCCTGAGAACATCAGGCGTGCAATAAATCCATTATTCTTAGAAGATTTAACAACAGAGTTGAATGAAATAATAAAATATCCTATTGAAACAGAAGGAGATAAAGATGTAAAGTATTCAGCACTCGAGAACTATCGCAAGAAACTTTCAGGCCTTCGTTTTCTTGACCCAGCATGTGGAAGTGGTAACTTCCTCACAGAAACTTATAAAGCTCTGCATCAGCTGGAACTTCAGGCGATAGAATCAGAATTAAAATTCAGGCATGGCCTGAGGTTTGGTAATGAGAACCCATGTTATGTAAGAATGGGACAATTTTTTGGGATTGAGATTGACCATTTCGCAGCATCGGTTGCCCGTGCATCTTTGTGGATAGCTGATTGCCAATTGTTGAAAGAAACAAAAATGAAATTAAATTGCAATCCGGATATACTTCCTTTGGAGAAAAATAACAATATCCAATGTGCAGATGCACTTTATACAGATTGGAATGAAGTTTTAAAACGAAAGAGGTCAACTCCAATTTTTATTATAGGGAATCCTCCATTTAAAGGAGCTCGAGGAGGAAATGATACACCAGAAGAGAAAGAGCAGAAGAAACTTGCGATGAAAGCTGTCATGAGCGAATTGGACAAGAATGGACACCCTGTTTGGAATCATGTCGGAGACCTTGACTTCGTATGCGCATGGTATGCAAAGGCGGCTCAATATATGCAAGGATTTCCTTTAATCCAGGCTGCTCTGGTGTCAACAAATAGTATTGTGCAAGGTGAACACGCTGTAAATCTATGGAAACCCTTAATGCAGTATTATGGTGTAAACATATCATTCGCTTGGAGAACATTTAAATGGTTTAACGAAGCAAAGAAAAAAGCACAAGTTTCATGTGTGATAATTGGATTCTATTGTTCAAGGCGTGCAAACACTCAAACTTGTGTGATATTTAAGGAAAATGAATCACCGAAATTGTGCCAACGTATAAATAATTATTTGATATCGGGTGATTCGCTATTTTTAAATGTTAATAGAAAGAAACCTGTATGTGATGTGCCAATTATTGGGATTGGCAATAAACCAATAGATGGAGGTAATTATTTGTTTACAAAGGAACAAAAGGATGCTTTTATCGCCATTGAGCCACTTAGTGCTTCCTATTTTCATAAATGGTATGGGGCAGATGAATTCTTATCTGGAATTCCTCGTTATTGTTTGTGGTTAGGTGATTGTGAACCTGATGAAATTGATAGAATGCCTCATTGCAAGAAGAGGGTTGAAGCTGTGGTAAAAAAAAGACTTGAAAGCGATAGCGAACAAACGAGGTTGCTCGCCTCAAAACCAACACGTTTCCATGTTGAAAACATGCCTGAATCAGACTACCTAATTATACCAGAGGTTTCATCTGAACGGCGTAAATACATCCCCTTTGGTTACATGACTCCTGATATTATGTGTAGTAATAAGGTTCGGCTAATGACTAATGTTACGCCATTCCATTTTGGAATATTGTCATCTAGAGTACATATGGCATGGGTAAGGTTGGTTTGTGGTCGATTAGAAGATAGACTAGATTATTCTATTGAAATAGTTTATAATAATTTCCCATGGCCCGATAATGTACAGGAATCAATAAAAGAAAAAATAGTAAAGTCTGCTCAAGGTATAATTACAGCACGAAATAATCATCCTAATAGCAGCCTTAAACAATTGTACGAATATGAGCGAGGACTTACGCCTCCGGATTTAACTGACGCTCATGACGCTAATGATAAGGCTGTATTTGCAGCTTATGCGTATCTTGGTATCCGTCCTAATATGTCAGATGAAGAAATTGCAATGATTCTTCTTCGTGAGAGTGTACGTTTGGCTAAGTTGGCTGATAATAAGAAAAGAACCAGAAGGGTGAGTAAGAGAAAAAATATAAATCAAAAATAATACAAAAAATCATAGGGACAGGTTTGTCAACTGATGACTGATGAAAAATATTATTAAACTAAACAATAATAACGCTATGAAACAACTGAAGATTTGGAGCATGATGATTATTATGGTATTACCATTTTTATTTGCTTGCTCATCTAATAATAAAAAAGCAGAAGAGCTTAATATGACGGAAGATCCAAAACCCAAACCTAAAAAATAGTTATGGCAGATAATAAGAATCAAAGAGAATTACCAAAGGTAAAAGTACAACCAGAGCCTACAATTCCACCAAAAAGGAAATAGGTACTTAAAGTTAACAACAAGCTTACTAATGTAATAAAATAATATGTTATGGAAAAGAACATAAGATACATTTGTCTTTTTTTGACAATTTTGTTAATGTCAGCATGTAAATCAGATTTTGACAAATATTGGGATATTCGAAGTAATGCATCTAATGCTACTATAACGGAATTGAATACTCCTGAAGGATTCCGATTTGATATGAACAAAGACGAATGGAATGAAGCGCTCAACCATTTAAATCCGAAAGAATATGGCTATGAGACATATTACGAATGGAAATTTGGCAATAACACGTATGCTGGCGAAATCTATAAAGTTAGATTTAATGAAGGGAAATTATGCTACTATGAAATATGGATTAAGGGAAAGGTTTACAAAAGCAAACTTGTAAAACTTACTTCCAACGATATAGACAATATTCGTTCATATTATAAAGAAAAATTGAAGGACAAGTCAGACTATGTGTGTTCGTCCGAAATTCATTATTCATTCAACACGCATGTTTGGGTAAAAGAAAATCTAATTCTTGAACTGTTATGTCCGACTGAGAGTAGTTCCCCTTTGATGATTCAATGCATGAACCAACCAGTTTGGGCTTCAGTAGAGGATGAAGAAAGGGAAACATCTTCTTACTCATCTCCAACAACGATTCCAACAGCTGAGGTTAAAAATAACAAGTGGAATGGTGGTGTTAAGCAGGTTGAAGATTATTTAGAGCGAACTCTTCGAGACCCAGACAGTTACGAAAGCATAGAATGGAGCGAAGTCAAACGAAAAGAAGATGGATTCTATGTTCGACACAAATACAAGGCAAAGAATGGTTTTGGAGGTAATGTCGTAACAAATCAACTATTCCATTTGGATTTCAGTGGTAATGTCATAGACGTTAAAGACCTATATTAAATTAGTATAGATGAAAGCAATTCTGCAAGGTATTCTCACTATAGGATTAATTGCCTTTGTTGTGTGGGCTCTTGTCAGTGGCGCCGGTTCATTATTGTTATTATTCGGAGCTTATGCGTATTTGTTTATTATGAAGCATGGTCGCTAATAAAAATTGTTGATTGAAACATCTTATCAAGATTGACAACGTAATATATAAACCCACTGATTTTCAATAGTGATATTGATTATCAGTGGGTTTGTTGTTCCCAAAATGTTCCCAAAGCTACTTTTGCTGTTGAAAGAGACTGGTCAGTCAGTGATAAATAAAAAAAGTAAAACATAGTGCTTAGTCGGAATTTTTTCTTACCTTTGCACAAACAATAATTAAAATTGCGGAAATAAGAGCCAGAGGTTTTTCGGATTTCCCCTTCGAACTGCAACTTCAAAACGAAATCCACGAAGACGAAGGCCGCTTGCTCACGATCATAGAGACGTGGGCTGTGGTGGTATTCGACAACGTGGAGGCTGTTGCAGGCCGAAGGGGATTGTCATATCATTGGGAGTTCACGTCTTTTTTATTTCCAACAAACAAACAGAAAGATGAGACAGAACCTAATGTATAAGGCTTACGTATGGCTGATAACAACCATACGCGACAACGGACCTATGACGCTTAGTGATATTAATGTCCTATGGATAAAGGATAAGGTAAATGAGGGAGTTGGACTGGATCGTAGCAAGTTTTTCAGATATAGGAACGAAATAGAAGAGATTTTCCATGTCACTATAGAATACAACAACAAACACGGCTATTATATCAAGAATCCAGAGATATTCAGGAAGGATAGTATTGAGAACTGGATGTTATCCACATTGGCTGTAAACTATGCTATCGGTGAATGTACGGACATCAAGGACAGAATTGGCGTTGAGAATATTCCGTCGTCGGAAAGATTCTTGAAAGACATCGTCCAAGTCATGAAAAAAAACCAGATACTGCACATCAGTTATCAGGCATACGGAAGGGACAGGGTGAGCCACTATTCGGTTCAGCCTTATTTCCTGAAGTTGTATCATCAGCGGTGGTATCTGATAGGACCTTCTGATTCAAGACCAGTGATTACCTTGGCTCTTGACAGGATGAAACGGGTGCGGAATACAGGCTTGGAATTTCTGATGGACAGTTCGCTGACGGTGACGGATTATCTGAAAGACTGTTACGGAGTGATGAAAGACGAGACTTTGGAAGTGGAGGATATCCTTATCAGGGCTTTTGGAACGGAGGTGAACTATCTGCGCGACTTGCCTCTTCATGGAAGCCAGCGAGAAGTGAAGCAGGGTGAAGACTGGGCTGACTTCAGATTCAAGCTGCGCCCTTCGTGGGATTTTATTGGGAAACTGATGGAGCGTGGAGACAGGCTGAAGGTGTTGGAACCGGAGTCTGTAGTGGCTAAAATATGGACGAAACATGCCGAAAGTGTTAAACTTTACAAAGAAAATGAAGAAAGTGGAGAGGTGTAGGCGTTTTTTGCAACACCCCCTATATTACTTTTGTGGGAAAATTTGTAAACAATAACAACAAAACCACAAAATGAAAAAAATTACTGAAGAACTGCCTGGCAGTCAACGTTGGGTCACTAAGAAAATAGGTGACCCGAAAATCAAAAAAAGCGCAAGAAAATTAATCCGAAAGATGAATCGTAAACGGCGTTTTGTCCATGTGAACAACCTATATATTAATGTTCAGGATTTATGCGAAGGAAATGTATATCTTACTTTGAATATCTTGAACAAATATACAGGGGAAATCAAGTCAATAAACGTGAATAGTCCAGGAAATATCGTTGGTAAGGAAATAAAGATATAAGTTATGGCAGAAAATAATGACGGATTTACTATCAATGTAAATAGTCCCGGGAACTTCATTGCAAAAGAGATTACTTTTAACGGACCCGTGAATATAGGTGGTTCTACGGAACAGGGTGGCTATTCTGACGAACAGGTAGCACAGGCTATTATAGCGATTAATGGTACGGGGAAAATCCTTAATTCAAAGCAGAAATGGGCTGGCGTCTATTGGTGTTTGCGGTGGTACTGTAACTATCCGTCAAATGTAACGGACTTTTGTGAAAAAGTAAAAGACCTGTCTTTAAGTGAATTGGAGTACCCATGTGATCAGAACAATTTCCGGAGAATTGCTTCTATGTCTTTTATGAATGAGAATCCACGATATATGGATAAAATAAAGCCAAGCAACTCTGAGAAAGAGTATTTTATCCAATGCAGAGAAGTTGTTTTTGCATTGCTTACTGAGTTGGGAAAAGCCGTACTTCCAAAGGTAAAGATTTAGCAGCAATTACCAAATCATTACCAAATCATTACCAAATCGCTCCAGCACTGCTGGGGCTTTTTTTTTGTTTTTACTTTCGCACCCAGAAAGCGCTTTCAACAAGTAATAACAAGTAAGAACAAAAAAGAAAAAGTTATGGAAGTAAACAACAAGTATCAGATTGGTCAGAAGGTTTTCTTTCTGAACAATGGTAAGGCGAAATGTGACGAGGTGAAGAACATTACTTTCTTCGTGTACAAGGATTCTATGAGTATCATGTATGGCTTTCAGAAGGATTCACTGAACAAGTATGAGAGCGAGGTGTTCGCGACGCAGGAGGACTTGAAGACTTCAATATTTGAAGAGAGTTAAGAAATGAACCGCAGATTACGCAGATTATACAGATTTCTCTTAACTCTAACCTCTAACCACTCACCACTAAAAAAAAAGTTATGATTGCAAAGAATAATATTTTTAATATCCGGAAGGGCCCTAAGGCTTGGAAGGGTGAGACGGGAGCCAACAAGGGCTTCGTGGAGTTTGAGTCGCGTGAGTATGGCATACGGGCATGGATCGTACTGATGCGCACGTATCGGCAGAAGCACCGCTGTGCCACGGTACGTGCCATCATCACGCGCTTTGCACCGCCCAGTGAGAACAACACGCAGGCGTATATCAAATATTGTCGGGAGCGGGTGTACAAGTCGGAGACGACGTGGCTCAGCACGACAGCGGATTACGTTCGCCTGGGCTGTGCTATGGCGCAGATGGAAACGGGTACGGTGCTCACGGCGCATGAGATTTACGAAACGATGAGAAAATTCGGAGTGAATTTTCTCAGAGGTGAGAAATAAGAGTTAAGAATTGAAGAATTGAAGAATTGAAGAGTTCTTGGCAGAGCCAAGCGAGCGGAGCTCGAGCGAAGAATTAAGAAAATATGATTTAGAATATGAGCGGCGAAGAAATATTGCGACGGCTGGGAAATAGATGGGTGTTTGAATGCGCCAACCGGCTAATAATGGACGAGGGATTGGAGCGCAAGCATGCGTTCGAGCAGGCTGCAAAGGCCTTTCATCTGCTGGAGCAGTTGGGCAAAGGCGAAGTGCGGTTTGAGTATCTGAAAACGAACGGGGAGTTGCGACAGGCGCGTGGCACGCTGTGTCACGGCATCAGCGAGGCGTTCGACAACTATGCGTATAAGGACAGGCCTGACGTTGGGCAGAGGGACTACGGCATCATCGTGTATTTCGACCTTGATAAAGAGGAGTTCCGGAGCTTACACGTAAGAAACCTAGTAGTGATGATTAAAGAATATGGAGAACGAATTTGAAGTAACGGTAAGGCAGACGCTGACGAAGACGACGAGCGTGTTTACGGACGCTGTGCATGAGTGCGTGGAGCGCGACTACGACGCAACGACGGGACGCTATGAGTATTCGTCGTCTGTTGAGCCGGACTGTGACCTGGAAGAGTTGTTTGCGGAGCAGCAGCGGTCACCACTGGAGATTATCCGGTGTTGCGAGCAGATCTGCAAGCAGCTGTTGAGCGAGGGCCGGCGAAGGTGTGCGAAAGTAGACTTAGCCGACTTGCGCATCGACTGTGAGAATTGGGAAGAAGTTAAGAATTGAAGAATTGAAGAGTTGAAGGATTGAAGAATTGAAGTAATAGACCGCAGATTACGCAGATTATACAGATTTCTCTCACCTCTAAATCTGAGCGAAGCGCGCTCGACCTTTGGTCGCTTTCTTGAATGTACAAGCGTCTCCTTCGTCGCCGAGCGGCTCGCAAAGAATTTCATTTTTAATCTTTAATATTTAATTTAAAAAGTGAACAAGAAAAATTTGACGGAAGCGCAGATGCAGGAGCTGCTGATGCGCATGAAAAAGAATTACACTTACGATGCTGCCACTGGCAGGCTGACCAGCAGCCGCTATGGGCGGGCGATAAGGGGTAAGAAGCGTGGTAGACGGGGTTACTTATGCGTGCTTTGCAGTTTGGACAAGCGACAGGTTTTTGTTCTTCTGCACCATACCGTCTGGGCGCTCTGCAAGGGCTGTTGGCCTACGCAGCAGATTGACCACATCAACGGCGACAAGCATGACAACCGCATAGAGAACCTGCGGGAAGTGAGCGGCAGTGAGAACAATCTGAATATGCTGTACCCGTGGAAGCCGAATGCGAAAACGGGGTTGCCGGGGGTGGCACCTAATCATGCTGGTTTTAAAATAAAAAGCCATCAAAAATATTTTTTCCTTTATAACCCCTATGAGGCTTTTTTCCACTTGACATTAATTGGTAGAAGATTTAAATAAATATTTTTACATGATGAAAGAAATGAAGACAGCAAGTACACAAGGACTTTTGTGTCGTTTGAAGAAGGCTCTGAAGGGCCTTGAAAGTCAGTGCGAGCGCAGGGCGGCACTGAGACGATTGAAACACTACATCGCACTTCTGGAGAATGTGCAACAGATGCCATTGTTGACGAGGCTTTCCTATTGGGAGTGCGCTTACGTGGTGTTCGAATTCCTATACCGCAACAAGCAGTTGGATAGAACGGTCGGCAAGCTGGACACCGAGGTGAAACAGATATTGGATAGTGTGATACGTGAACTTTGGAACGATGATGAACATTGATGAGATGAAGCGCAGCATCGGTCATCTGCTGGATGACAGGGGGCTGACAACGGACTACAAGGAGCCGTCGGTCCGTCTGCTGCTGTACCACCTGTACGTCGCCATGGACATCTACCGCTACATGACTTCCTCGGAGAAGAACAAGGCGGGATTCTGGTACCGCATATTCAAGAATTCATATCGCCTCACAGGCTTCTTAAAAGAGCGAAAAAGAAAAAGAGACAAAGAAAAATCCCCCCTGCACCCCTCTTATAAAGAAAGAGAGACGGAGGTGAAAGAAAAAGACGAGAAACAAACAGAACAGAACACCGCCACAGGCGATGCAGTTCTTGAAGGTTTTCGGAAAGAGTGCCTGCGGCATGTGGGACAGTACGGTCAGGAGCTTGTAGAGGATTTCTACTATCATTGGAAGCAGGTGGACAAAAAGACCGGCAAGCGGCTTTTCGAAGGAAAGCGTTGCTTCGACATCGACAGTCAACTGCGAGCATGGTCGAAAAGCGAATATACGTTATCCAAGGAGACCGCCGCCCTTCGTCTGGCAAAGGCCAAAGGCAAGCAGCAGAAGGAGCCGGAGCTGACTGCTGAGCGTGACGACAACAACGCACGGCTGGAGCAGGAGATAGCGGAACGGAAAGCCAGTGCTGTCAGTTACGAAGAATACTTGAAAATGAAGGAGAGAAATGAAAGCAATGCTGAAATCGGAACTGGCACGTGAGGCTGGAGTCAGCGTACGGACATTCAACCGATGGTGCAAACCCTACCACAAAGAGCTCGTCAAGATGGGTTGGAAGCCCCGAATGAAGCTGATGCCGCCTAAAATCGTTGCCTTTTTAACTGACAAATTCTGCATTTAAGTGACAAAAACGGACAGAAACTGACAGAAACGGACAACGCACTTGCACAATGTAGTAATTTTGCAATTGGAATTAAGAAAGAGCCGTGGAGAATTCCGGATAATCCATGAGTAATTTCGAATAGTCCAAAAGTATTTTCAAATACTCCAAAAGTAACAACGAGAAAATTAAAAATTAAATTTTAAGAATTATGGCATTAGAATTGAATTTGACCAAGAACACCAACGACGCCATTCAGGGTACGTTGGGTAAGTACTACGCTCGCGTAGAGTATAAGGGAACCATGGGTTTGCGCGAACTCGCCAACCATATGCACCACCACAACACGGCCTTCTCGAAGGGTATCATCACTGGTGTGCTGAACGACATGGTGGACTGCATCAAGGAACTGGCGCTGCTGGGCTACGTGGTGAAGATTGACGACCTCGGCCTTTTCAAGGTGTCGGTGGACGCCAACGGTCTGACGCTGGAGCAGGGTGCGAAGGTCTCTGCCGGTCGTGGTGCTCAGCGCACCGAGGAAGAGCTGCGTGAGAACATCGCTGCACAGCAGTTTGCCGTGGGTGCCGTGAAGTTCATCATGCAGGCTACTGGTGAGACGACCATCGAGAAGATGAACCGCGATGCCTCCTTGGCCTTCACCTCGAAGACCAAGGCGTTGGTCAAGAGCCTCACGGGTTCGGAATCTACCGACGGGAACGATAACGGGAACGGGAACGATAACCCTAACCTTAACCCTAACGATAACGGGAACGGGAACGATAACGTTAACCCTAACCCTAACCCTAACGATAACCAGGGCGGCGGCGACAGCGGTAGCATCGTAGACGGCGTGGACGAAGGGTAAGTGAAGAATTGAAGAATTGAAGAATTGAAGAATTGAAGAATTGAAGGCTGCGATTAAGCGAGAGCAGAACCAAGCTTGCTTGGGTTTTGCCGAGCGTGAGCAGGCTCGATGTGAAACATCAAGAATTGAATCTTTAATATTTAATCTATGAAGAATCAGAAGTGGAAGATGATTTTGCAGTTCGTGGTTAATATACTGACAGCTTTCCTGACGGCACTGGGTACAACCAGTTGCATGGGGCACGGACCTTTTTAAGAGGTAAGAGTGAGGAGGTCCCGCTGACTGGGTTTTGCTGGTCGGCGGGACTTTTTTCTTCCTGTACAGCATGGCTATTTACACTTTTCAATAACTTTTGGCAGTCAAAAACTACACTTTTCAACAACTTTTGGCAGTCAAAAACTACACTTTTCAATAAGGTTTAGTGCTGTATTTAATATTTATAGTGGGTCAACTTCTATGTTATTGCCTTTTTTATGTCAAAAGTTTGCATCATTCCAAACAAATGAGTATATTTGCAATCGGAAAGCCTCGTGGTAAGATATTGTAATAATAACTAATCAGGAATATAAGATGATGAATACTAATCGCTACTTACTTTTTTTTGTTGGTCTGGTAGTCAGTTTTTCGTTGTTTCTGACGGCTTGTACGAACGACAGCATTGCCGCTGCTGACAATGGTGGGGGCAATGGTGAGTTCGACCCGATGGTCGATCAATTGCAGGTAAAAGTTACTGCCGACGTGCCTACCGCTGTGCTGAGTTCGTTCGATAATGCGTCGATGGGTGGCGCACTAGTGCGCCGCCTGAGTCAGACGACGAGCGAAATAACACCTGAGACGAAGATGGTGCTCATCAAGGGCGAGGACATTCTGAATCGCCCGTATACCGAGTGGTTGGAGGCCGCTAAGATTTACCTTCGTGGCGGCTATATCGCCGTTGAGAAACCCCACAATGCCCATCTAGTGAAAATGATGGAGCAGTTGGCTGACAAAATGGCGCAGGCTGAGGACGAACTGATGCTGGGCAACGGCATTACTATTGTGCGCCCAGCTATTGCCAATACGGCAACGAGGTCGGATGTGGCAGCTCGCTTTAGGGCTCGTATCGCCAACATCGAGGAAAGGGCACAACGGCGCGCTGCCGACGAGAAAGAGGCCGTAGCCGAACTGGTCATCTTTGCCAATAACAGTTATTATAGCTGTGCCCCTATTGGCGAGAAAAACATCATCACCCGAATTACAGATAAGAACGGTAATGTGACAACCAAGACAGAGAGCGTCACTGAGGAATATACGATTCACGAAATGGGCTTGCAGGCAGACGGTGCCGCCCAGTGGCTGAACCATCGCGACGAGGACCAGCAGGAACACCGAGCCTCTCGCCGTGCCAACGGCAACGATGCCATCAACGACCTGATGAGTGCCGACGAGGAGTTTCATTATCAAAGGGAACTTGCTGCTTTGGTGCAAGTGGCCAGCGATTACTACACTCGTTGTTGGGAAAACAGAGAGGTTCGTGGCAATGCAAACAATGAAATCATCCGTGTATGGGGTGTCCACAATATAGACACCAATACAGATTATTATTTCGTAGAACAGGATATTGTGGCATCAGTCGGCGGCAAGCAGGACGACCGCTTCAACTCTGTCAAAACCCTTTATCATGGTCCTTATGAAAAGGACAAATATGATCCGGTAGGTGAATTCGGGCACTCAAATAGTGATGGTTCTGTTAAGTATTATAACCAGCTTTATGGTGCTTGGTTTGGCGGAGCCAATTGCAGTATGAATCTCTCGGGCAGCGGCACCGTTCGGTTGGAAGATGCCTTGCCTGCGACAGACAATAGCGGAGGCACCAAAACTATCTCTGTAGGTTCATTTGAGGCAACCACTACCACCATCGGCGGTACCATTACACCAGGTTTCTCTCAAAAAATGGGTGCAAGCTTCAATGCGAGTGCAACTTTTACACGGGGCTATACAGAAGGCAAGGCTTTTATGATGGGCACCACTGTGAACTACGCCGACCTGACCTGCCAGAAGAATACCGACGGCACGAAGGTAGCATGGACCTACGGCTGCGGTCCCAACATGCTGGAAGGCGACGACTGGAGACAACATCCCCTGGCTCCCGATGCACTCGTTAACGACGTGGACATCAACAACCAGGCTTGCTGGTCGGTGGCCAATCCCGAGGGCAACTATACCCTAAATGTCGAACAGGAGACAATGATGTCTACGCTGTTAGCCTGCGACGAGGATGAACTTGAGAAACAAGATTTGGATGATGCTGAACCAGGCGATAAAATAATCTTGAGCAAAAGCGTGAAAGACAAACCGCTGGCGTACACACTCACACTGCTTGTGCCCAACCGCTCTAAGCAGATATGGAACATGGACGTGACCTTCCCCGAGATTACCCAGGACGGCTATAACGGTGTGAAGCCTCAACTGACAGAAGCCCTGAAGAACCAGTTCCCCAGCGTCTATCAGCCAGAGCTCATCTTGGCAGACCAGACCCCAGAGAGCGAGAACATCATCAAGCAGATAGTGTCAGCATCAAAGAACCTGCTGATGGATCCAAACGCCCTGCAGACGCTGCGCGAATATGCGCTGACCTACAAGATTAGCGAGTTTACCATTAAGTGGTATTGTGCGGGAACAAATCATAACACCTATCAGCTGACCATCAAAGCTGAGGGCGACCCCGACCCAGGCAAGGAAATCACACGCGACCCTGTTGACCTCTCCAAACTTACTGCCGACTACATGGCTCAAGACGGCGACGTGCTGACGGGCACGCTTGGCGGCAACTACAAGATTTCCGTAGCCCATGGTGCCGTCGTTACGCTGGACGGAGTGACCATCAATGGCACAAACGACGAGGCATACAACTGGGCAGGCATCTCATGTCAGGGCAATGCCATCCTTGTGCTGGCTGACGGCTCAAAGAATGTGGTCAAGGGATTCAATGAAGCTAAGCCAGGCATCCATGTTCCTGAAGCCTGCACACTGGTCATTCAAGGCAGTACAGGCACTCTTGATGCCAGCAGCAACGGAAAAGGCTGTGGAATAGGCAGCGGTACTAGCGGAAACGGAAACTGTGGTAACATCGAAATTCAAGGTGGTGTCATTACAGCAACAGGAGGATCATATTGTGCTGGAATCGGTGCTGGAGACCAGCATGACTGCGGAAACATCCTGATTAGTGGTGGCATGGTTACCGCTACTGGCGGTTATTCTGGTGCTGGTATTGGCGGTGCTCATTCTATGACCGGTAATTATTCTTCCTGTGGTTCGATTACCATTACTGGGGGCACCGTTATAGCTACAGGTGGCGATTTTGGTGCAGGAATAGGCAGCGGATATGGTGGAAGCGTGAGTGACATAACGTTGAGTGGTGGCACTATCACCGCTGTAGCTGGTAAACATGAAAATTATGGGACACTTATGGATGCTATTGGCAATGGGAATGACGGCTCCTGTGGCAATATCACCATCACGAAAGGTGTCACCAGCGTGACAGTTACAGGTGATATTGGTGGTGCTGCCGGACATGCCACTGGCACTGTCACCATCGAGGAAGGTGCCAACGTTATCCGTCAATGATACTGATAAATGGGACTGTCCGGTGTGGACGGTCCCATTATTATGATTTGTGCAGGCTTGCTGTTATTTGTTAAGGTATTTCTTGCCTTTGTAGATGACGAGGCCTTTGTGGTTCTTGCCCACCTGCTGGCCCATCATGTTGTAGACGGGGGCGTCGACGCTGTACATGGTGGCGGGAGTGGCCTGACGCTGGCCGCCGAGTTCGACGGTGTCGATGCCGGTGCTGTTCAGTATCTTCTTCAGGCCTTTCAGACAGTTCAGTTTGCCGAAGCCTGCCTGTACCCTGTTGTGCGACGGCAGCTTATTGACATCGGTTGTCCACTCGTCGTTGTCGCAGGTCTCCTTCATGATGTTTACGATCTGAGCCGTGGTCAGTTGGGGATTGGCCTGCATCCACAGGGCTACGACGCCTGAGGCGACGGGTGTCGACATGGACGTTCCTTGCGACAGATAATACCAGTTCGGACGGTCGAATTTCTGTATGTTCATGCACAAATACCTTTTGTAACGGTCAGCCAGTGTTTCACTGGCAACGCCAGGCTCATCCTGGAAGTATACAGTGTTGTAGTTGTTGGCAGCAGAGATTAGTCCCTGTCCCGGTGCAATCACCGTGGGATGTGGTTTGCCGTTGTCGTCAACACAATAGCCGGAGAAATCGGAAATCTCGCCAACCACCTGCTTGCTGCCTGTCAGCACAGACTTGGAGTAGCTGTTTTCGTCGCCCTGATAGTTGTTCCAATTGGTCTTGGTGATATACGAGCCGACGCTGATGATCGATTCGTTGCAGACGCCCGTGTTGCAGGCAAAGTCGCCATTGCCCTTGGTCCAGCCGTTGCCGGGGAAGTCGTAGAACAATTCTCCCACGGGTGCGTCGAAGCAAGCCTCTTCGTTGTTGTCGCCCGTACAGATCATGTTGATGGTCTGGTTGGCGTGACCTGCCTTGACTAAAATGGCCAGTCGATAGCGTATGTCATCCACAAACACGCTCTTTCTCATGAACGACAGGCGGTAGATTTTGGCATCGGTGCCCTTGAGCGTCTTGACGGTACGGGCCATCATCTTGACGTCGTTAGGATTGACTGTTTTGCCGTCCGCATACGTCAGCTGGTCTTTCATGTCGACAAAATTGCCGCTAATCAAGTCGACCAAGGCGAGCGTCGGTGTGAAGTCCTGATAGTCGGTGGCATAGAGATAATACAGTTCACGATATTCTGACTTGAAGTCTTTGGTCGTGCTGGATGCTCCTAACACCGTCTTCAGCTGGACGTCGGTGTTGGGCAACGTCTTGATAATCGACTGCCACATGCTGGCAGAGTTGCCTGTGCTAACCACTACGGCACGTCCGGGAGCAGTACCGTTCTCCGTCAGCAGGGCAATGCCCTGGGCCATCTTGTCGCTGCCGTCGTGCAGTCCGGCAACGCCTCCCAGACTGATGTTGACAACGGCGGGTTTCTTCACTTTCTCGGCATACTCAAAGACCCTCATGATGCCATCGACGATGTTGGCATCGCTCATGTTTTTGCTGATTCCAACCAGCACCAGTTCCGTCTCGGGTGCCATTCCCTGCATATTGTTGCCCATTTCGGAACCTCCGGCAATGGCTGATGTGTGTGTGCCGTGCGACGATTGTTCGGAGTCGGCGGTCAGATATGAGATAACTTCCGGATCGAATTCTATCAGCTCGTCCGCGTCTTCGTCGTATTCAACAACTTTCGCCACGCGCGAGGAGCCGTCGGCATTGCGGAAGGCTGCGTGATTGTAGTCGATACCGCCGTCGATAACGCCCAGCACGACACCCTTGCCCGTATAGGCCTGAGGCAGTCCCATAGCTTTGGCGGCAACTTCCGTATTCACCAGGTCGACACCGGTATATTTGCGGGCTTCGTCATTCTGCACTTTCTTCACCTCGTCAGCCGTCACACTGCTGAACTCGTCGACCTGTTCCAACTGTTGCAGCTTGTCGGCAGGAATGCGCAAAGCTACCATATTGCCCAGCACGAAGCGCACCTGAATGCCCAGCTGCTGGAGTTTCTCCGTGGGACACTCAGCACCCTCCTTCAGCGTTGCGAAGGCTGACAGCGTCCGGATGCTTCCGTCGGCATTGAACCGCACGGAAATTTCCTTGTTAACACCTTTGGCGTCTAGCGGGCTCAACCCCTGTGCGCGACGGGCTGCAGACTGCTGTACGAGCTCAGTCAGGCGTCCGTCAATCTTCTGTGCATACACGCCGCTCGCCATCAGCAGCAGCGCCAGTACCATGACCATTTTTACTAATACCTTTTTCTTCATCATTTTCGTTTGCTTTTTTTAACACGCTGCAAAGGTACGACTATTTTTCCAATTCCCCGATAATCTGCGAAAAATAATGCCCCACCCGACTTACTCGAACTCGAAAATATTGATGAAGCCGGTCAGCTGGAACACATTCTTGATGTCGTCGTTCACATCGCGCAGAACGACGCGGCTGCCAGCAGCTTTGGCACCCTTGAGGATGCTGAGCAGGATGCGCAGTCCGCTGGAGGCAATATACTCCAGTTCCTTACAATCGATGATGACATCTTTTCCACCGGTGGCAAAGAGAGGTTTCAGGGTTTCTTCTACCTCCAAAGCTGCAGCGGTGTCCATTTCTCCTTGTAACGCGGCAACATAAGTGCCGTTGAGTTCTTCTACTTTTACGTTCATAATCAAAAATATTTTAATTGAAGTTTACTTTATTTTCTTAATCAGTGTCAGCACATTCTTTCCATCGGTCCGCTCGTAGTTAATGCTGTCCATCTGCTCGCGAACCAGCAGGATGCCCAGTCCGCCGATATTGCGTTCTTCGGCAGAGAGCGTCGTATCGGCACGCTGCATCGCGGTGGGATCGAAGGCTTGACCCTTGTCGATAATCTGGGTACGCACCGTTTTGCCGTCGGAAAGCACGCGGATGGTGATGTCGCCCTCGGTTCCAATCGGATAGGCATAGTCGATGACGTTGACAACGGCTTCTTCGACGGCCAGACGCAGCTGGTTGGCGACTGACGTGCTGACGTCCAGCTGCTGGGAAACAGACTTCAAGAACTCGCTCAGGCGCTTCACCTCGTACACTTCGTTCTTGATGACCAGTGTCTCGGTCAGTATGCTCTGCTGTATCTGATTAATTACCATTTCGTGGTGAACAAACTGGGAGAAATATCCAATGTGAACCAAGCCCAGCGTGCATGACTGCTACTTTCGTCCTGCTTCAGGCGGGCCATGGTCTCGGTACCCCACATGTGGGTGTAGTTGGCTGTCAGCGCAATATCCTTTGAGAACTGGTAGGTTGCCGTAAGCTCAAAACAGTGGCCCAGCGTGCGGTTCAGGTCGAGCAGCTTGGTTGCAGTGGCCAGATAGTGGTAGTCGACATTGCAGGTCAAATTGGGAACAGGCTTGACATTACCGCCGATGAAGGCGTTCTGCAGACCGGGGGTAAAGCCGTTCCTGTAGGCACTCTGGTAGAAGAAGTCCATGATGCCGTAGAACTTATTGCGCGAACCAAACAGCGGGGAGAAGCCCTTGATAGTCTCGTGGCGCACCATTCCCAGACCGCCATAGCCCGATGGCACGAAGTCGTCACCGCTCAAATAGTCATAGCCCGCCTCGAAGCCGTAGTTGTCGGCAGGCATGGCGGAAATCTTCCCACTGGCCATCCAGGCGCGGACATCCATGGCGTTCACGTCCTTCACCACCATCTCACCAATCTGACGATAATACGAGCCTTCTACGGTGAAGTGCTTGGGATGGAAATTCACATAGCCTCCGAACATCTGCTGATAGACGGTGCGTGCGCCATTCACCTTGTAGTCCCATTCCTTCGGATCTATCTTGCCTGCCTGCATGCCCACATTCATGAAAAGCAGCGAGGCACTCAGCGGGAACTTGGGAACGTCATAGTGATACCACACCGTCTGCATCGTCTTATAGGCTTGGGCACCATTGACGTAATAAGTGCCGTTATATACATTTTCCTCGTTCTGGTTGTAACACAGGATGGCATGCACCTTGTGGCCCGCACCCTCGTAACCCAGTCGTAACGCATCGTGCGCCAGAGAGGCCATAGCAAAATCGTTCAGACCGATGATGCGCTCGTCGTCGTATGCCAGCGCGATACGACCAACCTGGGCAAAGAGTCCGCTCTTGTGTGTCATCTTCGCCCACCCTTCATACAGGTTGACGGCCTTATTGCCCGACTGTCCCCAGACGGCCAGGTTCTGCAACACGGCGCGCGCCTCGAGGCCTTTTCGGCTATAGTCCACCGCCAGACGGGTACGCCCCATCAGAAAGTGGGAACGGTATTCCTTGGGAGCGCCGTCTTCGATGCTTCTCGGAAGACCACCGCCACAGGTCTCTCCGTGCGTACGGAAGAAAAGTGAGACACTCAGCGTGTTTTGCGTAGAGTCACTCTGTGCCCAACTTGGCTGGGATAACATCGCCATTGAAAGGAACGAGACAATGGTTATCAAACGGTTGCAGGATCTCTTAGCCGTCATATTTTTTTAGTTAATGTGTGGCAAATATAGTAATAAATTTCCATTCTCACAAGAATACACGATTTTTTTCGCCCTTGGGATAAGAAAAAAGGCCGACTTCACAGTCAGCCGTTTTGTATTATACTAAACTAAACAAATACTTTATGTGGTTAAAAACCTGGTGCAAAGGTAGTGGGTTTTCGCGAAACCTGCAATACCTAAAATATGGGATTTTAGGGGAGCACGAAACGGAAGGACTCATAAATTTGAATGACAAGCACATAGAACAGCAACCAAGGCGCCCCCTGACAGATACCTTGCAGCACGACATCATAGACGGCAGAGATATTCTCAAAGCGGCCTGACACCATACCGTAGAAGGCAGAGATGAGCGTCACGCTGAAGGCGATGACGGGCACGAGTGAGGCTGAGAAGGGCGACGGCCACAGACCACCGACGGCGCTGAGCAGCACGGCATGAGGAGTAGCGGTAAGTAACACCATAACACCCACGATGATGCCCAGCAACAGCAACGCCATAAACTGAGCACGGCGCTCACGGTAGTTGGTAGGCCGATGGAGCAGACAACTGCGACTGAGACAGCCCCAGGCAATGGAGCACAGTACTATCCAGACAAGCAATGGTGTGGCCAGCAGGTCGGAGAAATGCCCCATCAACCATCGCAAGCCCTCAGCGGAGAGCAGCGAACGGACACCACTCGTAGGATAAGCTGCCGAGAAGAGCCACGATACGAGCATGAGCAGCATCTGGCAGATGACTAACGTCAGGGCAATATGTGGAAGAAACCTTTTCACTTATTCCATATCGGGTTCAAGATTATCGACATCGAGGATGCGCAGTTCGAGGGCACGCACAACCAGACGGGTGGCATTGACACTCTCGCCACCGGGGAAGAGTTTCTTGACCAACTCGTTCTGACGCTTCTCGAGGCTCTTCACACCGAAGGGCATACCGCGCAGACCGGTAATCTGCTCCTTGGTGTAACCCAGGGCGAGATGACGAAGGAAACGCTCGTCGTACTCGTCAATCTCGTAGTTGATGAGTGCCTCGTTACGGGCGAGCTGCGAGGAGACAGCATGCTTGAAGCGCTCGACAATCTTCTCAAGGATAGGTTCGTTGAAGACCAACTGCTTGCCTTCCATCACTGCCATAACATCACGACGGGTGAGCAGTTCGCCCGTCTTGAGGATAATACCGTCGGCACCGGCATCGAGCACGTCAACCCACAGCTTCTCATTGATAATCTCACCGGTAAAGATGAGTATCTTGACCTGCGGATAGAGCTCCTTGGTCTGACGGCAGATTTCAACACCGACCGTGGTTGACCCTCCCAATCCGAGGTCGAGCAGTACTAGGTCGGGCTGCTGTTGTTTGATGAGACGCCAGTAGGCTGACTCACAATCAGCGGTTCCGATGACGTCGGCCTCAGGGATTTCATGACGAATGATGCCTTCCGTGCCTTTGAGTTCGAGGGGCACGTCCTCGACGATAATCAGTTTAAATTTTTCCATTATAGCGTGGTAATATGACGGTTATTTGTTGATTTTCCTCAGTGATGCCACAAGCACGGCGATTGGTTGCCTCACCGTGATCGCGGACGATCTGACGGCAAAGGTAAGAGGTGAGCGAATCCCTGGTCTTATAGGGCACGTGGAAGACGACGTAGTTGTCGTCCTTCACCTCACTGGCTATCTCGCCCTTCACTTCTAACAATTCAAAGAGGTAGCGCAGCAGGTTCTCATCGCCCAACACCTGCTGACCATAGAAGCGGACGGGGCGCACATGCAGCTTGATACGCTCAACCTGGTCGACGGCTTGCTGGATGAGTATGCTATAGAGGTCGCGATAGTAGGCGGCAACCTCGGTGAGCGAGTCGACATCACCGGCATCGACCAACTGACGGATGCGACTGGGATAGTACATCGTCTCGTGTTTCAGCGTGGACAGACAATTGTCGAGCACTGCATTGGAGACGTGAAGCACGGAGTCTTCGAGTTCGGCACGATGCAACTCGTCGTCGGCCATCTCGATATTGGTAAGCTGCATGCGCTCACGACGGAATCGGTTGTAAAGCCGGTGACGGTAGTAGAGCATGTAGTAAGCAGGGACAATGGTGACCAGCAACACCAGTAACACGATGACGGCAATGCGCTTGTTGGTCTGCGACTGCTGCATGGTGCGACAATAGTCGGCCAGCGTGTTGTCGGCACTCATCTCCTTGAAGAGTTGCGTATATACCTTATTATTATATGCATAGAGTGACCATTCGTGGAGTGCCAATGCCGCAACGGCAACCTCATTGCGGATGTCGAGGATAATCTGGTAGTTGGTGGACAACGACTCATGGAACCATTGTATCTCGGCAGGCAGTGTGCCATTGTCTTCCTGGCGCGTCATCAGCAGACGACCATCAGGGTGTTGGCTCAGATAGTGGGCGTTGAGGTAATAGCGACAGGAGTCGGCAAACTGCAACGTGCGGGCATAGGTTCCGTTGACGTTGGAAAAATAAGCGGAGTCGGCAAAGATATGGGCGCGGGAGAGGTTGTTGGCGGTTGGGGATTGGGGGTTAGCGGTTAGTGGTTGGCTCATAGCCAAAAGTCCATAGCCAATAGCCAATAGCCTGACAACGCCCTTAGGCAGACGGAAGAAGAAACGCGATCCCCTACCCTGTTGACTCTCGGCTTGCAGCGAGCAGACACTGAATATCTGGCTGACCTTGTGATACTTCTCGATGATTCCCTTGCAGTTCATCAGTCCGAAGCCGTGAGAAGTGGCCGACTTCTCGGTGATGGTCTTTCGGTCGAAGACATGTGCCAACTGGTCGTCAGTCATTCCGCAACCGGTGTCGCTGACGGATATCTCGACATAGTCAGGAGTCTCGGTGGCGGAGATGTCGACGCGTCCGTCTTTGGGGGTAAACTTGCGGGCATTGTCGGCCAACGTGTTAAGCATGAAGAGGGTCAGCACGCGGTCGGCCTTCACGGTGGCGGAGGTAGGTTCCACGCCGAGGGTAATGCCCTTCATGGCAAAACTGGTCTTGCTACGCGCCACGAGGTCGAAGAGCTGTTGCAGGGGGAAGCTCTCCACATGCAGGTTCAACTCTCCCTGACGAAGCTGTATCCACTGTGTCAGCAACTGGTTCTGCTCGTTGATGTTATCGGTCAGCTCGCGGATATACTGGATATGATCCTGCTTGTCCTCGCCATCCAGGTATTTCACTTCGTGGAGGATGCGGTCGATAAGGGGCAGGATACTCATCGCCTGCGACACCTTGGCGCGCTGTTCGAGATGGCGACGCTCATTCTTCGCCACACGCAGGCGGGCCTCGGCCACCTCGTCGTTCTTTTCTTCCAACAAATCGTCCAGGCGGTGATCTTCCTTGCTCTTCTTGTTCAGTCGGTTGAAGAGCCATAACAGGAAGACAAGCAGGACGATAGCACCCAACACAGCCCATATCATGAGGTTGAGCTGATTGACAGCATGGTCGAGGATACCGGCTCGCGCCTCCAGCTCACGGTCCTGACGGGTCTGTTCCTGCAAATCAATGTAGATATTACGGTTGTAGTCGCTATGCTGTTTATCGTTGACGGCTGAATAGGCCACACTGAGTTGTTCACGGATACTGGCGACCAGGTCGGGGGCTTGGTTGATACGCTGGTCGACGAGTGCACTGTCCAGATAGGTCAACGCACGGAAGTCATCGCCCATGGCATGATAGCAAGAGGCTAAGGTACGATAGGCACCGGCTATCTGATAGACGTCGCCATAGTCACGGAACAGCTGCAACGCCTTGTCGGCCTGCTGCCAGTCGCCGGTGTGGTCGGCAAGTCCTTCAAGAGCCTGGGCAACGAAATAGGTATAATGGTAACGCTGGGCAATAGAAAGGCATCGATTAAGGTAGTTAACCTCCTCAGCATGCACATCCTCAGGAGTCCCGTCGGTAAGGATGCCGCCTGCGCCAACGTTGTAGAGATAGTTCAAGTATTGGGCGGTATCGTGGCGTACCTCATCGATGTCGAGCTGCAACAAGGCGTCGACCGACTGGCGTTCCAGTCCTACATAATAATAATAGGTGGAGGTGACAATCGCCATTTCGGACTCGGCATAGCGCAGACGGCTCAGTTGGCGACTCGACAACTGATTACGCTCCTCATTGATGCGCTTCTGAGCCTGTACGGCCTTCTCACGATACTCATAGAATTCACGGTTCTTGCTGCGACGCTGACAGAGTCGCATCTGCTGCACATAAGTGACCAACAGTTCCAATTGGTTATCTGTCAGACTGGTTGCTTCGACGAGCAACGAGTCGGCACGATGGTAGTCCATGCGGACCATTGCAACGAAGGCGAGTCCGTTAAGAGCCTCGGCACGTCCGTCGTCATACGACAGCGAAGCTTCCAGTGCCTGCTTCGCATAGTACTCCGTAGAGTCGATATCACGATAGTGATAGGTATAGGAAAGAGAATTCAGCTTGTCCACCGCTTCCTGATTGGACGGTGAACAAGCTGATACGCATAGGATAATCAGAAGATTAAGCGCGAGCCTTAGCACAGTAACCGAGTGCCTCCTTGCACTTGTCGGTGACATACTGCCAGTCGCCAGCCTTCACCTTATCGCTGGGGAAGAGCTTCGAGCCCATGCCTACGCAGAAGACGCCGGCCTTGAACCACTTGGTGAGGTTCTCTTCCTCGGGAGCTACGCCACCGGTGACCATGATCTTCGACCAGGGCATCGGAGCCATAAGACCCTTGATGAGGTTCGGACCAACCACGTCGCCGGGGAATACCTTGGTGAAGTCGCAACCAACTTCCTGTGCCTTACCTATCTCAGAAGGTGTCAGACAGCCGGGGCAATAGGTTACGCAACGACGGTTGCAAACAATGGCGATATCGGGGTTGAACAGCGGACCAACCACGAAGTTGGCACCCAGCTGAATGTAGAGCGATGCGGTGGGAGCATCAACAACAGAACCGATACCGAGAGCCAGCTCTGGACACTCCTTGTTAACCCACTTTGACAGCTCACCGAATACCTCGTGAGCAAAATCACCGCGGTTAGTAAACTCGAAAGCACGTACACCACCCTCGTAGCAGGCCTTGATGACGTTCTTGCAAACTTCAACGTCCTTGTTATAGAACACTGGAACCATAGGTGCCTCGGCAATCTTTGCCATCACCTGAAACTTATCAAATTTTGCCATTTCTTTTTATCCTTTAATTTCACGTTTGAAATAATAGGTGCCGCATTCTACAGCAACCAGTTCCCAACCTTCGAAGCCGAGGTCATTCAACTTCTTCTCAACACCGATAAGACGGGTAACTACTTTATATTCAAACTGTTTCATAGTTTTATTAACGCTGTACACGACCATTAGCATTACCACCAGCCAGACTCTCTACCTCGTCAACACCAACCAGGTTGAAGTCACCGTTGATGGTGTGTTTCAGAGCAGAAGCAGCCACAGCAAACTCAAGAGCCTCACCCTGTGTCGGCTTGGTCAGCAGACCGTGAATCAGACCACCAGAGAATGAGTCACCACCACCAACGCGGTCGATGATAGGATTGATCTCGTAACGCTTTGACTGATAGAACTCCTTACCATCGTAGATCAGAGCCTTCCAGCCATTGAAGGTAGCGCTGAACGACTCACGCAGTGTAGAAACAACATACTTGAAGCCGAACTCCTCGCGCATCTGCTTGAAGATTCCCTCGTATCCGGCAGCATCGGTCTGACCACCCTCTACGTCAGCATCGGGCTTGAAGCCAAGACACAGTTCAGCGTCTTCCTCGTTGCCAATACATACGTCAACATACTTCATCAAAGGACGCATAATAGAAATGGCCTTCTCGGAAGTCCACAGCTTCTTACGGAAGTTCAGGTCAACAGAAACAGTGACACCGTGACGCTTAGCAGCCTCACAAGCCAACTTGGTCAGCTCAGCAGCTTTGTCGCTGATAGCAGGAGTAATACCACTCCAGTGGAACCAAGCAGCACCCTCCATGATTGCATCGAAGTCGAAATCCTTGGGATCAGCCTCAGCGATAGAAGAGTGGGCGCGGTCGTAGATAACCTTTGAAGGACGCATAGAAGCACCAGTCTCAGCATAGTACAGACCAACACGGTCGCCACCACGAGCAATGAACTGGGTGTTTACACCATAGCGGCGGAGTGCATTCACTGCAATCTGACCAATCTCATGTTTCGGCAACTTAGAAACGAAGTAAGCCTCATGACCATAGTTAGCCACGCTGACAGCTACGTTAGCCTCACCACCACCGGGGATGATACGGAATGACTCACTCTGAATGAAACGGTCGTTGCCCATGGGCGACAGGCGGAGCATAATCTCGCCTAAAGTAACAATTTTTGCCATTTGTTTTAGTATTAAGTTGAAATAAATGTTTGAATGATGGGGACAAAGTTAAGCAAAAAAAATGGAACATGCAAAGATTTTCGCTTTTTATTTTGTGTTTTGCTCACTAATTCGTACCTTTGTAGCGAGAATTATGGACATAGAGAAGATTAGAATCAAGGATATTGCAGAGCGCGCTGGTGTCAGCACCGGCACGGTAGACCGCGTTTTACACAACCGTTCTAACGTTTCGCAAAAGTCTTTGGCAAAGGTCAACAAGGCACTGGAAGAAATGGACTACAAGCCCAACGTCTATGCCTCTGCCCTAGCCTACAATAAGTCATACAAGTTTTTCAGCCTCATTCCCAAACACGAGAGCGAAGCTTACTGGGAAGAAGTGGAGGAAGGCGCACAGACTGCCTGTGAGCGATACCGAGACTTCCGCATATCCAACAAGGTATTATATTATAACCGGTTCTCACCCGAGACGTTTGCAAAAACCATGAACGACGTGCTCAAGCAGGATCCTGACGGCATCATCATTGTGCCTTCAAAGATTGAAACGACACAACGCTATGCCGACATTCTGCACGACCGCAATATCCCGTTCATTTTGCTCGACTCGTACATGCCCGACCTCAAGCCACTGTCGTTCTACGGACAGGACTCTTTTGCGTCAGGCTATTTTGCCGCACGCATCCTGATGATCATGGCGCCCAGGGAAAAAGAAATCATGCTGATGAAACAGATGCGTAACGGCAACGTGGCTTCCAAGCAGCAGGAGAACCGCGAAACGGGATTCCGCCATTATATGCACGACCATTTCCCCGCCGTCAAGATACACGAAGTCAACTTGTCGCTCGACGAAAAACGGGAGAAATACGATAGTATCCTGGAAAAGTTCTTCAATGAACATCCGCACCTGCATCACTGTATCACATTCAACTCGAAGGCTCATCTGGTAGGCGAATACCTGCTGAGGTCGAACCGTCGCAACATCCAGATCATGGGATACGACATGGTGCCGAAAAATGCAGAGTGCGTACGTCAGGGTAGCATCTCATGCCTCATAGCACAGCACGCCTACATGCAGGGATACGCCTGCGTAGAAGCCCTGTTCCGCGCCGTCGTACTGAAAAAAGAGGTGGAGCCGGTAAACTACATGCCCATCGAACTGCTGACCAAGGAGAACATCGAATATTACAGACGTACCAATATCGGATAAAAACTACTAAATTCAAATAAATACATTATTTTATGGAACAAGCTACATTTTTGAAAATCAATCCTGCCGACTCCGTCGTAGTATGTCTCGCCGCCAAAAAGAAAGGCGACATCATTGAAGTTGACGGCAAGCAAATCACTGTCAACCAGGACACACCAGCTGGTCACAAAGTTCTCATCAAAGACGTTGCCGAGGGTGAGAATATTATCAAATACGGCTACCCCATCGGTCACGCGCGTCAGGCTATGAAGGCTGGCGACTGGGTGAATGAGAACAATCTGAAGACGAACCTAAGCGGAACTCTCGAATACACATACAGTCCTGTAAACGAGAAACTTAGCATTAAAGACGAAAAGCGCACCTTTAAGGGCTATGTCCGTAAGAACGGTGACGTCGGTGTGCGCAATGAGATTTGGATCGTACCAACTGTTGGTTGTGTGAACGGCATCGCTGAGCGGATGGCTCAGAAACTACGCGAGGAAACAGGATGCAAGAATATTGATGCCATCTGGACTTGGCATCATAACTATGGTTGTTCACAACTCTCTGAAGACCACGAGAACACGCGCAAGGTGCTTCGTGACATCTGTCTGCATCCCAATGCAGGTGGTGTACTGGTACTTAGCCTCGGATGTGAGAACAACCAGCCCGAGGATTTCATGGCCATGTTGGGCGATTACGACAAATCTCGCATCAAGTTGCTGGTTACCCAGCGTGTAGAAGGCGACGAGATGGAAGCTGGCATGAAGATTCTGCGCGACCTCTACAAACAGGCCAGCCAGGACAAGCGTGAGGACGTCAGCGTATCGAAGTTACGCATCGGTCTGAAATGCGGTGGTTCTGACGGATTCTCAGGTATTACCGCCAACCCGCTGGTCGGAGAATTCAGCGACTGGCTGGTAGCACAGGGAGGCACCTCAGTACTGACGGAGGTTCCTGAGATGTTCGGCGCCGAGACTATCCTGATGAACCGTTGTGAGACACCCCAGTTGTTCGACCAGACCGTTTCAATGATCAACAACTTCAAGAATTATTTCCTGTCACACGGTGAACCCGTGGGCGAGAACCCCTCTCCAGGCAATAAGGCCGGAGGTATCTCAACCCTTGAGGACAAGGCCCTTGGTTGTACCCAGAAGTGCGGTAAGGCTCCTGTCAGCGGTGTTATGGAGTATGGCGACCGTCTGCAGAACAATGGTCTGAACCTACTGTCGGCTCCTGGCAACGACTTGGTTGCTTCTACGGCGCTGGCTTCCTGCGGATGCCATATCGTATTGTTCACCACAGGTCGTGGAACACCTTTCGGCACCTTCGTACCGACCATGAAGGTGGCAACCAACCCCACCCTCGCCAAGAACAAACCCCACTGGGTGGACTTCTCGGCAGGACAACTCATCGAAGGTCGCACCATGCAAGAGATTGTTCCTGAGTTCATCGATAAGGTATTGGCTGTTGCCAGTGGCGAGAAGGCTCGCAACGAGGAAAACGGCTATCGAGAAATATCAATTTTCAAAAATGGTGTAACGTTATAAATGAAAAAAGGACTCATCGCATTATCACCCTTAGCGGTGTTTATGGTACTCTATTTAGTCACGAGCATTATCGCTCGTGACTTTTACAAAGTACCCATCACCGTTGCCTTCATGGCGGCTTCTGCCTATGCCGTCGTCATCTCTGGAGGCATCCCCCTGCGAAAGCGCATCGACGTCTTTAGCGCAGGTGCCGGCAAGGGACAGATGATGCTGATGATATGGATCTTCATCCTGGCTGGCGCCTTTGCCCATAGTGCCAAAGAAATGGGAGCAATCGACGCTACGGTACACCTGGCACTCGACATCCTGCCTGGCAACATGCTGTTGGCAGGACTCTTCCTGGCAGCCTGTTTCATCTCGCTTTCCGTGGGCACCAGTGTTGGAACCATCGTTGCACTCACACCGATTGCCGCAGGAATCGCCGAACAAACGGGCACGCCCGTGGCGCTGATGACTGCCGTCGTTGTAGGTGGTTCCTTCTTCGGCGACAACCTCTCGTTCATCTCCGATACTACCATCGCTGCAACTGCTACGCAAGGCTGTAAACTGAGCGATAAGTTCCGCGTCAACTCATTCATCGTTATTCCTGCAGCCATTGTCATCCTGGCGGTTTATCTCGTCATGGGCATCGGCATCCACTCACCACAACACGTTCCCGAGGTGAATGCCGTAAAGGTCGTTCCCTACATCACCGTCCTTATCACGGCCGTTTTCGGGATGAACGTATTGGCGGTGCTCACGACGGGTATCATCCTAACAGGCATCATCGGCATCTATAACGGATCCTTCGACATGTTTGGATGGTTTGAAGCTATGGGCGATGGCATCAAAGGGATGGGCGAACTGATTATCATCACTATGATGGCCGGCGGACTAATGGAAATCATCAAGCACAACGGCGGCATTGACTTTATCATCAACCGGCTGACACGACACGTCAGCAGCAAGCGGGGAGCCGAACTCGCTGTTGCGGGACTGGTTTCGCTGGTCAACCTCTGTACAGCTAACAACACCGTTGCCATCATCACCGTCGGCGGAATCGCCAAACAGATCGGCGACCGATTCGGAGTGGACAACCGCAAATGTGCCTCCATCCTCGATACCTTCTCATGCACGATGCAGGGCATCATCCCCTATGGTGCACAGCTGTTAATGGCTTCCGGACTGGCACAGCTCAACCCCGTGAGCATCATGCCCTACCTCTATTATCCGTTGGCAATAGGCATTGCCGCTATGTTTTCCATTCTGTTCAGATATCCTAAACGTTACTCATGAAGAATGTAATTATTAGAAATATGGAAAGGCTACTCGACAACGAGACTGCCGAGAGAGAACCCATTGAACCAATGACCGATTGGAAATGGAACGAGTTGTACAAATTGACAACAGCCTTTCATCTTACCCCCTGGATAGCCGAAGGACTTAGGGCCTATGCAGATGATTTCTTTATGCAGATGCCAGAGACACTGCAACAGCTGATCATGGCCTCTGACGAAGAGAAAAATCAAGAGAACTTAGAGCGATTCTATCTGTACGTTGACCGATCACAGGGTGCGTTACACCAAATCAAGCCCAACTCACTAAAGGCCTATTTCCGTGACCTCGTCAAGACTGTCACAAATATAGAAGAATAAACCGCTTCAGTGTTTGAAGCGGAGTTCACGTAACGTATGGTCTCCCATAAAACGGCTCTTGTCCACATAGCCGTTTACACCCATGATACGCCCTTTTCCCGTATACTGCCACATCGTGATGTCCCGTTCGTCAGCAAGCACAGGTTCTTCAGGGGTATACATCGCTATCATTAACTTATAGCCGTCAATCTTGCCTTGCAGATGGCGATTATAGAAATTACGGAACGTATATAGCAAAGGTTTCTGCTGATAGGCTTCCTCCACCAGTTCCAAGAAAGTCAGGAGCGAGTCACAGAAGTCTTCCGTAGGGAGTCCGTTGGTTGTCTCAATGTCAATCATCGGTATCAAGTCCTGCTCCTCGGGAATACACTGTGAGATGAAGTTCTTCAACTGGAGCCGCTGGTCGGTTTTAGGACGGTAGAAATGGTAACTGCCCACTTTCAATCCATGAACATGGGCCATCACGATGTTACGCTCGAACTTCTCATCAATGCGGTCGCCACCTTCGGTTGCCTTCAGATAAACATAGGCCATAGGCGTATTGTTGCTGACGGTTTCCCAAAAGACATCGCCTTGATAATGACTCATATCTATGCCGTGAACATGTGAGCAGGTGTCTTCGCAGAGAACGCTAGAGGTATCGGCAATTTCCAAAGGCACATAGCCAATCACACGTTTTGTCTTCAGATGTCTCTTGCTTCCTTTCTTTACCAAATGCGTCTTTGCCTTTGTGCGTCGCCTTGTGTGCTTTGTACGACCCGCAAATGCCTCCCCAACCGCTGCAAATAGCAGGCAAAAGACCATTAATATCGTGAGTTTCTTCATTATCTTTTTATTTTGATTTGCAAAGATACTCATTTTTCAGCAATTATTACTATCTTTGCACCGTAAAAATTAGGACATGAAATATTTATTGACAATTCTTAGTGTCATGCTGCTCATGACTTCTTGCAAGAGTGACGACGACACACCACCCGTAAACGAAAGAGCAAAGCGTACTGTCCTTGTCTATATGGCAGGAGAAAACTCTCTCTCAAACTTCACTTCAAGCGACGTCAATGAGATGACTGACGGGGCTGCCAGCATTCCGGCAAACGACCGCATGCTCGTCTTTATAGACAATGCTGACTCACAGAAAAAGCCTTTCATTGCCCAAGTGACTGCCAATAGACAGCAGCCCCTTGACACACTATACAAGTACACGGCAGACTTTTACTCGTCTGATGCCGACTGCTTCCGGGAAGTGATAGAGCGCATGATGGGACTGTCGCCTTCCGACGAATACGCCCTTATCCTTTGGGGCCACGCCAGCGGCTGGACTGTGGAGAAAGACACCATTCCTGGTCCTTCTCGTCGAGCCTATGGTGTTGACAATGGCATTAACGCCTATTCTAATAGCGGAAAGTGGATGAACATCACCCAGATGGCAAAGGCTTTAGAGGGGCTCACCCCGTTCAAGTTCATTTTTGCCGACTGCTGTAACATGGCCTGTGCCGAAGTGGGTTACGAACTGCGCAACGCTACAGAGTACCTCATCAGCTCACCGGCAGAGATTCCCGGGTGGGGTGCTCCCTACGATAAAATCATGCCTTCATTGTTTAAGGACGGCAGCAACATGTATCGTGGCATTATTGATGCATATTATGACTATTATACCGAGTATTATAAGCATAATCACCCAAGTGTAAGTGGTGTAGGAAGTGAAGATCTGGAAGGATTCAGTGTTCCGCTGTCTGTCATCGACTCACGCTATATCGCCCAGTTGGCTGAGGCCACACGGGATGTCCTGAGCACCTTCGTCCTTCAATATCCCAACGAGCCCGAACTCAAAGGGATCCCCTATTACTTGTATTTGGGAGATCCCTTCATGTACGACATGAAAGCCTATATCCAGCGCTATGCCAGTGCCACCGATTTTGCAACATGGAAAAAGGCCTTCGACCTGGCTGTCCCCTATTCGCGTATGTCCTTTAAGTGGATGACAACAAGCGCAAGCCTTTACTATACTGACTTCGACAATTTTGACACGAAGGCAGACGGTGGATGTGTCAGCATGTTCATCCCACAAAGCAAAACAAGCTATACTTCTGGCAATTCCGCCTATAACAAGAAGGCCAATAATTTCGGGTGGAACCGTGTGGTCAACTGGAACCGCTTCGGCTGGTAAAGAATTACCGCAAGCTCATAGAAAACAAGAAAGGCTGCCTTCACTCGGCAGCCTTTTCATGTATCACAATCTTTACCTTTGAGATGCGGCGTTCTTCCATCTCCTGAATCTCAAATGTGATGTTCTGGTAATCTATCTTCTCGTGTAGTTTGGGGAAGTCGCCCTTGATCTCGAGCAACAGACCTGCCAACGTATCAGCATCCCCCTCAACTTCTTCAAAGATGTCATCGTCCAACTTTAACACTTTATAGAAGTCGGTCAGCAATGTCTTTCCTTCAAAAACGAAGGTATTGCTGTTGATGCGCACATAGTTCTTCTCATCCTCATCATACTCGTCGTTAATCTCACCGACAATCTCTTCAAGGATATCTTCCAGCGTCACAATGCCACTGGTTCCTCCAAACTCGTCGACAACAATGGCGATGTGCACCTTGTTTTCCTGGAACTCACGCAGCAAATCGTCAATCTTCTTGGTCTCAGGCACAAAATACGGTGGACGTATCAATGACTGCCAACGGAAGTTGTCACCTTTTGACAGGTGGGGCAACAAGTCCTTGATATACAAGATTCCGCGGATGTTATCCTGCGTGTTTTGATAGACAGGAATACGCGAATAGTTATTGTCGACGACGCACTTCAGCACCTCTGCATAGGTAGCCTTGAAGTCCAGGTCTATCACATCCTGACGACTGGTCATCACCTCCTTCACGGTCTCGTCGCCAAAGCGCACAATACCTTCCAGCATGCGTTTCTCTTCCTTGATATCCTCGTTGTCGGTCAATTCCAAAGCCTGCTCCAAGTCATCCACGCTCAAGGTCTGGTTCTCCTTCTGTACCACTTTCTCCGTCAGTCGTCCAGAGCTGACAACGATGCTGGCAATGGGATAGAAAACCTTGCGGCAAAACATGATACCGCTAGCCGCCGCACGACAGAAATGCAACGGATTCTTCGTGGCATATACCTTCGGCATAATCTCGCCAAACAACAACAGAAGGAAGGTAAGCAGCACCGTCATGGTCAGGAACTCCAACCACCACGAATGCCCGAAAGAAACTGCATTTTTGAAGAAGTAGCCAAACAACATGATGATGGTTACGTTCACCAGATTATTCGTCACCAGAATGGTGGCCAGCGTCCGCTCGGTCTCTTCACGCAAACGCATAATTTTGGCATCAGCAGGATTTCGCTCCTCGTCCATCTCGCTGAGGTCGGTGGGCGTCAAGGAGAAGAAAGCAATCTCCGATCCTGAGGCAAATCCAGAAACCAATAAAAGAAGACAAGCCACAATGCCTGCCATAATAGCTCCTGAAGATGGCGATAATAGGGTTACCTCGTTGAAAATACGTAGAAATTCGTCCATGATTTAAACAGGAGCAGCCTCCCCCTTTGGTGTCAGCATCTCCAAATTATCGGCCCATATCTCCGTAGCATAGCGACGTTGTCCTTGCTTGTCATCATAGGAGGTATAGCGAATACGTCCTTCAATATAGAGCTTATCACCTTTATGAACATACTTCTCCACTACCTCTGCCAGTTTACGCCACAGCAGTACCGTATGCCAGTCTGTCCGGTCAGGCACCTGCGTTCCATTCTGCAACGTATAGCCTCGTTCTGTGGTTGCCAGGCGCAAACGGGCAACAGCCACGCCCTGGTCAACATAACGTACTTCCGGGTCGGCCCCTACATTACCTATCAACATCACTTTATTCATCAGGCAGAGAATGATTCTTTACTTAAACCGTCCAAGATACTGGAACTTGAAATTCTTGCCCTTTGCCGAGGGAAACTGGCTACGGCTATCCACACGCTGACTGAGATGGTCAACAATGCGGTTGTAGCAGTCCAGACCAGAAATGGCCTTGCAGCGTGCTACAAAATGCGTGTCCCGGTATTGGAACTTACCTGTTCCGGGAACCATCAGAACGCGCTTAAAATCGATAGACCCCTCATACCAACCTTCACGCTCTTCATTCAGTCGCATCACCGCGCTAGAGACTGGTTTTCCTGCAGATCCGTCCACATGTACAGCCTTCTTATCCTTGAAATCCTGCATGGTAGCTGCTTCTGTTTTGATAATAATAAAGTACACGCGAGGGCGAATCTTATAGCGCTTGGGATATATCATATCACTAGCCACATAATCGCGGATGTCCTTCTCAAGCATAGGATCCATACCGATTTCGTCAATGGATGCAAGGAAATCAATGGCTTCATCCACATTATTGACTAATATCTCTCTATCAAAATAGCGTAAATATAAATTCATTTAGAATGGTTTGTTTTTCAAAAAATACCTAGAAAAAGAGCGGAAAACGGGACTCGGACCCGCGACCCCAACCTTGGCAAGGTTGTGCTCTACCAACTGAGCTATTTCCGCGTCAAATGGTTAAAAAGATGGTGAAGAGGAGGAGACTCGAACTCCCACGTCGCAATTGACACTACCCCCTCAAAGTAGCGCGTCTACCAATTCCGCCACCTCTCCAACACATAAATAACGTGTGAATAAAAAAGAGTGCCCAGAACAGGACTCGAACCTGCACGCCTCGCGGCACACGCACCTGAAACGTGCGCGTCTACCAATTCCGCCACCTGGGCAATTATATTAGAACCCAACGTCCTAATGCTCTTTTTTGTTCAACATGTTGAGCGGAAAACGGGACTCGGACCCGCGACCCCAACCTTGGCAAGGTTGTGCTCTACCAACTGAGCTATTTCCGCCTTTTCATCCTCTTGCGAGGAGCATCTCTCTCGATTGCGGATGCAAAGGTAATGCTTTTTTCGGAACTGGCAAACTTTTTTGCTGTTTTTTTTGAAAAAATTGCATTAATCCATTCTATTTCGGTAATCTTCATACCCAAATTGGCGCAAAATCTCCAGTTTTCCGTCACATTTCAGCATCCCTATGGCAGGATGCGTAATTCCATTGAAGGTGTTTGTTTTCACCGTGGTGTAATGTATCATATCCTCAAAAATCACTTGTTCTCCTACCTGCAATTCATGATCGAAACGCCAGTAGCCCATAAAGTCGCCGCTCAAGCAGCTGTTGCCACCCAGTCTGTAGAGGTGAGTGGTGAGAGGTGAGAGGTGAGAAACCTCCTCCACATGTTCGGCATTGCGCACGTCAGGGAAATAAGGCATCTCCAGACAGTCGGGCATGTGACAGGTAAAGCTGACATCCAGAATAGCCGTCCGTATACCCTTATCCTCCACGACATCCACCACACTACAGACAAGCGGTCCTGTCTGCCAGGCAAACGCACTTCCTGGCTCAAAAATGACCTTCAGGTGGGGATAGCGCTCATGGAATCCCTGCATGAGCCGCACCAACAGCTCGATATTGTAGTCCTTGCGCGTCACCAGATGTCCGCCTCCGAAGTTGATCCACTCCAACTGTCCGAACCATTTCGAGAACTTCTCCTCGACATGCTGTAACGTGCGTTCGAACACGTCTGCGCCACTCTCACAATGACAATGGCAATGAAAACCCTTAATGTCCTTTGGCAACTGCTCGGGCAATTTGTCTGCCGTCACCCCAAAGCGCGTTCCTGGCGCACAAGGATTATACAACAAGGTACCTACCTCCGAGTACTCAGGGTTCACTCTCAACCCCAGCGAACATTCCCCCGCCCGTTCATGGAAACGCTCATACTGACTGAGGGAGTTGAAGGTCAGATGGCTTGAGCAGCGTACGATATCGTCGAACTCTTCGTCTTTATAGGCTGGCGAATAAGCGTGAGCCTTGGCTCCAAACTCTTCCAGTGCCAACCGGGCTTCGCTCAAAGAACTGGCTGTTGTCGAGTTGATATACTCACGGAATATCGGGAACGTCTTCCACAAGGCAAAAGCCTTAAACGCAAGTATCCACTCCGAATGTGTGCGCCGTGCTACATCACTGATTAGCGCCAGATTCCTACGTAGCTTCTCTTCTTCTACAATATATATAGGTGTATTCATGCCGCAAAGGTACGAATAAAAATCGAGACTACCCAAATTTCAAAGACCTAATTCGGTGTATGTAAAAGGGTTTTACCCTCATCACCACCCCCCCCATTACATTGTCGCATTGAAGAGACCTTAACATTTCCCAGGTAAAATATCCCTCGTGCACTAGGAAAATTTTGCGCGCTGCCTAGAAAAAAATCATCTCCTTATTGACAATGCAAAGGTACAAAAAAAAGAACGATGCAAGAAAATTATTTATGTAAATATTTTTGATTTATTTTTAGTACGAGTTGTTATCAGCATGCTTAGCGCACTGAGCTCAGTGCACAGTTTATTTTAAGAGCCATGTCATTTCGTAAAAAGTAAGGGAATAATATTTATTATATATATAATAATCTATAATTATGCCGTTTTTACCCAACCTACTATAAAACTGTGCGCCTTTTGTGCCACACACTGTTAAATGATGTTTATTTATGCGCTTATATGGTCAGAGATTGAAATAAAAAACCTATTTTTGTTATATTCAAACAATGCGACAACAGCACAGAATCATAAAAGAAATTAAAAATGTAAAATATTATGTTTTCACCATCTTATCATTTAACACCCAAAGCCATATGCTTAATATCTGAAATTTCCGAACAAGTAGGAATCCTCGAAACACTGACAGAAAACAATTCTAAAACCTCAGGAGAAACGCTAGACCCCTTCCAGGAAGACAATCTTCTGCGTGAACACGAAAAACTGGCAGACGGACTGAGCGACGGAGCAGGACACTACAGAACCGACGATCCACATGTCCGATTGCATATGTCTATGCTCTACGACTGGCTAAGAAACACCGACGAGCACCCACTCGTTATAGCTTGCATTTTTCATTACGAATTAATCGAAATTCACCCGTTTTCGGAAGGAAATGAGCGTCTGGGACTGCTCTGGCTTACACTTCTGTTGACTCAATGGCGCCCCGTATTGAGAGGGCTTTCCCTCGAGCCCATCATCGTAGAGCGCCAGCAAGAGTATCGACGCATATTGGCCTATCTTGGTGAAATCGTCAAAACGAGCCATTTCATCGAGTTCATATTGCACTGTTTATTAGATATAATAGCACGCGAAGTAAAGAATAAAGTAGAGAATAAAGTAAAGAATAAAAGTAGAGAAAAAGTACAGGACAACTCATCCAAAAACGCCCTAAAAGAGGGCGCTGGTGCCACCCTTTCCAACTCCGAACAACGCGTCGTCAAGCTCCTGGCCGAAGATCCACACATCACCATTGGCAACCTTTCTCGTCGTCTACAGCTCTCCGAAGCCGGTATTAACAAGGTTTTAGCAAGCCTCCGCAAGAAAGAAATCATCGAGCGCATAGGCGCCAACAAAAACGGTTCATGGAAAGTCAATATCTAATTCTTTTCTAGAACTTATATAATCTAATAAATTCATAATAAGCATATTATTATTATTATCATATAACAGACTACCATAACAGGCAGCCCGCTCTTTTACCCCCTAAACAGTCTCTTTTACCCCCATTTCGCCTCCTCTCATCTTCCTTATGAGAATTCCTCCGATTATTTTACAATCCAACCATTCTAATTACGCTCAATTTGCTATGTCTACAACTGCCAATCCTACTTCCCCCACCCGAATCACTTCACACCAGAACCTCCCCTACCCTTTCTCCAATTTCACCTATCAGGCAAAAACTTGTCCCGCATTCCATGAATTCCATCCCATCCCCACTCACCGAATTATCCCGTCCTCAACTTCTCAATCTACATATACAAAATAATATTATTTGACATTATTACCAAAACAAGCATCCATCACAAATATTACTATATAAAATATTTTCTTTGTGTATATTTTACACTATTCCTATACTTAGCCTCCCAATGATCTTTTTTCAGCAATTTTTCACAATGGAAAAACGCATAAAAACAATAAAGGCTGCACTAATTTGTGCAGCCTAATATTGGATTTCAGAGATGACTATCATCAGAAATCTTTGGTCATCTCAGCAACCTCGGCATTGATATGGTCGATAAACTGCTGGATAGTCATCACGGTCTGCTCGCCTCCACCCTGTGGACGAACGGCAACAGTCTTGTCGGCAGCTTCTTTTTCACCTACAATAACCATGTAAGGGATGCGCTTCAGCTCATTATCACGAATCTTACGACCCAGTTTCTCGTTACGCAGGTCGATAGTAGCACGAACGCCACCAACCGAGAACTGCTTGCAAACCTCCTGAGCATAGTCGTTATACTTTTCAGACAACGGCAGGATAGCCACCTGATCAGGTGTGAGCCACAAGGGGAAGTGACCGCTGGTATGCTCAATCAGCACAGCACAGAAGCGCTCCAGAGAGCCAAACGGTGCTCGATGAATCATCACAGGTGTCTTCTTCTGGTTGTCCTCGTCAGTATACTCAAGCTGAAAGCGTTTGGGCAGGTTATAGTCCACCTGAATGGTTCCCAGCTGCCAGCGACGACCGATGGCATCCTTAATCATGAAGTCAAGTTTTGGACCATAGAAAGCGGCCTCTCCGTATTCCACCTTGGCAGTCAGCCCCTTCTCCTGGCAGGCCTCAACAATAGCCTTCTCAGCCAGTGCCCAGTCCTCGTCGGTACCTACATACTTATCGTGGTCGTTAGGGTCGCGTAGTGAAATCTGTGCCTCGAAATTAAAGCCGAAGGCAGTCAGTACGACACCAATGATGTCCATCACGTTGAGGAACTCCTGCTTCACCTGATCAGGACGGCAGAAGAGGTGTGCGTCGTCTTGCGTAAAGGAGCGCACACGGGTGAGTCCGTGGAGCTCGCCAGACTGTTCATAGCGATACACAGTACCAAACTCTGCGATACGCAGGGGCAGGTCCTTGTAAGAACGGGGCTTCCATGCAAAAATCTCACAGTGGTGAGGACAGTTCATGGGCTTCAGCATGTATTCCTCGCCCTCCTCTGGCGTATGGATAGGCTGGAAAGAATCCTTTCCGTAGTGGGCATAGTGTCCAGAGGTGACATAGAGGCTCTTGCCTCCAATATGCGGAGTGATGACCTCCTGATAGCCATAGCGCTTCTGTACGCGACGCAGATGATCTTGCAGGCGCAAGCGCAAATCGGTGCCCTTCGGCAACCAGATAGGTAATCCCTTGCCGACCTTCTCGGAGAACATAAACAGTTCCATCTCCTTGCCGATCTTGCGATGATCACGCTTCTTGGCCTCCTCAAGCATCACCAGATACTCGTCAAGCATCTTCTTCTTGGGGAAAGAGACACCGTAGAGACGCTGCATCTGTTCGCGGCTAGCATCACCACGCCAGAAAGCACCGGCCACTGACGTCAACTTGACAGCCTTGATTTCGCCTGTATCCATCAAGTGCGGTCCACGACACAGATCGGTAAATGCACCTTGTGTATAAGTTGTAATAGTACCATCCTCAAGGTCCTGTTCAATGTGTTCACACTTGTAGGTCTGGCCATCGGCCTTGAATTCCTTCAGGGCATCAGCCTTGGCGACCTCCTTGCGGACAACGGCCTCTTTCTTGCCGGCCAGTTCCTTCATCTTAGCCTCGATGGTGGGGAAGTCACTTTCCTTGATCATCTCTCCATTAGGCAGCAGCACGTCATAGAAAAAGCCATTCTCAACGGCAGGACCGAAACCAAACTGGATGCCAGGGTACAATTCCTGCAAAGCCTCAGCCAACAGGTGGGCAGAGGTGTGCCAGAAGGTGTGTTTACCTTGTTCGTCGTCCCACTTGTAGAGTTCGATGGTTGCGTCCTCGTTGATGGGACGGTTGAGTTCTACTGTCTCACCATTTACTCCGCAGGCTAATACGCTGCGTGCCAGAGCTGGTGAGATGCTCTCGGCAATCTGGAGTCCAGTAACGCCCTGCTCATACGAGCGAACAGATCCGTCTGGAAAAGTAATGTTAATCATATTTACAATATATGTTAAAGATTAAATATCCTATTCAATTGCCAACTCGTAGGGGCCGGTGGGCGTGGTACGCTTGAGCACCTCCAGTTGGATATCTTTTCCGGCAATGATGCCATAGCTGCGTAGCACCGATTCTACGGTCTTACGAGCCAATTCGGGATGGTTATTCTCCTCGCTGAGATGACAGAGCCATACATGGCGCAACTGTTCTGTCATATTCTCAGCCAATGCCTCCCCACTCTCGCGGTTGTTCAGATGACCGGTCTGCGAGAGGATACGCTCTTTAAGGAATTGCGGATAAGGGCCGTTCTGCACCATCTCGACGTCGTGGTTAGCCTCCAACACAAGGTAGTTGGCCCGCGAGATATAGGGTTTCATACCGTCAGTCACCCTGCCGGCATCTGTAATAATACAGAAGGTGACACCTTCCGCCTCAATCATATAGCCTACATTATCAGAACTGTCATGAGGCACTTCGAAGGGCGTAACACGAAACTCGCCAATCTGTATCGTCTTCCCTTTTTCTATCAGGCGAGTAAATTCGGGAGCAATTTTCTTGGTGATACAGTAATTACGATTAATGCCCTGATGCACCTCTTGGGTAGCATAGACAGGCACACCATAATCGTGGCTAAACGAGCCTACCGACTTGATGTGGTCTGCATGGTCGTGGGTAATGAGCACATGATGGACATCCGACAGGCTGCAACCGTAGTCTTTGCAGTTCTTTTTCAGTCCTCTCAGCCCTACCCCTATGTCTATCAGCAGCGCATCGTTGGCTGTTGCCAGATAATAGCAATTACCACTACTGCCACTGCCAAAGGATATGAACTTCAGCATGTTTTTTTCAATTTTGTCTGCAAAAGTAATAAAAAAGTAGCGGACAACGGCATCTTTTCCGTATTTTTTTCCTAATTTAATAAAATTAGAAAGGAAGACCTACGGCAAAATGAAAGGCGAAGTCACGGCTCAGTTTAGGATACAGAATCGGAAAATGCTCTCGCTCTGTTTCATAGGCAGGATTGACGGCCTTCATACCCATGTCAAAGCGGATGATGAAATAATCGAAATTCAGACGGATGCCCAACCCGTAGCCGACGGCAAGTTGTTGCAAGAACTCAGAGAACTTAAACTGTCCTCCCGGCTGTTCGGCATATTCACGAATTGTCCAGATGTTACCGGCATCCACAAACAGTGCACCGGCAAATTTCCAAAACAGCTTAGCACGATACTCCATGTTCAGGTCAAGTTTCATGTCACCCGTCTGATTGATGAAATCAATACGTCCGTCAGTACTGATGAACTTTCCTGGTCCCAGACTACGCACACTCCAGCCGCGCACACTATTTGCTCCACCTGAGAAGAAACGCTTTTCGAAAGGCAGGATACGGCTGTTACCATATGGATAGGCAATGCCGAACCCTATGTGGAACACCAGTTGGTTATTGTAGTCTAAACGCACATTACGCGTGAAGTCAAACACACCTCGGGCATATTGGGCATAAGCCACATCAAGAAAAGTATACTGACCTTCATCATTTTGATGGAAACGAAGGGTTTTCGACGCCAGTTGCAATAGATTACCAGCCGTCTCAACGTTGGCCTTGATGGCATAGTTGCCGTTGTTATAGGCATAGCCGAAGCCCACCTTCATGATAAACAGGTTCTCGTAGTTATAACGCAGGATAGAGTTTCGCGAATTGTTATTGTCGAGATACTCTTTCTTGAACGTCTCACTAATCCATGGCATGGAAATATAATTGAGGTCCAAGAGGTCAACTTGATAACGGTCATGATGATTCTGATCATTCCATTTATAGCGCCAAGCAGCAGAAAGCACCCTGCGTCTGAATTCCGGGCGGTTCTGCAAGTCGTACAACAGAGCGACCTCGGAAGTAGCATTGACACGGCGACGGAAACTGGAAGCCAAGAAGGGGGCGATGAAGCGTGGAAAGGTCAGACGAGCCTCAGCGCTATATTCCTGGAAATTGGTGTTATTATAGCCTTCCAAGCCCTTGATGGCCTCAAAGGCACCACGAAGCACAATACTCAGGTTCTCGGAGCCGTGAAAGATGTTTCGGTTCTGATAGGTCAGCGAAGCTGCTGCACCCAGGTCACCTGCCGTATTGGTGCCCTCCGGCTGGAACGACAGCGTTGACGGCTTGTTCGTGCTCACCTGAATATCACAGTCGAGCACAGGTTCGTCAGGACGTTCGTGGAATGAGATATTGGTATAGCGAACGGCTCCCAAACGACCAAAATGGTTGTAGGTTTGCTGTAAGTCTTGCGAAGCATACAGTGAGCCTGGCGTCAGGAAGGTGTTACTCTCGAGCACTCTTCTGCGCAGGGGGATAACCGAATCCGTATCCTGCCCACTGTGATAGTTGACACTACCGATGGTGTAGACCTGATGGGGCAGATTATTCTGTTCGCCCTTACGAAACCGGTGAAGAACCAGTGTCAGGTTTACCAGATTGCTTCCAGCCACCGAGTCGGCCTTATAGCTGATAAAGTCTTTATTGAACTGATAATATCCACGATTGGTAAGATACCGGGTGATTCGCTTGCGTTCGTTGTCGAGATTTTCAACATTGAACATCATACCCGGACGCAGACCGCGATGTGTACTGTCAGCCATATCAAGCAAAACGGCAATGGCAGAATCGTGAATATCGTAATCAATATGGTCGATAAAATAAGGATTGCGAGGATGCAACAGATAGGTTGTCACCACCTTACGCTTCTTCGTGGTGTTAATCACATCAACGGTACCACGAAGATAGCCCAGGTTCTGCAATTGCATCTGCAGGTTTTGTGCCGACTGGGCCGTACTGGCTGAGTCGTACAGCTGAGGAGTTTCACCCATGGAACGCAACAAACGGTTTACCCATCGTGTGGTGTCACGACCTGACATGGAATAGGTCATCAGTGGAACTTTAGCTGCTGAGAACAGACGGGAATTGCCTCGGTCACGCACCAACAGGCGCAAATCGTTGGTATTAATTCCCACGGCCTCCTTATCGTCGTTCAGAACTCTCACCTTGTCCAATAGATACTCGCCTTCAGGAACGTATTTTGTTTCTGAACAGGCGACCATCAGCAGGGCCAGAACAACTATGATGACTGTTTTACTTCGCATTTTCGTGCAAAATTACAAAATTTATTGTACCTTTGCAAATAAAAATTGAATAATATGCTCAGCAAAAATCAAATCAAGCTGGTACGATCTCTGGAAATGAAGAAGAACAGGAAGCGCGAGAACCTCTTTGTGGCCGAGGGTCCAAAGGTCGTTGGCGACCTGCTTCAAGCTGGGTTCCAGCCACATAGCATCTTCTCGACCACACCACGGGAAAAGGCCACTTTGGTGACCGATGAGGAGTTGCACCGCATCAGTTTCCTGCAACATCCACAAGGCCTATTGGCGCTCTTCGAAATACCCTCGTCGCCAGTTTGCCAGCCTACTGCCCTCGCTTCTCACCTCTCCCTGGCCCTTGACGGCATCCAAGACCCAGGCAACCTGGGAACGATTATCCGTATTGCCGACTGGTTCGGCATCGATGCCATCTACTGTTCGGCAGACACGGCTGATGTCTACAATCCTAAGGTGGTGCAGGCAACAATGGGTAGCCTCGCCCATGTACCGATTATCTATACCGACTTGGTTGAATTGCTCAGCAAGGCGGATTGTCCGATTTACGGCACCCTGCTAGACGGAGAAGATATCTACCAGCAACCACTTTCGCCCCATGGTGTCATCGTTATGGGTAACGAGGGAAACGGCATCTCACAGGAGGTGCGCCCGCTCGTGACTCACCGTCTGCTGATTCCGAACTTCAGCCATGCATCGGAGACGGCAGAATCGCTAAATGTGGCCATTGCCACAGCCATCACCTGTTCTGAATTCCGTAGAAACCTCAGAACTGGCGAAGAGCCTCGTAGATACGCTGAACAGGAAGGCCCATCACATTGAAATAGCTACCTTTCAATGCTGTAACCCCAATATGGCCTATCCATTCCTGTATACCGTAGGCTCCAGCCTTGTCATAGGGCTTATAGTGTTGGATATAATAATTTATCTCCTCGTCGGTTAGCGACTTGAAAGTAACATCGGTCTCAACGGAAAAGCTCCGTTGGCGGTCGATGGTAGTCAGCGTAACACCAGTTATCACCTGATGGGTACGCCCACTCAATTCGTGCAACATCCGCGAAGCATCTGCCTCATCATGGGGCTTGCCCATGACTTCACTGTCTAACACGACAATGGTGTCGGCTGTTATAATCAGTTCGTCGGAAGCCATCTGTTGCCGATAGACTGTAGCTTTCTTGCGGGAGATATATTCTGCAATGTCCTTGGTGGGAAGACTGGCAGGATAGCTCTCGTCGATATCACGAATGACACGGACGTCAAAGTTGACATCAATGCCTGCAAGCAGTTCCTTGCGACGAGGCGAGTTAGAGGCCAGAATGATATGATAATCTCGTGCTACCATCCGAAAGCCCTTTCATCACTTAACCACCTGTCCTGTGCCTTCAAGGTCTGTTCTATCACATCACGACCACAGCCTTGTCCGCCTTTCTGCTGACTGACATAACAGCTGACGGACTTGACCTCGGGACAGGCATCGGCAGGACAGACGGGACACCCCACGCGTCGCATCACCTCCAGGTCGGGAATATCATCGCCCATAAACATGACTTCTTCATCTTTCAACCCGTATTTCCGCAAGAACTGCTCATAAATCTGAATCTTCACAGAAGCACCGAGGAAGATGTCTTCCATACCGAGTCCTTCATAACGATGGCGCACTGCCTCTATCTTACACCCCGAAAGGATGGCTATTCGCAGGCCCATCTTCATAGCCAATTGGATGGCATAGCCGTCCTTTATATTCACAGTACGCAGAGGGGTTCCATCAACACCTAAGGGAATTGTCTCGGAAGACAGTACACCGTCAAGGTCGAAGATGATGGCGCGTATCTTGGTCAAATCATATGGTATCATAATGAGGTATTTGCTTTTTGGTGAATATGGAGCGACAAACGCTCGTATAGATCTTGCATGGCAGGATTGTCAGCCAACAATTGTGCCTGCATACGGATGACATTCTCGTCATAGCGTACCGCTGGTCCCGTCTGGGCATCAAGCGGATGGAGCGTATGCACCTTCTGGGCTGTTTCGTCAATGAGTGGCAACATCACATCAAAGGGCAACCCGTGTTTCTCCAGTAGTTCGGCAGACATCGCATAGCAATGATTGGCGAAATTACAGGCGAAGACAGCCGACAGATGCAAGTACTTACGGTCTTCCGTAGACAACTCATAAACACGTTGTGTGATGCTTGATGCCAACGTGTGCACCAATTCAAGCGTTGCCGCATCGGAAGCCTCGATAAAGGTCGGGATAGACGAGAAATCGACCTGACGTTCCTTGGAAAACGTCTGCATGGGATAGAACACACCATACCGACGGGCATGGCCTTCAAAGACCGTCATCGGCATGGAACCTGCCGTATGGAGGAATACAGGAGAGACGGTCCTACATGCCACCTGTGAGATGACTTCCTGCAGGGCACTGTCCTTCACGCTGATGATACAGACTTCGGCATTTTGGGGAAGTTCTGCCAACGTGCGACTGTTGACACTCACCACCTGATGTCCTGCTCGCTGTAACGCCGGCAACAGACTGGAAGCCAGGCGTCCTCGTCCTACCAATGCTATTCTCATCAATATTTCTCCAGATGAACGTTCTCCCACTTCAGCTTCTCCTCATTCTGAGGCTTGCGCTCAGCTGCCTTATGACCGATAGCCAGCACACAAAGGCACGACAGGTTCTCCGGGATATTCAACACCCCTTGGATAACAGTGTCGGCCGTGGTGCCGTCAGACAGGCCACGCCCACGCATCTGTACCCAGCAAGAGCCCAGTCCCAAGGCCTCAGCCTGATACTGCATAGAGATTGCTGCAATGGAGCCATCCTCTATCCAGCAGTCGTTCTGCATCGGATCACCCAGCACAACGATAGCCAGCGGAGCATCCTTCAGAAACTGTCCGCCCAGATCCTTCGCATCAGCAAGTTTCTCCAGGTCAGCCTTATCGTCGACAACTACAAACTGCCAGGCACGCTGGCCCTTGGAAGTAGGAGCCATCAGTCCTGCACGTAATATCATCTTCACATCGTTGCCGTCAATCTCTTCCTCCGTGAACTGGCGGTGTGAACGGCGCATTTGTACCAAATCCTTGAATTCCATATTGTCTTTCCGAAATTTTGCTGCAAAATTATAAAATAATTACGAATAAAACGTGATAAATGACGATTAATTTGTATCTTTGCATCGATGAACGTCAAAGTCTACGAGCACGCAGCAGAATTGCCTACCTTATCAGAAGGCAGTTATTTCCACAGCCGAGAACTGATGGAACTATGCGAGCACACACCCCGCCACAAGCCCTACATGGTTGTGGTTACCAACGAAGACGGGACGGTAGCAGCCCACATGTTGGCGATAGAGCGCTACAGGAAGTCTTTGTTTCCTCCTTATTTATATACTCACGTGCGCATCTTGGGAGAAGGCTCCTACCAACAAGATTCCGACGAGCAGCTGTTCGGTATGATGGTTCACGCGCTGACCGAGCGACTGCAGCGAAAAACTCTCTACATCGAGTTCAGCAACCTGTCGCATAAGATGTTCGGCTATGGTTCGCTGCGCAGCAACGGCTATTTCCCCGTCAGATGGATGAGTATACACAACTCACTGCATTCCCGTACACCCGAGGAGCGTATTACGACCAAGCAGCTGGCACGTATCAAGACAGCACAGCAACGAGGCATCACCACAAAAGAGGTGGAAACAGAAAAGGAGTTTCAGGCTTTCTCAAAACTATTGAGACATCACAACTGGCTTAAACCCAGAAGGTATATCCCTGACGACCATTTCTTCCGCGAAATGATGGAGACAGGACACTGCCGGATTATCATCTCACGATATCACGAACATGTTATTGGATGCACTGTAACAGTCTATTCCAGAGGCGATGCCTACCTTTGGTATTCTGCAGCAAAGCGAAAAAGTTTCGCCACCTTACACCCCAATGCCGTCACATTCTGGGAAACCATCAAAAGCGCACATAAGACAGGCCGCCAACACATCCGTTTCCTCGACGTAGGACTTCCCTTCCGCAAAAGCCAGTATCGCGACTTCATCCTTAGCTTCGGAGGCAAGGAGGTGAGCACCTACCGATGGTTCCGTATCAACATCCGATGGGTCAATGCCCTGGCTTCCTGGCTATGGAGGGAATAACGCGATACAATAAATAGCGACGTGTTGCGTTATATATGCAATGAATGCAAAGAAACACCTCATATTTACCCTGCTATTTTGGGTAACCTGCATGATACAAGCCCAGACCTTCACATTGTCCGGAAAGGTCAGCGACGATAAAGGAAATGCCATAGAACTGGCTACCGTCTCGTGTCTTGAGCAGGGAGCCGTCACCATGGCCAATCTCAAGGGAGAATATTCGCTGAAACTGCATTCTGCCGACTCGGTGGTCATCAAATTCTCCATGGTGGGATATCAGACACGAACCCGCGTACTACGAAACCCGAGGGGGAACCAGCGACTACTGGTAACGCTACACGCCATGAAAGCACTGGACGAAGTGGTGGTAACAGAGCGCCGCAGACAGACCACATCAACAGAGCAACTGGATACCAAAGGACTGAAACAGACACCTTCAACAACAGGCAATGCCGTAGAGGAACTGGTACAGCAACAAGCCGGTGTGTCAACTCACAACGAACTTTCATCGCAATACAACGTAAGAGGTGGCTCGTTCGACGAAAACTCCGTATACATCAACAACGTGGAAGTTTACCGCCCATTGCTCATCCGAAGCGGACAACAGGAAGGACTGTCCGTCATTAACTCTGACATGGTGGAGAAAATCGGATTCTCCTCAGGAGGTTTCGAAGCGAAATATGGAGACAAAATGTCATCGGTACTCGATATCCAGTATCGTCAGCCAACCCGATTCGAAGCCAACCTTCAGGCCTCTCTCTTAGGCGGAAGTGCATTTGTCGGATTCGGAAAGAAAGATAAATTCTCGATGAGTCACGGCATTCGCTATAAGACCAACAAATATTTGTTAGGCTCACTGGAAACAAAAGGCGAGTACAAACCGAATTTCCTTGACTATCAGACATATATCTCCTACCAACCCAACCAAAGATGGAAGATAGACTTTATCGGTAATATTTCAGAGAATCACTACCAGTTCACCCCGACAACAAGGGAGACTTCCTTCGGTACCCTACAGGATGTCAAGTCTTTCCGCGTCTATTTCGACGGAAAAGAGAAAGATATTTTCCGCACCCTGTTCGGCACCCTACGCATTCAACGAAATTTTACGACAAATACAAAGGTCAGTCTTTTGGCTTCAGCCTTCCATACCAAGGAACAAGAGACCTACGACATACAAGGTCAGTATTGGCTGGACGATACCCAGACACAAGAGCAGCTGGGTGTAGGAACCTATATGGAACACGCCCGCAACTACCTGACAGCAGACGTGCAGAGCGTCAAGCTGACAGCCAACCACAAAATGCGCAAGCACGACATAGAGGCCGGCGTAACCTTTAAATGGGAGAAGATTTCGGAACAAGCCCGGGAATATGAGATGCGTGACTCCAGCGGCTATAGTATCCCCCACTCTGCGGACCGTCTGGACCTCATCTACTCTCTGGCCTCCAAAAACACCCTGAAAAGCACACGTATCGAGGGATACTTACAGGACACCTACCGATTCCAGTCGAAAGGCGAGAAACCTTGGTACTTCACTCTGAACTACGGTGTAAGAATGGCCAACTGGAGCTATAACAAGGAAACCATCGTGTCGCCCCGCATCTCACTAGCTGCCATCCCGTCGTTCAATGAAGACATCACGTTCCGCCTGGCTACCGGTCTTTATTACCAAGCGCCGTTCTACAAAGAACTACGAGACACCTCAACAGTCAACGGACAGACAATCGTCACGCTGAACGACAAAATCAAGAGTCAGCGAAGCATCCACATCGTCGGTGCTTTCGACTACCGTTTCCGAATGGCAGAACGCCCCTTCCGCTTTACCGCTGAGGCATATTATAAGATTATGAACGACCTGGTACCCTACAACGTACAGAACATGAAAGTGGTGTACTATGGCGAGAACAAGGCCAGTGGACAAGTGGCCGGACTGGATTTGAAGCTATTCGGTGAATTCGTGCCAGGAACCGACTCCTGGCTCACATTAAGCATCATGTCGGCCAGACAAAAGATTAACGGGGTGAGCGTTCCGTTGCCTACAGACCAGCGATGGGGTGTCAACCTGCACTTTACCGACTATTTCCCGGGCACCGAACGATGGAAGATGACTCTCCGACTGGCTTATGCCGACGGACTACCCTTCGGTGCTCCACACCGCGGACTGGAATACCAACAGTTCAGAGCACCTGCCTATAAACGGGCAGACATCGGTATGAGTTACCTGCTTGTCGGACAACCAGGCACCGCTCCTTCCCCCAGACATCCCCGTATCTGGCTAGGAATTGACGGTCTGAACATCTTTGGCATTTCAAACGTTAACTCCTACTACTGGATAACCGATGTTACCAACCGTCAATATGCTGTACCAAACTACTTGACTGGGCGGCAAATTAACGGAAAAATCGTTATTGAACTTTAAAGAGTGTTAATCCTTTGCGCATTTTTATTAAAAGGTATGATATAGCAAATAATAATTCATATCTTTGCAATTATATAATATGCAAAACTTAAAACGATATGACAAACAAACTATTCTTTATTCTAGCAAGTTCTTTGTTTATTGCTAGTTGTGCCAAGCACGAAATTGTTCCTCTTACACCACAGAACAATTCACAAAACACTACGCAGAGCGACCAACAAGCCACTAACGATAATGCGAAAAAAATTCTGGGCGATATCGATCCTACCCAGGAGTGGAACAGCATTAAAAGCGGAAGCGTCACCATTACGGCCGACGCCCAGTTACAAGACATTGTCAAGATACAGATTTTGACAGAGTCACCCATTCTCAACGAGAACGCCAAGGTCTTAGCAGAAGCCAATGTCAAGAGCGGCGAATCCGTAACTCTCAGCTACGACGCCCCCAATGTCTACAGCCAGCTTATGGCTGCCTGTGTCAATAAGGACGGCGTCTATTATCAGAAAGTGTTCAACATTGGCGAGAAAAATGTAAGCTTTACCAGCAGCACATCGTCACAAGTAGCCAGAAGAGCTGCAGCCAGCGAGGCCCCCACGTTCACAACCCTTAAGTTGAAAAAGCCACGCCAGTCGTTCAATGCCCAGCGCACCGCGCATTCCAGCGAGAGCGCCTATCGTTTCTGGAAAGACTCGAAATGGGAGAACGAACAGATGTGGGATCTAGCCGACAAGCAGACCTTTGACAAGGGCTGGAAATTGGACGAGATGACAAACCGTGGACACATGTTCCGCGACATCAACGGTTTCGCCGATGGTGAGCAGGCCACAGTAGAAGCCATTGTCAACAGTGCACTTAACAAATTCGACAAATCCGGATGGAACGGCAAGAGAAACAACCTCAACTCCGTGCGCAACAGTGAATACTTCAAGCAGAATGCCAACCACATCATCACCAACGGCAAGTCGCCAGTCACCTTGATTCCCATTCAGGCATTCACGACAGAATTCAAACAAGACCATATCTACTATTACTATTTCAAGGACGAGGACATTCCTGCCGGCATGAGCGAGGAAGACTATATCAAGCAACTTCCCAAATTCAAGGCCATTCAAGTGGAGCGCGTACAGACCACTCCCGAAAGCAATGCTGGCACCTTCTACAGGAGACAGGAATTCCTATTGCCTTTCTTCAAGAACGCGCCCCAAGAAGGCGACAACGAGGCTAGTGCCATCTTCCCAGCAGGCTACAAGATTGGATTCCTGAATCAGAAATACAGCAACGACTCTTACACATCCACCACCAGCGGATGCGTTTACGGTAATGGTCTTCTGAACTACGAGGTGAACCACTTCGGACAGTTCTTGTCAGCTATGGACAAGTCGAAAGGCGGACAGATTGACGGTGGTATGGACTTCACCGACCCACGTATAGCCATGTTCACCGCCAACAACAAGACATATATGTGCTTCGAAGAAGGCTCTGACTGTAACTTCAGCGACATGGTGATTGAGATTTGCGGAGGCTTTGACGAAAAGAATGAGACTCCTGAGCCCGAAGCTGAAGCCTACACGATGTGCTTCGAGGACCGTCCCAACCAGGCCGACTACGACCTGAACGACGTCGTCATCCGTTGCATCCGCAAGAGCAAGACCCAGTTGCTGCTGTCACTAGTGGCTTGTGGTGGTAATGACGATGTCATGATTCAAGGAGCAGAAGGATGGAACCATAACGGCAAAGAGGTACATGCTATTTTCAATGCCTCTGGAGCCGGAAAGGATGGTAACCGTTTCATCAACACCATGAGTGGCGGAACACGCCTCGAAGCCGTCTCTGCCCTCGTAACGGTACCTGAGGGGGTAACCATCCCACAATACCTGAAGAAAATATACATCGAAAACAAGACTATGGGCAAGACCATTAAGATAGCCCAGAAAGGCGAGCCTCCCTTTGCCGTCATCGTTCCTCTGGACTTCAGCTATCCTATGGAGCGACAGTGCATCACACAGGCTTACAAGAACTTTGTTCAATGGGCACAGAATGTCAACGCCTCAGAGGACTGGTATCTCTTCGAGGAGTCCGACAAGATTTTCCCCAGCCTATTCAAGAAATAACAAGGTATCGCAACCCATCAGAAGAGGGTATGTCAACACGCTGGCATATCCTCTTTTTTTTGATGAATTGTATAAAAAAGCCAAAAAAAGAGAGGTTTGCTTCGTTATGTGCACAAAAATGATTACCTTTGCACATTATTTATAATAACAAACAACAAACGACATGAAGATTTCACACATTGAGCACCTGGGCATTGCCGTCCAGAGCATTGAGGAAAGCCTGCCGTACTTCGAGAACGTGCTGGGCCTGAAGTGTTATAACATTGAAACAGTTGAAGACCAGAAAGTAAAGACCGCCTTCCTGAAATGTGGTGAGGTGAAGCTGGAACTGCTGGAGCCCACATCGCCTGAGAGCACCATCCAAAAATGGCTCGACAAAGGTAACAAGGGTGTACACCATGTCGCCTTCTGCGTAGAAGACGGTGTAGCAGAAGCCCTGGCAGTAGTCAACGAGAAGGGCGTCCGCCTGATTGACGAGAAGCCCCGTAAGGGAGCCGAGGGTCTGAATATTGCATTTCTTCACCCCAAATCCACCTGTGGCATTCTCACAGAGCTTTGCGAACACCCCGAGTAATCAATCATAAAGGATAAAAAGTAAATCCAAATACAACAATGAGCAAACAATTAGAGAAAATCAAACAACTCATCGAGAAGCGCGAACAAGCCCGTCTCGGTGGTGGCGAGAAAGCCATACAGAAGCAACACGACAAAGGTAAGTACACCGCTCGCGAGCGTATCGACATGCTACTCGACAAAGGCTCTTTCGAAGAATATGACATGTTCAAAGAGCACCGTTGCCACAACTTCGGCATGGAGAAGAAGCAGTTCCTGGGCGACGGTGTCGTTGCCGGAAGCGGTACTATAGACGGTCGTCTGGTATTTGTCTTCGCACAGGACTTCACCGTACACGCCGGTTCACTGAGTGAGACAATGAGCCAGAAGATCTGCAAGGTCATGGATATGGCCATGAAGATGGGTGCTCCCGTTATCGGCATCAACGACTCCGGTGGTGCCCGTATTCAGGAAGGTATCAACGCACTGGCTGGTTACGCAGAGATCTTCGAGCGCAACATCCTGGCATCAGGTGTCATTCCTCAGATTTCAGGTATCTTCGGTCCTTGTGCCGGTGGTGCCGTCTACTCCCCTGCCCTCACCGACTTCACCCTTATGATGGAAGGTACATCCTATATGTTCCTGACAGGTCCGAAGGTTGTGAAGACCGTTACCGGCGAGGATATCGACCAGGAGCACCTGGGTGGTGCCTCTGTTCACGCATCCAAGTCTGGTGTTACCCATTTCACCGCAAAGACAGAGGAAGAGGCAGTAGAAATGTTGAAAACGCTGTTGAGCTACATTCCCTCTAACAACATGGAACTGGCACCCCGCAAGAAATGCACAGACCCCATTGACCGTTTGGAGGACTCACTGAACGAGATTATTCCTGAGAACCCCAACGAGGCATACGACATGTACAAGGTCATCACAGCCATTACGGATGACAACGAGTTCTTCGAGGTACAGCCTAAGTTTGCCAAGAACATCATCGTAGGCTTTGCCCGTTTCAACGGTCAGAGTGTCGGTATCGTTGCCAACCAGCCCTCATGCTACGCTGGTGTGCTCGACGTGAATGCTTCTCGTAAGGGTGCTCGTTTCGTTCGCTTCTGCGATGCCTTCAATATTCCTATCGTTTCACTTGTTGACGTTCCAGGATTCCTGCCTGGCACCGGTCAGGAGTACAACGCCGTCATCCTGCACGGAGCCCAGTTGCTCTATGCCTATGGTGAGGCTACCGTTCCCAAGATTACCGTCACGTTGCGCAAGTCGTATGGTGGCTCACACATCGTTATGGGTTCAAAGCAGTTGCACACCGACCTGAACTACGCATGGCCCTCTGCTGAGATTGCCGTTATGGGTGCCTCTGGTGCTGCTGCCGTTCTCTATGCTAAGGAAGCCAAGGCCAAGAAGGAAGCCGGCGAGGATGTCAAGGCCTTCATCGCTGAAAAGGAAGAAGAGTACAACGAGTTGTTTGCTAATCCTTATCAGGCAGCCAAGTATGGCTATATCGATGATGTCATCGAGCCTCGTAACACGCGTTTCCGCATCTGCCGTGCACTTGCTCAGCTTGCTACCAAGCGTGACGCACTGCCCGCTAAGAAGCATGGAAACATCCCGATGTAATACATAACGTAATATTGTATGAAGAACGAAGTTTATGCTGCCATAGCATTGGCACTGCATGAGTTCAAGGGCAACAACGTCCACGACAAGGAGCCTGGCATCATTACGATCAATGAGAAGCAGACTCAGTGGAATGGCTATGCCCAGACTATGACCGCACATCCCTGAAAAGGAAAACAAGTAAACAAGAAAAAATGAAGAAAGATTATAAGTACACTATCAACGGCAACAAATACGAAGTTGCCATTGGTGATATCACAGAAAACATCGCCACTGTGACGGTGAACGGTGAAGAATACAAGGTAGAAATGGAACCGGAACCCGTTGAGGAAAAGAAGGTTGTCGTTCGCCCTGTTGCTGCTCAGGCAAGTGAGCCTGCCAGTTCAAGTTCGTCAAGTGCTAATGTCAACACCAACAATGCCATCAAGGCCCCGCTGCCTGGCGTTATCACCGCCATCAACGTACAGGTTGGCGACGAGGTGAATGTTGGCGACACCCTGCTTGTGTTGGAGGCTATGAAGATGGCCAACAACATCGAGGCCGAGAAAGCCGGCAAGGTGACAGCAATCTGTGTAAAGCCTGGCCAAAGCGTCATGGAAGACGATGCACTGGTCGTGATAGAATAATCAACAACGATAAAAAAAGGCCGCTCGATGATTACCGGGCGGCTTTTTTGTTGATAGCACTCTGTTTACAACTTATTACCTTCTCCTGGGAAAACCACAGTAGGCTCAAACTGCTTGGCTTCCTCGAAATCCATCATTGCATAGGAGATGATGATACATACATCACCCACCTGCACCTTACGGGCAGCAGCTCCATTCAGACAGATACACCCAGAGCCCCGCTCACCTTTTATGATATAGGTCTCGAAACGCTCACCATTGTTGTTGTCCACAATCTGAACCTTCTCGCCGGCAATCAGGTTTGCAGCATCCATGAGATCCTCGTCAATCGTGATACTGCCCATATAGTTGAGATTAGCCTCAGTCACCGTAACACAGTGAAGCTTAGACTTCAACACTTCTATCATCATCTTTATCTTCTCTTTGACAATTTACGGTTTGACAAATTACTCCTTATACTTGATGTGGTCAATGAGTCGGATAGGTGTCTTTCCGCAGTAGACGGTGATACAGCCAACCACATAAGGGGTATCATCCCAATTTTCCACATCTTGCAACGTGTTTCCATCGACGATAGAGAAATACTCCACATCCAAACCATCCACCGCATTGATGTCAGCAACGACCTTGTCATGAGTCTCCTTCACCGTGTGCTTCTTGGCATAAGCCAGACTGGACTTCAACGCCTTGTAGATGTTCGGAGCGATAGCACGTTCCTCCTTGGACAGCAAGGTGTTACGACTGCTGCGGGCCAGTCCGTCATCATCACGGACAATGTCACATTCCACAATCTGTACAGGTATTCCCAGGTGGCGCACCATAGCCTTGACAACGGCTATCTGCTGCCAGTCCTTCTCTCCGAAATAGGCCCTTGTAGGCTTCACGATGTAAAACAGACGACTGACTACCTGACAAACACCATTGAAATGGCCAGGGCGATGGGCTCCCTCCATCACGGTAGACACCGGAGGATATTCGAAATGACGGTTATCTGGAGTTGGATACATCTCCTCCACAGAAGGAGCCAGCACATAGTCTGCACCACACTGTTCAAGCAGTTGGCAGTCGGCTTCCAACGTACGAGGATAGTTCTTCAGGTCATTCTTGTCATTAAACTGTGTAGGATTAACAAACACAGAAACTACTGTTATCCCGTTCTCGGCAACACTACGTCTTACGAGTGATGCGTGTCCCTCATGCAGGGCGCCCATTGTAGGAACAAGCCCTATTTCCTTTCCTTGCTTGCGGTCGTCAAACAACTGATTTTGCAGATCCGCAATCTTATTAAAAACTTTTATCATTGATGCATTAACGATTTTCGCATTGTCTCTTAGCGGGTGCAAAATAACAACATTTTTATCAAATAAGGAAAAAATATCGTGAAAATATGCCAAATTCAAGCCTAAAAAAACTAAAATATGCACGTTTTTGTGGTTTTGTGAAATAAAATTCGTATCTTTGCAAAGGTTAAATACTATAATATGGCAAAGAAGATACTGTTCATCAATCAAGAGATTGTTCCCTATGTACCCGATAGCGACTTGTCACTTATGGGAAAAGCACTTCCCCAGGCTATGCTGGAGAATGGGCACGAGATTCGCACGTTTATGCCCAAATGGGGTAATATCAATGAGCGTCGCGGTCAACTGCATGAGGTGATACGACTCTCAGGAATGAATCTGATTATCGACGATACCGATCACCCCTTGATTATCAAGGTGGCTTCCATCGCCCAGACACGTATACAGGTCTATTTCATTGACAATGACGACTATTTCTCAAAACGTCAAATGACGGTCAATGAGAATGGCGAAGACTACGCTGACAACGGTGAGCGCGCCATCTTCTTTGCACGTGGTGTCCTCGAGACGGTAAAGAAACTGCGTTGGGTGCCCGACATCATCCACGTCCAGGGATGGATGAGTGCCATTGTTCCCCTCTACGTGAAAACAGCCTATCATGAGGAGCCCTCTTTCGCCAGTACGAAGGTAGTCACCTCGCTATTCCCCACAACGATGAACTCGCAGCTTGACGAGAACTTCAAGCAATGCATTGAGTTCCGCGACGCCAAGGCTTCGCTGCTGAAAAACTACAACGACCGGTTCGACTTCGAAGAGTTAAACAAACTGGCTATTGATTACAGCGACGGCGTGATAGCAGCCCATCAGAATGTCAGCGAGAGCCTGATGAAATATGCCGCTGACAAGAACATCCCAACCCTGGCCTATCCCGGAGAGGATTTCCAGAATGCCTACGAGGAGTTCTACGAGAAGATATAAAAGATATCATACAACATATTCAAGGATAATATCATTAAGATAAAGACACTTCAATGATGAGAAAACTGATTCTTGCAGCGATTGCGCTCACGACAGCGGCAATCGTTTCATGTAGTGACAATACCAGCACATTAGGCAACACGCTGACCATAGAGGCAGACCAATATGACGTGCTGACGGACACCTTTGACGTGGCTACCCGCTCCATCAAACTCGACTCCGTACTGTCCAACAGCGTTTATAGTTACCTCGGTCGACTGAAAGACCCAGAGACGGGTTCCTATATCACTAGCGACTACATGACCCAGTTCAACATACTGGACAACCAAGCATCTAAACTGTTCCCCGACGTTGACGAAATGATAGAAAAGGGAGCCGAGTTCCCGGGATATGCCGACTCTTGCTATGTCTCCATCGTTATCAACAGCTATCAAGGCGACTCGCTGGCTGCCATGAAACTGAGAATGATGGAACTGGGCAAGCCCGTGGAAGAAGGGGTTATCTACTACACCAACTTCGATCCTGAGAAGAAAGGCTATATCCGTCAGGACGACTATGCCATTGAACAAGACTACGTCTACTCGATGGTCGACCTGACTAATAGTGACAGTCTGCGCAACGTTTACCGAACAAAAGGTTATTACGAAAGCATTGACGTCCCCTTGAACAAGACATACATCGACAAGGATGGCAATAGCTATATGAACTACGGTACTTATATCATGGAGACCTATTATAAGCATCCGGAGTATTTCAAGAATTCCCAGACCTTTATCCGTAAGGTATGCCCGGGGTTCTACTTCAAATGCATTGACGGACTGGGCGTTATGTCGGAAGTCGCCTACACCCAGCTAAGGGTTTTCTACCACTACTCCATCGGTGACGTAATCTACTCAGTAAGCCGCAATTTCAACGGAACGGAGGAGGTATTGCAAACTACCCATATCACCAACGACAAGACACGCATCGACCCCTTGGTTGAAGACGACGAATGTACCTATCTGAAGACGCCTGCGGGCATCTGTACGGAGGTTACACTGCCCGTCGAAAACATCAAGATGGGACATGAAAGCGACTCACTGACCTCTGCACGCATCGTTTTCAGCCGAATGACGGAGAAGAACGATTTCAGCGACTATGTATTGGAGGAGCCCACCAACCTGCTGATGGTGCCAAGCGACAGCCTTTACAGCTTCTTCGAACGTAACGGCATGCCCAACAACAAGACATCTTATCTGGCCACGTTCAACTCAACGTACAAGACCTATACATTCAACAACCTCTCCGCGCTGATTAACCACATGTGGGCACAACGCAACAAGACGCCCAACTGGAACAAGGTGATACTTATTCCCGTACAGGTGGAGACGACAGGTTCTTCTACAACAACGACAACTGTGGCTACCGTTTCCAACGAGATGAACATCAACAGCGTAAGACTGGTAGGCGGAAAAGCCAACAAGCACCAGCCCGTACGCATCAGTATCATCTACAACAGAGGATATGACTGATGGCAGATAATTTCCTGGAAAAGCACTACGAGGAGTACGAAGCGCGCAAGGCAGCCTATCTGCGTAAGAAGAAGCATCTGCCCAAAATAAAGCATCATCTTCCGGAACGTCCAGAGGATGATGCCTTATAGTATCTGACTCCTAGCGGTTGCCTATCCGACAATCGTATATTTCGCAAACTTCAAGAGCAGTTGCTTTGTGCCTGCATTCTTGAACTCCACGGTGGCTTTGGTGTTCTCGCCTGAGCCTTCAATCTTTATCACCCTGCCAATGCCAAAACGCTGGTGCTCAATGACGTTACCTTCTTGCAAGCCAATATTGCCGATGGCTGACTGGGCGCGTGGCGCCTCTTGACGGACAGGCACCAGACGAGGTTTCGGTTCTGCCATAAACTGGGTGGCAACAGGGCGTGGGTTCTGAACGGGACGACGGTAACTTGCGGAACTGCCAAAGCTCGGTGCTGTCGTACGGCTGCTCATACCAGGCAAGCCCGAATTTCCTTCTACCCGCAGCAGACTCGGGTCAATATCCTTGATGAATCGCGACGGGGTGTCATACTCCATCTTACCATAGCGAAAGCGGTTCTGCGCACAGGTCAGAATGCAATGTTTCTCCGCACGCGTGATGGCCACATACAGCAGACGACGCTCTTCCTCCAACTCACGGGCAGAGTTCACACACATGGGTGACGGGAAGATATTCTCCTCCAAGCCGACGACAAACACAGTAGGGAACTCCAAGCCCTTGGCTGAGTGAATGGTCATCAACGTCACCTTAGGCTGTTCCTCGTCACCCTCACTGTCCAGGTCGGTCAGCAAGGCCACCTCCTGCAAGAAGTCACTCAGTCCCAGTTCCTCCTCGCGGCCTTCCTCTCTGCGACTCTCCACAAAGTCCTGCATACCGCCCAGGAATTCCTCCAGATTTTCCTGTCGCGACAAGTCCTCCGGGTTGTTCGAGCTATAGATATCCTTGCTGATGCCACTCTCCATAATGATGCTGTGACCCAGTTCGTAGGCATCCTCTTTATCAATGCGCTCACGCCATCCCTCTATCAGCTGTTTGAACGCCTCCAGTTTCGTCAGCGTTCCCTTGGCCAATTTCAAGTCGAAGACGATTGGCTGACTGATGACCTGCCACAGGCTGACATTGTTTGCGTTGGCTGTCTCTACAATCTTACCCACCGTTGTATCTCCGATGCCACGAGTCGGATAGTTGATGATGCGTCGCAAAGCCTCCTCGTCATTGGGGTTTGCCACCACGCGGAAATAGGCTATCACATCCTTGATCTCCTTGCGCTGATAGAAGCTCAAGCCTCCATAGATACGATATGGAATACCATCCTTGCGCATCTGTTCCTCGAACGAACGGCTCTGGGCATTCGTACGGTAGAGAATGGCAAAATCACTATACTCACACCTATCCTGCCTGCGTAACCGTTTGATATCGTTGCACACGATGATTGCCTCCTCCTTATCGCTGTAGGCGGGTTTCAAGGTCAGGCGCTCGCCCTGTTCATTCTCGCTGAACACATCCTTGTGAATCTGCCGTTCGTTCTTGCGTATCAAGCTGTTGGCAGCCTGCACGATAAGTTGTGTCGAACGGTAGTTCTGTTCCAGCTTATACAACTTCGCACCATTGTACTGCTTCTGGAAGTCCAGGATATTGTCAATGTTAGCCCCACGGAAACTATAGATACTTTGTGCATCGTCGCCAACCACACAGACGCGTCCATGCTCCTTGGTCAGTTGCAGCACGATGGCCTGTTGCGCAAAATTCGTATCCTGATACTCGTCCACCAGCACGTATTGGAATCGCTCCACATACTTCTGGCGAATGTCCTCGTGGTCTCTCAGCAGCACGAAAGTATATACCAGCAGGTCGTCAAAGTCCATCGCATTCGCCTGTCGGCATCTTTCCGCGTACCTATTATATATATTAGTCACCATGGGGCGCTTATGCTGAATATCATCCTTCGACCACGAACTGACGGCATACTGCTGAGGGAGCAGCAAGTGGTTCTTCGCCATCGATATACGGTCAGCCACCGAAGCAGCCTTGTACACCTTGTCGTCAAGTTGCATTTCCTTGATGATGCTCTTCACCAGCGAACGAGAGTCCGACTGGTCATAGATAGTGAAATTGGAGCCAAAACCAATCTGCTCAGCCTCAGCCCTCAAAATGCGGGCGAATACCGAGTGGAACGTTCCCATCTGCAGACGCATAGCACGCTCTTGGCCAACCAGTCTGCCTATGCGCTCCTTCATCTCACGTGCGGCCTTGTTGGTAAACGTCAGCGCGAGAATATTCCACGGAGCCATATTGTACTGCGCTAGCAAATAGGCTATCTTATACGTCAGCACACGCGTCTTTCCCGAACCAGCACCGGCAATCACCAGCTGTGGACCGTCGCAATATACCACCGCCTCCCGCTGACTCTCGTTCAGTTGCGCCAACAAACTATCATCGAAATCTCCCATACCTTTTTTCTTTTAGCCCACAAATTTACAAAGAATCCATGAGATAACCAAATTTGTTTTCAGTTCTTCACTTACTTAATTCATCAATATGCCAAATTTTTGCATTTTGCCATATTACCATATTTTTCATCAAATTCTTTGCCGTTCCAGAATCTTTTACTATCTTTGCAAGCAGAACAATAATGTTTAACCCCTAAAACGATAGTTGCCTATGGGCTGAAGAAAGATATAAATTTAAAAAGGACATATAGGATGAATATCCACTTTTAGATTCTTGTTGTTCGAAATCGGCAAAATTTCACAAACAGTTTCAAGAACTGAAGTTGGAGTTCGCGCCTGATGGCGTGGGCTTTTACTCGTTTAAGAAACTAGGTGTTTGCCGATACCTGAACAACGTAGACGAAGTAAGTAGTCCACGTTTTCTTTTTGTATATATTCAATCTAAAAACAATATTAAAACTATGATGATTATGAAAAAACAACTACTTTTACTCGCTATGATTTTGCTACCTTTGGTGGCGAATGCTCACGACATTGAAGTTCAGAATGCCGATGGTGTGACTATTTATTACAACTACACTAATAATGGTACGGAACTATCAGTCACCTTTAAGGGGGCTAAATACAATTATTATTCAAACGAATATCAAGGCAATGTTGTTATCCCTGAGGAAGTAAACTACATGAACAGGACACGCAAGGTGACGAGCATTGGAAATTCTGCGTTCTCTGATTGCTCTAGCCTTACCTCTATCACCATCCCCAATGGTGTGACGAGCATTGGAGGTAGTGCGTTCTCTGGTTGCTCTGGCCTCACCTCCGTCACCATCCCCAACAGTGTGACGAGCATTGGAAATAGTGCGTTCTCTGGTTGCTCTGGCCTCACCTCCGTCACCATCCCCAACAGCGTGACGAGCATTGGAAATGATGCGTTCCATGGTTGCTCTAGCCTTAACTCCTTCACCATCCCCAATAGCGTGACGACTATAGGAGAACGCGCATTCCATGGTTGCTCTAGCCTTACCTCTTTAACCATCCCCAATAGCGTGACGAGCATTGGAGATCGTGCGTTCGAGGGTTGCTCTGGCCTTACCTCCGTCACCATCCCCAATAGTGTGACGTTCATCGGAGTTTATGCGTTCAGTAATTGCTCTGGCCTCACCTCTATCACCATCCCCAACAGTGTGACGAGAATTGGATATTATGCGTTCAGTAATTGCTCTGGCCTTACCTCCGTCACCATCGGCAATAGTGTGACGAGCATTGGAGATCGTGCGTTCGATGGAGTCGATATTCCAACTATCATTTCTCTGATAGAGAATCCATTTAAGATAACAGGAAAGACATCGGATTATAGAACTTTTACACAAAACACATTCAATAATGCGACGCTGTATGTTCCGAAGGGTACTATAGATAAGTACAAGGCAACTGATGGTTGGAAAGACTTCCTGTTTATTGAAGAAGGAACGGGCGGTGGTGACACACCAACTACGCAGAAGTGCGAGAAGCCTACCATCAGCTATGAGAATGGAAAACTAACGTTTAGTAGTGCTACAGATGGCGCCGTCTGCCAATACTCCATAACCGATACGGACATCAAGGCTGGAAGTGGAAATGAGGTGCAGCTAAACGTCACTTATACCATCAGTGTCTATGCCACCAAGTCGGGCTACGACAACTCTGAAACAGCAACGGCTACCCTTTGCTGGATAGATGCTACACCACAGACGGAAGGTATCACCAACGGCATCGCCAACATCCCTGCCCAGGCTGTACTGATTCAAAGTGAGGGTGGAGCCATTCACGTGCAAGGTGTAGATGAAGGCACGCAGGTCAATGTATATAGCGTCAATGGCACTCAGGCTGGTTCAGCTATCAGTCAGAGTGGTGCAGCAACTATCAATACGAACCTACAACCTGGCTCTATCGCCATCGTAAAGATTGGCCAAAAGAGCGTTAAAGTCGTGATTAAGTGAGAATAAAGCAGAGCTCTGGGTCGTGATTAAGTAAGAGAAGAACCAACATTTCTCCGAAAGTAATTTCAATTACTCCGAATAGAAATTAAATTTCTCCAAAAGTAACGAAAATTACTTTCGGAGAAATAGAAATTTCAATTTTACCCTAACATCCTAACCTTTTTGCGTCAAACCACGATATACAGGGTGTTTGAGCACGTTAGGGACAAAGGGTTGTCCCTAACCTCTCCCTAACGTTTTTGCCTCTGGAGACTCACATCATTGAAACCCCAAGGTGAAAATGTAATAGGTTACCCAAAATGTGAGGGAGACGTTAGGGAGAACTAAAAAGGGTAACGTGGTTCAAACGCCCTGTACATCGGCATTTGAGAGGGGTGACGTTAGGGTGTTAGGGTAAATTTGAAAAAACTTTTTTCTGCGTCGAATAAGGGACACTTATTGATCAATAAGGAACGGTTATTGCAAAATAACCTTGGGTATTAATGGTAGCCGGGAGTCCGTAGGCTTCGGACTCTCAGTCCGAGCCGTTCGGACTGGCAGTTCGTCGGGACGGACAAAAAAAAGAGGCTGACTCAATGTGGTCGGCCTCTTTTGTGTATCAGTTTTATCGAATGCGGTCAGCTGAGCGGACTAGCTTTTCATCTGCAATGATGCCTCGTCGTGCCAAGAAGCACAGGATGGCTGCAATGATGGGGAAGCAGGCTGTGATGGGCAATTGCTCGGCGGCTTTACCTTGCTGGATAAGCGCTGCCAATGCAATGTACCATGCGAAGTTGGCAACGATGCTTACCAGACAGAGGGTGGCCTGTCGCTTGCGGTTCTTATAAAGGAATATGGCGTAGAGGGCTATAGCCGATGCGAAAATCTGTATCACGAAAAGGGGCCATGCCTGAAAATGTACCATTCCCAAGATAACGGCAACGAGCAGGAATAGCGTTTGCTTGCGCTGTATCATACCGGATTAGTCGTTAGCTTGCATTTGAGCCTCATGGGCAGGATCACGCCAATAAATCTTGTTCTCTACAAACTCTTGCGTTGCCAGGAGTGATGGTTTCGGCAGCTTCTCATAATAGCGTGAAATCTCTATCTGTTCGCGGTTCTCGAAGACCTCCTCGAGAGAATCGTTATAGGAAGCGAACTCTGCCAGTTTCTTTGACAGGTCTTCCTTGATCTGAATGCTAATCTGGTTGGCACGCTTAGAGATAATGGCGACACTCTCGTAGATGTTGCCAGTCTCTTCACAAAGATCCATAATGTTGCGGGTAACGGTGTTTACCGGTGCTTTTGATTTCTTGTAATCCATCTTTATTATTTGTTTGACTATTTACGTTTTGACTATTTTCTGTTGTCACTTTAACCATTTAATCGCCGGTGATGCGCTTGCATTTTGCGATATATTTCTGAGCAGTTTCACACTCCTTGGAATCGGGAAACTCGTTGAGGAATCCGTAGCACTCATCCTCAGCCTCACGATAGCGGTCTATGCGCTTTTCCTCAGAGCTATTCTCAGCCAACTGGTACTTGCTCTTCATGATGAGGACGGAGAATTTCTCGCGCAAATCCGTATAGGGATAAGCCTTGAGGGCGTTCTGAGCCGTGATGATACATGACTCGTAGTTCGACTCGGTATTGGAGTTGATATTACCGAAATAACCACCCAGGTTGTAATAGAGCTTAGCTGACAGATATTCCTTTTGAACCAAGTTGTCCTGCAAGACGAAAAGATGCTGCTGGGCATCTTCACGGCGTGGAGAGTCAGGATAGTTGTCAATGAAGTTCTGGTAGGCATTGATAGCAGCAATCGTAGGACTCTGGTCCAAACGCGGCTCGGGAACATTCTCGTAGAGAGACTGACCGATGTAGAAAGAAGCCTGCTCAGCAAAGTCGCCCTTGGGATAGCTGCTGTAATACTTTCGGAAGGTGGCACTGGCAGCATCGTAGTCGCGGTTGCAGTATTGTGCCATTCCCAGCATATAAAGGCTCTCCTGGGCATTTCCACGTCCTTTCTGGACGGTGACCAGTTCTTGCAGCAAGGCAGCACTCTGCTGGAACTTACCCTTGGCATAGCATTCTTTGGCATATTCGTACTTATAAGCGTTGTCGGCAACCTTATAAACACGGTTAAACTCAGTAGCACATCCAGTAAACAGGACAGCCATGCAGAGCGTTATGATATTGTTCTTTTTCATCAACAATCGATTTTGACGTGCAAAATTAATCATTTTCCCGCGAAAAGCAATGGTTTTTTGATAAAAATTAGGGAAATTAGCAGCGAATTAGGATATTTTTCGTACTTTTGCATGATATGAACTTTCAATTAACATCAAAATACAAACCCACAGGTGACCAACCGGAGGCCATCCGTCAGCTGACTGACGGACTGGAACGGGGTGACAAGGCACAGGTATTATTGGGCGTGACGGGATCAGGCAAGACCTTCACGGTGGCCAACGTGATAGCCAACGTGAACAAACCGACGCTCATCTTATCGCATAACAAGACGCTGGCAGCCCAGTTGTATGAAGAGATGCGAGGATTTTTTCCGGAGAATGCAGTAGAATATTATGTCAGTTATTATGACTACTATCAACCGGAAGCTTATCTGCCTACGACTGACGTCTACATAGAAAAAGACTTAGCCATCAACGAAGAGATAGACCGGCTAAGACTGCGCGCCGTAAGTGCCTTGATGTCAGGACGGAAAGATGTCATTGTGGTATCTTCGGTTAGCTGTATTTACGGAATGGGGAGTCCCGTTGCGCTCAACGAGAACATCATCGAGATTCATCGTGGACAGATTCTAGACCGCAATGCGCTGTTAAGAAAATTGGTTACTTCGCTTTATGTCAGAAACGACCTGGAACTGAAGCGTGGAAACTTTCGCGTGAAGGGTGACACCATTGACATTGCAATAGCCTATAGCGAAGTGATTCTACGTGTCACATTCTGGGATGACGAGATAGACATGATAGAGGAACTGGACAGCATGACCATGCAACGCATGGCGTCTTTTCAGGAATACAAGCTATACCCTGCCAACCTCTTCATGACCACTCAAGAGCAAACGAACATCGCCATCCGGCATATACAGGACGACCTGGTGAAGCAGGTGGCCTTCTTTGAAGAACAAGGTGATTCGCTGAAAGCCCAACGCATCAAAGAACGTGTAGAGTACGACATGGAGATGATTAAGGAACTGGGGCACTGCTCTGGTATCGAGAACTATTCACGCTATTTTGACGGTCGAGAAGCAGGAGAACGCCCCTATTGTCTGCTGGACTTCTTCCCCGAGGATTACCTGATGGTCATTGACGAGAGTCATGTCAGCGTGCCGCAAATCAGTGCGATGTATGGAGGCGACCGGGCAAGAAAGACCAATCTGGTAGAATACGGATTCCGACTGCCCGCAGCCTTTGACAACCGTCCACTACGTTTTGAGGAGTTCCAAGAGATGACGCACCAGGTCATCTACGTCTCAGCAACACCCGCAGACTACGAACTGAACGAAGCCGAGGGTGTGGTGGTAGAGCAATTAATACGTCCCACAGGACTGTTAGACCCCATCATCGAAGTTCGGCCTACAGAGAACCAGATTGACGACCTGATGGACGAGATACAGACGCGTATCAGCAGGAAGGAACGCGTGCTGGTGACGACGCTGACCAAGCGCATGGCCGAGGAGACCAGCGAATTCTTACTAAACCACGGTATCCAAACGGCCTATATCCACAGCGAGGTCAAGACGCTGGAACGAGTACAAATCTTAGAGAACCTGCGTAATGGCACCTACGACGTATTGGTTGGTGTCAATCTGCTGCGCGAGGGACTTGACTTACCCGAAGTGTCACTCGTTGCCATCCTTGATGCCGACAAAGAAGGTTTCTTGCGCTCACATCGTTCGCTGACACAGACAGCAGGACGAGCAGCCCGCAATGTCAACGGCAAGGTGATCATGTATGCCGACAACATTACAGCATCCATGCAGTTGACCATTGACGAGACCCTGCGCAGACGCTCGAAGCAGATGAAGTACAACGAGGAACATGGCATCACGCCTACACAAATCAAGAAGGCGCTGAACACATCACTTGTTGAATTAGAAAAACAAGCCAACGGTCAGAAACCAGAGACAAGCACGAAGAAAGCCACGGTCACCTTTGCTGCCGACCCGATTATTGAGCGCATGACACGCCAGCAACTGGAGAAGAGCATCAATGAGACGACCCGACTAATGAAAGAAGCAGCTAAAAACATGGACTTCCTGCAGGCTGCCCAGTATCGTGACGAAATTGTACGGCTGCAGCAAGAATTGGAGCTGAAGGATTAAAAAAATAAAAAAATGTAGAATTGAAAGGTCCGATGTCCTATTTTAAAAATATTATTTGTACTTTTGCAGCATCATAACAACAACGAAAAAACTTCAATACAAATATCTATGAGAAAGTTCATCCTATCATTGCTGGCATTGGCACCCATGGTTATGTATGCACAAGACAACACATGGGAACGTCCTGAAGAAGAACAACAGGAAGAAGTGGTAAAGCAAAAAGAAAACCCCAATGCAAAATACCTAAGGGGAGCTGTTCCCGAGGTTGACGGAAAGGTTGTATTCAGCACACATATCGCTGCTCCTGGCAAGACTGCTGCTCAGGTCTACGACATCCTGCATACCTACATGCAAAAGATGATGAAGGAAAAGAACCAGTTGGAGAACACGCGGTTCATTGAAGAAGACGCCCAGAAGCATGTGCTGACTGCCAGCTTTGAGGAATGGCTCGTGTTTAAGGCATCAGCCATCGTGTTGGACCGCACCCGTTTCTATTATGCGCTCAAGGCCGAGTGCAAGGACGGTGGTGCAGATGTATCGATAAGTCATATCCGCTATCTGTATGAAGAGGAGCGCAACCCAGAGCGTTACACCGCAGAGGATTGGATTACGGACAAGGAGGCTGTCAACAAGAAAAACACCAAGCTCTATCCTGGTTCGGGCAAATTCCGCAGGAAGACCATCGACCGCAAGGACTTTTTGTTTAACAAATTCGAGTCGTTGCTGAAATGAGCATGAAGGTTTTACGCAATTGGCTGAGCTTTATCTTTATAGTTGGCGCCATCGTGGGACTGATAGTCTATTTCTACCATTCCCGTGAGACGGGTATCTACATCATCCTTGCCTCGATGATTGTGAAGTTCACGGAGGCAGCACTCAGAATGATTAAACAAAATGAAGAATAAAAAACTCCTAATACTCCTGCTTACAGCCTGCATTGCCTCGTCATTGCAGGCTCAAGTGTATAATGAGATGGATGCCAGCGGCAATATTACACAACGTGGCTTTGGCAATGAAACAGATCTCTTCAACCCGAACAAGCGAGACAGTACCAAGGCCAGCAATAAAGTAGTGCCGAAAGGAGTCTGGGCGTGGACTGTGGACCGTCGGTTTGGCGATATCACCAAAATGCCCTTGGACACCATGCCACACCTGTATCAGAACACGATATACAACACAGGAATATACGGAGAATACAATTCTATAGGCAACAACTATACCGCTCGCCAGAACCGTATTTTCATCGACCGGAAGAAGTTCAGCGAGTTTTTCTTCATCGACCCCTATGACTATACAACCAAGGAACCAGACCAGTTCCTTTATCTGAACACCCTGTCGCCCTATACCAATATCAGCTACGACAACTGTGGTGACAAGCAGAATGGCGAGGACCACATCGATGCCAAGTTCGGCGTGAATGTCAATAAGCAACTGGGATTAGGATTCGACCTGGACTACTATTATGCGCGAGGATATTACCAAAACCAAGCGAACTCACACTTCCGCGCCTCGCTGTACACGACTTATGTGGGCGACCGTTACCAATTGCATTTCCTGGGGTCAGCCTATCATCGTAAGGCCAGTGAGAACGGTGGTATCACCAATGATAATTACATCACCCATCCGGAATTGGAAACCACCCAATATTCAGAGGAGGAAATTCCCACCGTGCTCTCGAAAAACTGGAACCGCAACAACTCACAGCACTTATTTCTGTCACACCGCTATAACATCGGCTTTTACCGTAAGGTGAAAATGACTGAAGAAGAAATCAAGGCGCGTCAGTTTGCCCAACAGTCGGCCAAGAAGAAAGAGGAACGCGAGATGAAGGAGAAAGGCGGTGTGATGCGCAATGAAAAATTGGGGCGCAAGGGCAACGAACCGGTAGCAGAAGTTCCCAAGGGTCGTCCTTCAGATGCAAAGATTATGGGTGATGAACCTGGCTCCAAGAAGACGGAGATAACGACGGACAGCACCCGTGTGAAAGTGGAGTCGCAGGAAATGATGGACAGTCTGATGGCGGCAAAAGCCATACAAGACTCCATCGATGCCACAATGAAGCGGGAATATGTACCAGTGACAAGTATCATCCACACCCTGGACTTGAACAACTACGACCGCATCTACCAAGCCCACACATCGCCAGAGGACTACTATGCCAACACGTACTACGACAAGAATTATGAAGGCGAGGCTGGCGGATTAGCCATCTACGACAAATACCAGTTTACTTCTATCAAGAATACCTTCGCCTTGGCATTGTTGGAGGGATTCAACAAATACATGAAGGCTGGCCTGAAAGGCTTTGTCGCTTATGAAATGGAACATTACAAGATGCCCGCACTCATGGATGGCGCCACCGACTATCATCTAGGCAAAAACACAGAAGGTGAATTGTCTGTGGGTGGACAGCTATCGAAGACACAAGGCAGGACATTCCATTTCAACGTAGGAGCAGAAGTAAACGTGGCTGGTAGAAAGCAAGGTGCGTTGGCACTCGACTTTAGTACTGATGTGAACTTCAAGTTCTTGGGTGACACCGTGCGACTTGCGGCAAAGGCATTCTTCCACCGTACGATGCCCAGCTATTTCCATGAGCATTTCTTGTCGAAGCACCTCAAATGGGATCAAAGCTTGAAAGGTGAAACGCATACGCACCTGGAGGGACTGTTCTCCTATGACAAGACAAATACCCAGTTACGCATTGCCGTCGACGAGTTGCAGAATCATATCTATTATGGTATGAGCTATGAGACAACGAGTAATGGTCGCGAGCAACTGACAGGTGGTGTTTTTCAGGAGAGTGGCAATATCAATGTACTGACGGCTCAGCTGAAACAGACATTTACGCTGGGCGTGCTGAATTGGGAGAATGTGTTGACCTACCAGAATTCTAGCAACAAAGACGTGCTTCCCCTACCCGACTTTAACGTTTTCACCAACCTCTTCCTAAAATTCAAAGTCGCCAAGGTGCTCTTGGTGGAGTTAGGCGGATGTGCTACCTACTTCACAAAATACAACGCACCAGACTATCTGCCTCAGATTGGACAGTTTGCCGTTCAACAGAACGCTGAAAGCAGGATGGAGATTGGAGGATATCCCTTTGTAGACGTCTATGCCAACATGCATCTGAAGCGTGCACGATTCTTTGTTTCAATGAGTCATGTGAATGCAGGATCAGGCAACAAGGGCTACTTCCTGGCTCCCCACTATCCTACCAATACGCGTGTGTTGCGCTTTGGTGTCAGCTGGAATTTCTACAACTAAGCTTCTTCGGAAAATATACGGTCAAAGACCTCACGCATTTTGGAGGGATTCACGATTAGCGAGCGCAACTCATTGAGTTTGCGCTCGTTTTCTGACCCTTGTATCCAAAGGCGCAGATAACCATTGACGGAATATTTCTCGTCCATGTGTTTCATGAATCGGTGCCAATGTCCTTCCTTGTCCAATTGCGGATAATTAGACAGTCCAAACTGAATGGTACGGCGTATGACCAGCTCAGGGTCGATATCACGGTCTGCTTCTGCTACAATTTTCCCGTAAATGCTGCGCGGAGCACGTGATGCAGAGGCCCGATGGTCTTCGACGGCTTCCTTCATCAGCTTTAACTGCTCAGGAGAAAACCAACGCTTCAGTCTGGCATCAGCCATCAGAATCTTTCCGCTTGTAATATGATGGATTGCTCGCGGACCTGTCAGTCCGAGGTCATGATAAGCAGCTATCGCATAGGCCATGTCAAGGTCGGCTCCTGTACGACGTGCCAAATCAAGTGAAGAACGGATAACCCTTGTTACGTGCTCCATATTATGAGCCTTATCAAACTGAGCATATTGAGGCAGAATCTGCGTCTCAACAAACTCCACCAAGTCAAGTGAGGGATTATTTGTCATCATATCGCTTGCAAAGATAATATTTTTTTGTAATTTTGCAAGCGTTATGGAAGAAAAAAACGTAAAACAAGACTCTTTCAAGGCATGGTTACTGGCTGCACGGCCCAAAACGCTGACAGGTGCAGCTGTGCCTGTAATCATCGGATTGGCGCTTGCATGGACTGATGCCCGTGAATATGGCGACGACGTATTTAGTTATTTTGCAGCAGCATTGTGTCTGTTGTTTGCCCTGACGATGCAGGTAGACGCCAATTTCGTCAACGACTTCTTCGACTATGCAAAAGGCAATGACGATGCAGAGACGCGTCTGGGACCATTACGTGCATGTACGCAAGGATGGGTAAAGATTGACTCTATGAAACGCGCAATAGCCTCAACAACTATTTTAGCATGCGTAATAGGTCTGCCCTTGGTCTATTATGGAGGATTGGAGATGTTGTTGGTTGGTGCCTTATGTGTACTTTTCTGCTTTCTGTATACCACTCATCTGTCGTATATTGGCATGGGCGATGTACTCGTGTTGGTATTCTTCGGTATCGTTCCTGTTTCTATAACCTATTATGTACAGCTTCACACCGTTACCTGGCAGGTATTCTGGGCTTCGATAGCCTGTGGACTAGTCATTGACGGATTACTCATCGTGAACAACTACCGCGACAGAGACAACGACAAGAGAGACGGCAAGAAAACACTGGTAGTGAAAATCGGTGCCAAGGCAACAGAGTGGCTTTACCTCACGTTGGGCATCGTTGCTGTGTTAATAGGCGGTGTGTTCTGGTGGAGCGGACATGTGCTGGCTTTCGTCCTGCCTTTTATCTATTTGGTGCTTCACACATTTACATGGCTGAAGATGCGCCGGATAAAAGAAGGACGAGCATTGAACGAGTGTCTTGGTGAGACCGCCCGTAACATGCTCGTCTATGGCTTATGTGTCGCTATTGGACTACTGGCTATCTGAGGTAGTAATAATAAATAGCAGCAGCTATCACTAGGAGCACGATGGTAAAGATGCTCTTAATAAGGCATGATGCAACTTTCTTAACTACGACAACGCCAATGATAACCAGTATCAGCAGGGCAATGTAATAAGTGATATTCGATTCCATATTTCTTTATTTAAACAGGTGACGGAATGCCGCAGGCACGGTGGTTTCAAACTCCATCGGCTCACGGGTAACAGGATGGTAGAAGCATAACAGCCAGGCATGTAGACAAAGCCGGTGAAGTGGGTCGTCGCCATTACCATATTTGACATCGCCACACACAGGATGTCCCATGTCAGCCGCATGCACACGAATCTGATTCTTACGACCAGTCTCTAACTTGAATTCCACTAATGAATGGTCCGTCGTCCGGTCCATCACATGGAAATGGGTAATAGCCAGTTTTCCGCCATTATCTACGGGAGACGAATAGGTGACGTAAGCTTTGTTATCCTTCAGCCAATTTTGTATGGTTCCCTCGTCCTGTTCCATTTCTCCGCTAAGCACGGCAACATAACGACGGTCATATACGATATCGTGCCAGTTATGCTCCAGTATCTGCTCGGTGTCAATGTCTTTTGCATAGACCATCAGTCCTGATGTGTCGCGGTCCAGCCGGTGAACCACATGAGCACGGCATTTCTGATGTGACTTATGGAAATAGTCGTCAAGTACTGATTTTACGTTGAGTGACGAATGTCCACCTGCCATCGAGAGAATGCCTGGCTGTTTTTCGATGACGATAAGCCACCGGTCTTCATAGACAATTCGCACATAGCGGCTCTTGAAGGTCACTTGGTTGCGTTTTGTCTTGCTTACAGCCACCTTCATGCCAGGCTGTAGCATATAGTCGAACTGCGTTATCGTCTTGCCGTTCACACGGATACCCTGTCCTTGCAAGGTTTGTTTGATTTTGGTACGTGTCTGATGGACATTGTCCAAGAGGAACTCCAATAATGGCCGTTCCTCGTTGACAACGTAATGTTCGTATTCTCCTGGTGAGTTTGCGTTATATCTCATTATGCTGTTATTGAATTACTTTGTTACGCGAATCCAGTCGGCTTCCAGCCAGCCCTTATCGACTTTCGGGTTTGTCTCAGCTGCCACAAAACCGAACTTGGCACCAATCCATTTGCCTTCCTTCATCTGATAAGCCGAACCGCAGTCATTGAATTTCTTGCCGTTCTGACTCCAAGCAAAGCTGACCTTGGGTTTTCCGCCGCCTGCTTGTCCGGCCTCCTCGTTGCGTACTTTCAGTTGCAAGTAGATGTCCTCGTGAATGCCGGGCTTATAGTCAATCTTATCTTCAGCAGTTGGTTTTAGTGTGGTTACCAGCTCTTCTTTCTGAACTTTTCCTCTGTCTGCATCCTCACAGGTCAGGATGAGCAACTGGAACTCCTTACCTACCCGCTTGACAACCAAAGCCTGATAGTTATGTCCCATCATGATGATGCCACCAAACTGACCGTCAGCCTTGGATGTGAAACGAACCTTCGCTGTTACGGTGAACTCGTCGCCAGGAGTCTTCTGCAACAGTAAGTTAGGTACTTCCCAAAGGTTCTTCCAGTGTTCGCTGAGTTTGTGGGTGTGAATTCTCATGGTTCCGAAAGCGGTTGGCATACCGTAGAACTGATGATAGTTTGCGTGCCATTGCCACTGCTTACCTAGAACAGGCGTATTGAACTCGTCACTTTCAACAGGGTTGACGACAACACTAGACGACGATTTCGGTTTTTTGTAAGTGGTGACAGGCTCACCTTTCTTGCCCATGATTGGCCAACCTGTAGACCAGTCGACAGGGTTTAGGTGAACCACACGTCCATAGGCTTCCTTATCCTGGAAGTGCAGGAACCAGTCTTCACCATATTTTGTGTGTACCCAAGCACCTTGGTGAGGTCCGTTGATATTCGTCTTTCCTTGTGCCAACACAATCTTATGCTCATAAGGTCCATAGGGCGACTTCGAACGCATGGCCAGCTGAAAACCTGTTGGCACACCGCCAGCAGGACACATAATCCAATACCAACCGTCACGCTTATAGAACTTAGGACCTTCACAGGTACGATTCTCCGTACCGTTTCCGTCAAACACGATGACAGGATTGGAGATAGCCTTCGTTCCTTCCTTGTTTAACTCACGGACACATAGCACAGAAGCAAACTTGCCACGAGAATTGGCCCAACCATTGACGAGATAGCATCGTCCGTCCTCATCCCACAGCGGAGTCGTGTCAATCATGCCTTTTCCTTCTATAACGCAGACGGGATTTTCCCATTCACCAGCGGGGTCTTTGGTCTTTACCATATATACGCCATAGTCGGGATCACCCCAATAAATGTAGTATTCACCATTATGATAACGGATAGAGGGAGCCCAGACACCTTCACCGTGACGAGGTTTCATAAAATGCTCAACCTTCTCTTTGTCACCCGTATAAAGTTCCTTCAGGGCATAGCCAACGATTTCCCAGTTAACCAAATCTTTGGAATGTAGGATGGGCAAACCTGGTGTACATTGAAACGACGAAGCTGTCATGTAATAGTCTTCTCCACTGGCTCCCACGCAGACGTCAGGGTCAGAATAGTCAGCATTGATGACAGGATTAGTATAGGTGCCATCTCCGTTATCAGGCGACCACACTCGTGATTTGTACTGTGCATTGGCAGATAATGCAACTCCTGTAAGTAGTAAAGCGATTGTTTTCTTCATAGTTTGTTTATTTTGAGTTTGTAGTGATCATTCAGTTCTATGCGCATCACACGCACCAGTTCGTCATCGTCAGGCATCAGCGAGAGTGCCACATGTCCCATCGTCCGACGCAGGTTGATTTCTATGCAAGGGTGCAACAGGCATCCGTCGTTACTGGCGACAATCATCATGTCAATACCGAAGGGACCCTCATAGCCTTTGAGGTTCAGAACTCTACAAATTTCTTGTTGAACATCATCAACCCATTCTACTGGAATATAACGACTTATCAAATTCCTCTTCGCACTCTCTGTAGCGAGAATGTTACCAACATAAGCACCATTTACTGTATGAAAAAGTGAGAGTCCTTCAAAACGGATTTGTCCCATACTGTCAGCATGGAATTCCATACCGAAATCTTTCACCTTATGATAAAGCGGTTCTACCATCACTGACCCTTGACGGGCAATAACGTTATTGAACCAACCTGCCTGCATGCTGAAAGGCGTCTGTTCGACAGACAAGAAACGGAGTCCTCTCCCACTCGACGACCAAGGAGCTTTCATGACTACTTGTCCATATTTAGCAAGTAAGGATTCTACCTCACTAGCCTCACGGCATTCAAAAGCCTCGCCGACGGTATATGAAGACTGTAACTGCGGCAACAACCAGGCTGCTGTCCGCCGATGCGACAACTGGCGGATATTTTCCAATTGGGCATCCGTAGGCAATAGCGAATCGGTGACACCCCTACGCTTCAGCTGTGCCTTAAGTGCTTTGTCCCATCCCCAAACGCTGATGCCAACCTCTTCTTGAGGTATTGAAGACAGCACTTCTCTTGGCGCATTGGTGTACGTCCCGAAGCGCACAAAATTGCTGTTACAATGTCCAGGCCCTAATGAGCGGGAAATTCTGCGTTGCACATTTCTCCATTCCTTTTCTGCGTATTCCACATTGTCCACCAACACGACATCACCCTCGTTAGCCCATAAAACAGGGAGGAACCCGAGGTCAGCCCTCAGCTGACGACCTGCGTGAGGAGCGGTAAAATTGGCAAGGTTGGAGGCCAATGCTATATCATGTTCCGGATTGAAAATGTGCAGTTTCTTCATAATCATGGGCAAAATTACAAAGAAACGGGGAAAAAGCCAAATTTAATGCAAAAAAAACATTTTTCTTTTAATTGTTTGCATATTTAACAAAATATCGTTACTTTTGCATCATTAAATAATTTAGTTCGCGAACATAAATAAATAAAAACCGATGAAATTACCCATCAAGATTTTAAGCGTCGATGACGAAACTGATTTGGAGCTGTTGCTGACCCAGTACTTCCGCAGACAGATTCGCAAAGGCCAATATGAGTTTTATTTTGCCCACAACGGACTCGAGGCGCTCACCATTCTTTTAAACCAGAAGGATATTGACATCATTCTGTCGGATATCAATATGCCCGAAATGGACGGACTGACCCTGCTGACAAAAATCAATGAGATGCAGAACCCGGCATTGAAGTGCATCATGGTCAGTGCTTATGGCGATATGGGTAATATTCGCTCGGCCATGAATAACGGAGCATTCGACTTCGCCACCAAACCCATTGACCTCGACGATCTCAGCGTGACCATTGAGAAGGCAATCGAACAAATTGACTATATCAAGAAAGCACAAGAGGAACACTCACAACTGGAGTCGTTGAAGACCGACCTGGCTGTTGCTGCAGAGATACAGCAAGCCATTCTGCCTCGTATCTTCCCGCCATTCCCCGAGAATGAGCAGGAATTGGACTTGGCGGCGCTGATGACTCCGGCAAAGGACGTAGGAGGTGACTTCTATGACTTCTTCCGCATTGACAACGACCATATCGGACTGGTTATTGCTGACGTCAGCGGAAAAGGCATTCCTGCAGCTATCTTCATGGCTGTCAGCAGGACACTGATCCGTACTGTTGGATTGCAAGGAGGTACTCCAGGCTACTGTCTGACTAAGTCTAACGAACTGTTAAGTAAAGAATCAGTAGACTGCATGTTTGTCACCGTATTCTACGCCATCTACAATATCCGTACCGGCGAACTTGAATTCAGTAATGGCGGACATAACTCACCATATATCCTGAGAGCAAACGGGAATGTAGAACAGTTGCCTGTAAGCACCAACTGCATCGTAGGAGCAATCAGTGACGTGGAGTTCAGCAACGACAAGACCTCATTAGGGGTTGGCGATACGCTCATCCTCTACACTGACGGTGTCAACGAAGCCACCAATGCGGACAACCAGGAATATGGTGACGACCGCATGGAACGTCTGCTCGGCACCTTGGCTGGCAAATCATGCCAGGATATCATCAACGCACAACGGGAAGATGTGAAGAACTTTGTCGGAGACGCTCCACAGAGTGATGACATTACGCTGATGGCCATCAAGCGAAAAGCATGAAAATCTTCAGAAGAACAGCACTGCTACTCATCGTGTTGCTATTAGCTGGAATCTGCATAAGTCTCTATCAGAAAGACAGCGATAAGCAACAAAGAATCAGCGAGTTGGAATCCGAGCTGATTAACCTTACTGCAAAGGAAAAACGCTCTGCAGTCATGCAGAGTATGAATGCGCAGATGGAGGAAATTGCTAACCAGCAATGGATTATCAGCGATGAGCAACGACGGGAAGCAGAGGAACAGACCATTGTGGCCAATGAGCAACGCCAACAGGCAGAAATAGAGCGCAAGAACGCACAAATTGCCGAGTACAAGGCCGTAGAGGCATCCAAGGTTGCCCAAAACCAGCGAGAAATAGCAGAGCAGCAGCGTCTGGAGGCAGAACATTCAAGACGAATAGCCGACACGTTGAGCTACGTAAACCTTGGGCGTACTTTAGGAACCCTCTCGCTCAACCAGTTGGAGATAGGCAACAAAGAATTGGCTAACCTGTTGGGATATGCATCCTACCTCTTCACACAGCGGTACAATGGTGACATATACAATGCCGCCGTTTATCAGGCACTCACCAGAAACAGTCAGAGCACCCGTTCGTGGATAAGGCACAAAGGTTGCGTCACCAACCTCGATTTCTTCTCTGCCGACCATCTGGTTAGCGTCAGCACTTATGGAGAAATCATGGAACATAAGTTGAAAGGCGAGACCCTCAACACCAAAAGTTTGTTTAGCAACAAGGAAGAAGACTTCCGCGATGTGATGATTAACAAAGGTGACATTTATGCCGTCAGCCGTAATGGACATGTGGTAGTGATCACACCGAAGGGAAGAACCATCATCCAAATGAACGAGCTATACCACCCTATTGGCATAACGCCGATGGACGATTACTTGTTGGTTGTGGGTGAAGAAGGTATCGCTACCATTGACCCAAAGACCAAGACCGTCGTCAAGACCAAGAAACTGCCTTTCAACATTGTGTTCTATAGCCGTTATGACTATTCGCCAACGCTGTTCGACGACAAGGGCAACATGCATATCGTAAGAAGCCTGGAGAATATTCCTGCTGAAAAGTTACCTTTCTCCGGACAAGTGACCGCTTTCGCCAGTTCCAAGAACACCAAGACCATAGCTTACGGAATGAAAGACGGAAGCATTTACTTAGTTAACAGCAAAGGAAAACTGACGAAACTACAAGGGCACCGCTCACGCATCAGCAAACTCAAAATCAACGGATGGCATCTCTATTCTTCCAGTTACGACGGAACGATCAAGATGTGGATGTGCAATCAGGCGAAGATTGATCCAATGGAACTATTCTCTACCAATAGCTGGATTATGAACTTCACCTTTGATAAGGCCAAGGACTACGTATGGACTGTCGAACAGAAAGGAGGATTGACAGAAGCATTCATCTCTGTGCCGATGATGGTTGCTAAGCTCAAGAGCCAGCTTAAGCGTAACTTTACGCGTGAAGAGTGGAATTACTTCATTGGTTCGCACACACCTTATGAGACATTCATTGGAAAGGAGGTGCAACAATGAAACGTTTGATTATTCTTGTCTTTATCTGCATGACCAGTCTGTCTGGTATTCATGCACAAGGACTTCCTTTCATCCGAAACATCTCCTCCAAGGAGTATCATGCCCATAATCAAAACTTTGACATCATCACTGGAGAGGATGGCACTATCTTTGTTGCCAACTTCGAAGGACTCTTATATTACGACAATGCCGATTGGCGTGTTATTCACACCCCGAATGTCACCCGCATCACATCAGTCTTCCGCGACTCCAAGAATGTCGTGTGGGCAGGAGGTTACAACTTCATCGGCTACGTGACAATCGGAAATCGTGGAGAACTGAAATTATATAGTCTGAGAGCCTCCAGGTTCCACGGTGAAGTACAGTGGATATGGGAACGTGACGGTCAGATTTCGTTCCTGACTAGTGAAAGCAAGATTTTCCATGTCAATGGCGAGGAGATTGTCTTTGACCCGAAGGGAAAAGTCCCTACCTCTGGTTTCGCGACCATCAGTACCGTATCACATATCAACCAGATACAACAGATGGACGAAGGACTGCAGGCCATAGCAACCAATGGTGAAGGAATCATCATCACCGACCAGTCGGGCAAGCCACTTTACAACATCAACGAAGGCAACGGTCTTTGTTCCAATAATGTCACACACATTACCTACAATAGAATGGGACAACTCTGGGGCGCTACGGATAATGGTGTCTTCGTGATATCCCTCCCTTCTATCTATTCACGCTTCACCCTGACTGAAGGTTTACGCAGTGAGGTGACATCTCTTGAGAAGTTGGGTAATGACATCTATGCAGGTACGCTTAGCGGTCTTTATCGCAGGTCAGGAACCTCCTTCGTTTCGGTTTCTGCTATTAACCACACCTGTTGGCAGATTGTCAAGGATGGTCAGGGTCAGTCGCTACTAGTTGCCACAATGGACGGTGTCTATCGTATCTTCTCCAATGGAAGCGTTCGCCAGCTTACCACCTCGACAACCCTCTCGTTAATGGTTGACGGAAACAATTTCTATAGTGGTGAGATGGACGGTCTGTATTACAATACGCCCGACGGTCAACACAAAAAACTGAACAATACGGAAAAGGTCATTACCATTCTCAAGGACCGCTCAGGTTGCATCTGGTTGAAAACAATCTATGGTAAAGTTCTGAAACGTAATAGGAATGGAATGTTTGTACCCTTCACGTCGAGCAAGGATGCACAGGAAGTCGCTACGCTGATATATGACAAAGGTAACGTAAAGCCCATTCTGGCCAGCGCTACTAAGCCTTTCCCTTACCCGATGTACAACTACACGGATAAGAACAACACCTTCTGGCTGACCAACAACAAAGGAAAAGAACTCTATGCCATCAAGAACGGTGTTCGCGATGAGCAGCTATCACTCATCTTAAAGCCTTTCCGCAACTACGCGACAAGAGCCATCTTGCTTGACAACAAGCATTTGTGGATAGGTGGAGAGAAAGGTATCGGCATCGTCGATTTCAACAAGAAACCTATCCAGTTAAAGGAAAAGCCTAAAGTGGTGATACGTTCTATCTATCTTCGCAGCGACAGCCTGTTATGGGGAGGTTATGGCAAACAACCCGAAGTATTGCCAAAGTTAGCGAGCAACGAACGAGAGCTGTCCTTCAACTTCAGCCTCAACTTCACCTATGTCGTTGAGAAGCCTCTCTTCCGCTATCGTATCAATGGCGCTAAATGGAGTCCTTGGGATGAAGAGACCAGTGCTATGCTCTACAACCAGCCCTACGGAAAAAACACCTTTGAAGTACAGGGTCAGGACTCCTGGGGACGGATCTCTGAAATTACGAAGATAACCTTCATCTATGAATACCCGTTATATCTGCGCTGGTATAGTATTGTATGCTACATTATCCTACTCGTCCTGATTATCTATATCGTTTTCCAGTACCGTCTGAGACAACTGGAGAAAGACAAAATACGACTGGAGCATATCGTCAAAGACCGCACGGCAGAGGTTGTCAGACTAGAGAAAATGGCAACAGTGGGCAAACTGACGCAAGGACTTATCGATCGTATTCTCAACCCACTGAACTACATCAACAATTTTGCCAAGCTCTCGCAAGGTCTGGTAAAAGACATCACGGCAAATATTGAAGATGAGAAGGAAAATATGAATCCCGACAATTACGAGGACACGATGGACGTTCTCAACATGCTGGACGGTAATCTACAGAAAGTCAGCGAGCATGGAGCCAATACCACGCGCACGCTGAAAGCGATGGAAGAAATGCTGAAAGACCGCTCTGGCGGTATGACGGAGATGGACCTGACTCAACTGATGAAGCAAGCCCACGAGATGCTGTTAACCTACTACGAGAAGGAAATTGCAGATTGCCATATCGACATCCAATTCGACTTGCCTGAGAAGCCACTGACGATTCTCGGTAACCCGGAGCAGTTGAGCAAGACCGTGATGAGCCTTTTGGCCAATGCCGTCTACGCCATCGTCAAGAAAGACGACCGAGGCACCACGTCGCCAATGAGTCTCGCCCTGGCACTGAAGACCGAAGGCAAGATGGCTCACCTTACCATACGCGATACTGGTACAGGTATCAGCGAGAACATCATCAACAAGATTTTCGACCCGTTCTTCACCACGAAGACAACAGCCGAAGCCTCTGGTGTAGGACTCTACCTCAGTAAGGAAATCGCCCAGAACCATGGTGGTGACATCACCGTCCATTCAGTAAAAGGCGAATATACAGAATTCACGATAACTTTACCAACCCTTTAAATCCTGAAGGTCATGGAGAAACAGATAGAAACATTACAACAACAGTTGAAACAACAAGAGAAACTGGCTTCATTGGGTATGCTCAGCGCTGGTATTGCGCATGAGATACAGAATCCACTGAACTTTGTCATCAACTTCAGTAAGATGTCTGAAAAGCTACTAAAAGACCTGACAGAGATTGTGGAAGACAATGAAGACAAGTTACCTGCGGATGATCGTGAGGAAATTGACGACATCGTGGCAGACTTGAAGGAGAACATGGAGAAGATCGTGGAACACGGTGAGCGCGCCATCAGCATCATACAGGGCATCTTACTCGTTTCACGAGGCAAGGAGAACGAAATGTTACCGGCAGACATTAACCACATCGTCAAGGAGTATGTCTGGCTCTCCTATCATGCCTTGCGCGCCAATCACAAGGGTTTCAACGTCAGCATTGTCGAGAACTATCAGCCTGACATCCCCAAAATGATGGTCATTCCCCAAGACCTGAGCCGGGCTGTTCTTAACCTGATGAACAATGCTTGCTACACTGTTTGGAACCGTTCACAGAAAGAAGGTGAAGACTACAAGCCGACTATTAGCGTCAAGACTTCTTTCAAAGACAATCAGATAGAGGTAAGCATTGCTGATAACGGCGAGGGAATGTCATCCGAGGTAGTCCAGCGACTCTACGAAAACTTCTTCACTACCAAACCCATCGGACAAGGAACAGGTTTGGGAATGGGCATTACCCGCGATATTATTGAGAACAAGCACGGCGGTCACTTAACTTTTGAGAGTGAGGTCGGCAAAGGCACCTGTTTTACATTTACTATTCCCGCTAAAAAACCATGAGGAAACGTCTATACCTTATTATATTATATATAGGGTGCTGTGTTCTGACCACTTTCGCACAGACTACCGAAGAAAAGTATCGTAATATCTATGATGCTGCAGAGAAGGCATACCAGATAGGACGCATCGAACAAGCCGAGGGTGAACTTGTGAAGCATCTTGGCGATTTCCCGTTGTCACTCCGCCAGAGTGCATACCGCATGCTAGCACTTTGCTACATCTCCATGGACCGTAACAAGGATGCAGAGCGATATGTCCAGATGCTACTCGACGACAACCCCTACTATAGTGTGACCATCTCAGACCCGCAGCGTTTCATTGATATGGTGGAAGACGTCAAGAACGGACGAACAGCAACCATTACTACAGCATCAAGTCAGGCGGAGGTGTTAGCAGAAGTACCGGTGCCGACAACACTGATTACGGAAGAGATGATACGCAATTCCGGGGCACGCAACCTGCAAGAAGTGCTTGCCACCTTTGTTCCCGGTATGACTGCTGTCGACTGCAATGATGACATCAACATCGCCATGCGAGGCATTTACAGCAATGGTCAGGAAAAGATTCTCATCATGCTTAACGGACACCGACTGAACAGCTATTGTACGAACATCGCAGCACCAGACTACAGTATTGGACTGGAGAAACTGAAACAAATTGAGGTACTGCGCGGTCCGGCATCATCCCTTTATGGCGGTGTGGCCTTGACGGCGGTTGTCAACCTGATTACTAAGCAGGGTGCCGACGTTGACGGTATCCAAGCCCGAGCAGGAGCCGGAAATTACGGACAGTTCCGTGGCGACCTCTTAATGGGAAAACGCTATTTTGACCTCGATTTGCTCATGTGGGGAAATATCTACACATCAAAGGGAGAAGTCACGGAGACATCAGCCCAGAAAAGTATCTATAACGCTGAACACACGGAATGCAGGATTGGGCAGATTGGTCACAAGCCCTCCTATGAATTTGGTATAAACATGAAATGGAGAGACTTGCAGTTCCTGTATAGCACGCAGTTCTCACAAATCATCGCGCCCTATACCATCAGTACAATGGGAATCCCTTATGACGACGAAAAGTTCATGACCTTCAATGGAAAACATCCCAGTTACGCTACACAAGCCCACCACGCTGATATCAATTACAGCCATAAGTTCAAGAACCTGTATTTGAAGGGCACTCTGACATACGACAACAACGACCTGACACACTACCAGGTTATTTCGGAGATTCCTCTTCCCGGATTCAGCGGAATACCCTATTTCCCCGATGAGGTCAGTAAACTGATTGAAGACCATTCAGGAACAGCCCGATATATCAATGGTCAGGAACAGACCTTTGGTATTCAACTCAAGGGTGATTATAACTACGTCAACAGCGAAAACCACAAGGGAACACTGTCCTTTGGTGCCGAATACTCACACTTCTCACTTGACGACATGCGCTATGCCGTTGTCTACGAATACGAGAAGCTAGCCCCTGAGATGACACAGCTGAAGGATTTTGGTAAAGGTCATGAGAACAGCCATAACGCATTCCTACAACTAAAGCACCAGTGGAAATCACTCATCTTGAATGCAGGCCTTCGCTACGACCACCGTACTCGTTATGACAAGACGGAATATAACGTATTCTCACCGCGCTTGGCGCTTATCCTGCTCCGGAACAAGTGGAACTTAAAGCTCAGTTACTCTAAGTCATTCGTGGATGCTCCCTATCTATATCGCAAGACGAACAAGATGATGACATTATGGGATCCAACTGCCAATCTGACCGAACTGAGTGCTGAGACGCTTCACTCGCTCCAGATAACCTTTGCCGGTACGAATTGGATTAAGGGACTGAACTTTGAAGTCAATGGATTCTACAACTATGGTGATGACATTATTGGCACGCAAGTTGTGGAGCATTTGAACATGGGAGCCAACAAGACGATAGGTCTTGAACTGATGGCCGACTACCACAGACGTAACTTCACGGCAAACTTCAACCTCACATGGCTGAACACCTACAAGGCCCGATTCTCACTGAAAGACATCAATACGAATAACAGCGTGCCACATGTCATCTCTAACCTGGTACTTGGATGGCATCCTATTCCCAAGTTGAGACTATCCACGAAAGCCGTCTTTGAGAGCAGACAGAAAGCATATAGTGTCTATATGCCCGTCATGCTCCAACTGCTCAACTTGGAAGACCAAGGCATCCAACCGGAAGACCTTCCCCTCATCGAAGAATTGATGAACAAACTGGTGTTCGAGCAAACTGTTAAGGCGCGAGTCATCTTCAACATCGGCGCCGAATATCAGCTGACTCCTCATGTTCAAATAGGACTCAATGTCCGCAACCTGTTCAATACCCAATACAATCAGAGCGGCATGAATACCGTACTCGTACCCCAGCGCGGACGCTGGTATATGGCAAGTATCGGGATCAAGATATAAAGCAAAATCACCCTTGCTACTATTTAGATAGTGCAAAAATAACGCTTTTTAGCAAGATTTTGCAATCTCCGCTTTGCAATTTGCGGAAAAGTTAGTACCTTTGTGGCTGTTTTAAAACAAATCGATACTTAATGGAAGCTTTCTTTCGTACACATCGCTATCTGGTTGAGCATGTCAATGCACCTGTCCGTCGCACCTTGATGGATGAGATTGACTGGAATGACCGATTGATTGGCATTAAGGGAACGCGTGGCATCGGAAAGACAACCTTCCTATTACAGTTTGCCAAGGAGAAGTTTGATATCAACGACCGCCAGTGTCTGTATATCAACATGAACAACTTCTATTTCCAGGGACATGGTATCGCTGATTTCGCCGGTGAGTTCTGCCGATGCGGCGGTCGTGTGCTACTGATCGACCAAGTATTTAAGCAGCCTAACTGGTCACAGGAGCTCCGTTTATGCTACGACCGCTATCCTCATCTGCAGATAGTATTCACCGGTTCCAGCGTGATGCGTCTGAAAGACGAGAATCCCGAGCTTAACGGTATTGTCAAGTCCTACAACCTGCGCGGTTTCTCTTTCCGTGAGTTCATCAACCTGATGACGGGCAATGACTTCCACCCCTATTCTCTAGAAGACATTTTGCAGAATCATGAGCACATCATCAAGCAGATACTGCCCAAGGTGTCGCCCAACCAATATTTCCAGGACTATATTCATCATGGCTTCTACCCCTTCTTCCAGGAGCACCGTAATTACAGCGAGAACCTGCTGAAGACCATGAACATGATGACGGAGGTTGACATCCTGCTCATCAAGCAGATAGAGTTGAAGTACCTGACTAAGATTAAAAAGCTGTTCTATAATCTGGCCGAGGCAGGTGCCAAAGCGCCCAACATCTCTAAGTTAGCCAACGATGTCGAGACCAGTCGTGCCACGGTGATGAACTACATCAAGTACCTGACTGACGCACGTCTGCTGAACATGATATACCCTGTGGGCGAGGACTTCCCTAAAAAGCCCGCCAAGATCATGCTCCACAACTCCAATTTGCTCTATGCCATTTACCCCATTCACGTGGACAAGCAAGAAGCGATGGAGACGTTCTTTGTCAATTCTATGTGGAAAGACCACAAGGTGAACATACAAGGTCGCGACAACCACTACCTGGTTGACGGTCGTTTAAAGTTCCGCATCTGCGATGCGTTGGCCACCGGCAAGGTAAGGTATTCACCCGATACGATCTATGCCCGCTACAATACTGAGATAGGGCGCGACAATCAGATACCACTATGGTTATTAGGATTCTTATACTAAACAAATATTTTATTCATTAATACATTTATTTTACTAAACAAATGGCTAAAGAAAAGAAATTTATCACTTGTGATGGTAACGAGGCTGCGGCTCACGTGAGCTATATGTTCTCGGAGGTAGCTGCTATCTACCCCATCACCCCGAGCTCACCTATGGCTGAGCACGTTGACGAATGGGCTGCCCGTGGTCGTAAGAACCTCTGGGGTCAGACTGTCTCAGTTCAGGAAATGCAGTCAGAGGCTGGTGCTGCCGGTGCCGTTCACGGTTCACTGCAGGCTGGTGCCCTCACCACTACATTCACCGCTTCTCAGGGTCTTCTTCTGATGATTCCTAACATGTACAAGATTGCCGGTGAGCTGATTCCTTGCGTATTCGACGTTTCTGCCCGTACGCTGGCTTCTCACTCTCTGTGTATCTTTGGTGACCATCAGGACGTAATGGCTTGTCGTCAGACTGGCTTTGCCATGCTCTGCGAAGGTTCAGTACAGGAGGTTATGGACATGACCGCTGCTGCTCACCTGGCATCTCTGGAGACTTGCGTTCCCTTCGTTAACTTCTTCGACGGCTTCCGCACCTCTCACGAGTATCACAAGATTGAGCTGCTCGACCAGGAGGATGTTCGTCCTTTGGTTAAGGAAGAGTACATCAAGCGTTTCCGCGATCGTGCTATGTCACCTGAGCGTCCTATCACTCGCGGTACTGCTGAGAACCCCGAGACTTTCTTCACACACCGCGAGGCCAGCAACCCCTACTACGATGCAGTTCCCGAGGTTGTTGAGAAGTATCTGGGCGAGCTCTCTAAGATTACCGGTCGTGAGTATCACCTGTTCTCTTACTATGGAGCCGAGGATGCTGACCGCATGATTATCCTGATGGGTTCTGCTACTGATGCAGCCCGCGAGGCTATCGACTACCTGAACGCTAACGGTCAGAAAGTTGGTATGATCAGCGTACACCTCTATCGTCCGTTCTCTGTTAAGCACCTGTTGGCTGCTGTTCCCAAGAGCGTCAAGAAGATTGCCGTTCTCGACCGCACCAAGGAGCCCGGAGCCAACGGCGAGCCTCTGTATCTCGACGTTAAGGATGCCTTCTTCGATGTTCAGGATCGTCCTGTTATCGTTGGCGGCCGCTACGGTCTTGGTTCTCACGACACCACTCCCGCTCAGATCATCAGCGTGTTCAACAACCTCGCTATGCCCGAGCCCAAGAACCACTTCACTATCGGTATCGTAGACGACGTCACCTTCACTTCTCTGCCTGAGGTTGAGGAGATTGCTCTCGGTGGCGCAGGCATGTTCCAGGCTAAGTTCTACGGTCTGGGTGCTGATGGTACCGTAGGTGCTAACAAGAACTCAGTTAAGATTATTGGTGACAACACCGACAAGTACTGCCAGGCTTACTTCTCTTATGACTCTAAGAAGTCAGGAGGTTTCACCTGCTCTCACCTGCGTTTCGGTGATACACCTATCCGTTCTACCTATCTGGTAACCACACCTAACTTCGTGGCTTGCCACGTACAGGCTTACCTGCACATGTACGACGTGACTCGCGGTCTGCAGAAGAATGGTACGTTCCTGCTGAACACCATCTTCGACGATGCTGAGCTGGAGAAGTTCATGCCTAACAAGGTTAAGCGTTACTTCGCACAGAACAACATCACTGTTTATACCATCAACGCTACCAAGATTGCACAGGAGATTGGTCTGGGCAACCGCACCAACACCATCCTGCAGTCAGCCTTCTTCCGTATCACTGAGGTGATCCCCGTAGAGTTGGCTGTCGAGAAGATGAAGGCTGCAGCCTTGAAGTCTTACGGTGCCAAAGGTCAGGACGTTGTCGACAAGAACTACGCTGCTATCGACCGCGGTGGTGAGTTCAAGAAGTTCGAGGTAAAGGCTGAGTGGGCTAACCTGCCCGACGATGAGGTGAAGGAGGACAACGCTCCCGCATTCGTTAAGGAGCTCGTTCGTCCTATCAACGCTCAGGCCGGTGACCTGCTGAAGGTTTCTGACTTCGTTAAGCATGGCACTGTTGACGGTTCTTGGGAGGTTGGTACCGCCGCTTACGAGAAGCGTGGTGTTGAGGCCTTCGTTCCTGCTTGGAACAAGGACAACTGTATCCAGTGTAACCAGTGTGCTTACATCTGTCCTCACGCTGCTATCCGTCCGTTCGTACTGACCGACGACGAGCTGAAGGACTTCCAGATCGATACCCTCGAAATGAAGGCTCCTGCCGCTATGAAGGGCATGCACTTCGTTATCGAACCTTCAGTACTCGACTGTCTGGGTTGCGGCAACTGTGCCGACATCTGCCCGGGCAACCCGAAGACCGGCAAGGCCCTCACGATGGTTCCGTTCAACCCCGATGCTGCCGACATGAAGAAGATGGCTGCCGACTGGGACAAGCTGGTTAAGGTACCTTCTAAGCAGCACCTCGTTGACATCAAGTCTAACGTTAAGAACTCTCAGTTCGCACAGCCGCTGTTCGAGTTCTCTGGCGCTTGCTCTGGTTGCGGTGAGACTCCTTACGTGAAGCTGCTCTCTCAGCTGTTCGGTGACCGTCAGATGATTGCCAACGCTACTGGTTGCTCTTCTATCTACTCTGCTTCTATTCCTTCTACTCCTTACACCAAGAATGAGAAGGGTCAGGGCCCAGTCTTCAACAACTCACTGTTCGAGGACTTCTGCGAGTTCGGTCTCGGTATGGCTCTGGGTAACAAGAAGATGAAGGAGCGCGTTGCTAAGCTGCTCGCTGAGGCTTGCGAGAAGTGCGATGTTACTCCTGAGTACAAGGCACTTGCTGAAGAGTGGATTGCCAACAAGGACGACGCTGACAAGACCAAGGAGATTGCTCCGAAGCTGCGTGCAGAGATTGCTGCTTGCGCTGCCAAGGGTTGCGAGATCTGCAAGGAGCTCCAGACCCTCGACCACTACCTCGTTAAGCGTTCACAGTGGATCATCGGTGGTGACGGTGCTTCTTACGATATCGGTTACGGCGGTCTCGACCACGTCATCGCTTCTGGTGAGGACGTTAACATCCTCGTGCTCGATACTGAGGTTTACTCTAACACTGGTGGTCAGGCATCTAAGGCTACTCCTCTCGGCGCTATCGCTCAGTTCGCTGCTCAGGGTAAGCGCATCCGCAAGAAGGATCTCGGTATGATTGCTACTACTTACGGTTATGTATATGTCGCTCAGATTGCTATGGGTGCTGACCACGCTCAGACCCTGAAGGCTATCCGCGAGGCTGAGGCATGGCACGGACCTTCTATCATCATCGCCTACGCTCCATGTATCAACCACGGTCTGAAGGCCAAGGGCGGCATGGGTAAGAGCCAGGCTGAGGAGAAGAAGGCTGTTGAGTGCGGTTACTGGCACCTGTGGCGTTACAACCCCGCTCTGGCTGAGGAAGGCAAGAATCCGTTCTCACTCGACTCTAAGGAGCCTAACTGGGAGAACTTCCACGACTTCCTACTTGGCGAGGTTCGCTACCTGTCAGTTAAGAAGGCTTATCCTAACGAGGCCGAGGAACTCTTCGCCGAGGCTCAGAAGATGGCTCAGCTGCGCTACAAGACCTACGTCCGCAAGACGCAGGAGAACTGGGAGGATTAATCCCCTATCCTATCTATATGCAAAGGAGCACCCATCGCTGGGTGCTCCTTTAATTTTCAAAAATCATTAAACGGCTTCAGATTCTAACCTTCTTACGGAACACCGGCACTTCTTCTACAGGCTGCGCAGCCAGACAATCCTCCAGGCTCTTGCCGCCCAGCGGATCGATGCCCTGTTCTATTTGCCGACACAGTTCCATACGTATTTGGGCTGTCACACAAACGTCTCCTTGTATCTCTCTCAGCGTGAAGGTGCCGTCGGCATGCTTTTCAAATGACTCGCCAGCATAACAGGGCACTTGGCAATACTGACAATAATCGTGCTGGCCACAAACGGGGAATGCCTTTTTCTGATCGGCTTGGAGCATCTGCAGGCGCTGTGGGCTCAGAATAGCCTCCTTGAGCGACACATGATGCACATTGCCAAACTTGAAGGGGATATTACCGCACCCACTGACCACCCCACTAGGAGAGACGATGATCCTTCCATTGACAAAACAGGGGAAACCACGCTTGTTGCCAAACACATAGCCGTCGGCTTTCCCATCGGCAGACACATGACTTATCCCAAGCGGGTCCAATAAGATGATACGCAAGGCTTCAGGGCGTGTCTGCAGATGTTCAATCAAAGATACGTCACCGTCGGCACCAGGTTTCAGTACACATGAAACCTCAGTCTCTGCCCCCAACTGGCGGGCTATTTCGCGCACCCCGTAATAGCTGCGGGTATTCAAGCGGAACACGGGTGTCTTGATATTCAGGGGCACCGGCCAAGCAGCCATCTCCCTCAGCACCTTCATCGACTGTTCCCACGAGCCGCGACGGCGTGTTATCTGGTCGTGCACTTCTGCATCAGTGCTGTAGATTGACACGCTGAACTGTTGGAGTCCCATGCGTGCCACGCGGCGAATCTTTTCGCTGCTGTTCAGCGCCTGGGCGTTGGTGAGTAGGTTGACCGCCAGATTGCGCTCGTGCATATAGTCAAGAATGTCCCAGCAGTGTGGATAGCTGAACGGGTCGCCGCCCGTGACGGTTACCTCAGGTATTCCTAATGCTACCATTTCATCAATGATACGCTTGTAATCGGCCAGTGTCAGCATGTCAGGGCGCAGGCGGTTCTCCTCGTGCAGGTCACTGCGCGCAGCGCCTTCGTTAAAGCAGTGCAGACAGCGTTCGCTGCAGGCATAGGTCAGTTCAAAAGCAAGTGATACCCGAAGTTCCTCAGGCAAGGAATCCATATAGTCGCCCTCAGGCTCATAACCTTTTGCGCCAATGCACGGTGGATTATCCTTGCGATACTGCTGCCACTCCTCGTCGCTCCATACATGGTCGTGAACGAGTCCGACAGGCATCAGTTGCTCGCGACAGAATGCGACGACTTGTTCTTCAGTAGTTCGCGTCACATCAGCGATATGCGCGGTGTCAATAGGACATTCCCTCTTGCCTGCCAACACCTCGTTGACCAGCAGTGCAGTCACGTCCTCAAACGTGTAGCAAGTGCCGTGTGCCGTATTGTACATCACGGCTCTCTGTGCCTGTCGGTTAAAGGCGCCACAGGTGTATCGTGGTCGGAAAAACGTCATGCTCAGCTTCGTTTATAATTCAGATAGATGCAGTTGATGCCGTTCATGTACTTGTGATTGATATTCTTGCACAAGCGCGAAAGAATGGCTCGTCGCAGGTTGTTCTCGTCGATATCCGCTAATTCCTCATCAGTATATTTATAAATCGGATTACGGATAGGACCCTTGCTCTTGACCACCACGGTGAATTCTCTTTCCTTATCGATGATACGCACATCAAAGGTCTCATTATCCTTTGAGCCATGCGGTTCATGTGTCTCCACAATCTCATAGAGCAGTTCCTCCAGAGCCATGTCAACAGCCATACCGTCGGGCAACTCGCATGTTTCTACAAAGGGGTGCACCTGGGCAAGGAAATCCTCGACACCTTTGGTGGTATAGGGCACTGAGAAAGTGACGGCGGGATTCGACGGCACCGTATTCTCCAAGGTAGGCCAGGCATAGAGGGGATTCTTGCGATGCACCACATACGCCATAGTGACCATCACCAGCAGCAGGAGCCAGGAGGTGACGGGCAGGATGTACCAGATAAGTTCGGGGGTGAAGATTGCCATAACGACAATAATGCCGATAGCTCCCACGTTGGTCACAATCTCTATCCAACGGCAGAGCTTCTTATGGTTCTGTACGAAGTAAAGCACGCTCAGTGTCTCAGATATGGCGTTGGGCAGGAAGGCGAGGCTCATCAGACGGAACGGGGTGTAGCACTGTGCAATCAGACTGTCGTCAGCACCATAGATCCTTGCCAGCACATCGGGGAAGAGGAATATCAGCAGACTCACCGCCACCATCACCAGTATCAGCATGCGGAAGATGCGCCGCGTGAGAAGGCGGAAACTGTCAAAGTCTTCTTCGCCCAACAGGATGCCGCCAATATTCGTGATGGCGGTATTCGAACCGGACAATGCCAGCATACAGATGCCGTTAATCTGGAAATAGATGGTAAAGAAATACATGCCGTCGGCGCCGAGCTTTCCGATGACCATCGAGTTCATGGTGAAGGCCAGAGCTGGTGCCAACAAGGCAGATATCAGCATGGGGAGTCCGATGGAGAAACATTCACGATATTGCTTGATGCTGCATATCTTCTCCGGGCGTCTCAGACGGAATATCTTACTGTTCTTGCGCATATAGTCGACCAGCGAGGTGAACGCAAGCAGATTGCTGAGTCCTGAGGCAACCGATGCACCAGGCAAACCCATATCGAGCACGCCGCAAAACAGCAGGTCGAAAATGACATTGAGTATCTGAGAGATGATGATACGTCGGGTGACAAGACGCGGACTGCCGTTGGTGATGACATAGGAAACGGGCACACCACAGACGGCAGCAACGAAGATGGCGAACATGTCGGCATGAATATAGGGTTTCAGCATGGGCAGCAACCGCTCATCGTCTGTTATCAAGCCTGCCAACACGTCGAGGAAAGGCAATAAAAGCGCAATGACCAATAGCGTAGAGAAGAGGACATAGTACAGGTGATTGTTGAACACGCGGTTCACCTTGTTGTAGTTCTGGGCACCAATGCCTCGTGCGCTCAGGAAAGTGGCGCCGGCACTCATCATGCCGATGAAGATAAACATACAGCTCGCTATGGGCTGCCAGATACGGACTACTGACAGTGCATCAGGCGACACCAGATGAGACACTACGATGGAGTCGGTGAAACCACCCAACTGTCTCATCAGCGCCGACATGACGGTCGCCAGAAAGAACGAACCGAACATGATCTTTAATACATATTCATTTTGCTGCATCATCATCATTCAATCTATAAACCGCCACACCTATCATCGTGAACTTATCCTTCATAAAGGTGTAGGCATCCATGTTTGCAAGTCCTAATCCATCTGCGCTAGCATGATAGAAGTGCAGTCTGCCGTCCATCCATTTGGCTATCAGCAGGTGCTTAACCTCCACGCCTCTTGCCCAGGTATGTTGATCACACACCACAGCCAAGATGTCGCCATCGTGAATCACGCCCAACTCCGAATCCTGAGGCATGTCCAGCAGTTCACGGGGGATATAGGTAAAGCGCACGCGCTGCTGCTGGCGAAGGGCGATGGCATTGTAGTTTTTTTCGTCATCCATCTGGGGGCTGAACAGATGCTTGTTTCTGGTCATGTAGCTCGGCTGCAGGTCCATCACCCCCGTAAATGGAAAGGCGGGCTCGTCGGGACTGATACGCTTCACGAATCCCTCTTTGATGGCCGACTGCATAATCCAGGTGAAGTAGTGGTTGCGGGTGGCAAACGAGACCACACCGTCCTGATAGTGCATGCGCCGGTAGTAGTCCTTCAGGTCTGCCAGCGTGGTGCGGCCGTCTCTGTAGCACAGTGCCAGTGCCAGTACATCTTCTATCACGGTGGTACAATCCACATGACTAAGGCTCACCATCAGATGTTCTTCTTCCATCGGCTGAGTGAATTCCGTTGCAACGCCCTCCATCAGTTGTTGGAAGAAGTATTCAGTCGGCGGCATCGACTTATCCACATTTTTCATTGCGCGCTGCAGTATCTGCTCGTTTTGCGCGTCAAACTGCTGCTCGTTGCGTCGCAGGCGGCGGAGTAGTCTGTTATGGAAAAAACTTGTTGAGATACGACCGAGGGGCGTCCTGATGCAGAACACCAGCCACAGCGAGCGCAGCGCTGCCAACTGTTCGCGCCAGAAATAGGGGTTGCTCTTCACCTTCTCATAGTCGCTGATGTCAATGCCCCAGGCATCATAACCCAGCCATCGGGCAATGCGCAGCGAACGAGCTATGTGGAAGCTGCTGGTCAGGATGTAGAATCGGGTTTGCCCGAAATACATCTCCATGTTCCATAACGAGCGAAAGGTGTTATAGCCACAGGAGTCGAGCACAAAGCGCTCTTCAGGAATATGGTATTCCTCAACCAGTGTGCGGTAGATGACGGTAGTGTCGGCACGACAACCGGAGATGTAGAACAGCCAGTCAGGATAGGCATTCGCCAGGATGCTCACCATCCTCACCCGCAGTTGCAGGATGGGCGATAGCGAGTTATCGGGACGCAGTTTGGCACCTAACACCAGGCATACCTTCATGCCTTCAGGTACCTGTTCGCCCTTCAGTCCTTGCAACCTGTCGTTATGTAGCCTAACACACCGCATGGTCCGATTCGTGCATTTGCTCTCTGATGTCTATAAGAAGTTCTATCTGTTCCCTAATGCAGGTGGCAAACGCGTCACTGTTTTCCAGAATGTAGGCCTTCAGTTCGGCGATGTCCTTACACTTCAGATGGTGTATCACCATAAAATGCAACCCATGCCCTTCAGCATGATGCCCAGCACCGTCGAAGAAAGTCGCCCTGCCTTCAAACACATCCTGATTGGAACGCGCCCACACATGGAATATCCTGTCAATCGCAAGAGTCATATCGTTGTCGTAATGGCAGAAACATAGCAAGTCGTCGGGATGTTCCACCAGATATTGGGTAATAACAGCCACTATCATCCGTCCCACCTCCTTGTCAGCTGCACCGTCCCGCTTCCCGTCGGCAAGATTGAGCATAAAGTAGAGCACGCGATGATTGCCTATCTCTGCCACCTCCACAAAATGAAGCACATAGAGACGACTCGCGGCATTGTAAAACTCCACCGCCGAATCGCCTCGTCTTCTTAACACCAGTTTTGATGTGGCGTTGACTTTCGCTATTCCTTCTTCAGATATAGAATTCGTTGTTCCTGTCTATAGAGAGATGGTACTTATTTCTTAATCCACTGTTGTACAAACACTTACACGATCTCCGTCATATATCGTTTTCTGCACATAGTCGTCGAGGTTCACTGCCTGAGCGGTAATAATACTTACAGGTGATTTTCTGATTGCAAAAGGATTCTTGTTCATAATCATTATTTTTTAGGTGTTAATATATTATTACGCTGCAAAGATACGATATTTTTTTGAAATCCAATTAATTTTCTAAAAAAAATGATTTGCAAGCTATCCGTTGCTCTTGTTTTTGAAGATAAACACTCCGATAACCACTAAGGCGATGACTGCTATTACATGTATTAAATCCATAAAGCTATTCCTTTTTTTTGAGTGCAAAGTTAAACATTATTTATAAATATACAAATAAAAACAAGATAAAATGAGCAAGAATGTCAACGGAGTGGCAGGGGACTGGAGTGGCAGGGGTTGATTCACGCTAAGGAGTTGTATCAGTTGACCCGATGATTCGCGGAGCAGCCTCGTAGGTTGCCCCACTTTCTCTTTGTGTCACCACCATTTATTCTAACAAAGATTTTCAAAAAAAAAGGCTATCACCTTGTCTGTTCTAAAAAAATATGTATCTTTGCACATAATATAAAAACCTAATTCAAGTTTCGCTGTATTGACTCTAATTGTTTTTAAGTATGAAAAGGCTTCAAAAAGAATGGATGATTAAAAACATTTTCGTTTCTGCCGCTATATTATGCCTGATGCTGGCAAGTGGCTGTTCTACAGTATCGATGCCGTCGGTTTCATATACGGCTTACACTTCTCTCTATTGGCTTAGAGAGGCTGGCGTTCCAGAGGCAGCTGAATTTTCCGATGCCATTGGCAATGCCAAAGTCAACCTATCTAAAGACACCGTTGCAAATTACGACGAACTGGCACCTGTGAACAAACTTTATATAGAGATGCGTTATGCTGCGCTCAACGAATATATTATCGGCAACAATTATCAAAACAATTTGGATATAGCGTGCGGATTTGCTCCTCGTAGCATTGCGATGGCACGTCACAACCGCATGTTTGTCGGGGCAGATTTTGGCCCGTCGGTATCAGAAATCAAACGCATCTTGCCTGATTGCTTGTCTCGCAAGCAGCAGAAACGTGCTTGTTATATTGTAGCTGACGCGACAGATCGTACCAGTATGATGAAAGCCGCCGACAAGATGGATGGCCGTATCTGTATCACGATGGATGGACTGATGATGTATCTGACAAGAGAAGAACAGGCGGCAGTATTGCAGAACATACGGGCTATCCTGGAGAATCATGGCGGTGCATTTGTCACATCCGACTTTTCGGCTCGCGAATTTGTCAAGGCAGCTGCTGAAGTTGTCTATCATGAAGCTGAAGCTCAGCGGATATACCGTAATTCTGCTGAAATGTATGAGAAGACAGCATCGGCAGATTTCGACAAGGCTTTTTTCTCTCATGCAGATGAAGCACAGCGCTTTATAGAGTCCCAGGGACTAAAGGTGAAAAGGATTCCCCTTTTCCCAAAGCCATGCTCTATTTACTGTGCCAAGGAGTTGAATATAGAGCAATACCAAAAGTTGGAAGGATTGAAAAAAGCCGCATTTATGTGGGAGATTACTGCCGAATAACCGAATCCTTGAGTGACATTTCCTTACTTCCTGCAAAATGACTATGATGACGAATGATACCACATATATATTAACGGAATCGAATTATTCTGATGCTATTGGCTGGTTAGAGGAACATCTTTCTAAAATGAATGTTCCACACCATGAAATTATCATGGCAGAACTGCTTTTAGAAGAAAACTTCTATAGCCTCTCAGAAGTTGCCGACCAGCAGCCTTTCGAGGCGACAATCTCCCTGCATAAACGATTTGGGAATGTGAGACTGCGTCTCTCCGCACAAGGTAAAGAATTCAATCCTCTATTATTCGATGAAACTGCGGACGACGATCCCGACACTTTTTCTCATGTTGACATTCTGAGATCATATCATCAGTATCTGAGCTATTTCCACAGAGGCAACAAGAATATCATTGAGATATTGGTGCATAAGTCGGAAACCAAGGAAATCAGGAATACACTTTTGGGGCTCGTCTTAGGACTCTTATTGGGTGTGTTGCTGAAACAATTTGTTGATGTAGAGGTGCAGGAATGGATTAACTATAATGTGCTTGATTCCCTACAGATGATATTTATGAAAGCGCTCATGCTGGTAGTTACTCCTATGATTTTCTTTTCTGTCATTACGGGTATTTCCAGTATGTCGGACGTCACTTATATCAAGCGAATTGGAGGCAAGCTCGTTGCTTATTCTTTGCTGAAACTGTCTTTTTATATAATTGTAGGCATGATAATTGGTCAATTGATAGGCGTGATGCCTCAGTTAATGAAAGTCTTTCAATATGGTGGTGAAACCGTGCCGCCTACCCTGTCAATACGTAACTTAATTGTCGATATTGTGCCGGGTAGCATCATGTCACCATTCGTAGAGAATCACATGCTGCAAACACTATTTCTCGCCTTTCTCTTCGGCGTCATGCTATCCCGTCCTGGCGAGCATATGGATTGGGCAAAAAAGGGCGTGGAGTTTATGAGCAGTTTCACCATCGACGTGTTGGGAGTCATTTCAAAGTGTATCCCCTTGGTTGTTATGGTATCGATGACAGAACTGATGATCAAGGCCGATGTCTCCATACTGCTTTCTTACGGCAAGCTTATTTTCTTTGCCGCATTGGGATTGCCGCTGTCACTTCTTGTGTCATCTGCACTTGTAGCCCTTTTCGGTCACATAAGTCCAATGGACTTTTTGGGCAAGATATCCCGTTTTATCGTCTTGCCTTTTTCGACAAGCAATTCTAGTGTGTGTATGCCTGCTACGATGAAATTCTGTATAGAAAAACTTGGCATGGAGAAAAATTTTGTAAGATTCTCCATATCCATGGGTATGCAGTTCAATATGGCAGGGACGGCGTTTTATGTGGCTATTATTTCCATGATGATGGTGCATACCTTTGGTATCAATCTGAGTCTGGATTTCTTGCTCTCCCTGTTTGTCGCAGAATTATTCCTGGCTCTTACAGGTGTAGGTATTATCGCAATGCCAACGCTTTTGGGATCTATGGGTATCCCTACTGAGGCCATCATGTTTTTCATAGGAGTTGAGCCACTTATGGATATGCCTGGTACTGCGCATAGCGTCACGGAGAATATCACTTCATCTTATCTCGTGGCATGTCAAGAGAAACGTATTAGAGACCAGAAATAAAGTGAGCATAAAGCGGAGCAGCCTCGTAGGTTGCCCCGCTTTCTCTTGTGTCACAGCAGCGCCAGTGGACCGTGTCCCATACACGATGCCGTCCCAAATGCCGTCAGCGCAGCCGTCAGAATACTGACAATGAACTGCAAAATCGTCTTCCAAGTCTCTCGTTTCATAGATTAAAAATTAAAGATTCAATTCTTCACTTCTTGATGTTTCACATCGAGCCTGCTCACGCTCGGCAAAACCCAAGCAAGCTTGGTTCTGCTCTCGCTTAATCGCAGCCTTCAATTCTTCAATTCTTC
>NZ_FNRE01000002.1 GCF_900107705.1 Prevotella sp. tc2-28
CCTCGCTCTCCACTGGTCTCTGACTCTTTTTAGACATACTAGACGGATTTGGTTTGACATCTGGAATGCCTTGTCTTCTACGCTCAGGCACTTTCCCGTCTGCAAAGGTACTAATCCATCTTCGAATTGTCCTACTACTAACACCAAAATCTGCACTTAGTTGCTCAGTTGGCACATGATTTAACAAATGGGCCTTGACTATCATGCGTATTTCAGCCAAAGACTTGTGCTTTTTGACGTTTTTGTGCTTTAGTGCGAGTTCCTGCAACTCCAACAAATCTGAATCTTCTGTTTTCTCCATTTTTAAACGTTGTTTTTGATTCAACGTTTTTCAGGGCAAGACACTTGCATATCAGGACACAGAGGGCCTCGTGATTCCGTAAAAACTAGGCGATTCATTTGGTTGTTTGCCTTGAAATGCCTATCTTTGCACCTATAATTACTATTAACCCACGCTTATGAAGCACAATACGACACCGAGTTATAATAATCATCGTAGAGTCGAAACGGAAGAAGGAGTGAAACTAGGTCAATGAAGAAAATTGCGTGTTTATTTTTGGTATGTGTGTCTGCTGTTATGGCAGTTGCACAGGGGTATCGGAATGATTTTATTTCGCCGACTGACGGGCAACGTTCATTGATAATATGGCAATGGATGGATGGGCTTGTCAGTAAGGAGGCTATCACGAAAGATCTGGAGGCTTTCAAGGCTGCTGGACTGTCTGGCGTACAGAATTTTCAGATTGGCGGTGACCAGCAAAGCAGGGTTGGTGACCCCACCTGCGCTATCGGTTCAGAGAAATGGAAGTCTATGATGCGTTGGACGATGGATGAGTGCCAGCGTCTCGGACTCACCTTCGGTACCCACAACTGCCCCGGATGGTCATCAAGTGCCTACGGAACAGTGACACCGGAATATAGCATGCAGAAACTTGTGTTCTCAGAAACAAAGATGCCCGACACAGCTGTTGGCAAAGGCAAGAAAAAACCTATCTTTATTAGTGTCGCACTCCCTCGTCCAAAGGTTGACGAAAAATACAACTATTACGAAGACATCTGCCTCTTGGCACTTCCTGACGACAGCATTGTCATGAAGGAAAACATAATAGACCTGACACAGTATTTTGACAAGTCAACTCAGATAGCAAACATTCCTTCTGCCCTTGCCAAAGACATTTCCGGGTATAGCCTTCTGCGTTTCGGACACACGACAAACGGAAAGACCAACGAAGCACAAGCCCCTCTGTCGGGACAAGGGCTGGAGTGTGACAAGATGAACAGGGTGGCTGTAAAGGCCTTTTGGGATGCATATCCACAGATGCTCATAGACATTGCAGGACCTCATGCCGGCAAAACGTTTAATATAATAGAGATAGACAGCTATGAGGCTGGCGGTCAGGATTGGAGTGTGGTTTTGCCAGATGAGTTCTTGAAACGGAAGAAATATGACATACTGCCATACCTGCCTTACATCGTAGGGCGCAACATCATCGGCAGTAAGGAAGAGTCGGCACGATTCAAGAAAGACCTCGTAGATGTTGTCACCTCACTCTTTGCAGAAAACTATTATGGCTATATGAATCAGCTGGCACGCAAGACACCCGGTATGCAGCTGATGATAGAGCCGTACGGTACAGGCGGGCAGAAGCCATTCCAAGTGCTCGATATCAACAAGATACTCAAGGAGGCAAACAGCGCAGTCATAGCGACAGAATTCTGGGTTAAGCCCGAGACATGGGGTTGGAAAGACATGAAGCGTCATGAGCAGGTGATGAGAAATCTGCAACGCCCGTTGCTTGCCGCAGAAGCCTTTACGTGCTGGCCTCTTCACGCATGGAAAGACGACCCGCAATCCTTAAAGCCGATATGCGACAAAGCCTACTGCAATGGTGTTAACAAGATGATGCTCCATGCAGGCGCCTGCAACCCTTGGACAAATGTAGAGCCGGGAATGTCATTCGGCATCTGGGGCACACATTTCGTACCCAATCAGACATGGTGGAAAGCTGGTGGAGCACGCGCACTTTTCGACTATATGGCACGCTGTCAGTCTCTCCTGCAACGTGGTGTGCCGACGAAACAGCAATGGAAGGGAACGGACAGGTTCATGACATATCAGCGCACTGACGGAGATAATGACATACTGTTCCTCTGTAATCCTACAAACGAAAGCGTATCAGACACCATCCGGCTTGCCCCCGTTGCCAAAGGCAGGAAACTGGAGATATGGGATGCATACAATCTTACTATGCAGAAGATTGACGACAGCCCCATGATACTCTCCATAGAGCCGTACGGTTCAAGATTTATCATTATCTCAGATACAGAGACATCTTCTGAAACGCCACGTCCTGAAAACCAACTGCTAACCTCACTCCCGACCAGCGACAACAGGACAGAGATAGACAAAGGGTGGAAGGTGGCTTTTCACTATAAAGACGCTGATGACATCATTGTTGATAATGACACTCTGTTCGACTGGACGACATCCTCTGACAGCAACGTAAGGTATTTCTCAGGTACAGCGACATACAGCAATTCGTTTACCATTAAGAAGCAGAAGAAAGACGCACGCTATATCATCAGCTTAGGTCAAGTAAAAAACCTTGCCTCTGTAACCGTCAATGGCAAGCCCTTCCCCACTCTATGGAAGGCACCATTCCTATTGGATATCACCTCTGCCATTCATAAAGGCACCAACACCATAAGTATTGACGTTACCAACCTGTGGCCTAACCGCATGATAGGCGATGAGCAGGAGCCAGACGACATAGAATGGTCAGAACCCCTGACATACACCTATGCCCCAGGCAGTCCTACGGCAGGTCGTTATATGGCAAAGATTCCCGAGTGGCTGAGCAATGGCACCCCACGCCCCTCCAAAGGAAGAAAGACCGTCGGATGCTTCAAGTTCTTCACAAAAGAATCCCCCCTGCTTCCATCAGGATTGTTGGGTTCTATAGAACTATTGACTACGAAAGCAATGTGACAGGGGGACAGTAAGGAATTAACTATTTTTTGCATATAATAGTGGGTGACAATTAGGTCGGCCCACTATTTCTTTGTAACTTTGCCGTGCAAATATGAAACAGTATAATGAAGAAAAGAAATATCCTAAATATCCTAATGATAGCTACCTTGCTGCTACTGACGGCAACAGGAGTGAAGGCTGGTGAGAAGAAACGCACGTTGACCCATGAGGCTCGCAAATATACGAATGTAGAGAAGGTGAATACCGCAGAGGAAGCCCAGGCGCAGCACTTGCCCCAAGCCTATACAGGCAAGGGGGTCGTGCTGGGTGTCATAGATAGCGGTATAGACTACAATCACGCTGCCTTCCGCAACCCCACTGACGGCAAGTTGCGCATTGTGAAGGTCATAGATTTCTCGCAAAAGAATAAGAGGGTGTTCTCAACCGAACAGGAAATCATGGCGCTGACTGCAGACAAAAACGACTCACATGGCACTATGACTTCGTCTATCGCTGGAGGTTCTGACTTGGGAAATAGCCTGCAGGGTATGGCTCCTGAGGCCGACCTCATCTTGTGCGGAATGGGAGATTACATCGGTGGCGAAAACGTCAACGAGTGCATAAAAGAAATCTTCGACTACGCTACCAGTGTGGGCAAACCTGCAGTAATAAATATCAGCCTCGGAGACAATTTAGGACTGCACGATGGCAGTGATGTGACCGCCATAGCCACAGCCATACAGACAGGAAACGGCTCGAAACCAGGTCGCGCTATCATCTATGCTACAGGCAACTCTGCATCAAACTGGCAGTCAATAACAAGGAAATTCAACAGCACCAGCGAGGAACTGAAAACGGTGCTGGGTTCCAATACCTTTCCTCTCGTGGAAGAACCTACGAAGCCTGTGACCTATGATGCATATTACAGCGCCTATGCCGACGACTATCAGGACTTCATGATAGAACTGAAGGTGGTGGACACCACTAACGGTATGTTTTGTGACTGGGCAGAACATGTGAGAGATGCCAAGACTGGTGCCGTCATACCAGTAATCGATTTGAAGAAGACAGCCAGAGAGATCATCAAAAACTTAGACGGCAAAGATGCTGTATACTATAATTGGAGACTCAACTATAAGATGGACGAACCGAAATATCGTCTTGCCTTGGTGGTTAAAGCAGGAAATGCTGGACAGACCGTAAAGCTGATGTGCGACGCTGACGAAAATGGAGAGCCTTGCTTCGACGCGCCCAATTGGAACAACTACGATTTTGCCAAAGCTGGTTACACCAAAGGCAACGGCGACTTTAACTTTGGTACGGACTTTTGCGTTGATGCAGCTATCAGTGTGGGAGCCTATGTAACTCGCACCGACTGGACCAGCTACGACGGCAGCAGCCAAAGCTATTCAGAGTCGAGGCTGACAGGCAAGAAGCAGGAAATAGGCGAGATAGCCGACTTCTCCAGCTATGGCATTGATGACAACGGCCTGGCTCACCCCACAGTGTTGGCACCAGGAAAGGGCATCATTGCGGCAGCTAATAACTACGACTACACTGACTACTTCATTCAGGGGCAGCCAGGAGTGATTAATAAAGACAAAGACCTCACAACCCTATGCCCTGGGGTTATAAAGTTCGGACGCACCAACTGGTATGCACTTTCTGAAGGTACTTCTCTGGCGAGTCCTATGGTTGCGGGCATCGTGGCTCTGTGGATGCAGGCAAATCCGAACCTCACCGTCGATGAAATAAAACAGATAATGAAAGAAACCAGCATCAATGATGAGTGGACCACCAACATTAACAAGATTCCTTCTCACAACAAGACGCAGGTGGGCTATGGAAAGATAGACTGTCTGGCTGGTTTGAAGAAAATACTGAACAATACAGACATCGACGTCGTCACTAACGACAAACAACGTCATGCGACCCCTGCTACTATGTACAGCATTGATGCTCCGGTATATAACATGCTGGGACAGCAAGTGGATAAGTCGCATAAGGGTCTCGTCATCTACAAAGGCCACAAGTACGTCAACAGATAGGAAACCCCAAGACACGAATATTCTGTCGAAAACTGCAGGTGTATTTGTGTAAAAACAAAAAACACTGATTATCAGTGGCTTATCGTAGTCGATAGGGGAATCGAACCCTCGAAAACAAAAGAAAATTATAATGCTCTGTTGGTTTTCTGTTGATGGTTTGGGCTGACTCAACCATAACATGTTTGTTCTTAGGCAACCATCCTAAACATTGCTCAGTTCGAGAGGACTTTTACTAAACATAGGAGGGGTTACTTTTTGAATATAAAGATAATAAAGGTGATAGGGGACTGATAGTTTCTTTATAGTCGCTCTACCTGCTTGACGCCTTTCACGGTGCGTAGCTTCTTGACGAGTGCCTCAAGACGGGTGTTGTCGTCGATCATGAGGGTGAGGGTACCGCTGAACAGGCCGTCGTGGGAGTCGATGTTGATGCTGCGCAGGATGAGCTTCTCTTCTTTGGAGATGATGCTGGTGAGGTTGTTGACGATGCCGATGTCGTCGTTGCCAATGACGCGCAGGGTGATGGCGTACTGGCTGGAGCCCTTGCCGCTCCACTTGGCGCGCACGATGCGATAGCCGAAGCGCTTTTTCAGTTCGGGGGCGTTGGGGCAATCCTCACGGTGTATCTTGATGCCGCCGCTGATGGTGACGAAGCCGAATACAGGGTCGCCATAGATGGGCTGACAGCAGCGCGCAAGCTGGTAGTCGATGCCTTTCAGGTTGCGGTCGATGACGAGCACGTCGTCTGAGAGGTTAGAGGTAAGGGGTGAGAGGTGAGATTTCTCGAGTACGAAGTTGGCGGCACTCTCGGCGACATTGTTGCCTGTGACGGGTTGGTCGCCCTGTTGCAACTCCACATAGCGGTCAATGACGTGGTTGACGTCCAACTCGCCTGATGCTACCTGACGATAGAAGTCGCTGACCTCCTTGAAACCCAGTTTGCGGATAAGCACCTGCATGATGCTCTCGTCCATCTCCAGCTTGCGGTTCTTGAACTTGCGCTCTAAGGTCTCCTTGGCAAAGAGTCCCTCCTTGACCTGCGTCTCTTTCAGTGCCAGGCGTATCTTCGACTTGGCGCGCGAGGTCTTCACCATGTTCAGCCAGTCTTGCTTGGGCTTCTGGTTGGCGGAGGTCATGATCTCCACCTGGTCGCCACTCTGCAACTGTTGGCGCAACGAGACGACCTTGCCGTTGATGCGGGCTCCGACGCAGCTGTTGCCTATCTTGGAGTGGATATGGTAGGCGAAGTCGAGCACGGTGGCTCCCTTGGGGAACTTGTAGAGGTCGCCCTTGGGGGTGAACACGAAGACTTCGTCTTCATAGAGGTCCATCTTGAACTGGTCCATAGCCTCCATGCCGTCGCTCATCTCGAGCATGGTGCGGATGTTCGTCAGCCAGTCGTCGAGTCCCGACTCGCTCTTCACACCCTTGTAGCGCCAGTGGGCAGCCACACCGCGTTCCGCAATCTCGTCCATGCGCTCGGTGCGTATCTGTACCTCAACCCATTTCTGTTCGGGACCCAGCACGGTGATGTGCAGGCTCTCGTAGCCGTTCGACTTGGGCACACTGAGCCAGTCGCGCAGTCGCTTGGGGTTAGGCTGGTACATCGAGGTGACGAGGGCGAAGGCCTGCCAGCACTGCATCACCTCGGTGCGGTGCAGTTCTCTTACCTCTTTCCCGTCAGTCATATCTCTCGCCTCTTTCCTCTCTCCACTCACCTCTAAAATAATCCGGATGGCAAAGAGGTCGTAGACACCCTCGAAGGCGCACTTCTGCTTCTTCATCTTCTGCCAGATGCTGTGTATCGACTTGGTGCGCCCCTTGATATGGAACTTCAGACCAGCCTCCTTCAGGCGCTCGCTGACGGGCTTGATGAAGTGCTCGATATAGGCGTCGCGACTCTGCTTGGTCTCGCTGAGCTTGTCCTTGATATGGTAGTAAGCGTCGTGCTCGAGGTATTTCAGGGAGAGATCTTCCAGTTCACTCTTCAACTTGTAAAGACCTAGCTTGTGAGCCAACGGCGCATAGAGGTAGGCTGCTTCCTCGCTGACTTTCCGCTTGGCCTCCGCATGGCTGGTGTCGCGAATCTGACGCATCAGGTTGACGCGGTCGGCAATCATAATGAGGATGACACGCATGTCCTCGGCAAAGGACAGCAACAGATTACGGAAATTCTCCGACTCGATGACGGGATTCTTCTGGTAAAGCTCCTGGATGCGCTGTAGGCCGTAAAGGATGCGAGACACTGACTCGCCAAATTGACGGCGCACCTCGTCGATGGTCAGCAAACCCTGTTCCACACTGGGGCGAAGGAGCACTGCCAGTACACCGTCACGACGAAGGCCTATCTCGTTGACAACGAGTTGGGCGGTCTGAAAACCGAGTAGGATAGGGTTGAGGCCGAAGATGTTGCGGTTGACCTGTTGGCTCTCAACAGCATTCATCAACATCTTGCGCATACGTTCCTCGTCGCCTTCGATGAGTGAAGACGCAATCTGTTCGCGCACACGCTGGTATAATACCAGTGTTTCATCCTTCTCCTGCGGTGTGAATTCCAGTCTTTCTGCCATGTTTAGTGTCAATTTCACGTGCAAAGGTAGCTATTATTTATCAATTATGAGCGCTGAAATGGAGATTTTTCTCGCTTTGTGTGCCAAGAATTAAGAATTATTTGTAACTTTGCAGCCCAAATGGAAAAGATGAAGATGAAAGCTGCATTGTTCGACCTCGACGGGGTCGTGTTCAATACCGAACCACAGTACACGGTGTTTTGGGGGGAGCAGTGTCGCGAGTTTCATCCGGAGCACCCGGGACTGGAGCACGAGATAAAAGGTCAGACGCTGGTGCAGATTTATGATGCCTGGTTTGCCGGTCCGCTGGCGGAAAAACAGCAACTCATCACCTCGCGTCTGAACAAATTCGAGAAACAGATGGACTATGCATATATTGCTGGCTTCGAGGATTATATCAAGGATTTGCGCAAACAAGGCATTAAAACCGCTGTGGTGACCAGTTCGAACCAAATCAAGATGGAAGCCGTCTATCAGCACCATCCGGAATTCAAGGATTTGTTTGATGCAATTCTGACCTCAGAAGACTTCGAACGTTCAAAGCCAGATCCCGACTGTTACCTGAAAGCTGCCGAGCGCTTTGGCGTGATTCCCGAGGACTGTGTGGTCTTTGAAGACTCGTTCAATGGGCTGAAGTCGGGTAGGGCAGCAGGCATGCGTGTGGTAGGATTGGCTACGACCAACCCGGCAGAACGCATCCGTCCGCTGTGCGATGAGGTAATAAATGACTATATCAATCTTATAGGATAATCATTAATTGAATTATGGGATATTTAGTAAGTGACAATCGAAAGGTGACAACACACCGTTTTATGGAAATGAAGCAGAATGGTGAGAAGATTTCCATGCTCACCTCTTATGACTATACAATGGCTGGTATTGTGGACAAGGCTGGTATTGACGCCATCCTGGTGGGTGACTCTGCTTCAAACGTGATGGCTGGTAATGCGACGACACTGCCGATGACAGTCGACTACATGATTTATCATGCCCGTTCGGTGGTGCGTGCCGTCAACCGAGCACTGGTGGTTTGCGACATGCCTTTCGGATCGTATCAGGTGAATGCCGCAGAGGGTGTGGCCAACGCTATCCGCATCATGAAGGAGAGTGGTTGCGACGCCCTGAAGATGGAAGGCGGTGAGGAAATTCTGGACACCGTAAAGCGCATCTTGGACGCAGGAATCCCCGTGATGGCTCACCTCGGACTGACTCCGCAGTCTATCAATAAGTTCGGTACGTATGCCGTACGCGCCAAGGAACAGGCTGAGGCTGACAAGCTGATGCGCGATGCGCAGTTGCTGGATGAGGCAGGATGCTTCGGCATCACTCTCGAGAAGGTGCCTGCTCAGCTGGCTACCGAGGTGACGAAGATGGTGAAGTGTCCGACGATAGGTATCGGAGCAGGCAACGGAACGGACGGACAGGTGCTGGTCATCCCTGACATGCTGGGTATGACACAAGGCTTCTCGCCGCGTTTCCTACGCCGCTATGCCGACCTCAACACCATCATCACCGATGCGGTGGGCCACTATGTGGAAGACGTCAAGACGGGCGACTTCCCCAATGCGAACGAATCTTATTAATGGATGAATACACAGAACACCCCCGTTCATATCCGACTGTGGCATCGTGAGTTCTGGCTGATGGCTTTCAGTTCGTTGCTACTCACGATGTCGGTGTACATCCTCATCCCCATCATGCCCCAGTGGATGATGACGACGGAGAATTTCTCTGCTGAGGAAACGGGACTGGCGATGGGTGCCTTTGCCCTTGGACTCTATTTCTTCGGTGCTCCCTGTTCGTGGCTGGTGCAACACTATCGGCGTAACGTCGTGTGTATGCGTGCCATCGTGGTCGTAGCGCTCACAATGGGACTGCTATGGTATATTGACAGCCTTCGCTCGGAATTCATCGAGTTCTGGGTGGTGCTGGTTCAACGACTGGCGATGGGAGCTGCTTTCGGACTGGCTCAGATGGTGCTGTCGTCGACCTTGATTATCGACACCTGCGAGTCGTTCCAGCGTACCGAAGCCAATCACAGTGCCTCGTGGTTTGCCCGCTTTGCCCTCTCACTGGGGCCGCTGACTGGCATCCTGGTCTATATGCACTGGGGCTTTTCAGGTGTCGTCCTTTGCGCAATGGGACTTGCCGTAGCCAGTCTGTTGCTGGTAAAGATGATTTCCTTTCCCTTCCGTTCACCCGAAGAGGGTATTCATGTGATGTCGCTCGACCGCTTCTTCCTGACGCACGGCTATATCCTGTTCGTCAACTTGCTGCTGGTCACCATTGTCGTCGGTCTGTTGATGGCACAGCCGCGTGAGGCGTTGTTCTATGCCCTGATGATGGGTGGCTTCCTGCTGGCGTTGCTCTCGCAGCGTTTCGTATTCCGCGATGCCGAGCTGAAAAGCGAGGTGGTGACGGGACTCATCCTGTTGCTTGCGGCCTTGCTCATCTTGCTGGTCTATCCGACGTCTCCAGTAGCACCTGTACTCGTCGGACTGGGTGTGGGAATTATTGGGTCACGGTTCCTGCTGTTCTTTATCAAGTTGAGCCGACATTGTCAGCGAGGCACGTCGCAGAGCACTTACTTCCTGGGGTGGGAGACTGGCTTGAGCCTAGGTATCGGCATGGGCTACCTCTTCTTCAACGACCAGCCTGAAAGCCTGTTATACACGGCGCTGTCGCTGACTGTAACTGCCTTGTTGATGTATCATTTGTTCACCCACAGCTGGTTTGTACGTAACAAGAATCGCTGATAATAGGATTTATTAACGGCTAATGTTTGGAAGTCTCAAATAAAACTTGTATATTTGCACTCAGAAAATAGAGAAACAGGGGCGTGCCGGTTCGATCGGGATACTCATCAAATTAAATCGAAAACCGAGCTGACTTCTCTTGCCAATGGCGGGCCACATCTTCCTTCGGGGAGAAGCCGGAAGGCCGGTGGATTACAAAAGCGGAGAGCACTCTAATCTTGTAACACAGGAGTTTTCATCACATCACTGGGCGCCCCTTTTCTTTCTTGTTAGCATAAATTTAATCAGAAAAAGTATGTTTTCCGGAATCATCGAGGAGTTTGCTACCGTTGTAGCTATTCAAAAAGACAGAGATAATATTGACTTCACGTTGCGATGCTCATTTGTCGACGAATTAAGCATTGACCAGAGCGTGGCTCATAACGGCGTGTGCCTGACCGTTGTAAAGATAGAGAACGGCACCTATACCGTAACGGCGATGAAAGAGACGTTGGAGCGCACCAACCTCGGACTGTTGCAGGTAGGCGACAAGGTGAACGTGGAGCGCTCGATGCTGATGAATGGACGACTGGACGGACATATCGTACAGGGACATGTTGACGAGACGGCCCGCTGCACGGCAATGGAAGACGCCAATGGCTCTACGTATTTCACGTTTGAATATGAAGAAAACCGCAAAATGGCGCGTAACGGCTATTTCACGGTCGATAAAGGTTCCGTCACTGTGAACGGTGTGTCGCTGACGGTCTGCAATCCTACGTCAAACTCATTTCAGGTGGCTATCATCCCCTTCACTTTCGAACATACCAACTTCTGTGACATCCGCGTAGGGAGTGTCGTCAACATCGAGTTTGATATCCTCGGAAAGTACATCGCCCGACTCAGTCAGCTCTGATTCGTTCCTGTTCATGTTCCCGTTAACGTTCCCGTTCCCGTTCTTCATCCTCTGCTGATACCACCAAAGTGCCGTAAGGGCGATGATGGTAAGCAATGTCAGGTATGTCCAAATAGCTTTTGTCGACAGCAAGAAGGAGGCTGGTACGACTACTTCTATCGTGCGCATGTCGTAGTTCTCAGGCGACTCTAACAGGAAGGCCTTGACCTGGAACTGGTAGGTTCCGGAGGGCAGATTGCTATAGGTCGCCATGCGGTCCTTGCCGGCATTCTGCCAGTCTTCGTCGTATCCCTCCAACTTATACTGATAGTGGACGCGGTGTTGCAACTGGTAGTTAAGCGCCGCAAAGCGGAAACTGAATTCACCGTCTTGCTGGAGCAACTTGACACTCTTGCTCTCAGGGACATAGTAGTCGTAAGCCTGTCCTGGCTGACGGGGCGTCTGTACGACACCGTCGACCAGGAAATCGGTGATGCGCAGTTTCAACAGCGATCCCGTCTTGGTCATCAGTTTCTTGCGGTCTACGGTATAGTATCCGTTAAGCGTTCCGAAAAGAATGTTGCCGTTGGACAGGGTGATGGCGGCTCCTTCCGAGGTCATTGTGTCGTCGACACCTTCGAGGTTGGAGAAGGTGGAGATGATCTTCTTTTTCGGGTCGAACGAGCAAAGGGTGTGATCGGTGGCGAACCAGACGTTCCCCTTGTCGTCGAAGGTGATGCTGAAGATTTCTTCAGAGGGAAGTCCCTGCTCGATGCCGTAGTTCTCGAACTGCCAGATTCCCTTCTCATCTTTCGTTGTGGTGCGACTCAGTCCTCCACTATTTGAACCTACCCACATCACGCCTTGATTGTCGCGGGCCAGACAGACGATGTCGTTACTCATCAGTCCTCTCTCCATCTCCTCTGGAGTCTCCAGGGGTTCGATTACGACATTGTTGTTGCGTATCTCCATGATGAGGATGCCGTCGGTAGTTCCTGCCCAAATCTTACCCTCGTTGTCCATAGCAATGGTGCGCACCTTCCTATAGGTGTCGTGGGGGTAGTGTTTCATCACGTTCTTGGCATGTAGGGCGATGTAGCGTCCATTCTTGTCCTTGCGGAGCACGTTGACACCTCCTCCGTAGGTTGCCACCCAAATGTTGCCTTGGCGGTCTTCTACGGTTAGGTAGGCGCTGTTGGCACTGAGCGAGTAGGGGTCTTTGTCGTTATGTCGGAAGTTGATGATGTCGTATCCGCTTCCCGTGGGCATTATCTTGTAGACTCCGTTGTCCTTGTCGCTGACCCAGTAGTTGCCTTGTGCGTCCCCCGAGATGCCGTAGGGACGGCTGAGGGGTTGTCCCTTGGAGTCGTGTGTGATGATGTTTTTCAGGTTCATGTTACCATCGAATACGAAGATATGTCCGCTCTTGTTGCCCAGCAATGTCACGTTACGTTTCTTGTCGTGATACATGGCACGTATCTCGTTGGCAAGTGTCGAGGTGGCTTCGTTGACTAGGAAGGAACGGGGGATAGTGCGCTTCAGTACCTCCAACTTCTCCAGTCCGCGGCGGATGGTCGATTCCCAGATGACGCCTTCGTTCATCTCCAGTCTGGCATTGACGGTGTTTGACAAGTTCCAAGGGTTCACGGGGTCGTTGTGGAAATAATTGACCTCGTCAGTCTCACGGTCGTAGTATCCGTAGCCTCCGTGGTTCATTCTGACCCATACGACACCCAGAGACTCACCGAATTCGGCACCGCGACTGGTGAACTCAGGAGCCGTTAAGCGTTGGGTGAAGAATTTGACGTCGCCCGTCTTAGGGTTCAGTCGGTAGGCTCCGTCACCCAGGTCGGAGAACCAGATGAGTCCGTGACTGTCGACATACAGTCCGGTAATCTCTCTGCCAAAGTCCTTGACCAGTGTGGGCTCCTGTCCGTAGGAGAACTGTAGTATCTTACCTGATTTGGTACCGACGAAGATGTTGTATCCGTTGGTGGCCAGACGGGTGATGTGCTCCTCTTCGAAATAGCCCTTACGCTCTAATGACAGGTTGGACATGTTGATGCGGTGAACACCCTTGTCGGTGCCAACCCAGATATCGTTGCGGTACCCTTCTACTACGGCGTTAACACGTAGATTTCCAGTTGATATCAAATCTTGCTTAAATCCATTTCTATCTAACCGTAGCTTGTAGAGTCCAATGTCGTCGTAGGAAATTAGTACGTCGCTCGTTGAGGTGACGTACGGTGTGAAGAAGTAGTCTACGTGGTATTGCTCGTGGCCGCTGATACCCTCCAGCGGGTCTTCTATGCGGTCCGTCTTGCGGTTGATGACGAACATGCGTCCGTCGTACATCTTGAGCCAGACATTCTGTGCCTGGTCAATAATCATGGCGTCCACACGATTGTGGAGACCTCTGATGCCGCTGGCTACTCCTGTCTTGTAGTTGTAGAAGTGATAGCCATCGAAACGTGAAATGCCGTTCCAGGTGGATATCCACAGATAGCCGTAGTCGTCGCATGTCAGGTTGGCAATGGCGTTGCTGGGCAGTCCGTCTTCTGTTGAGTAATGAGATAGGGAGGCTTGCAAATGCTGTGCTCTCAGGTCATGAGGACCTGAAAGCAACAGCAACGCAAGTGTTATTAGTAGTTTTGTTTTGAAGTAGGTTCTTGTCATGTTTGTTGCTTAATAAGCAAACAGCGGGTACTGTTTCATGCGCTCGTTGACACGCTTGCGCACACTGCTGATGACCTGCTCGTTCTCGGGATCATTGAGCACTTCTTCTATCAGTGCTGCAATCTCCACCATCAGGTCTTCCTTTGCACCACGAGTAGTGATGGCTGGAGTTCCGAGACGGATACCAGATGTCTGGAATGCAGAGCGACTGTCGAAGGGCACCATATTCTTGTTTACCGTAATGTCGGCAGCTACCAAAGCGTTCTCAGCCACCTTACCTGTCAGTTCAGGATACTTCGAGCGCAGGTCAACCAACATAGAGTGGTTGTCGGTACCACCGCTAACGATGGTGAATCCGCGCTTGATGAGCTCGTCGGCCAGTACCTTGGCATTCTTCTGTACCTGTTTGGCCCATTCCTTGAATTCGGGTTTCAGTGCTTCACCGAAGGCAACTGCTTTAGCAGCAATGACATGTTCCAGAGGACCGCCCTGCTGTCCAGGGAATACTGCAGAGTTGAGCAGCTGTGACATCATCTTCGTGACACCCTTTGGCGTCTTTAGACCCCAGGGGTTTTCGAAGTCCTTGCCCATCAGGATGATACCACCGCGAGGACCACGCAGGGTCTTGTGGGTCGTTGAGGTGACAATGTGGGCATATTTCAGCGGGTTGTCCAGCAGTCCGGCAGCAATCAGTCCGGCTGGGTGGGCCATATCAATCATCAACAGGGCACCTACCTTGTCTGCTATCTCACGCATGCGCTTGTAGTCCCACTCGCGGCTATATGCCGAGCCTCCGCCGATAATCAGCTTGGGTTTGTTCTCCAAAGCCAGACGCTCCATCTCATCATAGTCTACGCGACCAGTCTCCTTATTCAGGTTATAGCCTACGGGCTTGTACAAGATTCCCGATGTATTGACCAAAGAACCGTGTGAGAGGTGACCACCGTGATCAAGGTTCAGACCCATGAAGGTGTCGCCGGGTTTCAGTACGGTCAGCAGCACGGCAGCATTGGCCTGTGCACCAGAGTGGGGCTGTACGTTGGCGTATTCTGCACCGAACAGCTTGCAGACGCGGTCGATAGCCAGTTGCTCAACCTTGTCGACAACCTGGCATCCTCCGTAGTAGCGGTGGCCGGGATATCCCTCGGCATATTTGTTGGTCAAATACGATCCCATAGCCTCCATGACCTGGTCGCTTACAAAGTTCTCACTGGCAATCAGCTCAATGCCTTTCAGTTGGCGCTGGTGCTCTTGTTCAATCAACTCGAAAATCTCGTTGTCTCTTTCCATTGTTTTAACTTATCAGTTTGGTTTTACGTGTATACGATGTTGCAAAGGTACGAATAAGTGAGTAAAATACCAAGAGAAATCTTTGTTTTTTACACTAATTCTACCTTATTAATATCTTGTTCCTTTTCGCAATAGTGGCAAGTCAGTGTGTTGCCTTCTACGTGGAAGTGGGTTGCCATCGGCTCGTTGTTGGTAATGCACTTGGGGTTGTTGCACTTTACAATGCCGATAATTTCGTTAGGTGTTTCCACGGTTTTCTTCTCTACCACCTCATAGTCTCTGATGATGCTCAGGATAACCTTCGGGGACACTACCGACAGGCGTGATATCTCGTCGTCGGTGAAGAACTTGTCAGACACCTTGATGATGCCTTTGTTGCCTACCTTCTGCGAGGGGTAGTTGATACCGATGGTTACTGGAGTCTTGAGGTTGAAGAGTCCGAGCAGACTGGCTACCTCGTAGGTCTTGTCTGCCGGTATGTGATCAATGACGGTGCCGTGCTCAATGGCGGCTACCAGGCGTTCTTTCTTATTCATGCGATAATGGTTTTGTCGTTTTTAACTTCGTCCAGTGAGATGCCTAATACATCGCAGAAGATGGCTTCGCGGGCAAACAGTCCGTTGCCGGCCTGTTGGATGTAGTAGGCGTGTGGGTTCTCGTCCACGTCGTAGGCTATCTCGTTGACGCGAGGCAGCGGGTGCAGTATCTTCATGTTGGGCTTAGCCAGTCGCAGCATGTCGTTGTTCAGGATGTATACGTTCTTCACGCGTTCGTATTCCATCAGGTCGCTGAACCTTTCCTTTTGTACGCGCGTCATATATAAGATGTCGGCATCGGCGATCACCTTTTCATTGAATGCCGTGTGCTCCTGATATTGAATGCCGTGTTCCTTGCAGTACAACTTGTACTCGTTGGGCATTGCCAATTCCTTGGGGGCTACGAAGTGGAAGGTGGGATTAAAGTGGCGCATAGCCATAATCAGCGAGTGTACAGTACGACCGTATTTCAAGTCGCCTACCAGGTAGATGTTCAGGTTCTCCAGCGTCCCCTGGGTCTTGTAGATGGAGTATAAGTCAAGCATGCACTGTGAGGGATGCTGGTGGGCTCCGTCGCCCGCATTGACGATGGGCACGTCGGTAACCTCAGAGGCATATTGTGCGGCGCCCTCGATATAGTGGCGCATTACGATGACGTCGGCATAGTTGGCAACCATCGAGATGGTGTCTTTCAGCGTTTCGCCCTTTGTGCCGCTTGTGATTTTCGGGTCGGCAAATCCGATGACACGAGCCCCCAATCGGTTGGCGGCAGTCTCAAAACTCAGTCTGGTACGGGTAGAGGGTTCAAAGAACAAAGTAGCCACCACCTTCCCCTTTAGCAGTTCACGGTTGGGGTGGCGTTCAAACTCCTGAGCCATCTCAATCATGTAGAGAATTTTCTCACGGGTGAGATTGGCTATCGTCACAAAATCATGCTTTTCCATCCTTGTTGAAAATTTAATGGGCTTTAAAAGTCAGTGCAAATTTACACATAATTTCTGATTTAAATGCGATAATTGAAAAGAATTTTGTAATTTTGCACTCAACTAGTAAAGAAAAAAGACATAAACAATGAGAAAAATATTCGTTCGGACCTTGTGGACGCTGATTATTCTGGGCGTCTTGGCGGCGGCAGGTGCCTTCTATGCCATCTATGAGGGATGGATAGGCTATATGCCACCTATTGAGGACTTGCAGAACCCAATCAACCGCTTTGCCACACAGGTATATTCAGCCGACGGCAAAGTGCTGGGTACCTGGAACTACAACCGTGAGAACCGTGTGGTTGTAGACTACACCCAGTTATCGCCTTCGCTCATCAAGGCGCTGGTGGCTACCGAGGATGCCCGTTTCTACGACCATTCGGGTATCGATTTCATCGCATTGGGACGTGCCGTCGTCAAGCGTGGTCTGTTGGGACAGAAGAGTGCCGGTGGTGGTTCTACCATCACCCAGCAGTTGGCTAAGCAGCTCTATTCCGGTACGGCGCACAGCGTGATGGAGCGCATGTTGCAGAAGCCGATAGAGTGGGTGATAGCCGTTAAGTTGGAGCGTAACTATACAAAGGATGAGATTATCGCCATGTATCTCAACTACTTCGATTTTCTCCACAATGCGGTAGGTATAAAGACGGCTTCGAACACTTATTTCAGTAAGGATCCTAAGGACCTCACCGTCACAGAGTCCGCTGTGCTCATCGGCTTGTGTAAAAACCCCTCCTATTTCAATCCTGTCCGCCATCCGGACCGTAGTCTTGAGCGTCGTAACGTGGTGCTCCACCAAATGGCCAAGGAGGGTTATCTGACTCAGGAAGAATACGAGAAATATTCTGCTGAGCCTTTGAACCTCAAATTCCATGTTGCCGACCATAAGGACGGACTGGCTACCTATTTCCGCGATTTCCTTCGTCGTTATATGATGGCTAACGAGCCCAACCGTTCCGATTATCCGTCGTGGAATATGGTGAAGTATCATATCGACTCGCTCAACTGGGAGAACGATCCCCTCTACGGGTGGTGCAACAAGAACAGGAAACGCAGCGGCGAGACTTATAATGTCTATACTGACGGACTGAAAGTGTATACCACCATCGACTCACGTATGCAAGAATATGCCGAGAAAGCCGTCTACGAGCATGTTGCGAAGTATCTCCAACCCGCCTTCACCAAGGAAAAACGAGGCCGGAGCACAGGCCCGTTCTCAGGAAGCCTCTCCGTCGACCAGGTGAACAAAATCCTGATGCGCTCCGTTCGTCAGTGTGACCGCTATCGGGTGATGAAGGCCGCCGGTGCTTCCGAGGATGACATCATGAAGGCTTTCCATACCAAGACCGAGATGTCCGTCTTTACCTATCATGGTGAGATAGACACTGTGATGACACCGCTCGACTCCATCCGCTACTACAAGACATTCCTTCGCTCGGGCTTTATGAGCATGTGTCCGCAGAACGGACATGTGAAGGCCTATGTCGGAGGTCTTGACTTCACCCACTTCGCCTACGATATGGTGATGGACGGACGCCGCCAGGTGGGTTCTACCATCAAGCCGTTCCTGTACTCGCTGGCAATGGAAAACGGTTTCTCACCTTGCGACTTGGCACCTAACGTACAACAGACCTATATGGTGGCAGGTCAGCCTTGGACTCCACGTAATGCAAGCAAGGCGCGCTATGGTGATATGGTTACTTTGAAGTGGGGATTGCAGCAGTCTAACAACTGGATATCTGCCTATCTGATGAGCAAGCTCAGTCCGCAGGCTTTTGTCACCCTTCTTCATGAATATGGCATCCGCAATCCGGAGATTCATCCCTCTATGGCGTTATGCCTTGGTCCGTGTGAGATTACCGTGGGCGAGATGGTCAGTGCCTATACGGTCTTCGTCAATCACGGCATCCGTGCTGCACACATGTTCGTCACTAAGATTGAGGACAACGAGGGCAACCTCATCGCCCAGTTCCAGCCTCGTATGAATGAGGTCATCAGCGAGGAAAGTGCCAACAAGATGCTTTATATGCTGAAAGCCGTCGTTGACGGTGGTACGGGTGGACGTCTGCGCTATCGCTATGGTTTCAAGGGCGAGTTGGGTGGTAAGACCGGTACGACCAACAACAACAGTGACGCGTGGTTCATGGGACTCACTCCGACGCTTGTAAGCGGTGTGTGGGTAGGCGGTGACGACCGAGACATCCACTTCGACTCTATGGCTATGGGACAGGGAGCCACGATGGCACTTCCCGTCTTCGCTCTTTATATGCAGCGTGTCTATGCCGACAAGCACCTAGGCTATAATCCCAATGCTGTCTTCGATATGCCGGAAGGCTATAACCCTTGTGTCATTGACGAATCGGGGCTGCAGGATGCCAGTGATGGCGTCTCTATCGAGGATATCTTCGAATAGTCCTTGTCTTGCTGCTCATGAATCAATTGTTCGATGGTATGTTTGACCTAATAGATGCTACTGGGACAGGTCGTAAAAGTGACCCCCGTATGCGTAACGTTGAAGCTGAGATGATACGGAGTCATGAATTATGTCTGAAAATATCGTCTAAGAAGCCCACAGATCCTGATTATAAGAGTCTGCTGGAAGAACTGTTCCAACGTGAGATAGATGATAGTGTCGCGATTGTTTCTCCTTTCTATTGTGATTGCGGGTGTAGGATAACAATCGGGAAAAATGTGACCATCAACAAAGGAGCAACGATACTCTCTCCTGGTAAGGTGGTGATAGAGGACAACGTACTGATAGCACCCGAGGTTAAGATTACAACGGTTGATCACGACTTGTACGACAGGCACAACCTTTTCCATTTCGGACAGGTGACGATAAAAGAGAATGCGTGGATATGCATCGGTGCCATTATCTGTCCAGGAGTGACCATTGGCAGAAATGCCGTCGTTGCTGCAGGAGCAGTGGTGACAAAAGATGTGCCTGACAATGTGGTGGTGGGCGGTATACCTGCCCGAATCATCAAGCAGATTGTTCTGCAAAAATGAGGTAATATCAAAATAAAAAGGTATGCAAAAGATTTATGATTTCAAGGCTTTTTCAAGCAGAGGTAAGGAGATTGATTTCTCACAGTTTGAAGGTAAGGTATTGCTGATTGTCAACACTGCCAGCAAGTGTGGTTTCACCCCTCAGTTCGCAGGACTGGAGGAGTTGAACCAGAAATACAAGGATAAGGGTCTCGTCATTATCGGATTCCCCTGCAACCAGTTCAAGGAGCAGGATCCAGAGGGTGACGCAAAGATTGAAGAATTCTGCCAACTGAACTATGGTGTAACCTTCCAGATTATGAGGAAGGGTGATGTCAACGGTTCCGATGCCCAGCCTATCTTTGAGTATCTGAAGGCACAGGCACCCTCTGAAGAGTACAAGGGACTGAAGGCAAAGGCTACCCGTACTCTGCTGAAGACCCTGAGCAAGAGTGTTGAGAAAGACAGTGATATTCTGTGGAATTTCACCAAGTTCCTGATTTCGAAGGATGGTGAGACCATCAAGCGTTTTGCGCCCACTGCAGAACCCAAGGACTTCGAGAAGGATATTGAGGAAATGCTTGGCTAATAGAATAGACAAATATGCACGCAGAGTAGGTATTATGAGTATGATAGACCAGATTATCGACTTTAATAAAAGTTTCGTAGAGCAAAAAGTCTACGAAAAGTATCTGACGGACAAGTATCCTGACAAGAAACTGGCCGTCCTGTCGTGTATGGACACCAGACTTACCGAACTGCTCCCTGCAGCCCTCGGTCTGAAGAATGGCGATGCCAAGATTATCAAGAACGCTGGAGGCTTGGTGATTTCTGCCTTTGACTCTGCCATGCGTAGCCTTATCGTAGCTATTTACGAGTTAGGTGTGGAGGAAATCATGGTGGTGGCACACTCGCATTGCGGAGCCTGCCACATGAGCTACGACCACTTCCATCATGAGATGATAGCCCGTGGTGTGACGGATGAGACACTCGACACCATCCGCAAGTGTGGCATCGACCTCGACCAGTGGTTGGAGGGCTTTAAGGACACACCGACCTCCGTCCGTAAGACCGTAGAGACCATCAAGACTCATCCGTTGGTGCCGAAGGACATCATGGTTCGTGGGTTTATTATTGATTCAGAGACTGGCGCATTAGAAGAAATCCTATGAAGTACATTGCTTATATATTCGTATTTGTAGCCTTGCTTTTATGCTCATGCGGTTCCAAAGGCACAAATGGTTCACAGAGCAAGATAACAGCAGATATGGCTTTCGAGGGTGTGAACAACTATTGCCATAAGGAATATGACTGGAGTGTGGCAAAGGACAACCCAGACATCATGTATGTACAAATGGGTGAAGAGACGGACTCAGCGTATCAAGTTGTATTCCGCAGCTATACTGGTGCGTTTGTGCATTTCTATGTCAATAAGACAAGTGGCACAACAAGAATGGTGGAGAAAGTGCCTTCACTCAATGTCGAGGAGGAAACAGGAACCTTTAAACTATTTGATTACTTAGAGAAACAATAATCTGAGTAAGACAAGTTCGTTATAAAATATAAAGGTAACTAAAACCACAATCAATGAAAAGAATATTTATATGTCTGGTAACTCTTGGAATCGTTATGACTGTTCAGGCAAAAAAATGGACTGTCGATGAAGTAAAGAGTGTTATTAAAAAGGTGAATATCTGCTGGCAGACCAACCATCCTGCCGAGGTTCGTGCATTTTGGGATCATGCTGCTTACCATACCGGTAATATCGAAGTCTATAAACTGTTGAAGGACCAGGAAATGCTGGATTACAGCATCCGCTGGGCCGAGTATAACCAGTGGAAAGGAGCAACGGAGTCAGACCCGTCCAAATGGAAATACAAGAAATATGGAGAGGGTCAGGATTATGTGCTCTTCGGCGACTGGCAAATCTGTTTCCAGACTTATATTGACTTATACCAGCTTGCTCCTGACGAGAAAAAGGTGGCACGCGCTAAAGAGGTGATGGGGTATGAGGCAGACTCGAAGGTAAACGACTATTGGTGGTGGGCTGATGCTTTGTATATGGTGATGCCTGTTATGACAAAGATGTACAAACTAACCGGTGACACCAAATATCTGCGTAAACTATACGAAAATATCCTATATAGTGATTCTATTATGCTTGACCAACAGACAGGCTTGTATTTCCGTGATGGGAAATATGTTTATCCTAAACACCAAACAGCCAGTGGCAAGAAGGATTTCTGGGCTCGTGGCGACGGATGGGTGCTGGCAGGCTTGGCCAAGGTGTTGCAGGATATGCCTGAGCGTTATCCGCGTCAGCCGTTTTTTGTAGAGAAGTATGTTAATTTGGCTCGTGGGGTGAAGCGACTGCAGCAACTAGAAGGTTATTGGACACGTTCGATGATGGATGCGGAGCAGGCTCCCGGTTATGAGACCAGCGGCACAGCATTCTTTTGCTACGGACTGCTTTGGGGGGTAAACAATGGCTACCTTTCAAAGGAAGAATTTGGTCCTACGATTGAGAAGGCATGGAACTACCTTGCCACGATAGCCCTTCAGGAAGACGGCATAGTGGGCTATGTTCAACCCATTGGTGAACGCGCTATACCAGGACAGACCGTTAATGCCAATTCACAGGCAAATTTCGGTGTGGGTGCATTTCTTTTGGCAGCATGTGAATATGTAAGATATATCAGTCGATGAACACAGATAAAATACATCATACAATGAAAAAAACAATCATCATTTTGGCAGTTATTTCGCTGTTATTACCTGCACAGGCTGCAAGAAAAGTCAAGCAGTCACAGCAGACAGATCGCGATTATTGGTGTTCGCTGGCCTACAAGATGGCACAGCCGGTACTCGAGAACATGGCTCGCGGTGAGTTGCAGAAGAATATGAAAACGGAGTTCTCTCCATCGTTCGACAATCGTGATCGCTCTGTAGTCTATATGGAGACCTTTGGCCGTCTGATGGCTGGCATCGCTCCGTGGCTTACCCTGCCTGACGATGACACGCCAGAGGGACTGCAGCGCCGCCAGCTTCGCCAATGGGCACTGACTGCCTACAAAAACTCTGTAGACCCCAATTCGCCAGATTATCTCTGTTGGGGTAGAGCAGGGCAGAATTTGGTGGATGCTGCCTATATTGCCGAATCGTTCCTTCGTGCCTGGGACACGCTGTGGGTTCCGCTCGATGATGTTACCAAACAGCGTTATATCAAGGAGTTCCAAGGTATGCGTAAGATAGATCCACCTTACACCAACTGGTTCCTTTTCTCGTCTACTATCGAGAGTCTGCTGGCTAAGGCAGGTGCTCAGTATGATCAGTTCCGTGTCAACACCGCCTGTCGCAAAGTAGAGGAGTGGTATGTAGGCGATGGTTGGTATGCCGATGGTCCTGTGTTCGCATTCGACTATTATTCAAGCTATGTGTTTCATGCCATGTATCTGGAGACCCTTCAGGCGATGGTTGATGCCAAGGCCAACACCCGTATAGATTATAAGAAGTATTACGATCGTGCTTTGAAGCGTGCCCAGAAGTTTGCCATTATCCTTGAACGTTTCATATCACCTGAGGGTACATTTCCAGTCATTGGTCGTTCAACACCTTACCGTATGGCTGCTATGCAACCTCTGGCTTTGATGGCATGGTATCAGAAGTTGCCGTCAGATCTCAGCAACGGACAGGTGCGCGCAGCCTTGACTAAGGTACTGCATCGCATGTTCGACACTCAGGAGAATTTCAACGCCGGTGGTTATCTGACAATCGGTTTCTGCGGTCGTCAGCCTGAGACCGCCGATTGGTATACCAACAATGGTTCACTCTATATGACTTCACTGGCTTTCATGCCCCTCGGACTGCCCGCAAGTCATCCCTTCTGGACTGATGAAGCGCAGCCTTGGACGCAGGTGAAAGCCTGGGGAGGACAGCCATTCCCGAAAGATCACCGTTGGGAGGATACAATTCATACAAAAGACAAATGGTAAGTTTACGTCACATCATCTGGATAGCAATAGCTGTCTCCTTAAAGTTGAATGCCCAGACTTTATCGCTCACCATTACTAATCCGAGTGATATTCAACGGCAAGAGGTTGTTGAGGCCGATTTAGACACGATTTGCCAGAAGCTTGGCATCGGCCACAATGATTCGTTGGTGGTCAGAAATGCCTTAGGTCAAGAGATGACCTATCAGAAGAGTTACGATGGTAAACTCCTGCTAATGGTGTCTATGCAACCTCAAGGGAAGGTGGTATATACTATCTCAAAGGGCAAACCGTCCATCTTTAAATCGTATGTCCACGGCAGGATATATCCAGAACGACTCGATGATCTTACTTGGGAGAACGATCGTGGAATCTATCGCTTTTACGGTCCGGCACTCCAGCGCAGCGGTGAGAAGTCATACGGTACGGACGTCTGGGTGAAGAATACCCCCGAGTTGGTGGTCGAAGAGCGTTACCGTCTTCACAACTGGGGCTGGCATCAGGCAGACTCTTTAAAGAAAGCAGGCAAGCCGAAAGAGGGGAGTGATTTTTTCATGAACCACTCCTTCCATTTGGATCATGGCTACGGGATGGATGTCTATGCCGTAGGAGCCAGCTTAGGCTGTGGCGCACCGGCTCTGATGAAAGACGGACACCTGATATTCCCTTATTGTTTTAAAGCGTGTAAGATTGTCGACAACGGTCCTCTCCGCTTTACTGCTGAATTGGTATATGGTAAAACAGCCGACGGCATCACAGAACATCGGTTGGTCACTTTGGATAAAGGCTCGCATTTCAATAAACTGACGGTATGGTACGATGGCATTAAAACACCGATGTCACTGGCCACTGGTATCGTGCTTCATGGAGAGGAAAACCTGATATTAGACAGCGACTATGTATTATATGCCGATCCGACTGATAATCCGAAAGTACACCAATCGCAGATTTATGTGGGGACACTCTTCCCTAATGGGATTAATGAGCATACGATTCTAAAAGGTTCGAAAAATCACGCAATAGGTATGGTCCACCCATACAAAGGAACCCCCTATACCTATTATTTCGGTTCGGCATGGAGTCTCTATGATGTCTCAACTTTTGCCCATTGGAAATTATTGGCCGATGAATACCTGATACGAATAAAGCATCCGCTACAGATACGCTATGCATCATGATATGGGTTCTCGTCAGTTTCGGCAACTAACACCTTGCTTGCAAGTGGCAAAGCCGAGTGAATGGCTGCATCATAGCCGGTCAGTGCGGCAAAGGGTGCAAACTGGGCTGCACGGCTCCACATCGACATCCTCGGGTGATGCTTTGGCTCGTAATGTGGCAGATTGATGATATCGTCGTAATCGTTGGTCATGCCTTGTGTCCTCCTATCTGTTCGTTACGTTCCTTGGCTGTTGCTCCCTCCTCGAAGTTCAGACCTCTAAGGATGGCATTCTTGCCGAAACGCTGTTTGATTTTCAACTGTGCTTCCTGCATACGGCGCTCCTTGTCAAGTTTGGCTTGCTCTTCCTTCCGTTGCTTTTCTAATGCCTCGTAGTCCGTGAAGAGGTCAAGCTGCTGGGGAGCATTGTCCTGTGCTGCCACAGATGCCTCCGATATCACATGGTTCGTTGTCAGGTTCAACCTGCGAATCAGTAAATCCGGATTCACATGGCTGTCAAACAATTCTGTTGCCCCATCCATGATAAGGCGCGAGGATGATGTGGGTTTCTCGAAGTTGAATGTGCCGTGAGCATGTTTCGGCACCTGTTTACCGTAGTAGTTGGCGGTTATCTCTCCATGATACTTCTCACGGATTTCAGGACGAGTCAGGTTCTCTGCATCATAACCGACAGTCAGCACCAATTGGTCTGTCACCAATCGCTTCGATACCAAGTCGAGTGCCATTCCTTCAGCCATTTCCTGTATCACCACACGGGCTTTCTTGAAAGTATAAGGCTCCTGTAGAACTTGTCCGCTACTGAACGAGTTGGTCTCAGGCCGATATGCCTTCACCGCCTCCATCGTACACGGTTCCCAACCCCATGCATGGTCTATCAGCAGTTCTGCATTCACGCCAAAGAGCCGGTAAAGCATTCCTTCATTCTGTACTGACATCCGGGCTATCTTTCCCATCGTGTCAATACCATAGACAGCCAGCTTCTCGGCAATTCCACGTCCTACACGCCAGAACTTGGTCAGCGGCTGGTAATCCCAAAGTTCACGTCGATACGACATTTCATCCAATTCGGCAATACGTACACCGTCTTTGTCGGCAGGGGCTTTCTTGGCCACAATATCCATCGCCACCTTTGCCAGATACATGTTGGTGCCGATGCCTGCCGTTGCCGTGATGCCAGTAGTGGCAAGTACGTCACGGATCATCTTTATCGCCAACTCATGGGCTGTCATCTTATAGGTGCCAAGGTAAGCCGTCACATCCATGAACACCTCGTCGATGCTATAGACATGTATGTCCTCTGGAGCAATATATTTCAGGTAAATCTGATAGACTTTGGTGCTTACCTCAATATAGTGAGCCATACGCGGTGGTGCTGCAATATAGTCGAGTTCGAGACTTGGATTGGCTTTCAGTTCTGGGTCATTATATGATTTGCCTGCCATCTTCCAGCCAGCAGCTTTTTTGCGCTCATAGTTGACCTCGCGTACTCTCTGAACCACCTCGAACAGTCGTGCACGTCCGCCAATGCCATAAGCTTTGAGCGAAGGAGAAACAGCCAGGCAGATGGTTTTCTCTGTCCTCGACACATCTGCCACTACGAGATTGGTGGTCAGCGGGTCAAGCCCTCTGTCCACACATTCCACAGAAGCATAGAACGACTTCAAGTCGATGGCAATATATGTGCGCTGCTGCTCTTGCATTTTATCTAAAAACGGAAACCGATAGATGTGTTGATGAACCAGTCGTTCAGGTATCCGTGGCTGGAGCTGTGATGGTAGCGGATGTTGTTGAATTGCCCGTAGGCACAGAAGTAAATGCGCTCGAAGTTGTAGGTCAGTGACGTGCGGGCATCGAAACCGATACTCAGTCCGCTGTTGTAGGTCTCTTCACCTTCAGGAGCTATCCGTATATGCTCGTAGTACCACTTATCCCACTCGTCGTTGGAAACCGTGGGGTCGTGGGTGATGGGGTCGTTATACAGTTCCAGCATATTCGTTGAATAGTTGTAAGCCCTGAGCTTGTTGACAAAGGTAAGCATGGGCATCGCCATGATGTTGACGAGCAAGCCGCGCACGGGTACCCAGTTGTAGGCATAGCCGACACCTAAGCTGCCCTGCCACATCTTGACCTTGCCCAGATTGCCCATCAGGAAGATGAGGTCGCCATTAGACTGCGAGGCATAGTCGATGCGGGTGTAGTTGTACATAAATCCCGCCATCAGCGAACCTGCCGAGCGCTTCTGGATGGCCGACTGGTCGTAGGCTGCCGAGTAGGAGAACCGTTTGCCGTTGAAGAGATAGTAGCCGTCGGCCATGAAGGTCTTTACGCTGATGGGGTCTGTGAGCGTGATGTTGTTCCAGGAGTCCATCTCCGCCTCGGTGAGCAACTGACTGTTGATGTTGAAATCCGGGTTGCTGTTCTCGAAAGAGTGGATGCGCACGTTGATGCCGTAAGAGCCTCCCGTGGCACCGAAAGTCAGATTGCTACCTTTGTCGCCGGCAACGTTCACCGTATAGCCCAGACCGTAGCCCCGATAGCCTACCCACACACCAAGATACTGCGAGGGTGTCGTCTTCAGGTAGGGCTTGGCGCTATACATCTGACCTTCCAGGTAACCCTCTGAATGCATACTCACGATGGTTTGGTTGATGTTGCCTCTCAAGATGATTTGCCACGGCCTCGTCGGTGCATCAATATAGCGTCTGTCAACACCCTTGACTGCCATCGAGTCCAGTTTAGTTCCCAATTTCTTGACGAAACCCTTCAGTCCTCCTTGCGCCATCACAGGCATGCTGATACAGGTACCAATGACAAGTGTAATGAGGGCTAGCGTTCGTTTGATAAACTTTGTTTTCTTCATTTTAAGTGGGGTGTGTACCGCCTTTTTGCCTGCAAAGATAGTAATTTTTTTAAATAATAGCATATCTATGATTCAAAAAAAAACTTTTGTTAAAAATAGGCACGTTGATAATGAATTTAACATGTTATTTGCTAAATTTGCAACAAAATCTGTCAAACTACACAAATACACATTATGAGAGTATTATTATTAAACGGCAGTGCCAACAAGAATGGCAACACGTTCGCGGCACTATCGGAGATAGCCCGTCAATTGGAGAAGAGTGGCAGGGCATGAACTTTATCAGATGAATCAGAGACTGTATGAAAAAGGTAATTGTTATTTCTACGAGCCTTAGACGGGGCTCAAACAGCGACATGCTCGCCGACCAGTTTGTGGAAGGTGCCAAAGCAGCAGGAAACGAAGTGGAGAAGATTTCTCTCGATGGCAAGAACATTCAGTTCTGCAAGGGTTGTCTGGGTTGCCAGAAACTTGGGCACTGTGTCATTAATGACGATGTTAACGACATCATGGTCAAGGTGTTGAAGGCTGATGTTATCTGCTGGGCAACACCTATCTATTACTATGAGATGAGCGGGCAGATGAAAACCCTCATAGACCGCATGAATGCGATGTACGAGCAGGATTATGCGTTTCGTGACGTCTATCTGCTGACGACGGCTGCAGAGGATGAAGCTGAGACCCCCAAACGTGCAGAGACAGGACTGACTGGCTGGATAGACTGTTATCCAAAGAGTCGTCTGGCCGGTACGCTCTTCTGCGGCGGCGTGAACGAAGCCCGTGAGATTGAAGGCAATCCCAAATTGCAAGAGGCTTACGAACTTGGCAAGCGTGTGTGAGGAGGATATGGAATATAAGACGTTAAATAACGGCCTGAAGATGCCGATGGTCGGGCTTGGGGTCTATAATATCTCCGATGGGGAAACCCAGCGAGTAGTGGAAAATGCCGTGTCGGTAGGCTATAGGAGTATCGACACTGCTGCTATGTACTACAACGAGAAAGGCGTTGGTGATGCAGTTCGGGCATGTGGAGTTCCCCGTGAAGAACTGTTCATCACTACCAAGATATGCGATTCCTGCTATACGAAGGAGGAAACCTTGCGTACAGTTGACCATTCCATGAAACGCCTGGGGCTTGACTATGTGGATTTGATGCTGATTCATTGGCCCGTAGGCAATCCTACCGTCATGTGGCATACGCTCGAAGAACTCTATGAGCAAGGCGTGTTCAAAGCCATTGGTGTGTCAAACTTCTATCCCAATACGTTCCCCAAGATTGTAAATGATGCAAAGGTGAAGCCTGTTGTGAACCAATGCGAGACCCATGTGCTCTATCAGCAAAGGAAGATGCTGGAATACCTGAAGCCGTACAACACGGCATTGGAAGCATGGAGTCCGCTGGCAGAGGGGAAGCACGGCATCTTCAGGAACAAGACGCTGACGAATATCGGCGAGAAATACGGCAAGACATCTGCACAGGTGGCCTTGAAGTTCCTGATTCAGAACGGCATTGTCATTATCCCAAAGACAACCCACAAGGAAAGGATGATTGAGAAAGTCCAATCGTGAGCACGAATTGGAGTATGTGACAATCTCTTTGACTTCAACCTGACAGATGATGACCTCCAAGAGATCCGTTTGCTTGACACTGGCAGGAATGTCACGGGATGGCCGTCGGATGCGCTGAAGTATGAAGTTCAGAATGCGAATGAAATATAAACAGATAAATCGGAATTTAAAAAGGAACGTAATGAATCATTTGTTATCATTATTTTTAATAGTAGTTATTTCATGTTTTCTTAAAGTTTCACCCATTCAAGGGAAAAATGTGCTATCATATGATGTCGATACCGATACAATTTTGACAAAACAAGATAGTCTTGCTTTAATTGTACTGGAGATTGTATCTTTAGACCAAGGAATACGTGACCCTTTTCTTCAAGAAGAAAAAAAAGAAAGAATGCCATCAAATGTTGAGCATGCAATAGATACACTTTGTTTTAATAAGGCTGTTGATTTCATTCGAAAGTACGGATGGCCGACAAAAGAATTATTAGGAAGATTCTGGAATTATAAATATATTGGATGCAGTTTTACACCTATTATGCTACATGCTTGTCATAGGATGAAAGAGAAAGACGTACACGACCTTCTAGTAAATGAGGTGAAGAAAGGGAGATTATCTGCCGTGGCTTGCGCCTATTTCTTCGATAAATATTGGGTTATATATCAGAAAAAATCAATGTATAACAGCCCATTCAAACAATGGCTTCCTCAAAAAGGGGTATTAAAAGAAGATAAAACAGAGTCAGATATCCTGATGAAAGAAATTGGATTGTCCCCTGTTCCAGATATAGAACTTATCGAAAATCCATCCATTATAGGTCACTAAATTCCAATTTATCAAATCACATGAACATAGAAGACTATCGTGAGTATTGCCTGTCATTAAGCACAGATATTGAAGAGAAACTACCGTTCCAAAAGTTTAAGAGTGGCGAAGGAGTGTTGGTGTTCTACGTCATGGGCCACATGTTCTCTTTTTTCGATTGCAATGATTTCTCCGTTATCTCGCTGAAATGCCAGCCAGAACGCATTGAAGATCTTAAGGCACAGTATGAGTGTATCGGGAACCCGTACAACGAATCACCCAAACACTGGATAGGCATTAATCCAACGACAGCCCCTGATGATCTGCTGAAGGAACTGACTCGAAACTCATACAAGGTAGTCAAGGCGAAATATACGAAAAAAAAGATATGAAACTGTTATTCTCCTTTTTATTGACTGTGGCCAGTCTTTCAGCTTTTGCACAGCAAACAATTAAAATTTCAGGCAGAGTCACCGATTTCAATGACAAGCCTATCAGTAATTGTACTGTCATGCTCATGGATGGGCGCTTTAATGCAATTGACAGTGTAGTAACCGACAGCGTTGGATTCTATCTGATGAACGGAATTAAGCCAGGAAAATACATGGCTCTTACTGCTATCAAATGGGATGAGTATGTAAGATTCAGTAAACTTCCTGAACAAGATCGACGACTGGAATTCTGGGCTTGGAATATCATTGCCGACAAGGACTTGATTATCAATCCTCGCTACCATAGGCTTGAACTGTATGGCACGACAGTTTTCTGCCCTACAGGAACTAATGCTCTGATGGTTTATACCCGCCCGATGAGTGCTACAGAGGCTATGAAATACGATGAGAAACTCTACCGAGATAATAACAATGGAGTAATAGACTATTCTGTGAAACTCGAAGATTTTCAGGTTCAAGCATTCATCGATGACAGAGAGGTTAAGATTCGCCATATCGCAAATACGACAGAACAATATGGCAATCAGAAAATGGGTGCATTCATTTTGATGCTGGACTATAATGTTCGTCACGATGACAGAACCGTTCACAAAATCCGCATAACTGCAGAAAATGTTAAATACCACGAGAAGGGCGAGAATATCTGCTTCTTTCAAAATTCTGATTGCCGATAGCTGACAGGGCCTCTGACTCAAAAACTCGTAGCATGAAACTGAAGAAGTGTAAAATTAAATATTATTGCAACTTTTCATGCCGTTATTACGTCTAACAGATAGAAACTTTTAAAAGGAAGTAATATCAATGAAGACGTTAGGAAACATCATCTGGATCGTATTCGGAGGGTTGCATATTGCCTTGGAGTACTTCATCGCCGGACTGATACTGATGATCACCATCATCGGCATCCCCTTCGGCTTGCAGAGTCTGAAACTGGGTATGCTGGCCATCTGGCCATTCGGTACGAAAGTGAAATGGCGGGAGTCGCAACCTGGCTGTCTGAGCATCTTCATGAATGTGCTGTGGTTCTTCGTTGGCGGCATCTGGATATGGCTTACCCACATCTTCTACGGTCTCATATTCTGTATTACCATCATCGGCATCCCATTCGGAAAGATGCACTTCAGACTTGCAAAGCTGGCTCTTTCACCTTTTGGGAAAGAGGTTGTATAGCCCGTGAACAAGGACGAGAAACGTGAACTGCAGCGTAAACGTCTGATGGACAACAAAGCCTATCAGACGATGAGTGGTCTGACGCGCTACATGGATCGCTACTATCTGGATGCACTCATTGGCATCATCCCTGGCTGGGGCGATGCCATTACGTTACTCTGTGTCGTGCCGTTCGTGTATTTCTCGTCGAGAGTCATCAAGAGCATACCTTTGACGCTGGCCGTCCTCAATAATGCCCTGCGTGATGTGCTCTTGGGCATGATTCCCTTCTTCGTCGGTGACGTTATCGACATCTTCCATCGTGCCAATACAAAGAATATGGCAATGATTCAGGGCTTTGTTGACGGTGATGAAACCGTCATCAAGCAAGTGAACCAACGAGCCTGGCAGTCAGCCATCGTCCTCATTGTCCTACTATTGCTCATAGCCTTGATGATATGGGCACTCATCAGCTTTGGCAGCTACCTGTATTCATTGGTAGCATCCATCTTCTGAACTGTCAATGTTTAACCAAGTATAATAAATTGTCAGTATAGTTTAAGCAAGTTTAAATTCCGTGCCATCCTGACTTATTCCGAGTGCCATATTGACAATCGGCACGAAAGTTGTACTATGTTTGGTGAAAGCCGAAGCAAACAAGCCGAGGTGATCAAGGCTGCGAAAGCAGACTCGACCGAAAGGTCAAAAACAAATAAGTTAAACTAAAAGTATAATTAGGAGGTATTGATTATGTTGAACGGATTAATGAAAAGCAACAGTTGGTTCCCAACAATGTTTGATGATTTCTTTAACACTGATTTCATGCCTCGTGCCAACAGTACAGCACCCGCAGTCAATGTCAAGGAGAGTGAGAAGGCCTACACGATGGAACTTGCAGCTCCAGGCATCAAGAAAGAATATTGCCGTGTAAGCATCAACGACGAGGGCAACCTCACCATCGCCATTGAGAACAAACAGGAACACAAGCATGAGGACAAGCACCATCACTATCTGCGCCGTGAGTTCAGCTACTCTAACTACGAGCAGAACTACGTGCTGCCAGACGATGTGGTGAAAGACAAGATTTCTGCCAAGGTTGAGGACGGCATCCTGACCATCACCATGCCGAAGACCGAACCGAAGGAGAAAGTCACCAAGGCCATCGAGGTCTCGTAAGGATTACAATTTCTGATTAGTCATATAGAGGGAGCAGCATCCGAGGGAAGGTGCTGCTCCTTTTAGGTAGATCAGGGGATTCCCTGATCCATGAAATCAACAAAAATCACGGCTCAGGGCATGGGTCGTGATTCTTTTTTTTGAAGAAAATGCTGACTTTTTGGAAAAAGTGTGTATCTTTGCACCAACAAGTAGAAATCACAAACTAAAATAATGTATTAACCCAATATTATTTCAATTTATGAAACAAAAACTATTTGCATTCTTTGCAATCGCGGCTCTCCTGCTGGGCATGAGCGCCTGCACCAACGACGACAATCCATCATCAGGAGAGGATGGCAAGTCCGTAATCCCCGCCCAGCTGAAGCAGGGCATCTGGACGGAGTACGACGAAGCGCTTTTAACCTCAGGCAAGTACACCGAAGAAGAGCTGGCCGAGATGCCAGCTGTCGGCATGCAGATTGACGGCGACAAGGCTTACTTCTTCACCTATACAGCTGATGACGCCAGCGAACCCGTCGAAGGAAAGATCAGCTACAATAAGAGCACGGGCGAAGGCACCATCACCTTCCCCACCATCAAGGACAATCCGCTCTCAGGCCAGAAGGTCAACTTCACCGCAACCTCCGAGGATATCATGCAGTTCGAGCTGACCTACGAAGGCCAGAAGACGACCGCCACCTTCGCATGGCTCTGCGAAAACCTCGACAACTGGAGCTCGGATATCACAGATGCCGACTGGAAGGAGCTGATGGCCTACTATGAGCTCATAGCAGAAGATGCAGGCCCCGACGCAAGCATCGACTGGAGCAAATCGGTAGAAATAGAAGTGACAGATGATGAGGGTAATCCGGTTAAAGTCAAGGTGGATGACCTGGACAAGCCATTGGTGTGGGAAGAAGACGCTGTGGAACCGGCCAAGACCAGGGCTATCGGCGTAGGCACAGTTATCAGCGTAGGCTTTAAACTTCTGGGCGCCCTCTTTAAGGATGACAGTTCAGAGAAGAAACTTGATGCCATCACTGGGAAAGTCGACAAGGTATTACAGGGGCAGCAGGAGATGTTGAATAAGCTCAACCAGGTGAACAATCGCCTCACCGCCATCGCTAAACAGATGCAAAAGCAAGCGACGATTGACATCATTAACGAGCGAAACAAAACATACTATAATCCGCTGAAGGTGCGGAACAGATCCTACTTCGACGATGCCTACGAACTCTATACAACCAAAAAGAACGAACTGAGCCAAGAGGATAAGAAAAATTTAGGTAATTATGCCAGGAAATGGGTGGGTAGCAACAATGAGTATATCAATCTGACTTGGGAGTACATGGAATACCTCACCAGCGTGCAGCATTCCACTTACGGCACGGGCATAGACAAGATCTACGACGGAATAATCTACGACAAGTATCCCTGGGAGCACATGGGTACAGGCGACCGCAAAAGCTATAGAGGTAACGACTTGTTAATGATTACCAAGTGTCTCTTCATGATCTGCCTCTACTCCACCTATTGTGATCTGGATGACATAGATAAGAACGCGCTCTACAAAAACTACAATGAATACAGACCCCAGCTCGAGAAGTTCTGCGAGTTTACGGTCGCTAACCCCGATGAGTTCCGCGTCTGCCAGATTCCAGGTGCCCACTTCGTGATGCACAAGGAGTTGCAGAAGTATAACTATTCTAAAGAGGTTCCTTGGGGGACATTTAGAGGTGGTGATGATCCTTATTACCCGGAGTGGCATGAGGCTGGTAAAATCAAGATAGATAATTACAAACAAGTGAAGGATAAGTTGATTCGCGATACCGAGGCTGAAGCGATCTTCAAGTATTATCAATCTTATTACTATCCTAATGAAAGGAAGGTCTGGTGGATGAAAATGCTGGTAGAAGGTACAAAAGTAAAAGACATAGAGGATAATGACATCGAGATGGCAGGCGGTGCTGTCTATGCCAAGGCACCGGCTGGTGGTTCGGATAATAAGCCAACCCTGCTGTTGTCAACGGTTAATCCTAGTTTCAAATTTGGAACAGATAATGTAATGGGAACTGTCGATTTTACTCCTGTGATGCAGGATTATGGTGGTGCTATGGTAATAAATATGGGAATCATAGGTGGTGGTTACATGGGAGTTGGTTCAACAAGAAACAAGTGGGACCAAAATGGGACTGCCTATAACTCCAATATTGAGTATTACGCAGCTATAGTTGAGAATCGCTACTAAGTCGCTCCCTGCATTCATAACATTCAAAAGAGTCCCCGCTCATCACATTGGGCGGGGGCTCATCAGATCATGGGGTCGGTTCTAGTGATCATTCAAATGAAGTAACAAATCATCAGCACCCTCAGGGTGTGCTCATACCGAATTAATTAATAAAACAAGCAATGAAAAAGAAGTTATTATTGTGGACGATGGCTCTGATGTGGGGGCTGGTCTGTCCGGCAGTGGCTGGTAATGGAGCCAATGGTGAAGAAGATGAGGACCCGATGCAGGTCTTTGTTGGTAAGCAATACACCGATTTGCAGATGAAAGACCTTAATGGTCAGACGCATCGGCTAAGTGAGTATGTGGGTAAAGGAAAGTGGGTGTTGATAGATTTCTGGGCATCCTGGTGCGGCCCCTGTCGTGAAGAACTGCCTGAGTTGGTCAAGGTGTATCAGGCATACCATTCAAATGGCTTCGAGGTCGTAGGTATCTCGCTCGATGATGATGCGCAGGCCTGGCAGAAAGCTGTCAAGAAGATGAAATTGTCCTGGCATCACCTCTCCGATTTGAAAGGCTGGGATTCAAAGGCTGTTGAAACCTATAAGGTGTTCGGCATTCCAACCAATCTGTTGGTGAATCCCAAAGGAAAGATTGTCGCAAGCAATATCGACATTGACAACTTGATAGATAAGCTCAACGAAGTGTTGGGTAATTAAATCGATTAAACAAAATTGACCAAAGAAGAACTCAAAGCCCGACCTGTAATGTGCAAGCCGGGATTTTTTATGCTTGACATTCGACATTGAGACCTCCTTAATGTGGCAAAGTGGACAAATAAATCCGCAACCTCTTGTGTGGAGATTGCGGATGCGGAGAGACTAACAAGTCTGTGTTTAGAATGCTATTGGGCCGTGACCCATGCAACTCGTAGTTCCGAGGGCAGTCAGGGCTGCCGTGAGGATTGACACAATCAGCTGAATGACGGTCTTCCAAGTTTCTCTTTTCATAAATTAAAAATTAAAGATTAAACTTTTTACCCTTCATCTACACCGTCGACTATGCTGCCGCTGTCGCCACCGCTCTGGTTGTCACCGCCAGTGTTATCGTTCCCGTTCCCGTTATCGTTCCCGTTATCACCGGTGTTGTCGCCGCCGTCGTCGTTCCCGTTCCCGTTATCGTTCCCGTTATCCTCCTCCACGTCGCCGCTGTCGTCGGAGGTCACGCGCTTGAGCACGTTGCCGTCCTCGTCCAGACAGGTGATTTGGATGGAGGTGTTCTTCAGCTCGTCCTTCAGGTCCACGTTCGGGGTGAAGATGATGCGGCGCACGCTGATGAGGCTGGTCTTCACGTCCTCGAGGTCGGCAACGGCCTTCGAGCGGACACCGAAGCGCATGGTGCCGAGTCCGGGCAGAGGGATGGAGTGACCTTCGGTCGCCCACGTACGGATTACTTCACCTGCGGCGTCCCAAGCCGCCTTGATCACACCTGCAGAGATTCCCGAGTGGGTAGCAGCCTCCGCGAACACCTTCTTCTCCTGGATGGGGATGTAGAGGTCGGGACGCATCACGAACTTCTTGCCAGGATTCTTACCGAGCTTTACTTCACGTCGCTGTGCAATTACTTTAATAGCCATAATTTTTAATAATAAGTTAGTTAGACATTTGTAAACAATTTTGTTAATACTCTCGTTGTCGTCTTGTTTCGCTTCCAGAAGGTGCTGTTAAGGAAAACAATTGCTACCATTAATGCGCGCAATTTCTAGATTTAAATCTCGCAATTTTTATCCTTAAAGATCGCCCGTCCGCTATTTCAATTTGACACTGCAAAGGTAAGAATCTTTCATTGCGGTTCACGAATATTTCACAAGAAATTCTTCATTTTTCTACGATTTTTCCCGATTCGTCTCAAACGTTGTAGTTGTTGCAGTGTTGCAGTTCTCTCAAGGCTATTCCCATACCCTAAAAATACTTCTATATTTATATATAAATATAGAGTTAATTTTTGACTTTCGTATAACCTATTTTGGAACTGCAACACTGCAACACTGCAACACTGCAACAGCGAGAGCAGATGTACTAGAAAAAGTTCTTCGTAAGCGAAGCGGTAAAGCCGAGCGGAATGGTTTTTACCTTAACCCTGCCATGGGTTGAATGCCTTTTAGGGTACCTCATTCTTAACCCTGGCAGAAGTTGAATGCCTAGCCCATAGGCAATCTGTTTTATTTGTTCGACAATGTTGTTTATATCGTCTTTTTCAATTTTTCTGGATTCATGCGCATATCCCAGAAGGCTGCAATGCGGAGGGTATCGCCCGTAACATAATAGATGACCTTGTAATAGTCGTTGATGATGGAAGTAAACAAGGATGCGTAGCCATTGGCGTTGAGCACGTTTGGATACTTCTAACTGCATTTTCAAACTGCAAAACTATCAATCAATGCCTGGCACTTGGTGTTGAACTCCTCATCCGTCAGCACATCACCACGTTCGAACTCTTTCTCCGACTCGTCAAGATCTGACATAGCCTCCTCCCAGGTTTGTAACACTGGGGGGACATTGGTTTCGGGTTCTATGAGCTTTTCGGCCAACCATTTGCGATTGCTTGCCGTAAGCGAAAGACCTTGGATATAGGTCCAAAGGTTGTTCAATGATACTGCATTCATAGTCATTCATTTTATTATTCTGATTGCAAAGATAGATAATAATTCTGAACTTTCCAAATTTTCGATAAGAAAAGCGTTACGGCGTGACAGGCGTGACAGTAAAAAATAAGTGGTAAGGCTATGAACCCTGTCACACGGTGCCAGGCACGGTGTGATAAAAAAATGGTGATTTAGCTTGCATATCAAAAAAAATGTTGTATATTTGCAACATCTATTGACAAAAATCTAAAACTGAAATGATTATGAAGACTAAAAATCGTAGTTATTTTCTTTCCGCAGTCCTGATAGGGATTGCGATGTTGATGACAGGCTGTGCCAAAGAAGACATAGCCAGCAATGATAACGGCGGCGGTACTAATCCTACCGACGTGAATGTGGACGAGTTGAATGTCAAGGTGACGGCAGATGTTCCGACAGCAGTGCTGAGCTCCTTTGACGAGAAGTCTATGGGTGGCGCGCTGGTGCGCCGTCTGTCTAAGACTACGAGCAGCCTTGATGCTGGCACGAAGATGGTTCTGATTAAGGGTGAGGACATCCTAAATCGCCCTCTTACTGAATGGCTGGAGGCAGCAAAGATATATCTGACTGGTGGCTATATCGCAATAGAGAAGCCCCATAATGCACATTTGGTACAAGTGTTGGAGCAGTTGTCGGCACATTTTGAGCAGGCAACATACGATATCCTTACAAAAGATGATGGCAGTGGTGTTGTTGTCAATATCGTTCCACCAAACACCCTGACTTCCAGCAATACTATCAATGCTGATGCAGCGAAGATGAAGACTCGCATTACAAACATCAATGCTCTGGCAGCCACCCGAAGTGGGGTAGGCGAGGCAGATGCTGTTGCCGAGATGGTCATCTTCTCCCGTATGGGCTATTACCAGTGTGCACCTTATGGCACCAGGACTATTACTTATACTGTAACAAACAAAGATGGTTCGAATAGCACCAAGACAAAAACCATCACGCAAGAATATGACCAATGCAGCAGTGGTTACCTTGCCGATGGTGCAGCCAGTTGGCTGAACAATCGCGACGCAGCACAGCAGGTGCGCAGGGCGAGCAACCGAGCTGATGGTGGTGATGCCATCAACAGCCTGATGAGCGCCAGCGAGGAGCACACCTATCAGAATGCGCTCGCTGCTGTTTTGGTTAACAAAGACAAAGATGGCAATAAAATCCTTGAAGTGAACAATCCTCTCAAGAAGGACAATGCCTATCAGGAAATCATCCGCGTATGGGGTGTTCATAACATGGAAACCAACAAAGACTATTATTACACAGAACAGAAAGTTGTAGCCTCAGTAGGCGGCAAGCGTGAAGGCGATGATCTCTGGAATGCCTCAAAGACACTCTATAGAGGTCCGTATAACAATGATAAGTGGATAGGGGTAGAAAAAGGCAGATATAGTGACCCGGACAATACATTAGGCTTCGACTTTTCCGAAATGGAAGAAGAAATGAAATTGGCGATGGGGATATATGGAGATTATATTGGCTGTGCTGTATATGGTGCTTGGTTTAACAAGGGTGATTTCTCTCTAAACCTTACAGGCAAAGGCAGCATACAGCTCGAAGATGCTGTCCCTGATACCGACAACAACAACATCAGCCGTTCAGTTGCCGTAGGTACAACAGAGTCTGAAACCAATACCATCGGCGGTACCTTTAGCCCCGGTTTTGTAGGAAGTAATCCAAGTGGTGCACTCGGACTCAATTTCTCTCATGGTTGGACAACAGGCACATCATATACCTTGACGACTACGGAAAATGCAAAGGAGTTGAAATGTGTAAAGAATACAGAGGGAAACAAGGTAAAATGGACCTACGAATGTGGCAAAACTGATATGGGGGATATTGACAAAGGAAATGCCACACATGCCATAGCACCAGATGCTCTTACCTCTGATGTTAATATAGACAATCAGGCATGCTGGTCTGTTGCTAATCCAGAAGGAGCATACACCTTAGAGACATACCACATGCCAACGATGTGTTCACTTGTTGCAAGCTGTACAGATGGTGATGATGATTTTTCTGAACCGTTATTCCTTCTTGGTGACAGTAAATTATGTTCCACCTCTTCTACGGATGCCAACAACAATACTGTTTCCTATACACTCCAAACTCCTAACCGTGCAAAGCAGACGTGGACTATGGATGTGGACTTCCCGGAGTTGGGACAGGATGGCTACAAAGGCGTGAAAGACGAACTGACCGACGCCCTGAAGACACAGTTCCCAAACCTTTATCAGCCCACCATCGTGCTTGCCGACCAGACGCCTGAGAGCGAGAACACCATCCAGCGCCTGGTGGACACGTCGAAGAAAATGCTCAACGACCCCAATGCCTTGCAGACGCTGAGAGGCTATGCCTTGGACAGAGGCGTATCGCAGTTCACCATCAAGTGGTACTGCGCCGATGGCAATCACCCGAATCCTTACACGATGACTATCACGGCGAAGTAGTAGCACAACAGAACCAACTCTTCCGAACACTTTACTAACTAATTGTGGATAACCTGCGAGTTATCCACATTTTTTATATTATTAACCATTCCGGTGTATTAGCGTAATGAGATTTTTTATACCTTTGCAGTCCCCTATGATGATAGGAAGAAATATCTGGTGCCACAGGGACAGGTGAGTGACGTTTGATGTAAGATGTCAGATGGCTGATGTCAGCGCGAAAAGCAGTATGAATATTATCGGAATAAACTATTGACGTTTGATAAAATTTAGAGATAATGACCTTTCAACGAAAAGACATAAATGTAAATACGTCCACTGCTAATGGAGTAAACCATGCGGTGCTCATTGTTGATGCGCCTGCTCCACTTGCCTTGGAGATTGCCTTTCAATGGTTCTGGTTTGCCTATACCAGTAAAAGGATGTTTCTCTATATCATTAAGCAGGTCGGTGATGCGCTTCATGATTTTTACATTACCCGTCTTCTTCCAATAATCACGATCTTTACGGGCTTTTTCAAGCAGAACTACTTCCATAGGTCATCAATAGCAATGGGATGCAGATTACCTGCAGCAATCTCCTTATCTCCCTGGCGTACTATTTCCTCCAGCTCTGCTATTGGCATAACATTGCTCGTTTGCTTCTGTGCAGCAATTCGCTTGAGTGCACGCACAGCCTTTTTCATCAAGGCTTCGTCACCCGATATGGCTTGTAGAGCCCCGAAAAGCTCAGTGTTGATTTGCATTTGTACTGCTGTCATAACTGCTATTTTTATATTTTCCGCTGCAAAGATAAACAATATTTTATTACCAACAATTAAAAACAAGAAAAATATTTGATTTATGGACGATCATAAAATCATCATAGAGCAGGAGTGCACAGCGGAACCGACCCTATTGTGCACTTTACTAACTAATTGTGGATAACCTGCGAGTTATCCACATTTTTTATATTATTAACCATTCCGGTGTATTAGCGTAATGAGATTTTTTATACCTTTGCAGTCCCCTATGATGATAGGAAGAAATATCTGAAACAATCTTAGTTATTAAAACAAATGGTGGACTACAAAAATATACTGACTGGAGTGGCTGAGAGGCTTTCCAGTTTGAGGGAAGAACGGCCCTCGGCGGGTACGAGATACCGGCTGATGGGCGTGTTGGCGGACATTATGGAGGCAGTGGAAATGCTGTCGAAAGAGGTATTGGATCGTGTCAGTCAGGAGGCCGTGCTGGACGCCGATGTTGATGCTGACTTCGACGTGATGAGCGAAGAGGTGTTGTCGTGGGAACTGACCATAAAGAACGACGATTTGCAGGAATTGACACAGCAGGTGAACGACGCGCTGGGCGGGCTGAGCAATGTGCTGTCGCAAATAGGCAGTCAGCTGTCGCGACATCATAGCAATGAGGAATATGCACGACTCTATGAGCAGGAGAAGCGGCGCTATCTGGGCTCGAAGACGGCAAAGTCGGCGCGTAAGACCTTCGACGAGTGGAAGGAGGACCAATGCTACGGCACACCGAGTCTGGAGGATATTGTCGATTACGCTTTGGAGAAGCTGGTGCACATGTTCAACAAGGGTGTGTTCAGTGCCAGGGTGGAGCACATACAACGCACCACACGCTATCCGGGCGAGTTTGATTTTGAACAGTTGGACGTGGACACAGAAAGCAGAAAACTGATCTACAAGAACTATGCCGTCCTGCGCAAGTTAGTTGACTATACCGACGGTTTTCTGGTGGTGAATGCGGCCCGTGTAGGTCAGCATTTTTACGCCAGTCGCCGCGAGGAGAAGGCGAAGGCTAACCGTACGAATTTCCTGAAGTATATGCACAAGATAACGCTGGCGCAGGAGGAATACAAGAAGTTGCAAGATGCCCAACAGGAAAGTGAGGACAGCAGTCTTCTGCCCGATGTGTTGGCTACCGGTATGGCGATGAAGTATTGGAAAAGGTTGCAAAAAGCTGGCTTCGTCGATGAACATTACCAGCTGTCGCCCACCACGACACGAAAGCAGGCCATGTATATTGCCGATGTATTTTCCGACAAGTTGCAGATGCGTTCGAAGTGGAAGCCGTTTCAGGAGCTGTGGCACATCAACAATCTGGCACAGGAGAAATGGGAAATGCAGGAAACGGGCAAGTCGCCCGCACGTTCGGAAGAGATAGACAAGATTTTCGAGGATTAGCATAACTCGCTGATAAACAGTATAGTTTATCCCCTATATAGCCCCTATTATAGGCCCTATATAGGGGCTTTTTGTTTTTGTATGTTTGTAATTTTGCAGCGTGAATCAATCACAAGTGATCTTTGAGCTTCGCTCGAAAATCGGTTTCGCGATCTTTGACTTATTGATACATTATGGAAACAAAAATCTTGAAAGTGGTACGCCAGGGCGAGGCCTTCAGCGTACAGTCGGCTAAGGCCGAAACAGGTACTATTCAGAAGTGCAACATCGTGTTGCGCGAACTGGGTGGTCGCTCGACCGAAGGACGCTTGCAAGGCAAGACGTTCGAAAACGAGTATGTGTGCGCCATGCTGGGCAATCTGGCGGCGTGCAGGTTCTACGAAGGTGATGTGGTAGTAGCCACGCTTCGTTTCTCTACACACGAATATCAGGGGCAGACGTTCCAAGAGATTCTGGCAACTGATATCGTGAAACTGAAATAAAGACCCCTCTAACTCCCCTTTAGGGGAGAATATTATCTCCCCTCGCTACAAGAGAGGGGCAGGGGGGAGAGTCTATTAACCCTGAGTTGAAGTGAGGGAATCAATTGAGCACCGTGAGGTGTAGGGCCCTTTCTTAAACTTCTCTCGCTAAAAATTCAACTTTTTCGATAAGCCAAATGACCAAAGCCAAACTCGTTTGAGCTTTGGCATGGCGAGAAAAAGTGAATTAAATAATTCAACTCAAACAAAATGAAAGCAAATATTCAGATTTTTACAAGTGATATTTTCGGTGAGATTCGTACTTGCCAAGTTAATAACCAAATCATGTTCGTAGGCAAAGACGTGGCTACGGCACTGGGGTACAGCAAACCAGAAAACGCTATTGCCACGCATGTTGATACCGACGACAAAACCACTACCCTGATTCAGGGGACTGGTTCGAACTATAAGTCGAAGGTTGTCATCATCAACGAGAGCGGTCTGTATGCACTCATCCTCTCTTCTAAACTGCCACAGGCGAAGGCCTTCAAGCGTTGGGTGACCAGCGAGGTGCTGCCACAGATCCGAAAGACGGGCGGTTACATTCCAACTAAGGATGCCAATGGCCGACAGCTCTCCAATGAAGAGATTATCAACCGTGCCGACGCCATTGTTTGTCGCACGCTTTGTATGCTGAACGCCGATGCCGAGGACACGCTGACGGCGACCCAGGTGGCCAAGACGTTCAACATGTCGGTCTATGACTTCAACTGCGTGGTGCGCGACATGGGCATCCAGTATCGTCGAGGGGGTCATTGGAACATCTGCGATGATCTGGCCGACCGCGACTTCGTACGCATGAGGACACACGTCAGTTATTCGCTGAAGGGTGTCAAGAAGGTGAAGGTGTATATGACGTGGACGCTCGATGGCCTGCGTTATTTGAATTCTAAACTCGGTTATCCCAACTTCTAAGACTATGAGTGTACACATGATTTATTACAATGACGGGGTGAAAATGATGCGCCCCGTTCTAACGAGAGAGGAATATATGAAGTTGCGCAACGGCGGTTTCCAGCAAGACAACGTGGCGAGAATCCGACAGGGCGACGAGGCGGTGAAGAGCAGTCTGGTGCAGATGAACTACAGCTGTCTGCCCAACGACGACGGCACGCTGAAAGGTGCCAAGCGCATGAGTACGACGGTGGGCATGGATGTGGACTGGACCCCTTCCCCGCTTCCCCATGAAGGGGAAGAGCAGATAGCTGCCAGGAAGGAGGAATGGCTGAAGAAGGTTCCCGAAATGGTGCTGTCGAAGAAGGATGCGCTGGGACTGCTGATGCTGGAACGCTCGGCGTCGAAGGGTTTCCACCTGGTATTTCGTCGCCGCGAGGAGCTGTCGCAGGAGGACAATCTGCGTTGGGCAAGCGATCTGCTGGGCGTGGAGTACGACAAGGGTGCCAAGGACATTACCCGCGTGTTCTTCACCACGACGGAGGCGGAGCTGATTTATTTGGATGATGAGATATTCAGACAGACCCCCTCCCAACTCCCCCTGCAGGGGGAGAGCAGTCACTCTCAGGAACTGCAGCATACTACTCCCCTCACTCACAGGGAGGGGACGGGGGAGGGTCTGTCCTACAACGGCATTCCCTATGCGGACATTATCGCGAAGTATTGGGAGCTGTTCAACGATGGTAAGGAGCCAGTGGAGGGTGACCGTAATGCGCTGACGTTTGAGTTGGCGGTGACTATCCGTAGCATCTGCGGCTATTCGCTGGAGAAGATGATGCAGGTTGTTCCCAACTATTGGGCGAAAAAGTGCACAGAAGGGTCGGTTCCGCTGTGCACTCCAGAGGAAGAGGCTGAGTGGCGCAAGACTATTGAGAATGCGCTGAAAGAGCCTCGCAAGGGTATGCCCTACAGATTGAAGCAGGTGCTGCAGGCGTTGAAGTCACAACAAGCAGTCAAGGCTTGTGGCGGTACGCTGACCACTCCACCGGCGATGCCCAAGAAGTTGCCGCCGCTGATTAGGCTGTTGACGAAGAACGTGCCCTGGTTCTACAAGCCCGCTGTGGCCAATGCGGTGTTCCCGGCACTGGGTGCTCACCTGCACGGCGTGAAGTTCCGCTATTGGGACAACGTGGAGCACGAGGCCACGTTCATGAACATCCTGATAGGCCGGCAGAGTATCGGTAAGGGTACCATCAAGAAGCCTATCGAGTACATCATGGAGGACATCAAGCAGCGCGACCAGCCCAACCGTCAACGTGAGGCGGAATGGAAGCAGAAGAACCCGGGAGCGAAGCAGAAGAAAGACCCCAGACCAACCGATATTTGTATTCAGATGTTGATTGACAACCTGACAGATGCCGTCTTTAACCAGCGCATTGTAGATGCCAACAACAACGGTCAGCGATTTATCTATACCATCGTGGACGAGATTGAGGGTTTGAAGAAGGTGACGTCGAAAGGGACGGTGGATGAGGTTGGTCTGCTGATTCGTAAGGCTTTTGACAACAGTGATGCCGGTCAGGAGCGCGTAGGTGCCGACAGCGTATCGGGTATAGCCCCCTTAAGGTGGAACTTTAACGCATCAACGACCCCTCCCAACGCCAAGAAATTTTTCTTCAAGATGGTGAACGACGGAACTGTGAGCCGACTGGACATCTCGACGATTATCAAGGCCGATGACGACGATGACACCGCACCCATTCAGGGCATCTACGACCACACCTTTGCGCAGGAACTCAAGCCCTACATCGACCGCTTAGAGGCTGCCAACGGACTGATTGAGTGCCCGCAGTCGAAGAAGCTGTCGCTCGAGATGAAGCAGGAGAACAAGGATGCCGCAAAGCTCTATGAGAGCGAGGCCTACAGGGTTTTCTCCTATCGCGCCAACGTCATCGCCTGGCTGAAGGGAATGGTGCTCTATGTGGCTCACGGCTACAAATGGTCGAAGGAAATTGCAGATTTTGTCCGCTGGACTCAGCAATATAATCTCTGGTGTAAGATGTTGTACTTCGGTCAACAGCTTGAAAAAGAGCTTCGTGAAGAGGTGGAGATTCAACGTCAGTCAGGGCCACAGAACCTGCTGGAACTTCTGCCCGATGAATTCACCAAAGACCAGTACCGCCAGATGCGCCAGCAGCAGGGCAAGAGTGGTAGCGGTGACGGCACGTTGCGCAGTTGGCAGAGTCGCGGATATATTGTCTTTGACGAGGTGAGCGGCAGGTACTGCAAGACTGAGGAGTATAAGCGGAAGTTTCAGACTCTCCCCCGCCCCCTCTCTTGTAGCGAGGGGAGTATATAGTCTTATAATTATTAATCTACCTTAAGCGTACATCATAATATGAAACAGATACAATCAAGCCCTCAATTAAAAAAACTATCAGCTCCCTCTCTAACAGAGAGGGCGGGGGGAGAGTCCGTTCAGAACAATCAAGAATGTTTCGTGCAGCTCTGGCGTAAGCTGGAGCGCACGAGGTGCCTCCTCGGAGGTCAGTATAAGCGGTTCTGTATCCGCAATGTGTTGAAGTCGTGGTTCGGCTATGAAGCCACCGACGATTTCATCTGGGAGGTGTGCCACCTCAGTGAGCAGGAAGGATGGAACGAACTGCCCCTACCCTCGCTCTATCCGCTCAGGCACCGTGAGCTGCTACGCGCCATCGTAGCCGTACGTGCCGGCATCAGTTTTTGGAAAATCAATCTGAAGGCCCTCGACGCGGCCTACAGCATCGCATTTCCTAATAGTACACCAATTAACGTAAACAAAAAGAAGAAATGAATAAACAAACTAACCTCAGCGAGCACATGACGCTCGCTGAGTTAACCAAGACAAAACAGCATATAGCAAACGTGCCGAATGAGGCACAAGTAGAGAACTTAAAGCGGGTGTGCCGTTGGCTGGAACGTCTGCGGAAGCGATGGAACGACAAGTACGGCGATGGTGACGACCCGATTATCATCAACTCGGGTTTCCGGTCGGCAGCGGTGAACAAGGCGGTAGGCGGTGTGCCTACGTCGAACCACCTGACGGGGTGCGCCGTGGACATCCGTTGCATCGGGATGGAACAGGCATTGCGCTATGCGGCTATCTTGCTGGACATCAGCGACCAAAGCCGCGAAGACTTCGACGAGCTGCTGATAGAGCAGAAGCGTAGCGTCGTCTGGATTCATTTTGCGGTGCGCCCACAGGACAACCGGAGAAAAACTAATTTCAAGCGGTAGGAAAAGAAAATGAGATTACAAAATTTGGTAGTCTCATTTTTTTAGCTTATTTTTGCATCACAAAATAAAAAAGTACAGTAATTTCACAACAAGATAGAGATGGACATCAAACAAGCAGAGTTCTCACTTTCAGCACCCATGGTGTCAATGTGTCCCAAGGACACAAAGCCAGAGTATGCCTTCATCGGACGGTCGAATGTGGGGAAGTCGAGTCTGATTAACATGCTGACGAACAACCGCAAGCTCGCCAAGACGAGTGCCACACCGGGTAAGACGCTGCTCATCAACCACTTTATTATTAATAAGGAGTGGTATCTGGTGGACCTGCCCGGCTACGGCTATGCCAAGCGGTCGAAGAAGGAGGTGGACAAGCTGGATCAGATGATTCGCGGCTACATCCTGCAACGCGAGCAACTAGTCAACGTGTTCGTGCTGGTTGACATCCGGCTGGAACCGCAGAAGATAGACCTCGAGTTCATCGAATGGCTCGGTGTGTCGTCGGTGCCCTTCGCCATCGTCTTCACCAAAGCCGACAAGCTGACACCCAACAAGTGTCGCCAGGCGATGGAGGCATATAAGAAGAAACTGTCGGAGACGTGGGAGGAAATGCCCCCGATGTTCCTGACCTCTGCAGAGAAGAAAGAGGGTAGGGACGATGTGCTGGGATATATTGAGGAAATCAATGAAGGATTGAAGAGTTAAAACATCAAGGATTGAAATGAAAAGAAATACTTTGTGGATGCAGACCGTGGTGCTGATATGCCTGATGGTCATGACAATGAGTTGTGATGAAGGCGATAGTGGAAAGTCTCAGAAAGACTATTTCCCGTCGTGGAACAATTGTGAGGCGCTGACGGCACTGAAAAGTTACGTGGAGGACGTGACCAACGAGCAGTCGGCCAACTATATCAAGGTGGAGGACCGTATTGCCACGTTCGACATGGACGGCACCTTCGTTGCCGAGCTCTATCCTACCTATTTCGAATACAACATGCTGGAATACCGCGTGCTGGACGACAAGAGCTACAGCGACAAGGCCCCTGAGGATGTGCGCGAGGCAGCACAGAGCATCCGCGACTTCGTGCGCACCGGCAAACCATTGCCAGCCAACTTCGACATGATACATGCCCATGCAGCCGCCAAGGCTTATTCCGGCATGACGCTCGCCCAGTTTGACGCCTATGTGAAGGCCTATGGAGCGCTGCCCGCCAACGGATTTACCGGCATGACCTACGGCCAGGGATTCTACAAACCCATGCTCGAAGTGTTTGCCTATCTGGCAGACCATCACTTTACCTGCTATGTGGTCTCAGGTAGCGACCGCTTTATCTGTCGTTCGCTCGTAGAGAGCATCGGAATATCGCCCAGCAGAGTCATCGGCATGGATGTGAAGCTGAAGTCCAACAAACAAGGCGAGGAACCCGGTGTGACCTATACGATGGGTAAGGAAGAATACTTGGTGAGAACCGACGAACTGATTATCAAGAACCTGAAGACCAACAAGGTGCTGCAGATATCGCAGGAGATTGGTAAGGTGCCCGTCCTGTCATTCGGCAACAGCAGCGGCGACTGCGCTATGCATAACTACTGCATGGGTAACGCGAAGTACCGCACCGCCACGTTCATGCTGGTGGCCGACGATGCCGACCGCGATCATGCCGACCTGGCTGAAGGAGCCCGTCGCGAGGCCAAATGGCGCGAAGCAGGCTACCACATCATCTCCATGAAGAACGATTTCAAGACTATCTATGGACCTGGTGTACAGAAAGTAGATTTCCATTTTTAAAGACTAAAAAGATTTTGGAGGAAAAGCGATGAAAGAAGAAGGTGGATTTGAACATATGCGACGCGTCGTAGGTGCCGTGATGGGTCCTTTGTGTGCCCTGTTGATTTGGTTGATGCCCATTGGTGAACTGTCGGGGAATGCCCACCACATGCTGGCTGTGATGTCGCTCGTAGCTATCTGGTGGATTACCGAACCTGTGCCCATCCCTGTGACATCGCTGCTGGGACCCACGTTATGTGTGGTGCTGGGCATTGCCCCCATCAAGGACGCCTTCTCGAACTTTGCCAACCCCTTGATATTCCTTTTCATGGGTGGTTTCCTGCTGGCGAAGGGTATGATGGTCAACGGACTGGACAAGCGCATCGCCTACGGCATTCTGTCGATGAAATGGGTGGGCAACTCGCCACGCCGCATCTTCCTCGCCATCGGACTGGCCTGTATCCTCTGTTCAGGATGGATTAGTAACACGGCAACAGCAGCCATGATGTTTCCCATTGCCCTAGGACTTTTGGAAGCCATCCGTGAGATGATGGCCCAGAACGGCAAGATCATCGACTTGAAAAACTACAAATATGCCACCGGTCTGATGCTGATGACAGCGTATGCCTGCAGCATAGGCGGTGTGATGACTCCCATCGGAACACCTCCCAACATCATCATGCTGGGATTCCTCAACGAGCTGGCTCCCCAAGCGCCAACGGTATCGTTCTTCCAGTGGATGACATGGGGCACGGTGGCTATGATTATCTATTTCGTGATAGCCTATATAGTGCTGTGGCGCTTGTTCCCTGCCGACGTGAAACACATCGAGGGAGCCGAGAAATTCATCAGCGATTATGTGGCTTCATTAGGAAAATGGACACGTGCACAGAAGAACACGCTGATAGCTTTCGGAGTAGCTGTTTTCCTGTGGGTGGCTCCGAGTGTGCTGAGCGTTGTCTACGGTGCCCATTCAGAGGTGATGACCTTCTACGACAAACATTTCCCCGAGTCTATTGCCGCTATGGTGGGAGGTTTGTTGTTGTTCTTCCTGCCTGTCAATGTGAAGACGGGCCAGATGACGATGAAATGGAAAGAAGGTATGGAAGGCATCGAGTGGGGCACACTGCTGCTTTTTGGCGGCGGCCTGTCAATGGGTGCTATGATGTACACAACAGGACTGTCCGACTGGATAGGTAACGGACTGAAGGACGTGCTGGGCAACCAGCCTTCCGAGTGGGTTTTCGTGGGTGTGTTCTGCATCAGTGCCCTGATACTCTCCGAGTTCACGTCGCACACTGCTGCCGTCAATCTGATAGGCTCTATCGCCATCACGACGGCAGTCTCTGTCGGCATCAGTCCTATTCCTGTCGCTGTGGGAGTTGCCCTTGCCTCGTCGCTGGGATTCATGATGCCAGTATCAACACCGCCAAACGCCATCGTCTACGCATCAGGCTATGTGCCTATCACGAAGATGATCAAGACGGGATTAATCATCGACTTCTTCGGTATCCTGTTGGTAACCGTACCTGTAGTCATCCTGTTTGTTAAATTTGTCATGGGTCTATGATTCCCTATCTCGACGTTCAACACCTCTCGAAGTCGTTCGGTGCCTTGCAGCTGTTCAATGACATCAGTTTCAGCATTGGCGAAGGCCAGCGCGTAGGACTGATAGCCAAGAACGGAACGGGTAAGTCGACGCTGCTCAGCATCCTCTCAGGTAAGGAGGGCTACGACAGCGGAGAGATTATCTTCCGACGCGACTTGAAAGTGGGATTCCTTGAACAGACACCCCGTTTCGACCCTGATGAATCTGTACTGGATGCTTGCTTTAATCATCAAGGAGATCCGGATAAAGTACTGAAAGCTAAGCAGGTACTGACACAGTTGAAGATTCGTAACCTGGAACAACCCGTAGGACAGTTGAGCGGTGGACAGCAGAAGCGTGTGGCGCTGGCCAACGTACTGCTGACGGAACCCGATCTGCTGATATTGGACGAGCCCACCAACCACCTGGATCTGGAGATGATAGAATGGCTGGAGGGATATCTGCAACGCGGCAACCGCACATTACTGATGGTAACCCACGACAGATTCTTCCTGGACCGGGTGTGCAGCGTCATCCTCGAACTGGACGACCGCACCATCTATACCTATCGCGGCAACTATGCCTACTATTTGGAGAAACGCCAGGAGCGCATCGACAACCGCAGGGCGGAGATAGCACGCGCCAACAACCTGTACCGCACCGAACTGGAATGGATGCGACGCATGCCGCAAGCCCGAGGGCACAAGGCGCGATACCGCGAGGAAGCTTTCTACGAACTGGAACGCATCGCCAAGCAGCGACTGGAGGAGCGCCAGCTGCGCCTGAAGGCATCCAACGTCTATATCGGTTCGAAGATTTTTGAGTGCCAGTATATCTCCAAAGCCTTTGACGACCTCGTCATCCTCAAGAACTTCTACTACAATTTCTCACGTTTCGAGAAAATGGGTATCGTGGGAGCCAACGGTACGGGAAAGTCGACTTTCATCAAGATGCTGCTGGGCGAGGAACCCGTAGACGAAGGGCGCATCGTGATTGGCGACACTGTGAAGTTCGGCTACTTCTCGCAGGAAGGGTTGCAGTTTGACGAACAGCAGAAGGTGATAGACGTCATTACCGACATTGCCGACTACGTAGATTTGGGAAGCGGACGCAAGTTGTCGGCTTCGCAACTGCTGCAATATTTCCTGTTCACTCCCGAACAGCAACACAACTATGTCTATAAACTCTCGGGAGGTGAGCGACGCAAGCTGTACCTGTGTACAGTGCTGATGCGCAATCCCAACTTCCTAGTATTGGACGAGCCTACCAACGACCTGGATATCGTGACGCTGCAGATACTGGAAGAATACCTGCAGGACTTTCCCGGATGCGTCATCGTCGTCTCGCACGACCGCTATTTCATGGATAAGGTGGTTGACCACCTATTGGTGTTTAAGGGACAAGGAGAAATCAAGGACTTCCCCGGTAACTATACACAATATCGGGAATTCTCAAGTGGTGAGAAGGAAGAAGAGAAATCGGAGAAGAGCGTTAAGAACGAGAAGAAACAGCCGGCAAACAATGTTGCCACCGCCAAGCGCAAGCTAAGCTACAAGGAGAAACGAGAACTGGAACAGTTGGAGAAAGACATCGCCACACTGGAGGCAGAGCAGAAACAGATAGAGGAAGCCCTCTGCGGAGGAACGACATCCGTTGACGAGATTACTGCCCTAAGTAAACGGCTCCCTGTCTTGAAGGACGAGCTGGACGAGAAATCGATGCGATGGCTGGAACTGAGTGAAATAGAGAATTAATCATGATACAACAACAATATCCATCACAACTGCTGGAGCAGGCGGTACAGGAGTTCGCCAAACTGCCGGGAATAGGTCGGAAGACTGCCTTGCGACTGGTGTTGCACCTGTTGCGCCAGGAAACTGATGACGTGACACACTTTGCCGACACCATCGCCAGGATGCGTCGGGAGGTGAAGCGATGCAAGGTGTGCCATAACATCTCGGACAGTGACACCTGTCCTATTTGTAGTGACCCGCGACGCGACCATAGCACCATATGTGTGGTGGAGAACATACAGGACGTGATGGCTGTGGAGAATACACAACAATTTCACGGGCGCTATCATGTGCTGGGAGGCGTCATATCGCCAATGGACAGTATCGGGCCTGCCGACCTGGAAATCGAGTCACTGGTGGCTCGCGTTGCCAGTGGGGAAGTGAAGGAGGTGATTCTAGCGCTCGGTTCCACGATGGAGGGCGACACCACCAACTTCTACATCTTCCGAAAACTGGCGCCCTATACCAATGTCAAAATCAGCATCATCGCACGAGGTATCTCCGTAGGTGACGAACTGGAATATACCGACGAGGTGACACTGGGACGATCCATACTGAACAGAACTCCATTTGAAAAATTGAAGAATTAAAGAATTGAAAAATTGAAGAATAAATAAAATTGAAAAGGGGATGAATTCGGACACCTTATTATTTATATGGACAACGCTGATGGAGATAGCCACCTTGTTGTGTGCCTATCTGGGACTGCGCTTGTTTCGCCATAACTGGAAACTGCGTATGGCGATAATTGTGGTACCCCTGTTGATGAACGGCATCCTCTATGCCGTCTATCGTACCACCGTATTCTTCTATCTCGGCGTCATTCTCTTACTTTGTCTTCCTTTCGTATGGCCAAGAAAATCAGCATAGTCATTGTCAGCTATAATGTGCGCCGCCTGTTGGTGGAGTGTATTGATAGCGTGCGAAAAGCCCTCGAGGGAATTGATGGCGAAATCATCGTTGTCGACAACTGCTCGAAGGATGATACCGTCAGTTATCTGCAGGCAAACTGTCCTGACGTGCAGATCATTGCTAACAAGGAGAATGTGGGTTTTGCACGTGCTAACAATATGGCTATTCGTCAGACGGACTCCGACTATGTTTTGTTGCTGAACCCTGACACCATCGTCTATCCCGACACCATCCGTGGATGTATCGCTTTCATGGATGAACATCTGGAGACGGGTGGTGCAGGTGTACGCATGTTGACACGTGACGGACAACCCGCACCGGAATCACGGCGCGCCATTCCGACACCGTGGGTGTCGATGCTTAAAATGTTGGGGTTCACCCGTCGCTACTATATGAGTGACCTACCTTGGGACAAGCCCTGTCGCATCGAGGTCATCAGTGGCGCCTACTGTCTGTTGCGGCGCGAAGCCCTCAACCAGGTGGGGCTGTTGGATGAGGATTACTTCATGTACGGTGAGGACATCGATCTCTCATACCGCCTCATCCACGGCGGTTGGCAGAACTGGTACCTGCCTTTTGACATCATACACTACAAGGGAGAGTCGACGCAGAAGTCGTCGTTCCGCTATGTCCACGTGTTCTACCAGGCCATGCTCATCTTCTTCCGCAAACACTACGGACATCTGAGCTTTTTCTTCACGTTGCCCGTACAGTGCGCTATCTATTTCCGTGCTGCGATAGCCCTCATCCAGATGATAGGCAGGAAGCTGCACCATTTTATCAACCCTCACCACGACGACTATGAAGACGATTAAACTGCGAGCCATTGAGCCTGAAGACCTCGACTTGCTCTACGAGATAGAGAACGACACTCGACTGTGGAACGTGGGAACGACCAATGTGCCGTATTCCCGCTATACACTGCACGACTATATCGCCACATCGAGTGATGATGCCTATGCTGACAGACAGGTACGTATGATTATTGAGGACCATAACGGGGAGACGGTCGGCATTGCCGACCTGGTTAACTTCTCGCCCAGCCATCTGCGAGCAGAGACAGGCATTGTCATCCTGGATGCAGAACGGCGTAAGGGCTATGCCACCGAAGCTTTGGAGGAATTGTGCCGCTATGCCCGCCAGGTGCTCCACATGCATCAGCTCTATGGAGTGGTGGCTTCCGACAACGAGGCCGCTCTAGCTCTCTATGAAAAAGCAGGTTTCCAGACACAAAACAGGTTGAAAGACTGGCTCTACGACGGCAGAAAATATACCGATGCGGTGTTAATGCAAAGATTTTTATAAATTTTCCCGAAAAAGTTTTGTTTATTCGGATTTTCTGATTACCTTTGCACCCGCTAAACAACAAAAGCAACTCCTTGGTGCGTTAGTTCAGTAGGTTAGAATGCCTGCCTGTCACGCAGGAGGTCACGAGTTCGAGTCTCGTACGCACCGCACGAAAAGGTTGAAGGTTGTGATGGAGAAGTTTAGAATATATTGGTGCGTTAGTTCAGTAGGTTAGAATGCCTGCCTGTCACGCAGGAGGTCACGAGTTCGAGTCTCGTACGCACCGCAGAAAGCTCATTGGAATGTTGAAGTTCCGATGAGTTTTTTTGTTTTTTTATCCTTTAATTCCTCCTTACGTCATATTTTTTTTGTACCTTTGCACAAAATTACAAAAACAACCCATTAAAAGAATGAAACAGACTATCCTTGTTACAGGTGGTACGGGCTTTATTGGAAGCCATACTACGGTGGAATTGCAAAACGCGGGCTACGAAGTAGTCATTGTTGATAACCTCTCGAACTCAAACGAGAAAGTGCTCAATGGTATTGAGAAAATCACAGGCATCCGTCCGGCATTCGAGAAAGTAGACTGCTGCGATTTCGACGCTATGGAGCGCGTGTTCAAGAAATATCCCGCCATTGAAGGTATCATCCACTTTGCTGCATCCAAAGCCGTTGGCGAAAGTGTGGAGAAACCCTTGATGTATTACCGTAACAACCTGACTTCGCTCATCAACCTGTTGGAACTGATGCCGAAGTACGAAGTGAAGGGTATCATCTTCTCCAGTTCGTGCACCGTCTACGGACAGCCTAGTCAGGAGAACCTGCCCGTCACCGAAGATGCTCCCATTCAAAAAGCATTGTCACCCTACGGCAACACCAAGCAGATAAACGAGGAGATTATCCAGGACTACATCCATTCTGGCGCTCCCGTCAAGTCGATTATCCTCCGCTATTTCAACCCCATCGGTGCTCATCCCTCTGCACTGATCGGTGAGTTGCCTAACGGTGTGCCTATGAACCTCATCCCCTTCGTCACACAGACCGCTATCGGTATTCGTGAGCAGCTGAAGATTTTCGGCAACGACTATAACACACCAGACCATACCTGCATACGCGACTATATTTATGTCGTTGACCTTGCCAAGGCTCATGTCAAAGCTATGGAACGCGTGCTGGACAAACCCGACACCGACGCTGTCGAGGTGTTCAACATCGGAACAGGTCGTGGACTCTCTACATTGGAGGTTGTCGAGGGATTCGAGAAGGCTACTGGCGTGAAGGTAAATTGGACCTATGCTCCACGTCGTGAAGGTGATATCGAACAGGTATGGGGCAATGTGGATAAAGCCAACCGAGTACTGGGATGGAAAGCCGATACTCCTACCGAGGAGGTATTGAAGAGTGCCTGGAAATGGCAGCAAAAACTGCGTGAGGAAGGTCTGCAATAATGAAGAGAGTCGTCGTCTGCCTGTCTGTCCTTACCTTGTTCGGTCTGTCCGTCTTCTCGCAGAAGAAACAGATTGATCAGGCCCGAGCGTATATCAAGAGCGGAAAGGATTTCGACAAGGCAGAGAAACTGATGACCGACCTGCTGAAAGATTCGGCAAATCGCCAGAACATCAAGATCTACGACACGTGGTATGATGCTGTCCTGAACCAATACATGGCGGCGAACGAGAAACTCTATCTGAAGCAGAAATACGACACTGCAGCCTTTTACAAGCTGATTTGTCACCTGCAGGAAGTGGCGTTCAAGCAAGACTCCCTCGACTGTCTGCCAGACCGCAAAGGACGTGTTCGCCCCTCGTTCCGCAAGGATCATGGTGAAGTGCTTCATGCCATACGTCCCAACATCTATTATGGAGGAACGTGGCATGTGCATAAGGGAAACTACTCGTCGGCATACGACTATTTCGATGCGTATATTGAAGGAGCCCGACAACCCCTTTATACGGCATACAACTACGACAAGACAGACTCTCTTTTGACAACGGCTGCATATTGGGCAACCTATTGCGCCTATAGAACGAAGGATGCACGGCGTATGCTGAAACATGTCCCACTTGCAGAACGTGACTCTGCCTATATAGAATACGGTATGCAAAACGAAGCAATGGCCTATCAGATACTGGGTGATACTGTTCGCTATGTAGGTATGTTGCGCAAAGGGTTTGACCGTTATCCGCAACATCCGTACTTCTTTCCTCGTCTAGCGGACTACTATTCCAGTAAAGGACGACAGGACTCCGTGCTCGTCATTGCCAACCGTGGTGTAGAGATCAACGACAGCAATACCTTGTTCTTAATGGGACGATCGATAGCGTTGCTCAACTTGGAACGCTATGACGAATGTATAGAGACCAGTCAACGTATTATTGAACTGAACGACACCCTGCCGGAACCCTATCTCAATATTGCTACCTGTTACCTTAACAAGGCACTGGTTGTAGAGAGCGAGAACGAGCCACGAAAGAACCGTCGACGACTGGAACAGCTCTATCAGCAAGCCCGTCCGTATATGGAAGACTACCGGCGTTTGCAACCCGACGCGAAACAACGCTGGGGTGTCGGGCTCTACCGTATCTATCTCCATCTGAACATGGGAAAACAGTTCGAAGAGATTGACCGATTGATGCGAAAATAATTAAAAATGTTAAAAAATAACGCTGAGATACTGATTTTGAAATATAAATCAGTATCTTTGCGTATTGATAATTATTTAATCTAAAACATATCAATTGAAAATTATGGAAAATAATGCTCAACTCATTGCTCAGTGCGAGGCACAAGCAAAGGTATGGCTCTCTCCGGCCTTTGACGAGGAGACACGTAAGGAAGTGCAGGCTATGCTGGACAATCCAGACAAGACAGCTCTTATTGATGCATTCTACCAGAACCTGGAGTTTGGTACGGGTGGACTGCGTGGTATTATGGGTGCCGGTACGAACCGCATGAACAAGTATATCGTAGGTATGGCTACGCAAGGATTTGCCAACTATATCAACAAGGCTTTCCCTGGCAAACAGAGTGCCGTAGTCGTAGGTCACGACTGTCGTAACAACGGACGTATGTTCGCAGAAACCGTTGCTGACATCTTCTCAGCAAACGGCATCAAGGTATATCTGTTTGAGAGCCTTCGTCCTACACCGGAGATCTCATTTGCCATCCGTCAACTTGGTTGTCAGGCAGGTGTTAATGTTACCGCATCGCACAACCCACGCGAGTACAATGGATACAAGGCCTATTGGGACGACGGTGCTCAGGTGCTTGCTCCGCATGACAAGGGTATCATCGACGAGGTGAACAAAGTGAAGATTGAAGATGTGAAGTTTGAGGGCAACAAGGACCTCATCATTCCCATCGGTGGTGAGATGGACTGGGACTACATCCAGGCTGTAAAGGAAGCAATGGTTGATCAGGATGTTATCCTGCGCCAGAAAGACCTTAACATCGTTTACTCACCGATGCACGGAACAGGTCGCGTTATCATCCCAATGGCTCTGCGCTCATGGGGATTCCAGAACATCCACGTTGTTCCCGAGCAGATGGTAATCGACGGTAACTTCCCGACGGTAGTAAGTCCTAACCCTGAGAATGCAGAGGCAATGACGCTGGGTATGAAGCTCGGCACGAAGTTGAATGCTGACCTCGTTATCGCTTCTGACCCTGACGCTGACCGCTTGGCTATCGTCTGCCGCAATCCGAAGGGTGAGTGGGAAATCCTGAATGGTAACCAGACTTGTATGATGTTCTCTTGGTACATCATCGCCAACAAGAAGAAGTTGGGCCAGTTGAAAGGCAATGAGTTCCTGGTAAAGACCATCGTTACCACCGAGGTCATCGCTGAGATTGCAAAGAAGAATGGCGTAGAGCTGCGTGACTGCTATACAGGATTCAAGTGGATTGCCAACGAGATTCGTATCTCAGAGGGTAAACAGAAGTATATCGGCGGTGGTGAGGAGTCGTTTGGATTCCTGCCATTCGATAAGGTTCGTGATAAGGACTCCCCCGCATCTATCTGCTTGATTTGCGAGATTGCTGCCTGGGCACGTGACAATGGCAAGACACTCTATGACCTGCTGATGGACATCTATGCTGAATACGGCTTCTCTAAGGAGGTTACCATCAATGTTGTGAAGCCCGGAAAGACCGGTGCTGACGAGATTAAGCAGATGATGGTTGACTTCCGCAACAATCCGCCTAAGGAACTCGGAGGTTCGAAGATCTGCCTGTGGAAGGACTATCAGACACTGGAGGCCAAGAAGGCAGACGGTACGGTAGAGAAGATCAACATGCCTACCACATCGAACGTATTGCAATGGTTCTGTGAGGACGGCACCAAGGTAAGCGTTCGTCCTTCTGGTACAGAGCCCAAGATTAAGTTCTATACCGAGGTTAAAGATCCCAGCTTCAAGTGCGCTGGTTGCTACGAGCGTTGCACTAAGGCTGCAGAGGAGAAGATCGAGGCTATCAAGAAAAGTCTGAATCTCTAGTTTCATATTACAAGAAGAGGGGACCTCAATTACTGAGTAGTCCCCTCTCTTCACAATAAGTCTTACATGATAAGAATATCCCACCTGAAACTGTCACTTCTCGCCTGGATGATACTGGGCGTTCTCTCGGTTCATGCGCAAGACGAAGACCGCATGTTCATCGTATATGATGCTTCAAACGGTATGGCGGATAATGGTGCCCAGACCATTAAGTGTACCAAAACGGGACGCATGGTTATAAGCACGATTGGTCACATCAATTTCTATGACGGATCCTCGTTTGTGCATATTGACCCGAAAGAGGAAAACGTGTATCAATTGTCAAAATACCGAGGTCATTATAGACAAATGTTTGACAAGCATCATCATCTGTGGCTGAAGGATAAGAATCAGGTGACATGTGTAGACTTGATGATGGAGAAATTTGTCCCTCGCGTGAAGGATATCTTTCTTGAACTAGGTTTTAAGAAACCTGTTAACGACCTTTTTACCGATGTCAACAACCACTTATGGGCATTGTCAGGAGAGACTCTCTACGGTCTTGATGACCACAAGGAATTCAAGGTTCGCAAGGATGCAGAATTGCAAGATATTAACGTCTTCGATAGTCGTGTGATGCTTCTTTTCTATGGCGACGGTTCAGTTTCTGCATATGATTTGAATACTGGCTCTTTCCTCTTTGAGCGGAAGGCTGATACAGAAGAGGAAGCCCAACGCTATGCGCGCTCATCATTTGTCACACCTTATCGCCAAGGTTACTTCCAGATACGTAATGCTTCTGCAAACGAGGCTATCCTGCGCTATTTTGATATGCAGACACGCAAATGGAAGACGGTAATGGAGGAGAAATATCATCTGAACAGCATGGAGTTTCATGATGAAAAACTTTACATGGGGTGTGCAGAGGGTTACTGGATTTACAATCTGAAGACTGCAGAGAAGAAACATATCATTCAATTGGCTCTTAGCAAGTCGCGCTTTCTGACGACTGATGTCAATGCACTGGTCTTTGACCGACAGGGTGGTATGTGGATAGGAACTGAAAAACGAGGACTGCTTTATTCGAAACCATATCCTACGCCTTTCTATCTCTATGGATGGAATGACCCGGAGTCCATGCGATACTATCTGTTGATGGAGAAAAAACTCCCTGCCTCTGCCAAGAAAAGTTATAACCGCCCGATAAATAACATCTTCCAAGATAGTCGAGGGTGGAAATGGACCGCCATGTATACAGGACTGAAACTGGAAAAGACAGAAAGGGGGAAAAAGCGCATCTTTACGAAGAAAGACGGTTTGATGAATGAAATGGTTCACTCCATCGTGGAAGATGCTCAACATGATATTTGGGTTGCAACGAGTTATGGTATCTCACATTTGTTTATCAAAAATAATGACGTTACGCGTGTAGAGACTTATATCAGTAAGGATAATGTGCCGAGAGAATCGTTTGTCAACGGAATGGCTGCCCTGCTTAATGACGGTCGCATCGTGATGCAGTCGCAAGACTATATGGTGGTGTTTGATCCCGACAAGTTCCATAACAAACAGGAAGAATTGTTCCCGCTGTATCCGAAGATGACCAAGATTTTGGTAAATGGCCAGGAGGTAGAAGCAAATAAAGAAGTGGAAGGACATGTGATTGTCAACAAGGCTATATCGCGAGCTAAGGAAATCAACGTGAACTACGACCAGAATTCGTTGTCGTTACACTTCTCCGCCTTGAATTATTTCCGTCCCAATCAGACCTATTACAGGGTGAGGATAAAAGGTATTCCTTTCTATGACGATTGGCGGGTGCTGTCGCATGCTAACTCTGCTGGTCTTGTGGATAAAAATGGTATACTGCATCTACCACTGACGGGTGTCAGACCCGGTCGTTATGATATTGAGCTACAAGCATCGCTCACACCTGACGGCTGGAGTCATGAGCCTTATGTATGGACGCTGTTAGTCAATGAACCATGGTGGCGTACAACGGGACTATATATGTTACTGCTTGTCTTTATGCTTACCGTTTTGCTGGCTAATTTCTACTATTATAACCGCAACACCCGTCTGCGGATGATGTGTAAGAATGAAGGAACAGACATCATTCACCGCATTCGGTTGTTCGCTGATCGTTGTACAGAATCGTCCAATGAGATCCTGAGCCCCTACACGGTATCGCTTATAGAACAGGATGAAAAATACGAAAAGCAATCCATAATGAGTGAGGAGTTCATGGAGGTGATGCAGAAAATAGTGCCTTATGTGAACGGTCTTGATGAGGATGCTGAGTTCACGGTCAGCCAATTAGCCGCCTATTGTGGCGTGCCAACGAAAAAACTCTATCAGTTATTGGCCGAACATCTGGATAAGAATCCGCGTCCGCTGATAGGCAGACTTCGACTGCAAATTGCAGAGGATATGTTGATTAACACAGATATGGAAATTGAGGCGATTGCTGCCAAGTGCCATTTTGCATCTCCCAATTTCTTCCTGGCATCTTTCTATCATCAGTACCGGATGACACCGATAGATTACCGGAATACTAAGGCTCGATAACCTGTGAGTTGCCAAGTACGTCCTCCTTCTTTCTTATAGTATACAAGCACTTGATAGCGGTTCTCGGTCTGGAAAAAATTACCCTCAGATGGCGGGTTCTTTCCTGATGGTGTGAGGAACTGGTAGGAATAGTATCCCTGTTTCTGCATGATGGATGCATGATAAGTCTTTGTGGCATTGTCATATTCCATCAGATAACTCTCGCGACGAATGTCTGTCGCCCAATGACCGTTGATGTAGATATCACCTTGATAGGGAGCCTCCAAGGAGTAGTTTACCCAGACATAGTCACAGGTGTAGTCTGACTCCGTCCGATCACTGTTTCGGATACAGAAGGCACCGTCGGCATCAACGTCGGTCAGGTAGTTTTTGCGGACGGTAGCGGTGAAAGGGTAGGCCTGATAGTAATGTCCATCCCATTCGATATGTTCCAGTCCCATCGTCGTGTGTTTCACGTCCAAGACTTCATACTTATGGAACTCATTGCCCGCATCGAAAATCAGTTGGCGGTTGTGGAGCCATTGGGCACCCGACTGGTTGCGATAATTGGGCTTGACGTTTACACGGGCATAATCTTCCGTCCAGTTCTGCATGATAACAGTATATAGTTCTTCGTCAGGATTGTTTATCTGCAGCTGATTATATTGCAGGGTCATGTTTAGTTGTTGATGGCTGTCGTTATGGTCTACATCGGTATTAGTGGTTGCTTCTATGCCGACAGTCATCAACGGGTCTACCACATAGAATGCTACTTCCAGCAACTTCTCATTGTCGTTATCCTCGTCGTACACCGTCAATCGATAGTTACCGCTCATCTTCAACTGGCACCGTTCGTTGGGAATCTTAAACTGGTAGTGGGTGTAGAGAACCGTCGTGTTGATGGAGTTGCGGTAGTCTTCAATGGGATTGTTGTTGAATCCACTCAACCAATCGCTCTCAAACACTTCATTCGACGTGCTCCAGTCGGCCTCACAACGCTCAATGGTGTAAGAAAGTCTGAGAATGTTATGGGATAGCTCGTCAAAGCCAACAACCATTCGATCACTACTGTTCAACGTGATAACTGGACGATTAAGCCAGTCGCCATTGACAATACTTGTCAGGCTTTTGATGCGGGGAGAATAGATGCGGTTACCTGCCTGGCAACATACTTCTATGAAGAGGAAAAACAATAAAAATCTGGTTTTCATGTTGCAAAATTAGATAAAAATATTTATATTTGCAAGCAGTTATGAGAAAGATTACAATTTGTCTGACGATAGGGCTGGTCATGCTGATGGTCTCGTGTGGACATAAGAAGCATGACGCTGCTTATTATGAGCATATGGTCGATAGTATCCGTAAGGCGGAACAGGTAAAAGACATCCAACTGAAAGCCGGCATCACCGATGAAGACCCTCTGGAAACTTTCTTCCTGAAGATAGGACGGCGACTGCTTCCTTTGCAGTCGGAAGGTTCTCACTGGCAACGAATTGGCGAGTTCACGGAGGTTCCACGCGTTTTGAACGAGCATTTCGGATACCTGTCGGCTACCGAACTGGACATTTTGGCTTTGCCCAATGCGGGTTCTCATCAGGTTGTCTTGCTGGTTGAGAAGATAGACTCTATCACACCTTCACTCTACCTATATACCTTAGACGATCGTCACAAGCCCATCGACCAGTTGTGTATCTATGAAGAAAAGTCGGAGGACCGTGCCATAGATTTCGGAAAGAGCTACATGGATTATTACATCACAAGCCGATGGGAAATCACACTCATGAAATACTATCGCTCCATGGACGACGAGAAACCGATACTGGAGCAGACCAGAGCCTATAAGATAGATAAGGACGGAAAGTTTGAGGAGCAGATTATAGAACTGTGATACTCACCGGTTGCTCAACTTCCTTTTTCCATTCCTTGAGGAATTTAAACCATTCCTTGGCGCTATGATAGCCAAATGACTCATTGTCAGAAGTATATGTAACCTTGTAATCCATATGCTTTCCATTGACTTTTAGGACATATGCATAGTTGTCCTTATTGGCAGGCTCTTCGCTGACGATGTTCTTCTGAGGCACATAGACTGCAAGACCAACGGTTTCACGTTTCCATTTTATAGTGTCTGCAGCAGGATAGTCAGTGCCCCAACATGCCCGTAATCCTTTCTTGTCACTAAACTCCTCGGAACCTTTCACGTTGATAATACCGGTAGAGAAACGGTAGTCGGTTACATCCTTGTTGAAGAACACGTCGACATCGGTATCACGGTGACCAGCATATTGCGTATAACGAAGTGTCATATTAACAGGCTCCCTTTGTGCATCGGCCTTCCAACCGCGATCTACCACCTCGACAATGGCACGCAAAGGACCGTAACTGATGACACGCTGAGTGCGGGAACGCACAGGTTCTACCAACGTGGGCTGTTGACCATCCCATCCACGGAAGGCACCCAGACCGAAAGTCTGACCAACCCATAACACATCATCACCATATCCCTGGTCTTTCAATTCGTCAGGGGTATAGAACTGAGTTTCTTTCAACTCTAGCTGTTTCTTGAACTTTCCATAAAGATCGGGCGTCTGACGGGCATCAAAGTAGATGCGAATACCGTTGAGTTCACTCTCAAAGTCTACACCATGATGATGTTGTATGTTATAGGTGTAAGCAGCATCTCCACGTGCAGTTAATGATTCAATATAGTTGTTCTGCTGATGTTTTTTCAAATTTTTATCCTTCGTGTTACTCAGAACCATCTCCGCATAGACACGGGCAGGATATGGACGAGGTTCTCCTTCATTCTTCAAGGTGATGGTATAGGTCTTCTTTTCCTTTTTGCCTAAATCAGCGAGGAAACACAGCTCGTCAAATATTTCGTCTTGGTTCAAATCGTCTAACTGACAAGGAATCTCCTGTCCGTTAACAGTCACTAAAGCAGAACGAACGTCACCATAATTAGTTAGGGGGATAACCACTGGAACATCAGTCCTTGCAAAATGAGAGGGATTGCTGACACCAACCATAAGTGTTCTGTTGGCAAAAACGGTAGCATGTAGGGCTGCTAATGCGATGACGGATAATATTCTTTTCATTGTGATAAGTAGTTTTGTTAACTGCAAATTTCACACAAATAAACGAAAATAGCGAAAAAACGGGTCTAATTTTTATTTTTTTAGTTTAAAATTTGGATTTTAAAACAATTTTTAGTAATTTTGCCTCGAATTTTAAATATATTTAAAAACAAATCCCGTTTTCATGGGTAAGATATACGGCATATTAATAACGATAATGTTATTGTGTATCGGCTGTCAATGGCAGTTGAAACCCAATGATGCTGATTCTGACAAGCAACAAATCAGCGTTCAACGTTATGACCGTATTGAGCATCTTTATCTGACCACAGGAGATTATGCTGCCCTCCAGCAGATGAATACAGTATATCCCATCCAGACGCGCATGTTGATAGAAGACGTATTGCACCTGGGACATGTTAACGATCCTGATATTAACAAAAAATTCCTGTATTTCTTCCAAGACTCTACGCTTCAGACAATGCTGGCAGATGTACAACACCAGTATGCTGATATGGACGATATTAGTCTGGAATTGGAGACATCATTCCTTCGTTTGAAGGAAGAACTGCCAGAGATAGAACTTCCGCAAATCTACACCCAGATAGGTTCTTTTGATGAGAGTATTGTAGTAGGTAATAATACGCTGGGCATCAGTCTTGACAAATATCTTGGTGCAGACTATCCTTTCTATATGGCCCACTATACGGAAGAACAACGTCACATGATGGATCGTTCCATGATTGTTCCCGATTGTATTGGATTCTATGTGCTCAGCCTTTATCCACTTCCTGCTTACCTTCAGGTTTCACAGACTGAACGTGATCAGCATATGGGGGTGATACAATATGTTGTCAACAAGATAACCGAACGAACAGTTTTTCAGAACGAATGGGTCAATCAGGTTGATGCGTTTGTAAAACGCTACCCTCAGATGACTATCAGTCAGTTGTTAACAATCTCTGACAGTACTTTCTTCAAAAAATAGTGAAAAGCCACAATTTTTGAGTACGCTAAAGGGAGTGCTCTCATTTTTTTTTCTTACCTTTGTAGCCCATTAAGCAATTTTAAACAGACTATGGCCGAACAAACAACTAATAGTGGAGGACAACGTCGTCGCAGACAACAGTCTGTAGACAATACCTATGCGCATGTGCAGCCTCAGGCTACCGAGATAGAACGTGCTGTCTTGGGTGCTTTGATGATTGACAAGGATGCTTATGCGGTGATATGCGAGATGCTAAACCCTGAGAGTTTTTACGAACCCCGTAACCAGAAGATATATAGTGCTATCCGTGAGTTGTCGATGCATGAGTTGCCTGTTGACGTATGGACAGTAACGGAACAATTAGCCAAACAAGGCGACTTGGAAGATATCGGTGGTCCTGGTTACGTGACAGAATTGTCATCCCGAGTGGCTTCGTCTGCTAACATTGAGTATCATGCCCGTATCATAGCTCAGAAATCATTAGCCCGCCAGTTGATATCTTTTGCTAGTGTTATTGAAACCAAGGCATTTGACGAGACGGTTGATGTTGACGACCTGATGCAGGAAACAGAGAGCGCACTTTTCGAACTGGGCCAGCGAAACATGAAGAAGGATTACACCCAGATAGACCCCGTTATCAAGAATGCCGTTGATGTAATCCAGAAGGCAGCTGCGAACAAAGAAGGTCTGACAGGTGTGCCTACGGGTTATCATAAGCTGGATGACATCACCTCTGGCTGGCAACCCTCCGATCTTGTGATTATTGCAGGACGACCAGCAATGGGTAAGACCTCATTCGCATTGTCTATGGCAAAGAATATTGCAGCAGACTACAAGGTTCCAATGGCTTTCTTTTCGCTTGAAATGTCGAATGTACAACTGGTCAACCGACTCATCTCCAACTGCTGCGAGATTCAAGGTTCGAAGATCCTGAACGGTCAGTTACGACCTGATGAGTGGGACCGTCTGGATAAGCGTCTAAACGGATTATTAGGTGCTCCTTTGTATGTGGATGACACCCCAGGTCTGTCGGTATTTGAACTACGTACAAAAGCGCGTCGTCTTGTTCGTGAGCATGACGTGAAGATTATCATGATAGACTACCTGCAGTTGATGAATGCCAATGGTATGCGTTTCTCTTCCCGTCAGGAAGAGGTGTCTACGATCTCTCGTTCGCTGAAGGGATTGGCTAAAGAATTGAATGTGCCTATCCTGGCACTCTCTCAGTTGAATCGTGGCGTGGAGAGCCGAGAGGGACTTGAAGGAAAGCGTCCTCAACTGTCTGACCTCCGTGAGTCGGGAGCCATTGAGCAGGATGCCGATATGGTGCTGTTTGTTCATCGACCAGAATATTACCATATCTATCAAGATGATAATGGTCACGACTTACACGGTATGGCGCAGATTATTATTGCCAAGCATCGTAAGGGTGCTACAGGTGATGTATTGTTGACCTTCCGCGGTGAGTACACTCGCTTTGAAAATCCTGAAGACCGTCGTTTGGGAAACAAACCGGACGATAACGGAGGTGAGATACTGAGTAGTAAAGTAAATGGCAACTCTCAGCCTATTGCCGATGAGTCGCCATTTGGATATGGGGAACCGAGTGGTCCGTTACCGTTCTGAACCTATTTCGAATATTTTTCAATGAATGATTGAGCTTGGCTGTTGCCGAGCTCTTTTGCTTTCTGCAGGTTCTGCAGTCCTTCTGTTTTCTGTCCTTTGACACATAGTGCCAATCCCAAGAACAGATAACCGTCACTTGCTTCCGAGTCCTTACTGATACAACCCTTGGCTGTTTCTATCGCCTCGTCAGTCATACCGATACGAAGTTCCAAATTGGCTTTTTCTGCCCGATAGACTAACTCGTCAGGAGCCATTTCTACTGCTTTCTTGATATCGTCAAGTGCCTGTTGATACAAGTGTCCACCAAACTCAGCCTGTTCGCGCAGGAAATAGAAATGCGCATTCAGTTGAGCAGCCATTAGTGTTTCATATTCGTTAAAGTCATTAACTGCCGGACGATATTTCTTGGCATCGTACAACATCTGGGCACGGGTAAGCAGATATGGTGCCGCCGTCTTAATGTAAGGTTTGGTAAATGTGTTGACGGCACTGTCCATCAACGCAAGGGCAGCCTGTGAATCATTAAGCTGCACTTTACATTCAGCAGCAGCATAATATGCCTCAGCCTTCATGATGTCGTTTTTCGTCAGTTCCATATAGATGTTGTAAGCTGCGTCGAATTTCTTCTGGGCATACAGAATCTGAGCCTGTTGCTGGCGATAGACGGGTTGCGGATTGATGGTATAGGCCTCCTCTGACTCCTTTAATGCAGCATCCAGCGTCCATGAATCTATTGCCTGACTGTTATTATACAACAAATGGCTCAGCATCGTCTGCGCATATTGGAAGTGGGCGTCGTCTTTGTTTGTTCCCATCTTGATAGCCAGTTTGAAGTCCTCGTCAGCGCCAGCCACGTCATTCTTCGCAATCTTGGTTCGGGCACGATAGACATAGCCGTCCGTCGATTGGGGGAATTTCTGGATATAGCGCTCTATCAGCTGGGCATAGGCCTCTGCTTCCATCGTTGATGCCGAAAGGAATAGTGCCAGTGTTGCGTCGTTCAGGTTGTCGGGCAGGTCTTTGGCAATTTTGATATTCTGTAAAGTAGGATCATTGATGCTCAGTCCATTCATTTGCAGGTTGGCAGCAAAACGGGCACTGACTGCATAGCCTTCTGCAGCCTTCTGGTTGGCTGAAGGTTGCAGGATTCCGATAGCCTCGCCCTGATCATTCATGACAGGACACCCCACCTGTTGTTCGTTCAGCGTCATCGTCAGCGTGTAGTAGGTGTCGTTGTTGCCGAAGGTTTCCGCTTTGCTGACGGTTCCTTGTATGCAAGTCGGTGCCTTCTTCACGGAATAGGGTAACAGCCATACTGTCGAACCATTGGCTGTAGTCTGAGAGGCAATAGATAGTGCCGTTGTCTTTTTGGCAACTACCTGGAACTTAGCCACGTCGTACATCTCGTTGATACCCGACAGGCATTCCACCGGAAGTTCTTTGCCCTGGGCATCGATAACGACTGCTCTGGCAGCATTTTTGAATGGTGCGAAACAGCTGAGGGCCTCACCTTGTTCTCCGATGAAGAAACCGTTGCTGCTCGCAAGTAAGTTTCCGTCCTCGCTGAATGTCTTGAGTGTAAATACTGCATTGGCGGCTTTCTTCGCCCAAGACTGAGCGTGGGCAGGCCATATTATACAGCATAATAGAAAGATGAGTGATATACGTTTCATAATTTCAATAGTTGTTTTGCATTGTCTATAGCCGCTTTTGAAATGTTACTTCCACTAAGCATCTGGGCTATCTCATTGATTCGTTCGTCTGGCGTGAGTTCTGTCATCTGACTGATGGTACCTTGTGGCGTTTCTTCCTTCGACACCTTATAATGGTGGCTTCCCAGTGCGGCAATCTGTGGCAAGTGTGTGATGCTGATAACTTGTCGTTCTGTCTGTCCCATCTCCTGCATGATTTGTGCCATTTTTTCCGCTATTTTTCCACTAACGCCAGTATCTATCTCGTCGAAGATGATGGTTGGCAGCTTGACGGCTCCGCTAATCATGGCCTTCAACGACAACATGACACGTGCTATCTCACCTCCGGAAGCCACCTGAGCCACCGATTGGAGTGGGGTAGAGGTGTTGGCAGAGAAGAGGAACGAAACGTTGTCTTGTCCGTTACGTCCCAATTCAGTAGTTGTGATACTGACCTCGAAGCGGGCATGAGGCATACCTAATGCCTCCAGACGTCCTGCCATCTGACTCTTCATCTGCTTGGCTATGGTCTGACGCAGTTTCGTCACCTTGTTGGCGTGTTCCTGACAAATGGTGTGCAGTTGCTCCACTTCCTTTTCTTTTTTGGCAACAGCTTCGTCGCTGTTCTCGATATTGTTGAGTTGTTGTTGCAGCTGATCGCGTAGCGAGATAAGTTCTTCAACCGTTTCTACGTGGTATTTCTTCTCCAGCTCATACAAACGGTCCAGACGGTTGTTGATGACATCCAATTCTTCGGGGTCGAAATCGGTATGGTTCAGCATTCGTCTCACCTCGTCAGCAATGTCTTTCAGTTCGATGCGACATGAGTCCAGACGTCCGACTAACTCCTCGCTGTCGGGGAGAACCTGACTGATACTTCCAAGCGCATTGGAGGCTTTTCGAATCATGTCTACCACGCCTGTCTCGTCGCCGTTCAGTGCGTTATCAGTCTCGTAGAGTGCCGTTTTGATTTCTTCAGCGTGCGACATGGTGTCACTCTGTTGCTCCAGTTCCTCTTGTTCTCCTTTTGTCAGTTTACTTTCACTGAGCTCATCGAACTGGAATTGCAGGAAGTCCACATTCTGCCGGTTGCGTTCTATCTCTTCGCGCAAAGTCTCCAATGCTTTCTTTTGTTGCTGATATTGAGCAAAAACTTTCTGATAGGCAGCCACCTCTTTGGTGTCCTGAGCCAGGATGTCGACTACATTCAACTGGAAGTCCTGCTTGTTGAGCAGCAGGTTCTGGTGTTGCGAGTGAATATCCATTAGTTGGTCTCCTAACTCTTTCAGCATTGACAGAGCCACCGGTGTATCGTTAATGAAGGCACGACTCTTTCCTGTCGCAGTCAGTTCGCGACGGATGATGGTGTCTTTGTCGTCATATTCAATGTCGTTCTCATCGAAAAATGACTTCATGTCGTATCGTGACAGGTCGAAATGAGCTTCTATCACACAACGGTCAGCTCCCTGCTTGATACTCTTTGTGTCGGCGCGTTGTCCGAGCAGCAGTCCGATGGCTCCCAGGATGATAGACTTTCCCGCTCCCGTCTCACCCGTGATAACGGAGAATCCTGGATGGAGCCGGATGTCTAATTCGTCAATCAGTGTGAAGTTCTTGATATAGAGTTGCTGTAGCATCTTATTTTCTTATTTGGTCCCATGCGTTGCTTTGTGACGCATTGATATTCAGTAGCAGGTCGTAAACGGCCTCCTTCTCTTTCTGTGTTCCTTTTCCCTGGTAGATATTAGCCAGTTCGTCACGTTTGTAGTCTGTCCATATCTGTGGCAATAGGCTAAGTGGCTTCTGCTCGTGAGCTACTTTTAGACCTTTCTCCAGAGCCTCCGTGATGTTCACACGGCCTCTGTCGGCATTGTTGGCCATCTCGTCGAGTCCCAGCCGATAGTAGTCGTATTGCAACTGACGGAAAGGCTTCATCTGTTCGTCCAGATAGTCGTTGATAATGGCAAAGCGGTTACGCTTGTCTTCGAACGACTTCCATCCCGGGAAGCCCAGACTTTGCGCATTGTTGACAAGGTTCATGCAGCGTTGCAGAACGTCAGTTCCTCCCAAAGGAGCAAAGCTGTCCATGTCTAGTCCGATGATGAGGTAGGCATAGTATGCCATGAGTGCCGTCAGCTGGTTGTCCACCATCTCGTCGTTGTAGTTCAGCTGGTCGAACTGTGCAAATTGGAAGTTGAATTCTCCGTCCTTATTATTATATAAGGTGGAGTTGTATGATGAGTTGAAGACGGGACGGTTCGCCTGAATCATCGCCGTACATTCAAAGGAGTTTTCGCTTTTATTGTATTTCGTCACCGTCAGGTTGAAATTACATACTATGCGCTCGTGTTTCTGAAACTGTAATTCAGTCCACTGGCGGTCGTTCATCCATTGTTCCAGTGTTTGTTTCAGGTTGTCGAATACCGACTTGTCCGAGCCCTCTACCTGCTGAGTGTTGATGTTGATCTTCACTTGCAGTTCCTGAGCTCGGACGGTCGTTATCCACAGCATCGCGAGTAATATCGATGCCAGTCGATAGTTCATCTTTTTCAAAGACTCTAAGAATTACTTTTGAACGGGAATCTTCTCTACGCGCTTCTGGTGGCGTCCGCCTTCGAAGGTGGTCTTGAAGAACTCGTCCATGATTTGTTTTGCCGTGTTGTTGTCGATGAAACGGCCGGGCATAACCAGCACGTTGGCATCGTTGTGCTGACGAATCAGGTGTGCAATCTCCGTGCACCAAGCCAGTCCGGCGCGCACACCCTGATGCTTGTTCAGTGTGATGCTGATGCCCTCGCCTGAGCCGCAGATGCCGATACCGGGATATACCTCGCCGCTCTCGATGCCTTCAGCCAGTGCGTGCCCGAAGTCGGGATAGTCTACTGAAGCATCGCTCCACGTGCCATAGTCCTTGTATGGATACCCGTGCTCCTCCAGATACTGGAGCACATATTTTTTAAGAGGGTAGCCTGCGTGGTCACAGGCTACTCCTACGGTCTTAACATCTATCATGCTAATAATTTTTTAACTTGTTCATAAACATTCTGACCTGTGAAGCCGAGCTTCTCGTCGAGCACCTTGTAGGGAGCAGAGAAACCGAAGCTCTCCAAGCCCCATACGGTACCGTCGGCACCTACCAGGCCTTCCAGGTTGACGGGCAGACCAGCGGTCAGACCAAACTTCTTCTTGCCAGCGGGCAATACGCTCTGCTGGTACTCCTTCGACTGGCTGCGGAACAGTCCTTCAGAAGGAACGCTGACGATGCGTACCTTCACGCCGTCTTCGCGTAACAGCTTGGCACCAGCCTCCAGGGTGGAAACCTCCGAACCGGAAGCCAACAGGATGACGTCGTAGTTCTCGTCAGAGCCAGCTACGACATAGGCACCCTTCTCTGCCTTGTTGTAGTCGTTGCCCTCGGGCAGCATCTCGATGTTCTGACGAGAGAAGATGAGAGCGGTAGGTGTGTTGACGTTCTCCATAGCCATGCGCCAGCAGACAGTCGTTTCCTCAGCGTCAGCAGGACGGACAACGAGTACGGAGTTCTTGCCGTGATGGTTCTTCAGCTTCTCCATCAGACGTATCTGAGCTTCCTGCTCAACGGGCTCGTGAGTAGGACCATCCTCACCAACGCGGAAGGCGTCGTGGGTCCAGATGAACTTCACGGGCAGCTCCATCAGGGCAGCCATACGAACGGCAGGCTTCATATAGTCAGAGAATACGAAGAAGGTACCGCAGGCAGGGATAACACCACCATGCAGTGCCATACCGATACAGCAGCAAGCCATTGTGAGCTCGGCAACACCGGCCTCGAAGAAAGCACCGCTGAAGTCGCCACGAACGAGGTCTTTGGTCTTCTTCAGGAATCCGTTGGTATTGTCAGAGTTAGACAGGTCGGCAGAAGCACAAATCATGTTGGGCACCTGCTCAGCCAGCTGACCCAGAACGGCAGCAGAGGCGCTACGGGTAGCAGAGCCAGCCTTCTGTTCAACCTTGCTCCAGTCAATCTTCGGAGCCTTGCCGCTGAACCATTCCTCCAGCTGCTTGGCCTGTACGGGATGTCCCTTGGCCCACTCAGCCTTTTCGGCATAGCGCTTGGCTACAATCTGCTTCAGCTCCTCACGGCGTTTAGCATACAGTTCCTGTACCTCGGGGAATATCTGGAACGGATTCTCAGGATCGGCACCCAGGTTCTTCATCGTGTTGATATAGGCGTCGCCACCGAGTGGTGCTCCGTGGGTAGCGCAGTTGCTCTCGTAAGAGCTGTTGTCAGCCTTGCGGGCACCCTTACCCATCACGCAATGTCCGATAATCAGGCTGGGACGCTCTGTTTCTTTCTGGGCATTCTTGATGGCTTCGCGGATTTGGTCGACGTCGTTACCGTCGATCTTCTGCACATACCATCCCCATGCCTCGTATTTCTTGGCGGTATCCTCGCTGGTCACCACTTCTGTCTTGGTAGATAGCTGGATATCGTTGGCGTCGTAGAACATGATAAGGTTATCGAGTCCCAAGTTACCGGCAATACGACCGGCACCCTGTGAGATTTCCTCCTGAACGCCACCGTCAGAGATGTATGCGTAGATAGTCTGGTTCATCACGTTGCCCAGGCGAGCCTTCAGGAACTTGGCTGCGATGGCGGCACCTACGGCGAAGGTGTGACCTTGTCCCAAAGGACCTGAGGTATTCTCAATGCCGCGCTCGATTTCGCGCTCAGGGTGACCAGGTGTTACGGACCCCCACTGGCGCAGGTTCTTCAAGTCTTCGAGTGTGAATTTGCCGATGAGGGCGAGTTGGCTATAGAGCATTGGAGCCATGTGACCGGGATCCAGGAAGAAACGGTCGCGACCTTCCCATGCGGGGTTCTCGGGGTCGTAAACCAGGAATTCACTGTACAGGGTGTTAATGAAATCGGCACCACCCATAGCACCACCGGGGTGTCCAGACTTTGCCTTCTCAACCATCGAGGCAGCAAGGATTCGGATATTATCCGCTGCCTTGTTCATGATTTTGTTGTCGTTAGTCATAATTAATAATTAATAAAGTATGTTAGTCCTATAAAGTCCTATTTTGAATTGCACTTGCAAATGTACAAAAAAAAAACCTTATTGCAGTCGTTTTTCATGATATTTTAATGTAAAGTAACGAAAAGCGAAATAAATGAAACATTTTATATCAAAAAAGCAGGGGAAGTACACTGCTGCACTTCCCCTGCCTGATGGCTATGCTTTTTTAAAGAATGGTCTTGACGGCCTCCAACATACCCTTCTCCTGGATAATGTCGAGGAACTGCTTAACCATAGCGTTCAGTCCCTGAATCTTGTTCAGGTCTTCCTGCCAGATGAATTCTGCGCCCAGAACACCGTCTGCCACCTTCTGCGTATCGCCGGTAGCCCACAGGTCTTTCAGCAGATCCATAATCTTCTGGTCGTCGTTTGGAACAATCTCCACACCGTCGGCACGCTTGCCACCCTTGTAGTAGGTGATGATGGCAGCCAGACCGAATACCAAACCCTTAGGCAGTTCGCCCTTGCGCTCCAGGTAGGTCTTCACGCCGGGCAGGTCGCGAGCCTGGAACTTGGGGAATGAGTTGAGCATGATGCTCGTTACCTGGTGGTCTACGAACGGGTTGTCGAAGCGCTCCAGTACGTCGCCGGCAAACTTCTCCAGCTCTTCCATCGGCAGGTCAAGGGTCTGCATCAGCTCTTCAAACTGTACCTTGTGAATGTATTTTGAGATAACCTCATGGTTGCAGGCGTCACGAACGATGTTGACTCCGCTCAGGAAGGCAACAGGGCTCAGTACGGTGTGCGGGCCGTTCAGCAGGGTAACCTTACGCTTGTGGTAGGGTTCCTCTGAAGGTACGAACAGCACGTGCAGTCCGGCTTTGTCTGCAGGGAATTCCTTGGCAACTTCCTTAGGTGCCTCGATGACCCAGAGGTGGAAGTTCTCGGCCTGTACGACGAGGTTGTCGCGATAGCCCACCTTCTCCTGAATCTCGGCAATCTCCTTGCGGGGGAAGCCCGGTACGATACGGTCTACCAATGTAGCATATACACCGCAGCACTCGTCGAACCACTTCTTGAAGGCAGCGGGCAACTGCCACAGCTCGATGTACTTATTGATGCAATCCTTCAGCACGTGGCCGTTGAGGAAAATCAACTCGCATGGGAAAATGATAAGTCCCTTCGTGGGGTCACCGTTGAAGGTCTGCCAACGACGATACAGCAGCTGCACGAGCTTGCCGGGATAACTTGAAGCGGGCTTGTCCTCGAGCTTGCAGGCGGGGTCGAAGGCGATACCAGCCTCGGTAGTGTTTGAAATGACGAAACGAATCTCGGGCTGGTCAGCCAGTGCCATGAAGGCGTCGTTCTGAGAGTAGGGGTTCAGTGCGCGGCTGATGACGTCGATGCGCTCAAGGGTGTTCACGGGCTTGCCGTTCTCACGTCCCTGCAGGTTGACATGATACAGGCAGTCCTGGCCGTTCAGCCATTCTACCATACCCTTGTCAATGGGCTGTACAACAACTACTGAACCATTGAAATTGGTTTTCTGGTCCATGTTCCAGATAATCCAATCAACAAACGCACGGAGGAAGTTACCCTCACCAAACTGAATCACCTTTTCAGGCATCACGCTCTTCGGAGCGAAATTTTTGTTTAACGGTTTCAACATTTTACTTGTATTTTTGTAATAGTTTGTTTTTAATATGCTGCAAAGTTAGTGATTATTTCTGAAATATGTTCTATTTTATATTGAAATATTACGTTAACGTTTGCAAATATCCCTATTATTGATGCATCAGGTATTGCTTGAAGTCGGCAAAGTCCTTGCTCATCTCCACACTTTGCTTCTCACCGTCCATAAAGGCACGAAGACGGGCTGGTATCTCGATGTCAGCACCCAGAATGGCATCCACCTTCTCTTTGAACTTAGCCGGATGGGCGGTCTCGCAGAACACGCCAATTTCACCTTCTTTTAGTCCTTCTTTTAGTGCGCGATAGCCGCAAGCGCCGTGAGGATCAAGTATATAGCCCGTTTCGTTATAGCATTGGCGCATGGTCTCGGCTATCTGTTCGTCGCTATAGGTAGCACCACTGATGAGCTGGCTGATGCGTGCATGCGACTTGCCGTACAGGTCGTAGATGCGTGCGAAGTTCGAGGGGTCGCCTACGTCCATGGCGTTGGCTAGCGTCTGTACACTCGGCTTCGGGTTGTACTGACCGGTCTGCAGGTAGTTGTAGAACACGTCGTTGGCATTGTTGGCGGCTATGAAGCGGTCGATGGGTAGTCCCATCTCATGTCCGAACAGAGCGGAGCAGATGTTGCCGAAGTTGCCTGAGGGCACACACATCACGAGTTTGTTGCCGTTCAGTTTTTCCTTCATGCGGGCGTACGCGTTAAAATAATAAAAGGACTGGGGCAGGAAGCGGGCTACATTGATGGAGTTGGCTGATGTCAGCTTCATGTGCTTGTTCAGTTCGTCGTCCATGAATGCCGACTTCACCAGTGCCTGACAGTCGTCGAACACACCATCCACCTCGATAGCCGTGATGTTCTGACCCAGCGTCGTGAATTGGCACTCCTGGATGGGACTTACCTTGCCCTTCGGATAGAGTACGTAGACATGGATGCCCTCAACACCCAGGAATCCGTTGGCTACTGCCGATCCTGTATCGCCGCTGGTGGCAACAAGTACGTTTACCAATCCTGATTTTCCTGATTTGCCGATGAAATATCCCAGCAGTCGCGCCATGAATCGTGCGCCGACATCCTTGAAGGCGAGGGTAGGGCCGTGAAACAGTTCCAGCGAGTAGATGTTGTCCGTGACCTTGACTACCGGACAGTCGAAGCTCAACGTGTCATAGACAATGTCTTGTAGTGCATCTTCGTCAACATCTTCACCGAAGAAATTACTGGCCACGTTATAAGCAATGTCCTGAAACGACATGTTGCTCATATTCTCGAAGAAAGCCTTCGGCATCTTCTCGATACGCTCCGGCATGTAAAGTCCGCGATCCTCTGCTAGTCCTTTCACCACCGCTTTCTCCAGACTGGCAAGCGGTGCTTTTCCATTTGTGCTGTAATACTTCATAAGTTCTTCAAAAAATGTTTGTGCAAAATTAATGCAAATCCGTCAAATAACCAAATTAATGACGAATAATTTGAAAACAATTTCCGTGGAGACCGTGTTGCCTAATGCGATGATTCCATTTTGTAAAGATCTATGCTATGACAGTTCCACATCTAAAAGACTGTAATTGCTCGCCCATCACGTCTTTCATTACCTCAAACACATGAACACCAAAGAGCCGTAGGTAAACTAAATATGGTCTTGCTTAGCGATGACCCATCGGTAAAGGTTGCAGCCCGCAAAATTACCCAGCACCTCAGCAATATATACAATCAGCAAATCAATGCTGTACAGCTCTGGAACGGCCAGAAAATAAAAGGCGTCAGCAACGGAGTGGGCAAAGCCACAGAGGATGAAGACAGGGACGCCGAAGAGTAGGGGAAGGAATTTCCCTTCGCGCCCGAATTGGACGGCTGTGGTCATGATGAAACCGCATCCTATGGCGAGCAGGAAGCAGGCAAGGGGGCCTTTTGCCAGTCTGGACTGAACGATAGCAAGGTCGGGAGGCAGTATGTCGGGCTGGGCATAGGTACATGCCAGGGCAGTAAGTGCACAGCCCACGATATTACCGATAAGCACGGCTCCAAGCATAGACCAGTCGCCCTTGGCACGGATAAAGCCGGCAGTGCCTGTATAGAGCTTCAGTTTGTAATGGACGACGGCAAGGAGGCCGAAAGCGAATAATACGGCACCTGCAACACCGCCAACACGGAGGTTGACAACACAGCCTATAGAGATACATATGCCTGCAATAATGGCTGAACGTAGAATGGCTATTTCCTGTTTCATGGGTGCAAAGTTACGAAAAAAATCCTGAAATATATGTGTAACATCGGATTCATATTGTTTTGATGTTTAGTGTTTCAATGTCATGATCTTCGTAGGACAGGCCAGCGTACACTTACCACATTTCAGACAGTCTGGATCGAGATAGCCTATTTCCTGTCCACGACTGTCGTAGGGCGTGAGTTGCATCGGACAGACACGGGCACAGCTCTTGCACTTCATCTGACAGGCACTCGAAACATGGATGTTTGTAAAAACCTTGGGCAGCGGTGCTTTCTTGGGAGCCACCCAGCGGGAGATAGTTCCCATCGGACAGAACGAGCACCAGGTGCGTGGCGCATAGATGAAACTCAGCGTAACGCCGACAATGGTAGTCACCACGATAATCGTCCAGAACACACGCCCAATGCCACCCCACATTGCCAATCCGCCTTCGCTCCAGGGAACGGTGAATGTTAGCTGGATGCCAAACATGCTGAAGATAAAGAACACCATGAACAGGCGGAAGCCAAACGTACGCACGAATGCCGGTATCGGCTTGTGGGGTGAGTATTTCGATAGCAGACGATCGTACATGTTGCCGCGAGGACACACATGTCCGCACCACCAGCGCCCTTTCCAGATGCTGGTCATCACGGGACCAATCATGCAGATGAGTGCGATGAGTCCTATGACAGGATAGAACCATCCGACGATGATATACGCGATGATGATCCAATAGAGGTTTAATCCTGGTGTCGCAAAGTGCCGATGGAAGTTCTTTTTCTGTTGCATAATCATTTTTTGTTCATTTTACTAATATTTCGGCAAAGTTACAAAAAATAGAATTATTATTATTACCTTTGTCCCAAGTTTTAACGAAATATTAGGAATCACATGAGTGAGTTTCGCGAAATGAGGCGCAAGCGCCGGCAGCTTTCTGAGGAAGAGAGCATTTTCTAACAATCATCCTTCACGTCGTTGTGTAATTACTTTAATAGCCACTATACCGCCACTTTTGAAATGACAAAGATATAATCGTCAGGCAACAAAGCCACCTGCGCTCGTTGCCTTTACAAAGTATCAGGAAGCGGCGTCGATTTGCGGTATCCCATTCCGGTGATGTGGCAAATCAGGACGCCGTCCTGGTTTTCTACGCGTACTTCCACCGATGGAATCTTATGATGGTCCGACACGAATACGGCTTCGGCTCGTAGCGTGTCGCCTTCATGAGCACTGGCAACGAACATGATGGAATTGCTGATGCCGAAAGTGAGTTGACCGGCATGGTTCATCAGTGCCGCAATAGCCAGGTCTGCCAAGGTAAACAGCGCACCTCCTTGGCATACATTGCCGCCGTTCAGGTGGTCTTTGGTGACCGTCATCACCGTCACAGCATGATGGTTGTCAGCCTCTGTGATACGACAGCCTGTAGCAGCAGCGAAGCGGTCGGTCTGATTAAGTGTTTCTTTGATGTCCATATCCCTATAGGTTAATACATATGATACTGTCCGCCGTCACTCTGAGCATATTTGCGTAGCAGTTCTTGAATGTACTGCGCATTCTCCTCCACACGCTGTTTGTTGCCATCGTAGCCGTTGATGAGCACTACTAGATGCCGTGTGTCCATCGTCATCTTGGTGCGCTCATGATCGCTGGTAGGGGTGCCGACACCTCCTTCGGCATCGCGATATACAGGCAGGCCGTGGATGTTTATTAGCCCGCGTCCGATACCTTCATAGGGCTCACCTTCACGTCCTATTCCCAGGGTCAGCGTGTCGCCCACAAACCTGTCGGCATCAAAACCGCCAATGCTGTAGCCGTAGGCAATGGATGCCAGGTTAACCAAATCGACCAGGGTGTCGCGCTGATACAGTTCTTTTCCTTGGAGCAGACGGCGGATGAGCGCCTCTGAAGCAGGACGATAGCGTGAGGGGTCCTTTCCGCAAGCCTTATAGATTCGACGCGTGGCAGATATGCTGGTCATGTCCTTCAGCGTCTCTGTGGTCAGCTCTTGGCGGAAGCGAGCGCCCAGCTGTTCTATCTCTTGCCAAAGAGGTTCGCAATACGGGGTGTTGACAACAGAAGCTTCAATGCAAGCACCAACAAATTCAGGGCACACGGCTCCAATCTCAGGGGAAACAACGACTTTCATCATCGCAATTGTTTAGTTATATTGATCAATTTGTCTAATTTTTGCAAAAGTACAAAAAATCGTTCGTAATTGACATGTTTTTCCGAAAAAAGTTGGACGTTAGCATAATTCTGTTTAATTTTGTACCCTATTTATGCAAATAATCTGATAAAAATATGAGAAAATATCATTCCCTTACAGCTGTGCTGATGCTGGCAGGCATTTTTTCTTGGTCGTTGATGTCGTGTAGTGTCGAAGACCATGAAATAGTTCTGCAGTATAACGAACACAAGAACATCGTCGAGTCATCCGAATTCACACCCTATATGGATATGAATACCTTTGCCGGCGACGATTTCTACCAATATGCCGTCGGCAAGTGGTTGGCTGAAAATCCGCTGAGCTATGGCGAGTCTGTGAATGGGACGTACAGCGTCTTTAGCGAGAAGAGCAAAGATTTCATCGACAACGTGGAGGCTATCATTGCTGGCGACGAGGTGTTCAAGCGACTGAAGAGCGACTTCAACCCCTCTGCCGCATCTGCCGACTTAAAGCTGCTCATGCAGAAGCTGGCTGCCATCGATGCCGTTGCCACGAAAGAGGATATGTATAAAAAGATGGGCGAGCTGATGATAGAAGGCTATAGCAGCCCCTTCGTCCTCGTTCCGTCTCCCTTCTGTCGGAGGGTCGAGATAGTCGTCTCCCTGCCGGAGCCAGACCACTTCACGATGGAAAATGAGGCGCTGAAAGACCGTTATCAATTCAGTCGGGAGGAAGCCGTTCAGATGGAAAAGGTCATCAATGACTGGACCACGCTCGTTGCCAAGGAGAAGAAGGCCCTCGGTGGCTCTGCCTGCCGGACTTTCGACGAGTCGCTCTACCTGTCGCACTCATCCGGTGCAGGGCGTCGAGCCTCCAGCAATGCCCCCCTGGTACTCATGCTCCAGTGTACGGGCTACGGTGCCGGCGAGCTCACGTCCTTGCTGGAAGACTACAAAAACATCAACCAGTTCTTCGCCGACATGTCACTTGCCGACCTGAAACGCTTCACCAAGTATGTGATGGTCAACCGTGACGACGACTTCATCATTCTCAATCCGGAAGCAAAAGCCGAGGATGCCATCAAGGTATTCCTCATGGGCGACTATAACCCGCTGAACGTCCGTCTCAGTGCACTCTATAACAAGACCATCCCTGCTGCCAATCGCACAGCAGCCGTCGAGATGGCAAAGGAGTATCGCGAAGCCTTCCGTGAGCGCATCAACAAGCTCACCTGGATGAGTGACGTGTCGAAGGCCAGAGCCATCGAGAAACTGGATGCCATGATGCTGATGATAGGATGGACCGACGACGAGAGCCGTCGCGACGAATGGATGCCCAAGCTGACAGCCCAGAAGTCGTCGTACTATGAGGATATCTGCTCCATCTACAAGCAGATGTTCCAGATCATCTTGAAGAAGCTGGGCAGCAAAGACCCCTACGACTTCTTCTATAGCAGCGAGATAAGCACGCCGTCCTTCCAAAACAACGCCTACTATCAGCGTTCCAACAACAACATACTCATCACGACCAATGCGCTCAAGCAACCTATGTTCGACGCCAAGAGGAGCGACGCCTTCAATTACGGAACCCTCGGCGCTATCATTGGTCACGAGATGACGCACGGCTTCGACATGGCTGGCAAGGACTATGACAAGGACGGTTTGAAGAAGGCGTGGATGCTGCCTGCCGACGCAGAGGCCTTCGCCAAGCTCAGTCAGAAGCAGATAGACTTCTTCAACAAGCAGACCTACGGCGTCTATACCTGTAACGGACTGCTGACACGCGACGAGAACATTGCCGACCTGGGAGGTCTCTACATCGGCTACGATGCCCTGATGAAGCTGCTCGACAAGAAAGGTGTCTCTGGTGCTGAGCGCGACCGTCAGACACGCGACTACTTCCGTGCCTTTGGCTATCTGTGGATGGAGAACTCCAGCGAGAATTATCAGCGTGGATTCCTGACTTCCGACCATTCCCTGTCGCCCGTCCGCGTCCTCGGCAATGTCTATCAGCTCAACGAGTTCTACCGAGTCTTCCATATCCAGAACGGCAAGCGCTTCCTCAAACCCGAGGAGCGCATAGAAATATGGTAAGCTGACTGTTTATTTTCGTTCTTTTTTGCCTGTAAAATGAAGAATTAATCCGAAAACTGAGGTGTTATAACCACAAGACATAATTAGAAATTGATACTTACGCCACCCATCATCGTTGCACGGGGCATGGGATAGCCCAGGTTGATCTCGTAGCCCTGCGCCAGCAGGTTCTCACCACGTGCCCAGAGTGCCAGGTTACGAGTCAGTGCGTAGCTGACCGACAGGTTCAGCAGACAGAAGTTCTCCTTCTGCTCGGCATCGCCGACGGCAGTATATAGTCCACCGATGTATTGCAGACCGGCATTCACCGTCAGCTTGTCGCAGCGGTAGTCGGCACCCAGGAAACCCTTGTAGTTTGGAGCAGCCACCACGGCGTTCTTCATGTGCAGCAGCGAGTGGTTGGTGGAGAGCGTCCAATGGCTGTTGATGCGATACTGGGCTTCCAGTTCGGCACCGTAGTTCTCGATCTCTCCCGTGTTCACATTGCGTGGCTTGCCGTCTACGGGGACGGTCTGAATCATGTTGTCACCCTTGATATAGTAGAGGTTCAGCCCGTAGTTGAACGCCTCAAAACGGTGGCGCCATGAGAGCTCGTAGTTCCAGAGACGCTCTGGCTTCAAATCCGTGTTTGAAGGGGGATAGAGGTACATCTCGCGCATGGTGGGATTGCGGAATCCCTTGCTTGCCATCGCCTTGATCTCACCGGTCTCCATCGGACGGACCACGATACCAGCCTGTGGTATCCACTCCGTTCCAGTGATGGAGTGATGATCCATGCGGATACCGGCATCGATGGTGAGCCATTGCAGCAGGTCCTGACGGAAGTCCACATAGCCTGCTATCTCATTGCGATACGACTTGCCGCTCTGCTTGTTGGGCGTGTCCATCACGTCGCCAGTGGCCTTCGAAGTGTAGTAGGCGTAACCGTAGATGTGCATGTAGTCCATGCCTGCAGTCAGACGGTTGCCCTCGAACAGCTGCACGCTCTGATACCATGACACGCCCGTCAGTGCGTCCTTGGAACGGAAATAGCGCTGTGTGGGCTTGCTGGCGTCGGCAGTGCCGTCGTCAATCTTATGGCGTCCGAAGTTTGAATAGACGGAGATGGCACCGCTGGTGTTGCCGTAATGGTTCTCCAAGGCTGCTGACACGACACCACGGGTAATCCATTGGTTGGCGTCGTAGAGAGGACTGCTTTCCGTTCCTGGATGCGACGCGTTGAAGTGTGTGATGTTGGCGTCGACATAGGCATTCCAGTGGTCGTTGAAGTCATAGCCCAGCTTCAGGTAACCGCCATACTGCTCGAAGCCCATGCGTGGACGGTGGTTGTCGGTGCGACCATACTGGGCAGACACCGTGCTGTTGAACTTTCCACTACGCACCTGGTTGGACGCCTCGGCCTGGATGGTACCATAGCTTCCTGCGCCAAGGTTGATGTCGGTGCGGACACCATCCACACGAGACTGACGGGTCACGATGTTCATCACACCACCCATCGCATTGCTTCCGTAGAGTACCGATGCAGGACCACGCAACACCTCGATGCGCTCAGCCATCAGAGCCTGATAGCTGTCGGAGATGGGGTGTCCGTAGATTCCCTGATACTGTGGATGACCGTCGATAAGGACGAGTAGCTGACCAGCACCACCCGAGATACCACGTAGGTTGATACCTCCTGCTGCACCCGTTGAAACACCATAACCCATCATCGAGCGCGAGGTGACAAAGAAGCCTGGCACCTGTTGCATAACCGTCGGCAGTACACTCGTTTGATGCTGTTCTGTCAGCTGCTGTCGTCCAATCACATTCACCGTCATCGGCAAATATCGTACGTCTGTTGCGTTTCTTGTTCCTGTTACTACAACTTCCTGCAAAGCCAGTGAGTCTGCGGTCTGCGCCCCACTGACGGCAGTCATTATGCTGAATGTTGTTAAGACAATGATTTTCTTCATTTTCGTTTGTTTGCTCTTGCTATTTTACTTCACGCTCCTGGATGATTTTATTTCTTTAATGCGCCGACGATAGAATCAAGTTCACTGGCCAGATGCGTATAGTCTTCCATCCGGAGCGGACAGGCCTTCAGCGTTTCTCCCATGCCGGCAGGGATGAGTTTGTAGGCTTGTTCCTCCATGTCGCGACCTTTGTCGGTGAGGCTAACAATCTGCTGACGCTTGTCCTGCTCGCCCTTCTTGCGGGTGACAAGGCCCTGCTTCTCCATGCGTTGGAGTAGGGGAGTCACCGTGTTCGTCTCCAGCACCAGCCTGCGAGCGATGTCGTTTACCGGCTGGCAGTCTTTCTCCCAGAGCACCATCAGTACAAGGTATTGCGGGTACGTGATGCCCAGTTCCGTGAGCATCGGCGTATATGCCTGCGTGATGAGTCTTGATGCCGTGTAGAGACGGAAGCAAATCTGATTGTCAAGCTGTAATTCTGCGTGCATAATTCATTTTTCTTTACAGGTGCAAAGGTAAGAAGAATATTTTATATCGTAAGCGATTTACCTAAAACTTTAAGAATGATTAACAAAATATCGTAGGCGACATTTAGTGTGCTTTTATGTTAAAAAGCGCTCATTGTTTGCACAATTATCCGAAAAAGTTTGGGCGTTAGGGATTTTGTGCGTATTTTTGTTTTCGCATGACTGACATGACCATACAGGTGACATACAGGAGAACGAGGAGACTGTCAATGCGCATCGTGAAAAACGGCGATGTACATGTGTCGGCACCTATCGGCATACCTAAGTCTGAGGTGGAGCGGTTCGTCGAGGAACATCGCGACTGGATAGCCAAGGCACGGAAGAAAACCTGTGAGAGTCAGCAACGCAGGGCTGACTTTTATAATCAGTTACCGCTAAGGACGAGAGAACAGGCTGACGATGCCCTGCGACGACTGAAAGCCTTGATAGAGCCGATGGTTGATCGTCACTCCAAGGAGATGGGTGTGCAACCTTCGTCTATCTATTACAAGGCGATGATCTCACGATGGGGCGTCTGCCATATCAGGGAAAAGTCCATCTGCTTCTCCGCCTATCTGCTACTGTTGCCCGAATGGTGTGTCGAGCATGTCGTGGTTCATGAGCTGTGCCATCTGTTGGAACCCAGCCACAATGCCCGTTTCCATGCACTGATGGACAAGTTCTTCCCCCGTTGGAAGGAAGCTCGCAGGGCTACGATTAAGTGCGTGAAGTTTTATTAAAAACCAACGGCCATCGATTGTTCGTGGATGGCAAGGAAATGAAAATAACACAATAGGCAAACCACAAATAAATGCACAGCGAAACGTTCCTGTGCATTTATTTGCTGAGCCGTTCCATCGCCGCAGCGTCCAGCCGAAACACCGTACAGTCGTCTATCGGTACGGCACCGAGTGAACGATAGAAGTCATTGGCGGGCTTGTTCCAGTCGAGGCTCATCCACTCCATTCTTCCGCAATGATGCTCATTGGCTATCTTCACCAGATGCAGCAGCAAGGCCTTCCCATACCCTTTACCTCGCTCTTCCGGCCAAACAAACAAGTCCTCCAGATACAGTCCTGAGTGTCCGATGAAAGTTGAGAAGTTGTAGAAGTAGAGCGCAAAGCCTACTTCACGACCATCTACTACGACAAACACCGCCTCTGCTCTGTGTTCATCAAACATTTCCTGTTCCAGCACATTAGGCGATGCCACCACCTCGTTCTCCATCTTGCCGTATTTGGCTATTCCCCGTATGAACTCCAGCAGCAAGGGTACATCCTGCCGTTCTGCCTTGCGTATCTCTACATTTTTCTTCATATCTCATCAGAATCGTATTTTACATTACTCTTTATACTCCAAGGCAAGTCCACCTTCGCTTGTCTCCTTGTAAAGCGAGGGCAAGTCGTGTCCTGTGCGTTTCATCACCTCCACCACATGGTCGAATGAAATGCGGTGGTTACCGTCGGAAGTGATAGCATAGAATGTCGCATCGGCAGCACGTGCGGCAGCAAAGGCATTGCGCTCGATACAGGGAATCTGAACCAATCCGCAGATGGGGTCACAGGTCATGCCGAGGTGATGCTCCAGTCCCATTTCCGCAGCATATTCTATCTGGTTGGGACTGCCTCCCCACAGCTGGCAACCGGCTGCAGCGGCCATGGCACAGGCTACGCCCACCTCGCCCTGACATCCCACTTCCGCGCCGCTGATGCTGGCATTGTGCTTAATCACGTTGCCAAAGAGTCCAGCTGTAGCAAGGGCTCTCAGTACACGCTGCTTAGAGAATCCCAGATCGTGATAGGCCGCATAGAGAATGGCAGGAAGAACACCACAACTGCCACAGGTGGGAGCCGTCACAATCGTGCCTCCACAGGCATTCTCCTCAATGACTGCCAATGCATAGGAATAGAGTAGGGCACTGTAACGGGCAGTTTCATTGTATCCTTGTGCCTTCACATGATAAGATACAGCCTTGCGCGCAAGACCCAACGGACCAGGCAGGGCGCCTTCTGCATCGAGACCTCGTTCTACGGCTTTTTCCATCGTATCAAAGACTTCCTTCAGAAAATCCCAGATTTCCGGTCCTTCACACTGTTCCACATATTCCCAGTAGCCATGGCCTGTTTTCTTGCACCACGCCATGATGTCCTTGATCTTGTGCATCTCATAGACATCGCCGCCAGCAGCGAACATGTCACCTTCTGCCTTGCCTTCAGAAAGTGCACCGCCGCCTACGCTATATACCGTCCACTCGTCGCCTCCATCAGCTGTGAACTTCATGCCGTTGGGATGGAACGGCAGGAATATCTTGGGTTGCCAGACGATGTTCACTGGGGCTATCTTACTAAGCACGTCAATGATGGCGACATCGGTCATGTGACCTTTTCCCGTAGCAGCGAGACTGCCGTAAAGGGTTACTTCGAAGCTCTTGGCCTCGGGATGGCGCTTGGCATAGATACGTGCTGCATTGTCTGGTCCCATCGTGTGACTGCTTGACGGGCCTTTTCCGATACGGAATAGTTCTCTGAGTGATTTCATATTTTAATTCGTTTTATTCTTTATGTCGATTAAACTATTGTTATTGCTTGCAAACTTACACATTTCTTTTCGATTTTTGGCCATTTATCTACATAATCTTCAAAAAATCCCTTCAAAGATTGTTTATTTTCTATTTACTGCTCGAATTATTTCCTTCCTGTATCACCTGAATCTGAATGGGGATGCGATAGTGAATGCGGCAAACAAAACATTGCTGGGAGGTGGCGGCGTTGATGGTGCCATACATCGTGCGGCAGGACCAGGCCTGTTGAAGGAGTGTAGAACGCTGGGAGGTTGTGAAACTGAACAGAGCAAAATGACGGATGCATATAACTTGCCTTGTAAGAAGGTAATTCATACTGTTGGGCCAATATGGTATGGTGGCAATAATTATGAACGGGAATTACTAGCCTCTTGTTACGATACGGCCATGAAACTGGCTGAGGAAAATAACTTGAAGAGCATCGCTTTCTCCTGTATCAGTACCGGAGTTTATGGATTCCCAAAGGCAGAGGCGGCCATAATTGCTCGCCAGGTGCTGACCAAGCATATTGAGAATGGCTATCAGGGTGAAGTGATTGTGTGTTGCTTTACGGAAGCAGATGTGAAGTATTATCAATGATGAGAGTGATACACTTTACTATCACTACTCGTCAACGTACTCTTCCTCGTTGGCATACAGAGTACGGAACATACGAAGTGTGTCTTTATATGGTTTACGAACCTCGTTGGCAGTAAATCCACATCGTTGATAAAAGCCTACTGCACTATATTCGCTAGTAGCCAAAGCCTCAACAGTCAGGAACTGACATCCTGCAAATGTCTGAGAACGGGCTTGCTCTGCAATGGTATCTACTAAAAGATGTCCCACACCTTGTCCCCGCCACTTTTCTTGGACAGCAAGATAAGCAATATCAAGTGCGGGATACCGTGGCTTTGAATAGAATGTGTCCTTGTAGTTCCAATCTACGTCTGGTGTTCCTGTAGATGATATTCCCGCCTCAAGTTCTTCCTTGTCATCTGAATCAAGGTCGAGAGAGTCAAAGCTTAAGGCAAATACTGCCACAACCTCATCTTGATATGTTACCACATAAGCGGCACAATAATGGTTCTCAACGCTCATGCGGAAATCATTACGAATAAAAATGTCCATTGACTCGACGCCTGAGCAAAACGTTTCGAGGCAATGGAAATCATGGAGTGGCTTAACCCGCAATTCTTGAAGAAATGAGTTTACTTGTCCTCCCATACAATCTTCCATCTCTTGCGGGCTTCACGTCCCCTGCGAATGGCATCCTTTTCCTCTGGAGTCAGGTTGCCAGTCGTTGCACGCCATAATGCAGCCCGAATTTTCTTAGAAAACTCAGGTGTAATCGGCTCTCTTGGTGAATTAACTCCTAACATAACTACGTCCTCCAAATCAAATAATGTCTCTTATCGGTTGCAAATATAGCTCTTTTTTTCTATAAAACAATGATTTTTACCAAAAATCGCATAAATATTTGCTCATTTCAATTATAATGTGTACTTTTGTCCTCGACAACGAGTCATAAAACGGCTGGTGACTCAGTAACGGGTGCTCATTGATAGCAATTTATAGCAGAACGTGGAATTGAGTACGGTCTCCTATTCGTAACCCGCTATTTCTTCAATTCCCCAGACTGCCTTTATTTAAAGAAATCCTGCGAATTCTTACAAAGTTACAAAAAAACTTTGAGAAGTAGTAATCTCTATACCTATAAACTTACAATGTGATTGCAATTTAATCGCTAATTTTGCAGCGTCTTACTAAATATTGATTGATAATGATAGCAGATTACAACACGATGCCTCACATGTTCTGGGAGTGTAACCAATTGTACTTCAACCACCAGTTGCGAACGCCCAAGTTTGGTCTCATGCATACCTATCGAAATCTGGGTAAGTTTGAGTATCGCTGGGGAGAAAAGAACAAGCCGGTCAAAAAGCGTTACATGTCGATTCTTATGTCCGACTACTTCGATTTCGATGAAAAGACATTCCGAAACATTATGGTTCATGAAATGATTCATTACTATCTATATCTTAATAATCCCAGTGAATGTTCTGCCTTTAGCCGTTTCCTTCGTTTATTTGGTATTAAGAGTTCTGACCATGGCCCTGAGTTTATGGCGATGGCTCAGAGCTGAAGCTGACTTACAAGAACGATGAAAAGACGCTGTCGCTCACGATTCCTACCCCCATGTTGGGCGACGATGCTGTTATCGTCATCATCATGAAGAAGAAGTAAGAGACGGACCCACCATGATAATCCCCGGCTTGCATTCCTGCAGGTCGGGGATTTTTTGTTGTCACCACCGTGCGCCTAAAGCAGCGCCAGTGGACCGTGTCCCATACACGATGCCGTGCCAAATGCCGTCAGTGCAGCCGTCAGAATACTGACAATAAACTGCAAAATCGTCTTCCAAGTCTCCCGTTTCATAGATTAAAGATTAAAGATTCAATTCTTGATGTTTCACATCGAGCCTGCTCACGCTCGGCAAAACCCAAGCAAGCTTGGTTCTGCTCTCGCTTAATCGCAGCCTTCAATTTTTCAATTTTTCCGCTCGACCTTTGGTCGCTTTGCTTGCAAAGAATTCTTCAATTCTTCACTTACCCTTCGTCCACGCCGTCTACGATGCTACCGCTGTCACCACCGGTGTTCCCGTTATCGTTCCCGTTATCGTTCCCGTTATCGTTCCCGTTCCCGTTCCCGTTAGGGTTCTCCGGATCCTCTACGTTGCCTTCATCGTCACTGGTCACGCGCTTCACCTCCTTGCCGTCACGGTCGATGCAGGTAATCTGCACGGCGGTGTTCTTCAGCTCGTCCTTCAGGTCCACTGCTGGCGTGAAGATGATGCGACGGGTACTGATAAGGCTCGACTTCACGTCGTTCACGTCCTCTACCGACTTGGCGCGCAATCCGAAGCGCATGGTACCCAGTCCGGGCAGAGCCACCGAGTGACCTTCCGTTGCCCATGCCTTGATCACCTCACCAGCAGCGTCCCAGCAAGCCTGCATCACGCCACGGCTCACACCACTGCGGAGGGCAGCCTCCTTGATCACTTTCTCCTGAGCCAGTGCCAGGTACAACTCGGGCTGCATCACCCAGCGCCATACACCTGCGTCCGTCTTGCTGAACTTCACCAGCTTCTCTACTGCTTTTACTTTCAATGCCATAATGTAATAATTTTTAATTGGTTAATAAATAAGGTTAATTGTTTATTGTTTACGGTTTACTGTTTACAGTTTACTGTTTACGTTTATTGGTTATTGTTTTCGTTGCAAAGTTAGTAAATATTTTTCATACCACCAAATAATTTGACAAGAATTTTCATAATATTTTTCATTTTATTTTTTTTCATGGTTAGGAAAAAAGTTTTTCCTGCCCAGAGAGCCATATTTTTGATTTTCCACACCGTGACGCCGTGACGCCGTGACATTTGGAAAATCAATAGTCAAGCGTAAGGGCAAATGTTAAGCGAGGGGAGTAACTTTATATATATTTATATATTATATATATATTATAATATATATATAATATATAAATACTATACATCCCTTGGATGCACAAATCAAAAATCGTAAAGTCACGGCGTCACGGCGTCACGGTGTTATGTACTACCCTAGAAAAAGTTCTTCGTAAGCGAAGCGGTAAAGCCGAGCGGAATGTTTTTTACCTTAACCCTGCCATAGGTTGAATGCCTGTTGGGTACCTTAATCCTTATCCCTGGCAGAAGTTGAATGATTCTCTCTTAACCCTTGTTTTTGTTGAATAGGCTCCGCAGGAGTCAACATATTTCAGGCTAAGACACAATGACTTTTTCCCTTCGAGCTATCCCTTCTGTTCGCGTTTTTATGTAAAAAAAGTAAAATTGTTGATTGTTCCTATACTTTTTCAACAAATATTTATTATATTTGTACCCAAATACTAAAACAGTTACTTTTCTATTAACATGCCTGTTGACAAACAAGTGATAGAACGCTATCGGGTCTTGAACGAATGCTTCAGGAATCCCTACAGAGATTACACCATCGAGGATCTTGTCGATGAGTGCAACAAGGCTTTACGTAAACTTGATAAACCCGAGGTCTCCAAGCGGACTATTCAAAACGACATAGTCAATATGGAAACTGATTATGGTATCAGGTTGAACGAAAAACTCCGTAAAGGTCGCCAGCGTATATATAGGTATATTGATACCGATTTCTCGATTCATCTTGTCCGCATGAACGATCAAGAACGGCACAAGATTCAAGATGCCATCTATGTGTTGAGGGATTTTGAAGGGGAACCACTCTATGACTGGGCACGAGCTTTCCTCATGCAAATAGAAGGAGGTTTGTTTAACGAAGACAATACGCCTGTTGTTTCATTCCAGACAAATCCAGATTTGAAAGGCATTTCGTTTTTCTCAGAACTCCTGCAGGCTATCCTTGCCAAAAGAGTGTTGAAACTCAGATATACGCCTTATGGAAAAGATACGCAGACAGTTAATGTCTATCCCTATCATCTCAAGCAGTTCAACGACCGCTGGTATCTCATTGCTCAGACAATAGGCTATCAGTCTTATGCGCACTATGCCCTTGACAGAATAGATAGCTTCGAAGAGATTGCTATACCTTATAAGGAGGCAGATGTTGATTTCTCAGAATACTTCGATGATGTGATTGGCGTTACCGTTCCTGATAGTGATGCAGAAGACATCGTCATCAAGGTCACAGGCAAGCGTTTCAACTATATTCGCACCAAACCCCTTCACCTTTCACAGCGTATCATCGAGGAGGCAGAAGGTTATGCCGTTATCACCATCAATGTCAAGGTAAACAATGAGTTAGAATCCCTGATACTCTCCTTCGGTGATGATATGGAGGTGATAGCTCCTGCTAGTTTCAGGGAAAGAATAGCAGGGAAAATTCAAGCCATGAATAACAAATATTTGAACAATGCAGAAAACTTGCACAGTAAGTGAGTAATTTTGCAGCCAGAAAACAAGATATACGAACATAACATTATCAATATGAACAAAATAGGTTTTAAGAATTTTAGAAAGTTTCAAGATTTTCCAACCATAGATTTGGGAGAAATCACAATATTGGTAGGCGGAAACAATGCAGGTAAGTCTACACTTGTGAAAGCCATACTTTTAATGCGTGACTTCTTAAAAAGTAGAATAGAAAGCGTAGATAGAGCGGGTAACGTTTTTAAATCTGTAAAGCCCCAATTTAAGTTTGATGCAGAACATGTGAATATTGGCGAGTTCTATCGTGCATTCTGTCGTCAGAGTCCAAGTAAAGAAGATACTATGGTTTTCACAATGAAAATAGACAAATTCTGTTTTGTTGTAAATATCCATGGAGAAAGAAAGCCTGGTGTTATACCTGAGGTTTCTATGATTGCTGTTTCTGATGAAAAAGATAATATTCATTTTACATTTGATTTTGTAAAAAATCAGATGACTGCTCGTTTTGTTTATGACAAGGAGGCTCTAAATAGTTACGAAGAAGAGGAATATCCCATAGAATTAAGGATAAAAGAACTGCATAATGCTCTTTCTAAAAGCAAAAATTTGAATGAAATCTCCAATATTAAATTGCAATTGGAGCAATTAGAGAAACAAGTCAACACGCTTAAGCCAGATTATAATATAACAGAAGAAGATTCTGTTACAGTTAGCATGTCCTATTTTATCGGTGATAACATTGGAGAGTATGTTATCACAGAACTCATTAAAGGTTTTGTTAACTATGCTTATGTTGGATCATTAGGAGACAAACGTTCTAAAGCATTTAAAGAACAAGAAGCAAACAAAAACTTTATAAGGGGAAAAGAAACACAAATAAACGCTATAGCTAAAGAAATTGAAGAGGTGTTTAATAGACAGACAATAGAATATGTTTATGCTCATTCTGTTGCTCAAACTCCTATATACGCCAACTGCATAGGGTCAAGCGATTACACCAATCGTACCATACACGAATTCTACAACGCACGCATTAATACTGGCGAAGAAGAATTTGACTTTATAGAAACTTGGCTCAAAGAGTTTAAAATAGGAAACTCTCTGAGAGTTGTGTCACATTCTGGCGATTCTTATCAAGTCTTAATTAGTGATGATGAGAATCCAGATGGCATGGACTTAGCTGATAAAGGAATGGGATCTATTCAATTAACTATTTTGTTGCTCCGCTTGGCAACTCTTATTCGAAAATATAAGGGACAAAACCTTACCGTGTTATTGGAAGAACCAGAGCAAAATCTGCATCCTGCTTTGCAAAGTAAAATTATTGAGTTGGTATATTATGTGGACCAAAAGTTTGGAGTACATTTTATAGTTGAAACACATTCTGAATATTTAGTTAGAAATAGCCAAGTGCTTGTGGGGAAAAATTACGACACTGAAGATAAGGCAATAAATAACCCTTTCAAAATTTACTATTTGCCCCAAAACGGCACACCTTATTCTATTGGTTATAGTTTGAATGGTCGATTAACAGACAAGTTTGAACCTGGCTTTTTTGACGAAGCCGGAAAGGCAAATTTCTATTTAATGCGTAAAGAAAGGGGGCTTGAATAATGCATGTATATGTAACCATAAAAGCATTGGAAAGCATGGCTTTAATGACAAGATGGATAAAAATTCTTTCATGCCGAGATGTAAAAGAAGTTTTCCTTGATGCAACAAAAGAAGACATTGATCATTATTATGAGAATTATGATGAAGACTATTCATACAAAAGCGATAATTCCGTCTCCCCAATTAGTCAATTAATTAGAGATGGATATATAAGTCCAAATCCTGCTAAACAAAAGATTTTGGATATAAAAAATAGTCCAGAAAAGGTGCTTGAAGATCCAAGTGCAATTTATTTCCTTGATGTTACAACAGAAGAAGCTAATTGTATTCAGAAAAAATACGGTGTCATTTGTAAGAATGAAAGCGACATTGATGACACCGAACTTAACAACTGGGGGGAAATTATTTCATGCGAAGGTGAATTGGACCATAGTTGGAAAGAAATACTGTCAAAGATAAGACAATCTCCAACAAATACAATCATTGTAAGTGACAGATACATATTCTCCAATGATAAAAATGCAAATGACAGAGGAGAAGGAGAAACTTATTCTGGAATGGATAATGTTGTGGAAATCATTAATGCAATACTTCCTCTCTCATTCTCTAAGAACAATTACTATGACGTTTTAATCCTATTTAGTTGGAAACTGGATAAAACAGGTCGTACATGTCCAATTTCCTTTAATAAGATTGCAAAGAAACTCGCAGGCAGAATAAAAAGTCTTAGGGACTCCTATAACATAAGAGTTGAAGTAGTATCTATTCCATATGGGGCTGAAGGGTATGAAAAAACTCATAACAGAAGAGTTGTTACAAATTATCATGTAATAAGAACAGAACAAGACCTCAAAGCTTTTCGTGGAGATAAAAGTATATGTAGCCAAACGATAAATTGGGATTCATTGTTTTCAAAAGGAATCATAGATAACAATGATAGACCCATCAAAAACCATGTTATATTAGTAAATGGAATTAGTTATATAAATTCTTATGGTACTAAACATTTGGAAACTTGCATGTACGAATATAGTATAGATGGTATATGTCCCAAATCAGCAATTGATAATAAAAAAGTAATTTTTTCAGAAATACAAAACAGATTAGTGAAATCTGTAATGAAATAAAAAGGGACTATGCAAAAAACCTGAATAATTACTTTGCAGTCGAAACAAATAAGAAAGAATGATTTATAGTTGAAGTATGGCAATTGAACAAAATATAAAAATAACAAGTTCAAAAATCTGGCAGGTGTGTTCCCATATTCGAGGTGTAATGCCGGATATGCAGATGCAACAGGTTGTTATTGCATTTACCTTCTTGCGTCGTATCGATTGCTTAATAGGAAAGTATGCAGAGAAGAGCCAAGAATTCTATCAGAAGAATTATGAAAGGTTAAGCGATGAGACATTGGACAAAAAGCTTAGAGATATATCAGGTGGTTATTCATTCTATAATTATTCTGGATATACCGTAAGTAACATCTTGCTTGCAAATAATTCTATAGAGGTCGTTCTAAATACATACCTTCAGGGGTTCAGTAAGAACGTACAAGAGATATTAGCTGGAATGGAGTTTCAACAGAATCTGGGCATTTTATACCGCCAATCAAAATATATTGTTGAACTATTCCAACTCTTTTCAGAGATGGATTTGTCAAATGCGACAATAGATAATGAAGAATTTATTGAACTTGTATCGTCTGTTTTTTCTTTAGTAGGTGGACTCAGAATTTCACAATTCTATAGTTCCTTAGAGTTGTCAAACTTAATAGGTGAATGTCTATTTTCTAATAATGTATGTAGTGAAAATAACAATATCGTTTCCATTTATGATCCTGTTTGTGGAACCGGGAGCATGCTTGCAGTAGCAGGAGAAAAGGCAAAAACCATAGTCACACATCAGGATAACATATCCCTAAACGGACAAGAATTGGCTGTTTTCCCATGTGCAATAGCAAAGGGGTTGGTTCTTCTTTCGGGCAACGAGAATAGTCAGGTGTTGTATGGTAATACATTAACAGATGATTTCTTCCCTAATTCTCATTTCCAATACATAGTTGCCGATATGCCTTTGGGACAGCAATGGAGGCCTTTTAAAGAAAGAATTGAGAATGAAAGCTTTGATGTGAAGGGGCGTTTCCATATTGGCCTGCCAAATGTCACTGATAGCCAATTTCTATTTATTGAGCATATTCTCTCAAAAATGGATGTAAAGGGTAGCCGCGCTGCATTCATTACCAACTCATTTGTGTTATGGGGTGGAAATGCTGCAAGTGGAGAGTCTCGTATACGTAGGTGGATGTTTGAAAATGATTTGGTTGAAACAATCATTGCTTTGCCAAGTGGAATGCTTGCTGCAACTAATATCCCTGTATATTTATGGATACTTTCTAACAAAAAGAATCAGGACCAGAAAGGAAGAGTCTGCCTTATTGATTTGACTATTCAAGAAGAAAAAGGTAGTCGCATATCTATTGGTGAAGGTTTTGTAAAAACTGCTGTTTCTTTGTATAAATCATGGAGTAACTCTCCAATGTCCAAGATTGTAAATAATGAACAATTTGGTTTTTACGAAGTAAATCTTCTGGAAGATGGAAAGAAGAAAGAAACAGTAACCATCTCACTTGACACAGATATTAATGAATTTGTGGCAAAGGAACGCCAACCCTATGCTAAGGGTGAAATAACAGTTGATTATAGTTCCGTAGAGAAAGGTTTCGCCATTCAATTTAATGAATTTTTCCAGACTGAAGAAATTGATATACCATCGCTGAAGGATGCTTCATCAGAGATGGCCCAAATGATTGACGCTATTTCTTCCATGAAAGGCATTATAGAAGAAAGTCTAAATCTCAAGGAAAATTATTCCGTTCCACAGAATTGGCGTGAATTTCCTTTGCGCGCAGTCGTAGAAGTGACTTGGGGAATTAATAGGCCACCTGTTCCCTCCGATAATGGATCAGGATTACCTGTTCTCTCAGTCCCCTATTTAAGGAATCCGTCTAATGAAGAACAACATTATAGCATAACGCCTCAAACTAAGTGTGCTACGCACCAAGATGTACTTGTCATTGTGAAAGGTGCAAACACTGGTGAAATTTTCAAAGGAATTGAAGGAATTTTGCCACCTTCTCTCGCATCAATCAGGTGTGCCAATGAGGATATCGTAGTTCCACAATATTTGTATTATTTACTAAAAGGGTATGAGAAAGCATTGATGTCACAAGCCAAAGGTTCTACTATTAAATCTTTAGTATCAAAGACCATCTTAGATTTAAAATGTTGGATTCCGACAATTGATGAGCAGCTAAGATTAGTTTCTTATCTGGATAAGGTCATTGGAAAAATAGATAATGTTGCGGAAGTTCTTGGCAATGCAGGCAATGTATTCTCAGAATATCGGCAAACACTAATCGAAAATGTAGTTCATGGAAGAGCATTGATATAATGAATCTTTCTGAACGATGCAGAAAACTTGCATAGTTAGTCATTACCTTTGCACCCAGAAACAGAAAAACATTCTAAATATGGTTACAGCTGAGTATTATAAAGAGCTTCAAGAAAGCATGGCAAAGAGAAGTGTTGAGTCTCTTATTGATGAGTTCAACCAGCAGGTTGGCAGTCGTGCATGGACTTCTATTCGTGGACTTCATGACAGTGTCCTCATAGACACTCTCATCGCAAAGGGTGTCGATGTGTCTGCCGTCTATGATGGTGTGACCATCTCCTTCAGCAAGAAGGTAAAACTGAATGATGCAAAAAACAAGGTTATTTTTGCGTAATCGAAAATAATTTTATACTTTTGCATTACTAACTTAAAATGAAGATATGATTACAGGCGAGATAAAGAATAAGATTGACCAGATATGGGATACCTTCTTTGTGGCAGGTATTACGAACCCTATAACAGTATTGGAGCAGATGACCTATATCTTCTTCATGAAGTTGCTCGATGATAAGCAGCTGCAGGAGGAAGAGAATGCTCGTGATTGGGGTGCTGAGATTCAGAATCCTACATTCCTTGATGGGCAGCTATGGGTGAATCCAGAGGCTGTTTCTGATGAGGAGAAGAAGGGCGTTCCATACGAAAATCTTCGTTGGCATGTATTCAAGAATCTTGGCTCAGACAACATGTTCAAGCTCGTTCGCCAAAGCGTGTTTGAGTTTATCAAGCATATCGGAACTGGCGAGGAAAGTGCTTATAGCCGCTATATGAAGTCTGCCATATTCCTGATTCCCAATGCTCGCACGCTGTCCAAGGTTGTTGATGGTGTCGATGCCCTCGACATGAACAATCGCGATGCTATGGGTGATGTCTATGAATACATCCTTGGCAAGATGGCGGCATCAGGTACCAATGGTCAGTTCCGTACTCCTCGCCACATCATCCGCATGATTGTCGAAATGATGAATCCAACTCCAAAGGATTATATCTGCGACCCAGCAATGGGTAGTGCCGGTTTCCTTGTAGAGGCAGTGAAGTATATCAAGGAGAACTATGGTGAATCCCTCTATGCCAGTGAGGATATTGCCCACATCAAGACCAGCATGATCAATGGCTATGATACTGACCAGACGATGTTGCGCATAGGCGCTATGAACCTGTTGCTTCATGATATCAGCAGTCCCAACCTCGCTTGGCGTGACTCCCTGTCAGAACAGAATGACGACCAGTCGTGCTATACGCTTGTTATGGCTAATCCACCTTTTGCAGGCAGCCTTGATAAGGGTAATGTAAACAAGAAGATCCTTGCATACGCCAATACCAGCAAGACGGAGCTGCTGTTCCTTGCTCAGTTTGTCCGCTCTTTGGAGGTAGGAGGCCGTTGTGCCAGTATCGTTCCAGATGGAGTGCTGTTTGGCACCAGCAAGGCCCATATTGCCATTCGTAAGGAGATAGTAGATCATCAACAGCTGAAGGCTGTTATCTCTATGCCAAGTGGCGTATTCAAGCCTTATGCTGGAGTAAGTACTGCCGTTCTTGTCTTCACAAAGACGAATAGTGGTGGCACTGACAAGGTGTGGTTCTATGACATGAAAGCCGATGGCTTCAGTCTTGACGATAAGCGAAGTCCTATCAGTGAGAATGATATTCCAGATGTAATTGCTCGCTTCCATAACCAGAAGGCAGAGGAGTCACGTTCTCGTAAGGAGCAGAGTTTCTTTGTTCCTGTGGAAGAGATTCGCGAGAACAACTACGACCTTTCTATCAACAAGTACAAGGAGATAGAGAGGGAGAAGGTAGAGTACGAACCCGTTGCAGACATCCTTACTCGTCTTGAAAAGACAGAAGGAGAATATCTGAAGGGTTATAGTGAACTGTATAAGATGTTGGAAGGGAAATGATTATGGCACAGAAGAACGAAATACAAGTATACGAGAATGCTGTAATTGTGGCAACACCATTGCCACAATTGGAGAATTGGGAAGAACCTTCTGATAATAAAGATAATTCCAATTGGGGCAACGCTGTTGCTCTAATTGGAGAATTTATGCTACGCAATATCAGCTTTATTTGCCAGACAAGGATTTGCTACAGGCAAAAGTAAGAGAGTGGATTGCAGAGTTTAAAGAAGCCAACGGAGAAACCGAATGAGAGAGAATTGGACATATAAAAAATTAGGAGAGGTTTGTGAAATAGAATATGGCACTCGAGTTGTTCAGGCGCGAGATGGTGGTTCTATATATCCTGTATATGGTGGTGGAGGAGCAACTTTTATGATGGATACTTACAATCGAGAAAATAGAGTAGTAGTGTCACGTTTTGCGATGTCCAAAAAATGTACAAGAAAAGTTATAGGCAAATTCTTTCTGAATGATAGTGGTTTGACAATAAAATCCAAAGAACCTCTTTTGCTACAAAACTATTTAGATACATTTATTTTATCTTCAAATGATAAAATATACCACTTAGGTCGTGGCCTCGCTCAGAAAAATCTAAAAGTTCCTGATTTGTTACAGATAGATATTGCTATTCCTAATGCTGAAGTTCAGCTATCTATTGTTGCGGAGTTGGATAAGATTAATGAGCTGATAAGTCTGAAGAAGGCTCAGTTGAGTGACCTCGACAATCTTGCTCAAAGCATATTCTATGAGATGTTTGGTGACCCCATCGAAAACAAAAAAGGATGGGAAGTGAGGAAGTTAGGGGAAGTATGTGATGTTCGTGATGGAACTCATGACTCACCTCAATATTTATCGGAAAGTGAATATTTCCTTATAACGTCCAAAAATATACAAGGCGACATTATAGATTATGCCAATGTAAATTACATTAGTAAGGAAGATTATGATTCCATAAATAAGCGCTCTTATGTTGATGAGGGTGATATTATTATGGGAATGATTGGGACAATTGGAAAGCCTATCATTGTTCACAAGAATAATTTGAAATTCTGTGTAAAAAATGTAGCCTTAATTAAATTTCCTGAATCATGTTTAGTAAAGAATGTTTATGTAAAAGCACTATTAGATAATGATTCATATAAACAGTATCTTCTTTCTTTAAATAAAGGTGGAACTCAAAAGTTTGTTGCTTTGGGCACATTAAGAACTCTAAAATGTCCTCTTCCCCCTCTCTCCCTCCAGCAAGAATTTGCAAAGAGGATAGAGTTGATAGAGCAGCAGAAAGCGCAGATTAGTTCTACTATAAAAGACCTTGAGACTTTGTTGGCATCACGAATGCAGTATTGGTTTGACTAAAACGTAATCGATATGAAACAATATATTTCCTCCAAATTGCTGCATACTGCAGAACAATTGCGAGACAGGGTGATAGCTATGCGACCTTTGCCTGAAGAGACGTTAAAGTCGCTCAGAGACTATTATCGTATAGGTCTTACCTACACCAGCAACGCCATTGAGGGCAATAGCCTGACAGAGTCAGAAACTAAGGTAGTGATAGAAGACGGCTTGACGATTGAGGGAAAGCCACTGCGTGATGTATATGAAGCTGTCGGGCATGCTCATGCCTATGACTATATTCATACGCTTGCCGCCACCAAACCATTGGAGGAAACGGATATTCTTGAATTGCATAGATTGTTCTATGAGAAAATAGACAATGAGAAAGCAGGGCATTATCGAACTGTTCCTGTCTTCATCAGCGGCAGTCAGTATGCAGTCTCTCCCCCTGCAAGGATAGAGAGCGACATGAAGAAGTTCGTGAAGTGGTTCAACGACAATGAGCATCGGCTGCCCACTCCGGAGTTTGCTGCTCTTGCCCATCAGAAATTTGTATTTATTCATCCTTTCATTGATGGCAACGGGCGAGTAGCACGACTCATCCTTAATCTCGCCCTTATCAGAGGAGAATACACCATTGCACTCATTCCTGCCCTTTTGCGGCATGAATATGTGATGGCACTTGAAGCATCGCATAAGACTCCCAATGTTTTTGTAGATTTCATTGCTGAACGAATAATTGCCACACAGATGGACTTACTGCGCCTTCTGACTGATGGCGGTGTAAATGGCGGTGTAAATGATACTGTAAATGGCGGTGTAAATTTAGACGAGCTACTATTTGATGCCATCAAGAACAATCCTGGGTTAAACGCTCCAACCATAGCAGAAATGCTGCAGAAGAGCCTCAGGACAATCCAAAGACATCTGAAGTCGTTATCCGACACAAAAAGGATAGCGTTTCGTGGCGCCCCAAAGAATGGTGGTTACTATATTATTTAATATCACAGTACTATGAAGAATTTTGACTTTATCCAGCTCTTAGCTCAGCATATTCCGAGCTTCAGCAAATTGCATGCTTATTGCGATAAGGCAGAAATATTTCAGAATTCTTTTCCTGAAGAGTCCGCCTCTAATGCCCGCAAGGCATTGGAATGGCTGGTGAAGAACCACCTCGCTATGACATCAGCGAATGTGGAGAAAAAGGAGTCACTGAACGATATGCTGAAACGCCCAGAGATGAATGCTTTCATCAATTACGACTGGGAGTTTGAGAAGAATATCTATACCGTCAAGAAGTTTGGCAACCATGCCTCACATATCAGTGGGCAGGAGATCAAGAAGAACGATGCCTTTATCTGTCTGAGGGCTCTTTTCTATGTGGTAGAAGGTTTCCTGTATCGGTGGAAGGCCATCAAGAGCATGATGGCATTTGATGCGACGCTCATACCACAAGCCTTCCCAGGAATGCAGCCTATCACAACGGATGAACCACAGGTGGCTCCTGACGTCGTGGATAGCGTGCCGAAGGAGGTTGTTGACCATCCAACCAAGCCTGTAGAGACACCCAAGGAATCGCTCGCCAGCGAGGCTGTCACAAGAAGATGTCTCATCGACTATATGCTGAATGAAGCAAAGTGGGATATCCTGACTGTAAAGGGTGATATACAAGGCGGAAAGGCTTGTATTGAGGTAGAGGTGGAAGGAATGCCAACCCCAAGCGGTAAGGGCTATTGCGACTATGTATTGTTTAGCAAGGGTGGAAAGCCTTTGGCAGTAATAGAGGCAAAGAGCACCATACAGAATGCAGGAAAGGGGCGTGAACAGGCAATACTGTATGCAGATTGTCTGGAAAAGAAATATGGTGTTCGCCCAGTCATATACTATACTAATGGTTATGTGACCAAGGTGATTGACGGTTTGGGGTATCCTGACCGTGACGTGATATCATTTCATAGTCATGATGACTTGGAGTATATGATGCAGAAACGTGGCAGGGCTGACATTAAAGACCTGACCATTGATGAGACTATTACGGACAGAGCGTATCAGAAGACAGCCATCAAGAGCCTTGTGGAATGGCTCAACAAGAAGCATCGCAGAGGATTGCTGGTATTGGCAACAGGTACAGGTAAGACGCGTGTGAGTATTTCGCTCTGTAAGCTGCTTTCCAACAACAACTGGATAAAGAAAGTACTGTTCCTTGCTGACAGAACAGAACTGGTGAAACAGGCCAGGGGGAACTTTGAAAAGTTGCTGCCCAGTGAGTCGATGACATCACTGTCAGATGATGATGAGCCAGACTTGGATGCACGTTTTGTGTTCTCTACATACCAGACAATGGTGAACTACATCAACGAGTATGATGTGAAGTTCAGTGTGGGGCATTTTGACCTGATTATCATCGATGAGGCCCACAGGTCCGTATTCGGCAAGTATGGCGCCATCTTCCAATACTTCGATTCGCTGTTGATAGGTCTGACGGCAACGCCTCGTGACGAGATAGACAAGAACACCTTCAGACTCTTGGAACTGGAGAACGAGCCAAACTTTGAATATACCTTTGATGAGGCTGTAAACGATGGCTACCTTGTGTCTTACAAGGCAAAGCGCCATAACTCGAAAATGATAAACAATGGTATCAAGTATGACGAGCTGACGCCTGAACAAAAGGAGGAGTTGGAAAAGGTCTGGGATTACGAGAAGATGCTTAAGGGTATAGACCCTACAAAGGAATACCATCGTGACATTGAAGGAAACGAGATTTTCCGCTATCTCATCAATGATGATACGATAGACAATGTATTGTCAGAACTGATGGAAAAGGGCTTGAAGATTAAGAGTGGTGAAGATATAGGAAAGACGATTATCTTTGCCTATAATCACAAGCACGCAGAGCGAATAGTAGAGCGTTTCCATGCGCTATATTCAAATCGTGGTGCTGACTATTGTCAGTTGATAGACAATCAGGTGAAGTATCATGACAAGCTGATAGCCAAATTCAAGGTTGCTGATAGCTTGCCACAAATAGCTGTCAGTGTGGATATGCTTGATACTGGTATTGATGTGCCAGAGATACTGAATCTTGTCTTCTTTAAGATTGTGAAGTCGAAGATCAAGTTCGAGCAGATGATAGGTCGAGGCACTCGCCTTTGTCCTAACATCTTCGGAGAGGGAAAGGACAAGGAACTTTTCTATATCTTTGACTGGTGTGGCAACTTTGATTATTTCTCCAAGAAGCCTGATGGCATAGATGCTTCAAACAGCAAGTCGCTGACAGAAAGACTCTTCTCTCTGCGTCTCGACATAGCCAAGGAACTGCAAAGTGCAGAACATCAAGAGAAGGCATTTGACAAGAAGATGCATGATGACCTGAAGACATTACTGCACAGGCAGGTTAACGGCATAGTAAAGGAACGTAAGGATGCCCGTCCGTATTGGAACACCATAGAGCCATTCAGAGATAAGGAAAAATGGACCTATATCTCTGATGTAGATGTGTTGCGCTTGAAGGAAATAGGAAAGCTGATACCACAAGATGATGATGATGAATCGGCAAAGAAATTTGATGTCGTAATGTTGCATCTTCAGCTGGCTCATATTGACTCTACAGTTCGTGTGGGGCAGTTCAGACAGGTGGTTGTAAACGTTGCTGCCCATCTGGAGAAGAAGGGCTCTATACCTGCTGTAATGAAGCGAATAGACACTATACGATTGGTTCAGCAGCCACAATTCTGGGATAATGAATCACTTGACAGCCTTGAACATGTAAGGATAGAATTGAGAGACCTGATCAAGTTGCTTGAAGGCACAAGAAAGACAGAGAAATTTATTATCGACATCGAAGACCCTTACGAGGTTGAGGAAGGTGGAGTGGATGTGGTTATTCGTAAATCTTACAAGCAAAGAGTGATTGATTATCTGGCAATGAATACTGATAATCCAACACTTCAGAAGATACAGAAGTTTGAGCAGTTGACAGCAAGTGATTTCGCAGAACTGGAGCGTGTCTTCTTTGAAGATCTTGGTACTCGCGAAGAGTTTGACAAGTTGGCAGAAGGACATCCTTATCAGTCAAATGTGGCAGCATTCATCCGTGTTGTCAATGGCATAGACAGGAAGAAAGCCCTGCAGATATATCAGGACTTCATCAACGACAATAACCTGACATCTGAACAGGAAAGATATCTGAAGAATATTCTCGACTATGTGAGTGTCAATGGAGATATAGAAGTGAAGAACTTCATGGAATATCCATTGAAGGCCCTCAACTGGCGAGTAACCTTTGGCGATCACTTTATGAATCTAAAGGATTTCGTAAAAGAGATCCATCAGGTAATTTCGATATCTGCGTAGGTGACACCAGGGACAGGTACCATTGTCACATAGTCTTCGATGATGGCACTTGTGAGGCCAGGGATGTGGTTTTACATGGAGAAAATAAGTCTGAAAGAATATGAAGAATCGTTGGTTGATATTGACAGCTGTAGTGCTCTTGTTGTCTTGCGGCAATAAGGCTAAGAGTGATTTGCCTGTGACTGACGTGGAAGAGGGGTGGGGTGATCGCTATCAGAAAGAGCTGGAGGATTCTTTGGATAGTGAGAAAACACTCAAGGATGAAGCAGAAAAAGAAACTGTTTCCAGTCCTGCGAGCGTCAGCAGTAGATCTGGTTCCTCAAGGGTTCATAGTTCCTCGGACAATATGCGAGGCTTCGACCCTGCATCCGAGGATGACATGGATGACAACGGCATGCGTCGCTTTATGGAGAATAACGACGAAGAAGGGTGGGATTAATTTAAACTAAGAGTAATATGCCACAATATAAGCAGTCTGATATAACTTCACCCTTTTGGGCCACTAACGATGGCTTCAAGGGGGGGCGTGACCCAATGGGAATACAGAATAGTTCTGTTGCGACCTATAGTAGGTTGTTGCCTGGCATGACAAACCTTACGGGTCACATCCGTTATTATAGTCTATATTGTTGGCTCCTTAACGAATATGACAAATTAGAAACGGAGGAACAAACAGAAATTCACCAGTACAATTTCATACGTCGGGCTGAACTGGCTATGGCACTTATCATGAAGAATCAGAATGTCGGTTCTGTCGTTGGTGCCTTATTTGTATCACAGGAAAGGTATAAGCTCATTGAAAAAGGACTTTATAATTTGGCAGACGGTGGTGATTATGGCTCAGAAGATAAATATTGGACTTACCAAACTGGAGCTTTTGGCCAGTACTATTTAGGATCACTCATTTATTATGAACTGGTCAAGATAGAAGAAGGCCGTTTTTATCTTCGAGACAAAGGAAAAGCTTTGGCTTCTGCCTTTAGTAAAAGCGTAGATAAAGATGCCAGAGACCTTTTCATTGATTGTATTGTAGAAGGTAGCTTAGCAGAAGAAGAAATAGAAGAATTACAACTTTTAGGCCTGAACAGAATAGTAGTAAACTCGGCAGAATGGGTTGCTCTCAATCATTTGCTTACAAAACAGGATGATGACGGTTCTTCTTTGCGTCGCGAGACTGTACTTTTGATGCTGAAAGATTTAGATAAAGGCATCACTGTTAATGATTTTGTCGAGCACCGTTTTTTGAATGCAGATAAAGATGATGAATACGATGCCTCGTTTGGCTGGTATTTCTATTATTTGTGTGAAGCATTTCATTATTGCATTGAGTCCGTTTTTTGCTTAATTCTTAATGAATTATACGACTTGTATAATCCGTCGATGAAGATTCTTGTGGAGGATATCAAAGAGAGAATGCTTTCATATATGGATGAACAAAAGAAATATACTTCAATAGAAGAGTGGAAGCAGAATGTAAATGGCAAAATCGAAGAGATGTTTGATAAACTGAAGGAGTTTATCTATGTAAAGGATTATACTCAGGCAGCAGTTCAATCGTTGGGGCTATTGCTTAGATTACAAAATGAATATGAGCTGAACAAAGAAAGCATCTTGGCTTTTCAAAATGAAAATGATCTGACTCGCCAGCGTGGTATATTAAGTGAAGGGCTTAAATCTTATGTGCTGCTTCACTCTAAACAGTCTGTTGATATGTATATAGTTTCCATTGTACACCAAATCATGCAGGAGCATACTATTATTGCTATTAGTAAGATGGGCAATACAGATACCGACCTACGAAAGTTTATTCTTGAAGATGGAAGGGTCGTTTTAGTGGAAATACGTTATCCAACTGCTACTAGTCCCCGTATCGATTCTCTCTATAATTTCCTACAGGATTTAAGCTACATCGACTCTGACGGGCAGCTAACGGATATAGCATACAATTATATTCAGAACTATGGCAATGATTGAGCATCATATATTTACAGATATTCCTAGCGGTGGAAAAAATGGAAAGTTTCACTCCGCAGTTCTGACGACGTATGCTATTGATCTGATTCATTTTGATAGACATCTGGTAAACATGCTCCATAGAAAACAAATATGTAGCATTAATGTTTTAGCAGATGCGAATCAACTGGAAAAGGAGATGGAGTATGTCAATCCCCGTTTCATGAAGGGAATAGGCAGAGAATACAGCATACAAGGCATTAGCTCAAAAGGCGCATTCCATCCCAAAATAAATATCTTTGTTGGTGACGATTCCGTTCTCATCGTTTTGGGTACAGGTAATTTGACGGTAACTGGTCATGGCAAAAACCATGAAACGTTTACTGGTTTAATGGTTGATAGCAACAACGATACTCATCGTCCCTTAATAGAAGAGTGTTGGCGATATCTATATCGATTCTCTAATCAATTCGTTTCTTTTGATAATAATCGTATTCTTCGTGAGATTCCAGAAAATTGCACGATGTTAAGTCCCACATATCATGTTGTACCTCATAGGTTATGTAATGTTCAAAGTGGACTGTACGCAGCACTTCTTTACAACGACGATTCATCAAGCTATTTAAAACAAATCACCGATATTGTCCCTCTTCAGGACGTGCAGAATGTGACAGTTGTTAGTCCTTTCTTCGACGAGAATGGTGATTCTTTAGTGACATTGGCAGAATTATGTACCAATGCAAAAATCGATGTTTTGATACATCGAACATGTTCACTCCCTCCATGCAAAATGCCTGAGAATAAAAGAATAAGTTTCTTCGATTTTGAGGAGACTGTGAGAGGTAAGATGAACTTTAAGGTATATGACAGACAGCTTCATGCCAAAATTATACATTTTAAGACATCTGACAAGGAATTTTGTGTTATTGGTAGTGCCAATGCGACTATTGCCGGATTAGGAACAATCAAGAACAGAGGTATCAATGATGAATTTGGTATTATCTATGTTTCATCGAATACTGATTTCATGAGTGAACTGGGTTTAAAGACCAAGCAGAAGATTGATTTTAAGGTCAAGGATATGAAACGTGCTGTTGCCGACAGCACTGATGATGACCATAGAAAATATAGGGTGTTGTCTGCTCAGTATGACAGTGGTAGGCTATCCATTTTCTGTGACCAAGTAATTCCTGGAGATTGTTTTGTTGCAATTGATAATGGTTACAACATGGCTATTTGTAAAATAGATACCATTGAAAACGAGCGATGCTATGTCGAAGCAAAACTTGCACAGGATTTGTCAGTATGTTATATTGCTACATCTAATGGAGAGTGTTTGTCAAACAAGGTATTCATTAATAATATTGCCAATCTTGAAATAACAAATCCTTCTCAAACGAGCAGGAGCCTGAACAGATTTATCTCACGAATTGAAAACGAAGGATATGACGGTTTAGAGGTCGCAGACATGCTAACAGATATTATGTGGGATCTTGTTAATGAAACAGATGATAATCAACAACTCAGAAAGGTTACTGCTTCAAGCAAAGAACGTACGAGGGATAAATCATTACCAGATATAAAATACAATGCTGCTTATGACAATGATGAAGTTCGTAGCCACAGATCGATTCTTGTTGATAGAACTTCTCGCTTAATAGAATGTATTGAAGAAAGTATCAGAAAGAAGATTCGTTCGATTGATGACGCCATAACTGATGAAGAGGAGGAAGGCAAAGCTGAAACAAGCAACGATAGAGAGATTGTTGAGTATGAAGAAATTTCTGTATCGAAAAAGACCATCAAAAGTTATGGAGAGTTGTCTAGTTCTGTCTTGTCAAACTATTCTAAACTTATTACTAAGCGTACAGAACAGCTCAACAAATCTGTTTTCAAATTCGTAACTAAGGATGACTTGAACTTCTTCTCATTATCCATGTTTGCTTCTGTTGAAATATGCTATCTCAACAGACATAAATACCAATTTGATGAAATAGACCCTATCTATAGAAGCAGTTGCCAAAAGCAGTTATACGACAGTTTAGATAGGAGTATGTGTGTTGACGGGATTGAAGCACTAGAGCGTTTTGCAGGCTTCTGCCGTTCAATGGGTAAACCTTCATTCAAAGATGAAGACTTTAAAAAGAAAACAGACCGTACCATGAAGTATGCTTTGCTTTTCGGTTCATTGTTCTATAGAAATGCGACTTGGAAAGAGGAGCATTTGAAGAATCGTGTGCTTCAAGCCCTTCAGTCCCTTATATCCTTATTCGGTATCCCTTCAGAAAAATTCCTTGAGGATGAACTTTCGCCTTTGTCAGAGAGATATGACTACGCATTCCGATATAGCCATGTTAAGAACTTTATCGACAAACTTTAATGAGCACAAATGGAAGGTTTAACTGACAGCCCGAAGTACCCCGACAAGTACCTTGCCTGTGACTGATGTGGAAGAAGGGTGGGATTAAGTGATGGAAGAAGTAATATGCTTGATTTCTGCATCGACCACAAAGATGTCTCCTTCGTCATCGACGAGAACATTACGAGGTAAAACATCCCAAACCTCGTATTGGCTGTTTCTGAAACAGCCATCTTGAGTTGTCTTCTCGAAACCGAGGGCAGCCATATAGGTGTCAATCTGAATCTTTGTGGCAGGATGAGCATCGGCTATTCTGGGTTGTACAATAACAGGTTGGATGGTGCGTCCATCAAACCCAGCAAAGCCATAAAAGGAATAAGCGGTATCTGGGAAAAGAATATTGTGCATCATGACCTTGTGCAACAATCCAATAATACTACCACTATTAAGCAGGTTGTTGACTTTGTAAATGACTTTCTCTCCAACGTATGTGTCGTTTTCGTTGCCGCTTGGACCAGGAACACCAAGATTGAAGACATCCATCATAGGGATCCAGAAACCCTGGCTTTTAGCCATTTGTTCAGCGGCACGTTGCTCGGTCTCGAAACGACTTACATTTTGTTGGCTATCTCCAGATTGCGCTTCATGTATTGTGCAAAGTCGCTCGAGCTCATTGGCGATTGCTGCGATGCGGCTATTTTCCGCATCTTGCGCTCCGTTACTTCCTTGTGGAACTGGTTGAGAAATGTCATAATCCATCTTTTCTTAAATATCAGCGGCAAGGACAGTGCAGGTCGAGTGCTGAGCCTGTTCTCGCGTTTGAATCTTATATTCAAATGCAAAGATACAATAAAATCGTTAATCAAGCAAATAAAACAAAGAAATAATTTATCGACATGCCACAGGGACGGGTGACATGTGATGTATGATGGATGAAGGGTGGGATTGAGTGTACTAAAGGATTTAACGATTATTAAACAAAAGTAAGTGGTCTGGCGTTTTGTCAGGCCATTATTATTTTGTATTTTTGCAGCCAGTTTTTGCCAATGGCATACCTATAACGTAACAATAGCTTAAACCAAATTCTATGTCGGGATTGCATATAAAAAAGACGGGCAAGGCTTATTTGCTGAACGAGTCGGATATGGAAGGGATGGTGTTTAACACACCAGTGCCTTTCTTTGATGCGCCCGTTTCTTGCGGTATTCCGAAGGATACTGGCGATGTGCCGGCAGTCTGGATGATGATGCCTGACGACATATTGGGTGCAAACGATACGTATTGTACGCGTGCGAAAGGCGATTCCATGATTGGAGCGAACATCATGCCTGGCGATTTGCTGGTGATGGAGATGGTGCCTGAATACCACAGCCACGATATTGTCCTGGCTGACATTGACGGTGAACGGACTCTGAAGACTTATTACCTGGCAGAGAACGGTGAGCAATGGCTGATACCCTCTAACAAGAAATATAAAGCGCGTAGGATTGATGGCACCATGAACGTTCGATTCCTCGGCAAGGTGAAAGCCCACCTTCGACATGATCCCCAGGATACGATGGCGCATATAATGGAGAGCATCGAGGAGGCAAGGGCACAGATGGCGGTCGAGCAAGCTCAGTCGGAGGATTTCAAGAAGCTTGTCATTAGTCCAGCGTGTGCCGACAAGGTGGTAGGACGTCTGCACGAACTATCTGACGGAAAACAAAAGCCCAGGGACATACTGATGCCTTTGCGTGCAGCGATGGAGGCAGGTGCCATTCGTCGCCCGACATGGGCTGAGTACGGTTCTGAGTTTGGCTTTAAGCGAACTTCGAAGACATCGCTCAGTGACTATACTGATCCCACGAAAAACAAATATGCCGATGAACAGCAGTTCTGGTCGCTGGTTGATATCTTCAGGAGCCTGATAGCCCGCTGAAATCCTATTTACCCCTACATTTTCTGGTCATTTCTGGTCGTTCAGGAATGACCAGTTTTTTTATGCCTTATGCTGAAAAGATAGCATTACCTTTGCCGTGTGATTCAAAGATCACACAGTATTAATCCGAGATTGTGAGGTCTCATGAGGAAAGTACGTACGCCTGTCACATCTCACAACGCTTCGGAAAGATGAAAGAGATTATTTTGAACGTAGACGACAGTGCCTATGAGCATGTGTTGGGAATGCTCCGGCTTTGTCATGATGTGAATGTAGTGGAAACGGATGGTGAACAGATGGCTACAAGCATGGATGTAAGCTTTGCCAGAGCCATCAGCGAACTGGAGAAGCGCAAGGTGATACGCTTCCCACGTGATCATTCGTACATCATGGCAGCCATGAATGAGGAATTGCTGAAGGGTGCTCCCTTCTTCTACTCGCCGTTGGACTATATCGCATACTTGAAGCTTCTGGGTATCGAAAAGACACCTGGCAAGACAACACTCTACGACACTTTGCACACGATAGGCGGACACTATCCCGAATGGACGTTCAGCGATGGCCCCAGTGATGTCGAAGGGAAGAGGAGAATCAACATCGTGAGACTGTTTCTGCTGGCTTTCAACAGGAATCGGTGCTCAAACCCGGAAGCATCTCGGAAGGAATAAAGGATTGTCGGAAGGATTGTCGGAAACCACGATGGCTGACCAGAAAACGAGCGAGAAAACAACATACCTTTGCAACGAATTAAAACTCAAAAGAAATGAAAAAAGAAATGAAAAAAGAGAAAAATGAATTGGAGTTGACCAAGCAGCAGCTGAAAGAAACTCAAGAAGCTTTAAACCAGACCAAAGCGGCTCTGAATCAGGCCAGGCAGAAATGCGCCATATGGGAGCGTAAGGCTGAGGAAGAGACGGACATTTCAGACCATTGTCTGAGAACGATGCGCGACTTGCTGAAAAAGTGGACGGGCGAAGAATCACTGGACGTCAAGACGAACAAGATGTTGGAGTTCAACACGACGGACAGGCAGGTGGAGATGATTGGCGCACTGATGGACTATTTGCACACGGGTGACAGGTATTTGTTCGATCACGAAGTGCAACGAACGATGTTCAAGGTGATGTGTCAGAGATTTGATAAAAAAAAAATCGTTAAACAGTAAACAACAATGAAAAAAGACAAGAACGAGATGCGCACGAATGCTGCGTTCATGGAGGCGGAAGCCGTAGTGAAGGAATCAGAGCAGCTGATGATTGATCTGATGCATGTAATGGGACAGCATACCCATGTGGAACACCCCTCGCTGGTGGCGCTGATGGGACTGTCATCCACCGTGGCAGAGATCGTGAAGATGCTGGAGTCGGTAGGCTTTGCCGATGCCCAGGAGAAGTTCCTCTTCCTGCTGACCAGTGAACTGACACTGAGAGAAGCTTTGGACAATAACCCGCTCGAGCTCTGCTCGCTTGCTACCGAAGGGACGCAAGAATAACCAATAACCGAGTCGAAGGCATGAGCGGAGAAAATGTGTACGTACGGAATTGAGCTCAAACTAAAATCTTCGCTTTCTCCTGATAGCTCACAAATTCGAATCGATTATGATAATTAATATTAATATTGACATTTCAGAAGAGGCATATATCCGCCTCATGAGTGGTAAGAGTGTTCCAGGTCAGATGAAAAAGGCTTTGGCAACAGGTGTTATAACATTTGACGACTGGAAGCACAAGACGAAGAAGCAACGGGCCAAGGACAAGCTGGTGCATCAGCTGGAGATGGGCTGGGTGAAGGAGTCGCCGGAGAAGTACAAGGTTTTCCTGAGCATCTATAAGAAGCTGGGACTGCCCCGCATCCTGAGCATCATCGACCGAGAGATGAAGGAAGCCAAGACATCCTTGCTTGACAAAGAACTGATAGAAACCATTTAAACAATAAACCGCTCGAGCTCTGCTCGCTTGCTACCGAAGGGACGCAAGAATAACCGGTAAACAGTAAACGGTAAACAGTAAACGGTAAACAGTAAACGGTAAACTAATATGTTTTGTTATCAGAAGAATTTCAATAATCCTACGTTGCCCATTGACGAAGCGCAGTTCTATGCGCTCGTCAGGGCTACACAATGGAATGAGCATATCGATCAGTTCAGAGAGACGGGTGATGCTGCCCTGAAGCGCAAACTGCCTGCCTTCATCTTCCAGGCTATATTCGACGACACCACGTCGAAGAGTGGCAAGACGGGTGCCTGGCGCAAGCAGAGTGCTACGAGACTGACGGGACTGGTGGTGATGGACGTGGACCATGTGGGGGAGCAGACCCACCCCCAGCCCCTCCCTGTTAGTGAGGGGAGTAATATGATGCTGCCACCACGTGAGCTATTTGTCAAGTGGCAAAAAGAGCACGCAGAACTATTTGCATCCCCCTTGCAGGGGGATAAGAGGGGGTCCATCTTACTCATCTACATCACACCCTCCGGACATGGGTTGAAGATCGTGTTCAAGGCACGCACGGAATGGGGTAACCTGATTGACAACCAGCACCAGATGGCGAAGCTGCTGGGCGTGGAGGTGGACGAGAGTTGCAAGGACGCCAGTCGCATGTCGTTCATCTGCAAAGAGTCGGATATCCTGTATCTGGACAAGGAGTTGTTCACCTATGAGAACAAGGCGTTTGCAGAGCGATATACTGCTCTATATCGAGACGGTCATTCACAAGAGACCCACCCCCAGCCCCTCCCTGTTAGTGAGGGGAGTGGTCAGACTCAAGATCAAAAACTATCTACGCCCCTCCATCACAGGGAGGGGACGGAGGTGGGTCCTCTATCGTTCAAGGGGGTGCCTTATAGTGAGATCATCGATGCGTGGTGGACGCATAATGGGGGTGTGCCGCAGGAGGGTGAACGGAACGTGAAGCTGTACCAGTTGGCGGTGAACCTGAGGGCTATCTGCGACAATAACAAGGCTCTGCTGCTGCAGATCATGCCACGGCTGGGACTGGACGAACAGGAACTGTGCAGCATCGTCGATTCGGCCTGCAAGGAACCCGTGAAAGGACTGAGCAAAATGATGCGCGAAACCCTCCAGGGCTTGAACATTTCTCTGACCTCTTACCTCTCACCTCTCACCGCTGAGTCCGACATCAACCAACGCTTGTGGGACTGGGGTGCACAGATAGAGTCGATGTTCGACGATTTCCCCCTGTTGCGCGACATCTGCAAGGGACTGAAGCGCAACCAGTATCCGGCAGCATTGTTTGTGGGTGGCGGTCTGCTGATGACGCTCATGACGCGCTGTACCTACCGCTTCTACCACCGTCCGGAGGAACTCCGCAGACTCAACAACTCGACGCTGATCATCGGTGATCCTGCCAGTGGTAAGAGCTTTGCCACCCGACTGTTCAAGTTGCTGGCATCGCCCATCGTGGAAGCCGACAAGGTGGGAAAAGATGCTATCAATGCCTATCGTGAGCAGATGCGCACAAAGGGTGCCAACAAGGAGAAACCGAAGAAGCCGAAGGTGGTGATTCGCATCCACCCGGCTCGAACCTCGAATGCCCAGTTTATTCAGGACATGGTGAACGCCGTGGAGGAGGTGGACGGAGAGCTGATGCAGTTGCACATGCTGACCTTCGACACGGAGCTGGACAACACGCTGTCGCTGCAGAAGGGTGGGGCATACATCGACAAGCAGGCCTTGCAGCTGAAAGCCTTCCACAACGAGGAGGACGGTCAGGCTTACTCGAACGTGGACAGCATCCTCCAGAACTTCTTCGTCATCTGGAACTTCATCTATACCGGAACGCCGATAGCCCTGAAGAAGATGGTGAACGAGCAGAACTTCGGTTCTGGTCTGGCTACGCGATTGACCTGCATTCCGTTGCCTGCCACCAACTTCGAGATGATGACGCGTGAGTTGACGGTGGACTACGAGAGTGACAACCGACTGAAGGAATGGGCTGAGAAGCTGGACAGGATGAAGGGTGAGCTGACGGTGCAGAAGATAGTGGACGAGCTCTACGACTGGACGGCACGTCGCATGGCTGATGCTGCCGACAACGACTCGAAAGCCGACGAGATGTTGCTGAAACGATGTGCCTATCATGGCCTGAACTTCTCTGCTCCGTTCATCGTGATGCGCCACTGGGACAAGATGCACCAGGACGGTGACTACTGGTGTGGCGAGTTCGAGACGGACGAGGTGGACTGGCGACTGGCAGAGCTGATCACGAACATCCAGTATGCCTGTCAACGTCACTACTTCGGAGCGATGGCGGAGAACTACTTCGACAACAAGTTGAAGGACGCCAGCGTGAACGTACAACGCAGACAAAAGACCTTCGAGGCTTTTGCACGACTGCCGGAGGAGTTTACGACAGAGGATGTGATGCGCTGTTTTGGGCTGAAGAACAACACGTCGGCTCGCGCCCGGGTGTTCCGCCTGATGAAAGACCGCCTGGCTGAAAAGGTGGAAGAGTTCGTGGAGAACGGCACCACCAAAGCCAGGTATAAGAAGACTGGCACTGTGATGCTCTGACGACGCTGTGACGCAGTTACACAGTTGCATTAGGAAAATCAAAAAAACATGAGATTATGACAGAAGTAAGTATCAACAAACAGGCACGACTCAGCGAGCATTTTACGCTCGCTGAGATGTGCAAAACGAGTGCGAAGACACCTGATGGAAACATCCCTTCGCACGTACATATCGAGAATCTTCGTAGGCTTTGTAGTTGGTTGGAAATGCTGCGCGACGAGTGGAACCGTCGCTATGGCGAGGGCGATGACCCCATCATCATCAACAGTAGCTATCGAAGTGAGGCAGTTAACAAGGCCATAGGCGGTGCCAAAGGCTCAAACCACCTGACAGGCTGCGCCGCAGACATTCGTGTCGCAGGCATGGAGCAAGCCCTCCGATATTCCGTCATCCTGCTCGACATCAGCGATGAGAGCCGCGAGGACTTCGATGAACTCCTCATCGAACGCTCGCCCAAGGGCGGCTATTGGCTCCACTTCGCCGTAAGGCCGTCAGACAATCGCAGGAAAGTGCGTCTGATACAATCTCTTCGCTGAGGTCGGCAAAGTGCTCGACGCAGCCTGGTAATTGTTCCTCTTTGCATCTGCCGCCGATAATCCATCGTGACTATCGGCGGCTTTTTCATTACTTTCCCACGCAGAATCTACTTTCCGACGCAGAATGTAAAATCTGCAAATATAAGTCGCTGATAATCAGCGCATATTCCTCCAATTATATGGGACAGATACTATGCCGAGGGACGGAGGAGGGACGGAAAATATACAAAAATCTGCAAATATGACTGCCGTCAAAAAAAGAAAATGCAAAAAACTGCAAAATCGATTTTCCAGTTCTTTGTATATTCACATTCGTTAACACGGATTTTTGCACATTTTTGTATTCTCTGTGAAGCGAGTGAAATGCAACTTCCAATTTCTGTCCATTTAGGTACATTTATCTTTGCAGTTCTTTGTATATCTTTATAATCAGACGAAAAAACGGTGCATTTTGTAACTCAAAATTGGGTTGTTAAAAAGTGTTGTCCCTGTTTTTGTCCCTTTGTGCCATTTTTCGAAATCTGTCCCTCTGGGGACACTTTTCTCCCTTCGTGTCCCTCCAGGCTCTTATTCTGTCCCTTCTGAGCAACAAATATATATTATAGCCGGAAGATATAAGGTTTAGTTTAGGTTATGGATATATAATATGGGAATAAACTAAACCGTACCTTATCCAATTAAACCGAGCTACCTCTCTCTTTTTTGGACGGCAAAGATAATTATACTGAACTTTCGCAAGTGAATATTCATTCATCAAGCGACTAATTTATACATTTGATAGAGTTTATGGAACTTAGGATTGGCATCAATAACTGCAGAAAGCAGCTCGCTGGCATCGGCAGAGATCATCTCTGCGATTTCCAGAATGGTGTCCAATATCAGTTCCCATATCCTGTCCGAGGCAGACAGCTCGAGAGTACCAGCAGTGGCTTCGCGGAAGAGTTCTCCGACGGTCTCGTAGGCCTCAAACCGTTTCACCGTGCAAAATATGTTGTACTGCATCATGGTCAGCGTGAAGCTGGCAATCTGTGCAGAGAAGTGTACGCTCTGACATCTGCAGAAGTCGAGCAGTTGCTTGCAATCGTGATAAGCCACCTCGGTAGTCCAGCGGGTAGCGTACGTCCTATATGCTTTGAGAAAACTGAGCGAGAGATCCGTTGTGAGCAATCCATTCCAATGCCCACTCCTGCCTCGTTTCGAGAAGAACAGGCGCACGGTGGTACCTGCAAACTTCACGTCTATGGTGCAGTAAGTGCACTTCAATGTCCTATTGTGCATGGTGAGTCCCTGCTTCTGGAGCTTCTTGATGATTTGGTTGGCTGTCAAGTCGCCCCATTGGGTGTGGTATTTGGTCTTTCCCAATTTGATCATACCAATCAGATGGCACTTGATGTGTCGGCTGGTAATGAGTTTCACAAAGTCTGCACAGGTAAACCAGCTGTCAATGAGCAGATAGTCGAATCGGATGCCGCGCTTGATGGCGTACTTCACCATCTCGATGGCCTTGTCAATCTTTGACATCGTGTACTCCTTGATGCGTTCCTCGACAGCCTCTCCGCTATGATCCTTGCTATACCGTGCTTTGCGCTGCCTATCCGTCAGCCCCTGCTTCTTGTCAGGTTTGCGGCCCTCTTCGCCATGAAGCGAGAAATCGAGGAACAACTGGCTCATGCCATCGCTCAGAAGCAGCGTCAGACATTTGTAACCGAGGATGCTCTTGTGCTCAAGGTGAGAGAATACCTTGCCGATGAGCTCACTCTTACGTCCGCTCTTCGGAGCGTCAGTGTCATCGATAATCAGGCAGACAGGCTTGTCATGCTTAGCCTCTGTGCTGCGGCTGATCTTACGCAGCAGCTGGAGATTCATAGCATACAGCAGCTTGCGCCACTTGATATTACCATCATTCATAAAACGATAGAACATGTCCTTCTCACAACAGGCAATAGAACGAGAACATATAGCCTACAACCATTGCGGTGGTGGGCAGCAGCTTAGTAAACTGCTCGGAGTATTTGAGCATCGAGGTGGCAAACGTCTCCAGGAAGATGGCACCAATCAGAAACAGCCATTCTTTCATAAATTGAAATTTACCTAAAAGAGTTATTCAAACGTTCCATTCTCGTATTCTTGCTGGAATTGTGTACACGTCTTGCCTGTGGCTTTCTTGAAGAACCGCATCAGATGTGAAGGCTCTGAGAAGTGGAAGTCGTAGGCAATCTCGCTGACCGTCTTGTGGCTGAACAACAGTCCGTTCTTGATTTCGGCCAGCAGGCGTTGCTTCAGCAGGACGGTGGCTGGAACACCATATTGCGCCATGACGCTCTGGTTAAGCGTCACCCGGCTGACGTGCATCAGGTCGGCATATTCCTGCACACGCTGCAGGTCGCGGATGTGCTGCTCCATCAGTTCCACAAACAGGAAAGCGTAGTGGTTCTTCGGCAGTTCAAAGGGCAGACTATATGTCTCGGTATAGCGTCGGTTCAAGACGGCCAGCAGATAGTAGAGCACGCTGACGATGATATGGTAGCTGTCGGCTACAGGCTGGCGCAGTTCGCTGCGGATTTTCTTCAGCAGCCGTTCGTATTCCGTCAGTTCGTCGGCTGTTGCCATGAAGTATGGTGGCGTGTCGGTCTGCTGGCAGTACTGCAGGCGATAGACAAAGAACTTGTCGGCAATAAACGTACGCATGAAGTCGTTGCGGAAGATAAGGAAATCGTAGTCGAGGGCATCTTCGTCAATGTGCCATTCCTGCTGCTGGTGGGGCTTCAGGATGAGCACCATGCCATCGCGCAGTTCTATCTTCTGGTAGCCCAGCAACAGATAGCCATTGGCCTTACGGAAGAAGAACATCTCGAAAAAATCGGTCTTGAACACGGGGTATTCCGTCAGCACGCCCCTCCGCTCACTGCCATGGGCGGTGTTGATAAAGAAATCTACACCACATTCCGTCTTGCTGAAAGGCACCTCTACGAGCCTGTATGTTGTTTTTGCCATACCTCTTTTATATGATTTCGGCTGCGAAGGTACGAAAAAAGCGTGATTTATCAAAATGGCATAACAACATGTTGTTCTGGTATAGACATCTTTAACATTTCGCCGTACCTTTGCACCCAGAAATCAAAAAAACAGAAAAGAACATGAAGATTCAACAGATTAGAAACGCTACGATTAAGATTGAGTATGCCGGTAAGGTGATGCTGATAGACCCCATGCTGGGCGAAAAGGGCTGTATGCCTCCGTTCCCGTTCTCGCACCATCAGAAATTGCGCAACCCGATTTACAACCTGCCGATGACGGTGGACGAACTATTAAGGGATGTGGACTGCGTGTTGCTGACCCATCTGCACACTGACCACATAGACGATGCCGCTTATGAGCAGCTGCCGAAGGAAATGCTCATCGTCGTGCAGGACGAGCTGGACCGTGAGGTGGTCGTGTCGCATGGGTTCAAGCAGGTGAAGGTGATTGAGGGCGAGATGCAGCTGGGCGATGTTCATCTGTCGAAGGCTGAGAGCCATCACGGCCACTGGTGGATGCTGCCGAAGGCCGGCCACACCTGCGGCTATGTGTTCCAGCACCCTGCGGAGCCTACGACCTATCTGGCTGGCGACACCATCTGGTATAGTGGTGTGCGTCGCAACCTTGACCGCTGGCAGCCCGATGTGGTGATAGTCAATGCTGGCGGCAACAAGTTTTATGTGGGAGGGCATGTCATCATGCACATTCCCGATGTGCTGAAGACGATGGACTACGCACCGAAGGCCACCTTCGTGGCCACCCACCTGGAGGGCGTGAACCACAATTACGTCACCCATGCCGCACTCCTTCGGGCTGCCAGGGAGCATGGAGTGGCTGGGCGCGTCCACATTCCCGAGGACGGTGAGAGCGTAAATGTCAGCAAGTAAACGAGAGACGATGAGTGTTTGTATCAAAGACCTGATTCAGAACATGAATCTTGTGATTGGCTGTAATATCGGCTGTAGTTATTGCTATGCCCGCAACAATTGTCGTCGCTACCACATTACAGACGATTTCTCTGTGCCGGAATTCTATCCTGGCAAGCTGCGGCTGATGGGCAATCCGAAGCCCCACAACTGGCTGCTGACAGGCATGAGTGACCTCGCGGGGTGGAAAGACGAATGGCGTGAACTGGTGTTCGACAAGATGCGCCAGAACGTGCAGCACCAATATCTGTTTCTCAGTAAACGGCCCGACCTGCTGCACATGTCAGTTACACCCGACAACGGATGGTTTGGAGTCACGGTGACCTCTTCGAAGGAAAAGCAGCGTATCGACCAGTTGCGGGAGAATGTAGGTTCAACTCACCTGCATGTCACCTTCGAGCCGATGTTCAACGATATTGGAGAGGTTGACTTGCACGGCATTAGCTGGATTGTGATAGGAACGGAAACGGGTAAGCGCAAGGGCAAGGCCGTGTCGGAAGTCAGTTGGGTGGAGAATTTGACAGAACAGGCACACCGGCTGAACATTCCCGTTTTCATGAAGGAAGACCTCGTTCCCATTATGGGGGAGGCAAATATGGTACAGGAGTTGCCACAGGAATTTAAGGAAGTATTAAAACAACAGGGTTATGATTATAAATGACAAACAAGTGCAGTCGGTGATGACAAAGTCATCGCTGCCTGTGGGCGGTTATTCCGTCAATCCGTACGTGGGCTGTACCCATGCCTGCAAGTACTGTTACGCCTCTTTTATGAAGCGCTTCACAGGTCATACCGAGCCGTGGGGGACTTTCCTCGACGTGAAGTACTGGCCTGCCATAACCAATCCGCACAAGTACGACGGCGAGCGCATCGTCATCGGTTCGGTGACAGACGGCTACAACGAGCAGGAGGCTGAATACAAGCGTACCCGTGCACTGCTGGAACAGCTACAGGGTGCCGACTGCGAGATTATCGTCACCACGAAGAGCGACCTCGTGTTGCGTGACCTCGACCTGCTGAAAACGTTCAAGCGCGTCACGGTATCGTGGTCTGTAAACACCCTCGACGAGCAGTTCAAGGAAGCGATGGACGATGCGCCCAGCATCGAGCGACGACTGGCTGCAATGAAGCAGGTCTATGAGTCGGGCATCCGCACCGTCTGCTTCGTGTCACCCATCTTCCCAGGCATTACCGATGTCTTTGCCATCATCGAGCGTGTTAAGGATTATTCTGACCTTGTATGGCTGGAGAACCTGAACCTTCGCGGACAGTTCAAGCCCACCATCATGCAGTACATCCGCGAAGAGCATCCCGACCTGCTACCGCTCTACGACGACATCTACAAGCGCAAGCGCCGTGACTACTGGCAGACGCTCGCCCTGCAGGTGGAAGCCTACACGAAGGAGCACCAGATGCCCTACGTCATCAACGACCTGCCCTATGGTCGCTCAGAGTATGGCCATCCCGTCGTGGTCAACTATTTCTACCACGAGGAAATCAGGCTGACGCGATAGCATGACTTCGATTTCAATTATATTGCCGCATACGTACAATACTGCCGTATGCGGTTTTATTTTGCAGCATTAACAAGCCGTTTCTCTAACTCGTATGCACGCTCCAAATCCTTGGGGAATTGCGTGTCGCGCATCTCTTCCTTATGCCGGGCATCTATCATCTTAGCGTCGTAGCGGTTGTAGTCATTGAGGTGTTATGTTGTCACAACATAAATTTGACTGCGCAAAGTTACACATAAATCACAGACTATCCAAAAATGCCATTAGGTTTTTGTCATCTCTCCAATGCTTTTTGGATTTTTTAGCCTTCATCTCACAATTCAGCAAGGCTTTGGCCTTCATTTCCAAATTCACCTCAGCATAGATGTTCGTTGTCTCCACAGACACGTGTCCCAACCATGCCCTGATGGTATTGATATCTACGCCAGCTTGCAGCAGATGGGTAGCAGTGGTGTGGCGGATGGTGTGCGGCGACACCCGCTTGTCTCTTACTGACGGCATCCTCCTTTTCGTATCTGTCACTGAATTGTTGCATTTAGCGAAGTTTTCTCGCCATGCCAAAGCACAAACAAGTTTGACTTTGGTCATTTGGCTTAACGAAAACATTCTTATTCCGACTTCTTCATTTATGCCTTTTCCTGACGAAGCGAGTCACACTTACTTTTTCCGTCGCAAAGTTAGTGCAAGCCGTATTCTGCAAGTACCAGGTGCCTTATTCCTCGGATTTTTTCAAAAACTTTTTGCCGTCTGCAGGGCATCCAATAAAAACTTTTCAGGCCCAGGGGTGAAATAATTCGGTAATTCCTTGCATTCCCATACTTCCCTTGCCAACTCTTAAAGCAACGTTAAGAAGTTTTTTATGGTTCATAAAATAGTGCGAATCAACTATGATGAAATTTTTTGTCCCTCGAAGAAAAAGTGTTACTTCGGGGGACAGATGGGGGACAAAATGGGTGATAATCTGCAAATATCGAAGTTAAAAATCAAAAATCTGCAAAAATAGACGAAATTTTAAATGCTTGAAATCATGCGATTTACAAGCCATATTTGCATATAGTATGCTTTTCTTTGCAAAAAATCACTTTCCCACGCAAAAATGTTTAAAGATATTTCCTAATACTTCGTTTGGGGTGATTTGGCCTCCGGTAATCTCGGATAGGATGTCGAGGGTTTGACGGAGGTCTTCGCTTAGAAGGTCGCCACTGAGTTGCTTCTCGAGCCCGTCGAGGACACGCAGGACGGAGGAACGGGCACGGACAAGGGCATCGTAATGGCGGGCATTGCTGACAATAACATCGGTGTCGGAGAGGGTGGGGATGTCTGCTGCCTGATAGATGGCTTGCTCGAGTTGGGAGATATTGGTGCCTTGTTTGGCGGAAATAGAGATTAAAGGAAAATTAACGGTTGTAAAGAATGCAAAATCGTCTTTGTCTATTTTGTTTTTGACGATGATAAGTTTCTTATTTTCAGTATGTTCTGTGATATCTTTAAATTCTTTTACGGTTGGCTCTTGGTCAACAACCCAGAGGATGATACGTGCCTTCTCTATGGCTGAGTAGGTTCGTTCGATACCTATTTTTTCGACTTGGTTGGTGGTCTGACGGATGCCTGCGGTATCGATAAAACGGAAGGTGACACCTTGCAGGTCGATGGTGTCTTCGATGGTGTCGCGAGTGGTACCATGTACGTCGGAGACGATGGCGCGTTCCTCATGAAGCAATCGGTTGAGCAGGGTGGATTTTCCTACGTTGGTCTTGCCGATAATGGCAACGGGAATACCTTGCTTGATGGCTTGTCCTATCTCAAATGAATGGGATAGTTTTGTAATGTTTTTATCAATCGTTTTAGCTAATTCGAGTAGTTCGGTACGGTCGGCAAATTCCAAATCTTCATGGTCGGAGAAGTCGAGTTCAAGTTCGAGGAGTGAGGTGAGCCTCAGGAGTTGTTCGCGAAGCCGTGAGAGTTCGGATGAGATGCCGCCACGCAATTGTGACATAGCCATCTGGTGGGTGGCTTTGTTTGTGGAGGCTATCAGGTCGGCAACGGCTTCGGCCTGAGAGAGGTCGAGTTTGCCATTGAGGTAGGCTCGCATGGTATATTCACCCGGGTTTGCCATACGACATCCGTTGGCAATGAGCAGTTCTAACACCTTATTTAATATATAGCGTGATCCATGGCAAGAGATCTCCACGCTATCTTCGCCAGTATAGCTGTGTGGTGCCTTGAATATGGTTATCATGCACTCGTCCACAAAATTTCCATTTTCGGACACGAGGTGGACGAAGTGTGCAGAATTTGGTGAAAATTTGTTAACGTCTTTATCAGCTATTCGATTGACCGTTTCGAGGGCCTCAGGACCAGAGACTCTGATGATGCCGAGGGCGCCACCAGGAGCAGTAGCAAGTGCGCAAATTGTATCTATCATGTCAGATGCGTTCGAGCACTTTTTGGATGAGGGTATCGATGGAGTTCTTATACTCGGTGTTCATCTTCTGGGCGTAGCGGTTAGCGATGACCATGCAGCAAGTCATGGCGCGATGACCAAGAAGAGAGGCGAGACCGGCAAGGGCACTGGACTCCATCTCGAAGTTACAGATTTTCATGCCTTCATATTCGAACGACTCTATCTTCTTGTTCTGGTCGGGGTCGGCAATGTCGGCACGGAGCTGACGACCCTGAGGACCATAGAAGCCTCCGCAGGCAACGGTATAGCCACGCACCATATCGTCTTGGGCTATTTGGTCGATGAGTTCCTCATTGGCAACAGCTACATAGGGAGCACCCTTGATGGGATCCCACTGCATGTGTTGTGTGAAGGCGCGCTCCATGGGAATGTCGCATACCACATTACGTCCGGCATAGTAGTTAAGGAGTCCGTCAAAGCCGATGCTCTTGACAGAGGCTACGAAGCATCCGGTAGGTGTGAAGGGTTGGAGTCCGCCACAGGTGCCGATACGCACCATGGTCAGCGTACGATGCTCGTCGCGTTCCTCGCGTGTCTGGTAGTCGATATTTGCCAGGGTGTCGAGTTCGTTGACAACGATATCGATATTGTCGCAACCGATACCATGGCTCTGACAGGTGATGCGTTTTCCTTTATACGTGCCGGTAATGGTATGGAACTCGCGACTGGCGACCTCGCATTCCTTGGTGTCGAAATGAGCTGCCACGGTATCAACACGGGCAGGGTCGCCCACGAGGATAATCTTGTCAGCCAGCTGTTCGGGTTTCAGATGAAGGTGGAAGCATGAGCCGTCGCTATTGATAATCAATTCGGATTCTGGGAAATGTTTCTTAGCCATAGTATCGTCTATTTTAAATATCATTGATAACGCAAAGATAAGAAAAAAACACGGATGTTGCTTCTGTTGCAAGCCACAATTAATGATATTTAATACTCTATGAGTTTGCCTTCGGCTTCCAGTGCGCTCCAGATGTTGTAACGAGCCTCGGGATTTAGCTGTTGCATGTGTGTAAACAGTTGCTGTGCGGTGGTACGGTTGGTGACGCGTTCGTGGGGGCAGAGCGCCAGTTGTTTCTCATAGTGTTGTTGTTCGGCATAGGTCCGGATGTCGTCTTCGTGGCACAGGCATAGCGGACGGATGATGGTGAGGGGCATCTTGCGCATGCGTAACTTGACGGGCATGGTGGAGAAATGTCCTTGGAAGGTGAGGTTCATCAATGCGGTATGGATGATGTCGTCTTGATGGTGGCCGAGAGCTATCTTGGTACAACCCAGTTCCTGAGCGAGATTGAAAAGTTGCTTGCGTCGTTGCCAGGAGCAGAGGAAACAGGCAGGCTTTGATTTCCCTTCTTTGTTGTCGTCAAAGCGGGTGGTGATGACATGAAGGGGAACGCCGAGACGGTCGCAGAAGGACTGCAGGTAGGTGGTGTCGGTCTCGTAGTGTACGTTCTCCATGCGGATGTGGGCGGCTTCGACGGTGAAGTGGGGGACACGGATCAGGGAGCGACGGGCGAGGAACTCGAGGAGACACAGTGAGTCCTTGCCACCAGACAAACCGACGAGGATGCGGTCGTCCTCGTCGATGAGCTGGAATAGTCCCAGTGCTTTATTGAATGTCTTCCAAAGTCGTTCGTCGAGTGTCATGACTTATCCATAAACACCAGATATACGGCACAGATGATGAGGACGAATGCCAAGATATGATTCCAGTGCAGGTGGGTACCTTGGAACAAGATATTGGCAATCACGCAGAAGACGCCCAGCGAGATACATTCCTGGATGACCTTGAGCTGAATGAGGCTAAAAGGACCTCCGTTCTCCACAAAGCCCAGTCGGTTGGCGGGAACCTGACAACAATACTCAAAGAAGGCAATCATCCATGAGAAGACAATGACGCCGATGAGTGGCCAGTTGCTGGAAGTTCCTGTCTCTTGTAATTTCAAATGCCCATACCAGGCAAGTGTCATAAACACGTTGCTTAGTATGAGCAATATGATGGTATAGAGTCCGTTCATTTCTTCTGGAGATATTCATCCATGTTTTGAGCAGCACGCCGACCGTCACCCATGGCGAGGATAACGGTAGCACCACCACGAACGATGTCACCACCGGCGAAGATCTCAGAGCGAGCCGACTGCATACCCTCGTTGACGACGATGGTGTTCTTGCGACCCAGTTCGAGTCCTTCGATAGACTTGGGAACCAATGGGTTAGGTGACACGCCGACGGCTACGATAACCTGATCGACATCGAGTGTCACGGTCTTGCCCTCGACGGGAACAGGACTGCGACGACCTGATGCATCAGGTTCACCGAGTTCCATAACCTGTAATACGGCAGCCTTTACAGCACCATTCTCGTCGGCAAGATATTCGATAGGATTGTGCAAGGTCAGGAAGTTGATACCTTCCTCCTTGGCGTGCTTCACCTCCTCCAGACGGGCAGGCATCTCCTGCTCTGAACGACGGTAAACCAATGTGACGTTTCCACCCAGACGCTTAGCCGTACGGCACGAGTCCATAGCAGTATTGCCACCGCCTACGACGAGCACGTTCTTACCCAGGTTGATAGGTGTATCGGTGGTGGGGTTGGCGGCATCCATTAGGTTGACGCGCGTGAGATATTCGTTCGACGACATGATATTGATGGCATTTTCACCAGGGATGCCCATGAAGTTAGGCAGGCCGGCACCCGAACCGACGAAGATACCCTTGAAGCCCTGAGCCTCCAACTGCTCTACGCTGATGGTCTTGCCCACAATCACGTCAGCCTGGAAATGAACACCCATCTTGGCGAGGTTCTGAATTTCCACGTCGACAATCTTGTTGGGCAGACGGAACTCAGGAATACCATATTTCAACACACCGCCAATCTCATGAAGTGCCTCGAAGACATAGACGTCGTAGCCTTTCTTGACCATATCACCGGCGAAGGAAAGTCCGGCAGGACCGGAACCGACGACAGCAATCTTGATGCCGTTGGCAGGAGCAATCTCAGGTAGCGAGATGTTGCCCGACTCGCGTTCATAGTCGGCAGCAAAGCGCTCCAGATAACCGATGGCAACAGCGGGTTCGTTCATCTTCAGATGGATACAACGGCTCTCGCACTGTTTTTCCTGAGGACAAACACGTCCGCAGACAGCGGGCAGGGCAGAGGTGTTCTTCAAGACTTTGGCAGCAGCCAGGAACTGGCCTCGCTCGATGTTCTTGACGAACGACGGGATATTGATATTGACAGGACATCCCTCTACGCAAGTCGGCTTGGCACAGTCGAGACAACGCTTAGCCTCGGTCATAGCCATCTCCTTGGTCAGTCCGATGTTCACCTCCTCAGTTCGTGTGGTTGCACGATAGACGGGATCCAGTTCTGGCATTACCACACGCTCAATAGCCGTACGCTCCTTGGGTTTCATGCTCTTGCGGAGCTCTTCACGCCAAGCGGCATTGCGGTCGGTGAGCACTTCGATGGTGTCGTTTGTGGGGTCAGCATCCATCACCACGTCAGTGGCGGTAGCCGATTTTTCACCATTCGCCTTGCCCTCATCACTTCCCATGAGGTGCTCTTCGTAGTGTTCGAGCTCTTCCTGTTCGGCACGCTTGAAGGTTCCCATGCGCTTGAACATCTCGTCCCAGTCGACCAAGGCACCGTCAAACTCAGGACCGTCGATGCAGACGAACTTTGTCTTGCCACCGATGGTCAGTCGGCAAGCACCACACATGCCCGTTCCGTCGACCATGATGGTGTTCAGCGATACCTCACAGGGAATGCCGTGCTTCTGGGCTGTCAGGTTAGAGAACTTCATCATGATGGGAGGGCCTATGGCGAAGACTTTGTCAACATGTGGCTCCTGTTCGATGAACTTCTCGATACCAACAGTTACCACACCTTTCTCGCCATACGAGCCGTCGTCGGTCATGATGATGACCTCGTCAGAGGATTCGCGAACCTTATCTTCAAGAATGATGAGGTCCTTGCTGCGACCAGCCATAACGGAGAGCACGCGGTTGCCTGCTGCTTTCAGGGCCTGGATGATAGGCAACATAGGTGCGACACCCAGTCCGCCACCGGCACATACCACGGTACCGTACTTCTCGATGTGGGTAGGATTTCCCAATGGGCCCACTACGTCGGCAACACATTCGCCTACGTTGAGTGCGCATAGTTTCTTGGATGACAGTCCGACCATCTGAACCACGAGAGTGATGGTACCCTTGTTGATGTCGGCACCTGCAATGGTAAGCGGCATACGCTCACCTTTTTGGTCTACGCGTACGATAACGAAATTGCCTGCCTTACGGCTTTTGGCAATCAGTGGAGCTTCAATCTCAAATAAGAAAACCTTCTCAGAAAATTGCTCTTTCCTTACGATTTTATTCATAATTTCTTTGTTTAGATTACATTTTGCCTGCAAAGTTACGAATAAAAAGTCAAAAAGCAAAAGAATTGTACGTATCTTTTGCTTTTTGATATTGTTTTGTTTATAAAGGGAGATGGACTATCCGATAAACTGGAGAATTAAATCTACCACTTCATCCTCGGTCTTGCCTTCCATGTTGAAGACCAAGTCGTAGTTACGCGTGTCGTAACGAGAAGTTCCGGCATATTTCTTGACGTATGCCTCACGCTGGTCGTCCACCTTCTTAATGATCTTCTCAGCCTGCTCGTGGGTCAGGTTCTGCTTGCCCATGATGCGCTGGATACGGTGCTCCAGGGGAGCCTGGATGAAGATGCTCAAGTGGTTGGGGTGATTGGCGAAGATGCTGAATCCAGAACGTCCGGCGATAACGCAAGAGTCCTCATTAGCAGCATTCTCGAGAATCTCCTTCTCTACTTTGAACATGTCGCTGCTGGTTACCAGTGTGCCGTCGTCTTCTCCAGTCATGCGCTGGTAATACCACAACTCGTTCATTCCCTGGCCCATATACATAGCTGCGTTGATGAATTCGCGCCACCAGTCGCTCTTGCCGCTTTTCAGCTTCTCGATCTGCTCGGTATTCAACTGGAACTTTTGTTTCAGTTCATTGATCAACAACTTGTCATAGTAGGCCACATTCAGCTTTTCAGCCAGTTTTTTGCCCACTGTGCGTCCACCACTACCCAACTCGCGGTTGATTGTGATGACATACTTCTGATTTTTGTCCATATTGTTATTCTTTAGGATATATAATATTTTACGTTTCGCTGGTTTCTGCATGCAAAAATACAAAAAGTATATTAAATTGCAAAGAAAATCAGTTGAAATTAAATATCTCTAACAAATTACACCTTAGTCTATCATTTCGAAACCGGTATACGGAACCAACGCACGAGGTATCTTGATGCCGTTTTCTGTCTGGTTGTTCTCCAGAATAGCGGCAACGATACGGGGCAAGGCCAGAGCAGAGCCGTTCAGCGTGTGGCAGAGCTCGGTCTTCTTGGTTGCTGCGTTGCGGTAGCGGCACTTCAAGCGGTTAGCCTGATAGGTGTCGAAGTTAGATACTGACGAAACCTCAAGCCAGCGGCCCTGAGCCTCGGAGTATACCTCGAAGTCGTAGCAGATAGATGAGGTGAACGACTGGTCGCCACCGCAGAGCAATAAGATACGGTAGGGCAGTTCGAGTTTCTTCAGCAGTCCCTCAACATGCTCCAGCATCTCTTTGTGACTCTCTTTTGAGTGTTCGGGAGTATCGATACGAACAATTTCAATCTTCGAGAACTCATGCAGACGATTCAGTCCGCGGACATCCTTACCGTAGGAACCAGCCTCGCGACGGAAGCACTCGGTATATGCACAGTTCTTGATAGGCAACTGAGCCTCGTCCAGAATGACGTCGCGGTAGATATTGGTCACGGGAACCTCAGCGGTAGGGATGAGGTAGAAGTCGTCAACCTCGCAATGATACATCTGACCTTCCTTGTCGGGCAACTGACCGGTACCGTAGCCAGAGGCAGCATTTACTACTGTGGGAGGCATGATTTCGGTATATCCGCTTTTGCGTGCCTCGTCGAGGAAGAAGTTGATGAGTGCACGTTGCAGACGGGCGCCTTTGCCGATGTATACGGGGAATCCGGCACCTGTAATCTTGACACCCAGGTCGAAGTCGATGAGGTTGTATTTCTTGGCGAGTTCCCAGTGGGGCAGGGGGTTGGCCAGTCCCAGCTGTGGGTTGACGCTCCAGTTGCCAACGGTATCGTTGCCGTCGCACTCCTTCAAGTTCGACTTAACCACGTGGTTGTCCTCGGCGGCAGCACCCTCGGGAACCTCATCGTAGGGGATGTTAGGAATCTGACAGAGCAGACGAGTCATCTCCTCTTGCGACTGGTTCATGGTCTCTTCCAGTTGCTTGTTGGTATCTTTCATCTGCGAGACTTGAGCCTTGATAGCCTCTGCCTCGACTTTCTTTCCTTCTTTCATCAGACCACCTATCTGAGCGGCCATCTTCTTGGCTTCGGACAGGTTTTTGTCTAATTGTTGCTGGGCCTCGCGGCGCTTTTTGTCAACGGCAAGCACCTCGTCAATCGCTTCCTTGGCCCCTTTAAAGTGTTTCTTTTCCAAGCCGCGAATCACGCGGTCGGTTTCCTCTGTAATGAGTTTGAGTGTAAGCATAAGATCAATTTACAATTTGACTTTTTACTAAATTTTAAATTATGACTGCAAAGGTAATAAAATAAATAGAAAAAAGTGCGATTTTCCGAAGAAAATCGCACTTTACGGTTTAGTTTGTGTTGATTTTTATATCCTGAGCTTACACGATGCCCTGGCTCATCATGGCTGATGCTACTTTCATGAAGCCGGCTACGTTGGCACCCTTCACGTAGTTGATGTAACCATCAGCCTGTGTACCATACTTCACACAGTTCTCGTGGATGTCGTTCATGATGCGCTTCAGATAGTCATCAACCTCCTTGGCTGTCCATGACAGACGCTCAGAGTTCTGTGACATCTCAAGACCAGATACTGACACACCACCGGCATTGCTGGCCTTACCAGGAGCATACAGAATCTTGGCATCCTGGAAGATCTTGATAGCCTCGGGGAGTGAAGGCATGTTAGCACCCTCGGCTACGGCGATAACACCATTGTCAATCAGGGCCTGAGCCTGCTCGCCATTGATCTCGTTCTGAGTAGCACAAGGCAGGGCGATGTCTGCCTTCTCGTGCCAGGGGCGCTCACCAGCTACATACTTGGCGTTGGGATATTCCTCAGCATACTCCTTGATACGTCCGCGCTCAACATTCTTCAGCTCCTTCACGTAGGCGAGCTTCTCCATGTCGATACCATCGGGATCGTAGATGTAACCGTCTGAGTCAGAGAGCGTCATGGGGATAGCACCCAGCTGAATGCACTTCTCGGTAGCATACTGAGCCACATTACCTGAGCCGGAAATAAGAACCTTTTTACCTTTTATGTCGATGTTGCGAGTCTGCAACATAGAATTCAGGAAGTAAACGCAACCGTAACCAGTTGCCTCAGGACGGATGAGTGAACCACCGAAGGGGATGCCCTTACCGGTCAGCACGCCCTGGAACTGATGGGTCAGTTTCTTGTACTGTCCGAACAGATAGCCTACCTCACGACCACCAACACCGATGTCACCAGCGGGAACGTCCTCGTCGGGACCGATGTGACGATAGAGCTCGTTCATGAATGCCTGACAGAAACGCATTACCTCGGCATCGCTCTTTCCACGGGGAGAGAAGTCGGAACCACCCTTACCACCACCCATGGGGAGTGTTGTCAGCGAGTTCTTGAAAGTCTGCTCGAAAGCCAAGAACTTCAGGATACCCAGGTTTACGCTCTTGTGGTAACGGATACCGCCTTTGTACGGGCCGATAGCGTTGTTGTGCTGAATACGATAACCCATGTTGGTCTGTACCTTACCTTGGTCGTCAACCCAAGTTACACGGAACTCGATGACACGATCGGGGATGCAAAGGCGCTCAATCAGATTGGCCTTCTCAAACTCAGGGTGCTTGTTGTACTCTTCCTCGATGGTAGGAAGTACCTGACTTACGGCCTGGATGTACTCCGGCTCGTTGGGAAATCTCTGCTTCAGATTCTCTACAACTTGTGCTGCATTCATAATCTTTTTCTGTTTTAAAAGTTATTATACGATAAATGTTTGATTTTCTGTGTGCAAAATTAAAGCAAATCTGAATAAAAACCAAACATTTTGAAAGAAAAATCACGTAATCGCTTACGTTTTGCTATTTAATTGATATAAATCAAGAGATTATGACAGGATTATGCAAGAAATATGTGTGCGATAACAAAAAAACAATCCCGCAAATCACGAAGGAAATGCGGGATTTTATTTTGACGAGTCAGTTTTTACTGCTTGTTGTCAACAGCTGCCTGTTCGATGGGTAGGCATTGCTTGTAGTTCTCGATGTATTTCTCAAATCCGGCGACATCCTCAGCAGTTGGAGCGACAGAAACGCCCGTATTACCAGCGAAGACTACGTCCTCGAGATAGTCGGCGAGGCTTTTGCCGTTTTTGTTGATGAGATAGCCAGCCAACAGAGCGATACCCCATGCACCACCTTCACCTGCAGTCTCCATCACAGAGATGGGTGAATTGAGGGCAGCAGCCAACATGCGTTGACCAACACCTGGTGTCTTGAAGTAGCCGCCGTGTCCAGTGATGCGATCTACTTTGATCTTCTCTTCCTTCAACAAGATGTCATTGCCAATCTTCAGCACACCGATAGCACCATACAGGTGGGCGCGCATGAAGTTAGCCAGGTTGAACTTGTCGCTGGCAGAACGGACGAACATCGGACGCCCCTCGGCAAGACCGGTTACGGGTTCGCCGCTGACGTAGTTGTAGGAAATCAGTCCGCCACAGTCGGTATCACCCTCCAGCGCCTTGTTGAACAGTTTGCCGTACAGCTCGTTCATGTCGACCTTGATGCCCAGCAGTTGCTGATACTCCTTGAACAGTCCTACCCAGGCATTGATGTCTGAAGTACAGTTGTTGCAATGTACCATCGCTACCAGACTACCGTCAGGAGTGGTCACCATGTCAATCATCTCGTAGGGTTTGCTGAGAGGCTTCTCCAATACAATCATCGAGAATGAGGAGGTGCCTGCTGATACGTTACCCGTACGCTGCTTGACGGCATTGGTGGCTACCATACCGGTACCTGCGTCTCCCTCAGGAGGACATACTGGAACACCGGCCTTCAGGTGACCTGAGGGATCCAGACATTTAGCGCCCTCGGCAGTCAGTTGTCCGGCATTCTCGCCAGCAACCAATACTTTTGGCAAGATGTTTTCCAGCGTGTAAGGAAGTCCCTTCGAAGCCAGGATCTTGTTGAACTTGTCAACCATTTCTGCGTCGTAGTTCTTGGTGGCAGGGTCAACGGGAATCATACCGGAGGCATCGCCTACGCCCAAAACGAACTGACCGGTCAGCTGCCAATGAACGTAGCCAGCCAGGGTGGTCAGGAACTTGATGTCCTTGACGTGCTCGTTGCCTTCGAGGATGCACTCATACAGGTGTGAGATACTCCAACGCAAAGGGATGTTGTAGTTGAAAAGCTCAGATAGTTCAGCAGCTGCCTTGCCCGTGTTGGTGTTACGCCAAGTGCGGAAAGGCACCAGTATCTGCTGGTCGGCATTGAAAGCCATATAGCCGTGCATCATGGCTGAGAAACCGATGGCTGCCAGTTGTTCTATCTCGCAGTCATATTGCTTCTTAACATCCTGACGCAGGTCGGCATAACAATCTTGCAATCCTTTCCAGATGATGTCGATGCTATAAGTCCATAGACCATCTACCAGCTGATTCTCCCATTCGAAAGAACCCTGTGCGATGGGCTTGTTCTGCTCGTCAATGAGGACGGCCTTGATACGTGTTGAACCGAATTCGATTCCGAGGATGGCTTTACCAGCCTCAATAGTTTGCTTAGCGTTCATGTCTTATTTCAGCGCTTTGTTCAACATATAGTATACTTCATTATTGCGGAGCGTCTGCTTGAAGTCGAAGGTGTTCGTGTTCTTATTGATACGAACGTACTCGATTCCGAGCATCTCGGCAAAGTCTTCCCAGTACTCCTCGGTAATGTCGTAGGAGAAGGCGCTATGGTGTGTACCACCAGCCAGTATCCAAGCACCGGCACCCACCTCGAACGTAGGCTGTGGAACCCACAGGGCAGAAGCCACGGGCAGGTTAGGCATGGGCTTTGGCTCAATGCACTCCACTTCCTGAGAGATGAGACGGAAGCGGTTTCCAAGGTCGACAACGGTAGCCTTGATACCACGTCCCACCTTCGATGTGAACACCAGACGGGCGGTCTGCTGCTTGCGTATACCAATGCCGAGGAAGTGAACTTCCAACTTGGGCTTGTCGACAGCGATGAGCGGACAAACCTCCAGCATGTGGCTCTGCAGACAAGAAGAACGGTCGCCGGCAAAGTTCAGGGTGTAGTCCTCGAGGAAAGAGCAACCGGTAGGCATACCCTGTTGGATAACCCACAGGGTGCGATAGAGACAAGCAGTCTTCCAGTCACCTTCGGCACCGAAACCGATACCCTCAGCCATCAGGCGCTGAGATGCCAGACCGGGAATCTGGTCGAATCCAACAAAATCGGACTGGTTGATATCAGCATCGCCCAGGTCGTCGAAGTTCGTAGTGAATGCGGTAGCTCCCTCATCCTTCAGTACACGGCGGAGGGCAATTTCGGCACGTGCAGCATTGCGCACCTTCTGCCAATAAACTTCCTCGCCAGACTCGTCAATCTTGATGGTATATTCCTTTTTGTATTCCTCTACCAATGCATCGACCTCGGCATCGGTCACCTTCTTCCAGTATTCCATCATCGACGATACAGGATAGTAGTCGACGTGGTAGCCCAGACGCTGTTCGAACTCTACGCGGTCACCATCGGTTACGGCTACATTATTCATGTTCATACCGAACATCAGACAGCGCACGTTATGAGCGTCAGCAACACCGGCAGCAACACGGGCCCATACGGCAATTTTCTGCTGAGCCTCGGCACTCTTCCAGTAGCCACAAACCACCTTGCGGGGAACGCGCATACGGGTGCAGATGTGTCCGAATTCGATATCGCCGTGAGCCGACTGGTTCAGATTCATGAAGTCCATGTCCATCGTGTCCCAGGGAATCTCGGCATTGTACTGGGTGTGGAAGTGCAGCAAGGGTTTCTGGAGGGCTTGCAGACCCTTAATCCACATCTTGGCAGGTGAGAAAGTGTGCATCCATGTGATGATACCCACGCATTTCTCGTCATTGTTGGCAGCTTTCATCACGGCCTCTACCTCTGCCGAGCTGTTGGCTGTGCCTTTGTAAACCACCTTGATGGGAATGATGCCAGAATTGTTTAAGCCTTCCACCATTTCCTTTGAGTGACCGTCAACGGAAACAACGGCATCGCCTCCGTACAGCAACTGTGCTCCAGTCACCCACCATATTTCTAAATTATCAAATGCTTTCATATTGTCTTTTTTTTGTTTAACGTTTTTTCTGTCCATAATATGCGTTCGGTCCGTGCTTGCGTGAGAAGTGTTTCTCAACCAGTAGCGGATTCATTGTGGTCTCGGGATTTACCATGAATGACACAAAGGCCATCTTGGCAACCTGTTCGGTGACTACAGCATGATAAACAGCCTGGTCGGCATCCTTGCCCCATGCGAACGGACCGTGGTTCTTCACCAGTACGGCGGGTGTGTGAACAGGGTTGATGTTGCCCTGCTTGAAGCGGTTGACGATAACCACGCCCGTGTTATGCTCGTATTCAGCCATCTGATCTTCAGTCATGGCATCCGTGCAGGGGATGCAGTCGTGGAAGTAGTCGGCGTGAGTGGTGCCGATGTTGGGGATGTCCTTACCGGCCTGTGCCCATGCGGTGGCATAGGTGGAGTGGGTGTGTACGATGCCCCCCAGTTCGGGGAAAGCCTTGTAGAGCACCAGATGGGTAGGGGTGTCCGACGACGGGTTTAGGTCGCCTTCAACCACTTTGCCTGTTTCCAGGTCAACGACTACCATATCACTAGCTTTCATCACGTCGTATTCTACACCAGAGGGTTTGATAACTATCAGCCCCTTCTCGCGGTCGATGGCTGACACGTTGCCCCATGTGAATATAACCAGGTTGTGCTTCACCAGGTCAAGGTTGGCACGGAATACTTTTTCTTTCAGTTCTTCTAACATAATGATTATTATACCTTATTATTATATTATAGTTTGAATGTGGCGTCTTTCTCAAACATCTTCTTGTTGAAGCGGTAGAGGGAAGCGCCGCGTTTGGACAGCTGTTTGTCTATCAGGTCTGTCCTTTCGATGAACTCCATTTCCTTGATGCGCTTGCGGAAGTTGCGCTTGTCCACTTCCTCACCGTTGACAGCCTCATAGAGACGTTGTAACTGGGTGAGCGTAAACAGACTGGGCAGCAGTTGGAAACTGATAGGCTCCGTCTTGATTTTCTGCTGCATCAGTTTGCGCGCCCTGCGAATCATGTCGTTGTGGTCAGAGAACATGGTTGGAATATCGTTGACGTCCACCCATTCCACCTGATGCTCAGCCTGCAACTTGTCGTTGTAGTCGGTCACGTTTATCAGGGCGTAGTAGGCTACTGATACCACGCGCTCGCCTGGGTCACGGTTGATGCTACCGAACGCACCCACTTGGCGCATATATACATTACGCAGACCTGTTAGTTCATAGAGTGTGCGATCAGCTGCCTCGTCGAGACTTTCGTCGTTGCGAACGAAGCCTCCGTAGAGACTCCATTCGCCGCGACCTGGGTCCATCTTTCGTTTGCCGATGAGCACCTTCAACTTGTTTTCTTCGAAGCCGAAGATGATGCAGTCGACAGACAAGAATATTTTTTGATGTTCTTTATAGAATGATGTCATTGGTTTACCAGAAATAATAGTAGAAGGCTACTGTAATACCGAGAATAATAACAGAATGAATGACATCCCACTTGTTCCAGCTCTTGCGGGTTGCCTCACGCTGTTCAGGCGTAGACGTACCGAATACCAGACCTTGTATCTTCTGCTCGTCGGGAGCTTCTGTGAATAGTGATACAACGATTACAATCAGACAGCAAACCACGAGCATGACACCGCAGAAGTACAGCCAGTTGAAGTCGAAGAAAATGGCCTTGAACCAGTTGTCGGCAGCGTCGGGTACATTGCTGTAGTACACCTTCGCACCCAGACGGGTCAGACCGATGATGATACCTGACAACAGACCCCACATACCACCCTTGGCAGAGGCGCGCTTCCAACAGATACCCAGCAGGAATGCTGAGGCAATACCAGGAGCCAGTACCGACTGCACGTCCTGCAAGTAGTTATAGAGAACGTCACCTACAGAGCGCATGATGGGAATCCACAGGATGCCGAGCACTACGATGACGATGGTGGCAATCTGACCGATGCGAACCAGCTGCTTCTCAGGAGTTTCGGGGCGCAGGCGTTTCCAGAAGTCGATGGTAAACAGCATGGCTGATGAGTTGAACAGCGATGCCAGAGAAGACATCAGGGCAGCCAGAATACCGCAGACAACCAGGCCTTTCACACCGGCAGGAAGAATCTTGGCAACCAGCGTTGGGAAGGCAGCATCAGGTGTTGTCAGCACGAATACCTCACCGTTAGGCAATGTGATGCCCTTGGTCGACATGGCGTAGGCAATCATGCCGGGGATGAGGAACAGGAATACGGGACAGAGTTTCAGATAAGCACCGAAGATCGTACCGCGACGGCTCTCCTTCTCGTCTTTACCTGACAGTACGCGTTGTACGATGAACTGGTCGGTACACCAATACCAGAAACCGATGACTGCAGAACCTACCAGCGCTCCCAGCCAGGGGTACTGCGGGTCGCGCAGGTCGCGCATCAGGTTAGTCATGTGGTCACCATACTCGTTAACGGTCTGTATCGAACAGATTGCCATCATCTCATCCCATCCGCCCAAGGCTCTGAGTCCCAGAACGAGGATAATCAGCGAACCGAGCAACAGGATAGGAGTCTGCAGTACTGAGGTATAGAGCACACTCTTCATACCACCGAACACCGTATAGAGAGCGGTGATGAGCACCAATCCGATGGCTGCAATCCAGAAGAAGTCGATGCCCCACATCTCCTTAATGCCGAATACCTGCTGGAATACCAGTCCGCCGGCATATACCGTAACGGCAACCTTTGTAAGGACATAGGAAATGAGCGAGATAACCGACAGAATAGTGCGGCTCTCCTTGTTGAAGCGACGCTCCAGGAACTCGGGCATCGTGTATACCATCGAACGCGTGTAGAACGGTACGAAAACCCAACCCAGAATCAGGATCATCCAACCCTGAATCTCCCAATGAGCCATTGCCATACCTGACGAGGCACCGGCACCAGCCAGTCCAATCAAGTGTTCAGAACCAATATTTGAGGCGAAAATACTTGCACCAATGGCTATCCATGTTGCATCCTTACCGCCCAGGAAATAGTCAGCAGAGTTGTTGTTCTTCTGCGAGACAACCCATACTACGATGCCTATCAGCGCTGCACAGAACACGCCAATGACAATCCAGTCTAATAATGCCATAATAATTTATATTTTTAGATTGATATTTTTAATTGAGGTTTATTTCACAGAGAACTTGTATGCAGCGTGGCTAAAGTACTTCTCGCCGGGGTTTAGGATAGCCTGTACCCAGTCCTTCTTGTTGGGACTGTCGGGATACTTCTGGCTTTCCAGGCAGACGCTAACGTGCTGCGGATAGACACCACCCTTGTGCTTGATGTTAGGCTCGTTGCCAACACCCTGGAAGTTGCCGCTATATACTTGAACGCCAGGCTCATTGGTATACATTTCCATGAAGATACCCGTTTTTGGCGAGTAGAGGCTGGCACATACCTGCGTGTCGTCGCCCTTGCCGTCTTTAAAGGTGTTCAGACACCAGTTATGGTCGTAGCCGCCGGCATTCTGTATCTGGTCAAACTGCGACTTGATGCTGTCGCCAATGGCGTGTGGCGTACGGAAATCCATCGGGGTACCTTCTACCGGTTTCACCTCGCCAGTCGGAATGTACAATTTGTCAGAGGGGGTGAAGTTGTCAGCGTTTACATACAGCACCATATCGTAACCTGGCTTGGTGAAGTCGCCGTTCAAGTTGTAATAGTTGTGGTTTGTCTGGTTGATGATGGTTGGCTTGTCGGTCTCGGCCTCCCACGTGATGTCCAGCGTGTTGTCAGCCTTCACGGTATAGGTGGTGATGGCTGTCACCTTGCCGGGGAATCCGTTCTCGCCGTCCTCAGCCACGATGGTCAGTTTCAGGATAGAGTCGCCTATCTGCTCGGCATCATATACCTGGTTCATCCAGCCTGTGGTGCCACCACCGTGCAAGCAGTTTGGTCCGTCATTGGGCCTCAGTTGGTAAGTGGAGTCGTTTAGCGTGAACTTGGCCTCCTTGATGCGGTTAGCATAGCGGCCTACGCTGGAACCGTAGTCGGTGGGCGAGTTCAGCGTGTCGGCATACTGGGCGATATTGTCGAAGCCCAGTACCACATCGGTGGGTTTGCCATCTTTGTCGGGAACCACCAGACTGACCACGCGTCCGCCATAATTGGTGATACACACCTCCATGCCGTTGGCATTCTTCAGGGTGTACAACTTTACAGGCTTCTCGTTGATCAGCGTGTCGAACTTGGCTGGGTTCAATCCCGATACCGTAAGTGCCTGCTGCTCACCAGAGGCACATGCTGAAAACAGGGCTACAGCAACCGTTGCACCAGCAAAAACATGCTTTAAATGTTTCATCGTTAAATAGTTTTAAGTTATAAACGTTAGATTTTGGGTGTAAAATTACAATTTATAATCGAAACGACCAAATGTTTTGGCAAAGAAAATAGGGGCAAAGTGTAATTTTTACACCTTTACCCCCGTATTTAACCTTCCTTAACGGATAGAACTGGTTATTTCCTTATTTTTTTACCATGAAGAAGCCTACGCGACGGGTGGTCTTTTTACGAATTATGTTTTTAAGTTCATACATGCCGTCGGGTAGGGCAGCAATGTTTATCTGTTGCTGGCAGTCCGTTGTGTACACTACCTGTCCTTGTAGTGTACATACCAAGAGTTGTGAACCGTTGGCTTCCAGTCCGGTCTTTAGTGTGCGTCCGTCGTTGGCTAAGAAGCTATTGACACTCGTCATATTACCCGATGCTGATTCTTCCTGCTTGGCGCTGCTCTCGTTGCCGTAGCGGTCAACGGCGGTGACGGCATAGTACAGGCGCGCTTTGTCGTTCGTGCGCTGGATACTGGTATGTGTCCATAGGAAACGCGTAGCCAGCAGGTTCTCAGCCTTCGTGATGTCAACGGGATACTGTTCCGAGGCGTATATATTATATAATAGGTAAGGACCGTTGCTGCGGTCGTAAGCTCCACTCCAGTTCAGCTTGTCTCCTTGTGCTGCCCGCTCCACTTGCAGTTGTTGCGGAGCCTCGGGGACATTCGTGCTGGCCCATGTCATCGGTGGTACGAGGGCAGGGTAGCGGTCGTGCAAGGCGGCATAGTCGTAGACGCCCTTGACGTTGTCCAACAGGAATTTGGCACGGAAGTAACAGTGGCCTATGCCGATTTGTCGGGTGACGTTCAGCTGTCGTTTGATCTCGTCCAGCGACCAGTTACGCTCGCGTGGGTGCAGCATGTAGACACCCAGGCCCGACACCACCTGCCGTCCATAGTCAAATTCCTTCCAGTCGATGGCAAAGGGGTAAAAATTATTTCCGGCAAAATACATCATCGGATAGAGCTGGTCCATCAGTCCGTTGTGCAACCATTCCTGGGCATCCTGTCCCACACGACTACGAGCGTTCCATCCGTTCGAGCGATAACGGCTCAAGTCATCATATTTACCTATTGGCGAGCAACTTAACTTTACCCACGGCTTGTAAAGCTTTACCTTGTCGTGAATCGCTTGAACGATGTTGGTGATGTATTGTGTACGCTTGCTACCCTTCCACGTTTCAGGGTATCGGATGTAGTCTAGGTGAATGCCGTCAATGTCATACTTTTTGGTTATTTCCTCACAGATGTCGGCAATGTAATAAGCCGTCGTAGGCGACTCCGGATCCATATATCCCTCTTCGCCGATGCGACGTATCAGCCTGCCATAGCGTGTCCTCAACTGCTTGCATCCATAGGTGTTCCATTTGCCAACGGGGATGGTTACCACCCAAGCGTGCAACTCCATGCCCCTGCGGTGGCATTCGTCGATGGCAAACTGCAACGGGTCGTAGCCTGGACTTTTGCCTGGCTTGCCCGACATGCAACCATCCCACGGCTCGATGTCCGACGGGTAAATGGTGGTGGCTCGCACGCGTGTTTGCAACAGTACGGTATTCACGTTCAACGCCTTCAGCTGGTCAAGCATGGTCGTCAACTGCCGTTGTTGCGCAGCAATTCCCATGCCGTCATGTGCGTAAGTTGAAGGCCAGTCGATGCCGCCGATCGTTGTCAGCCACACGGCCCTTATCTCGTATTTTGGCTGTGCAAAACAGCCCAGCGCTCCCAGCAGGAGCAAAAACACCATGATTTTCTTCATTTGGCTGCAAAGGTAGTGCAAATCGAGAGAAATACAAAATAAATCTGATTTTTTCTAAGGCTGGAATTTCCCTGTGCCGTTGCATTTTTGACAATTGTACAGGCCGTCGGGCGTTTTTCCCATCCCTTTGCAGTCCGGACATTTTCCTTCGCGCTGTAGCTGTTCGCGCTCCTTGGCTTGCTGCTTGGTACTGACGTTACGTCCTGGTGTGGCTTTTGACAGAGCATTTTGGGCGTCAGATTCAGCCATGGGGACTAATAACTCCTGTGCCACCGTGCCGCATGAGGTGAGAAGCATGGTGATACAGGTAGTAAAAAGTAGGATTCGTATTGACATTACACTTGCGGAATTGTTAGGGAATTTTTCTTTTTGATATGCTCTTGGCTCTAGCCTCCGATGCTGCCGACAGCTTGCCTTTCAGGTACAGTTCAATGATAAGTCCTGCCATTGGAGCTGCAAGGTCTGCGCCGAAACCGCCATGATCGACATACACGCTAACGGCAATCTTGGGATTATCTTTCGGGGCGAAGCCAATGAATGCGGAATTGTCTGCTCCAGGATTCTCGATAGTGCCTGTCTTGCCGCAAATGGGGTAAGAGGTCTTGATGCAAGTGGCCGTTCCTTTCTCCACAGCCATGCGCATACCTTCTATCACCGTACCGTAAGCTTCCGCCTTCACTTTGGTCTGCCGCTTGGTCAGATAGCGGTTGTTGGTCGTGTTCTGATGGATGTGCGGGATGTAGTACCATCCGCGGTTAGCAATGGTGACGGCTAGGTTGCAGAGCTGGAGTGGGGTACAAGTGACGTCGCCCTGTCCCATGCCTGTCCACCAGATTGTCTTGCCGTCCCATCCGTTTTTATATCGGCGGTTTAGGTAGTCAGCACCAGCCAACAGTCCGCCTTGCTCGCCCTCTATGTCAATGTGCATCGGACCGCCCAGTCCCATGCTTTGCATGTAACTTCGCCATGTGGTGATAGCCTCGTCCTTCGATTCGTACATGAAGTCGTCGTTAATCATCGAGGCAAAGGTCATCAGAAACCAGGTGTTGCATGACTGGGCCAGCGCTTCCTTGAGTGCCAGCGGTGAAGGGTGCTTGTGGCATCTCACCTTGATGTTGCCGTCGGTCACTCCGTCTACGCAGGCCACGGTTGTCTGCGGAGTAATGACACCCTCCGACAGAAGTGTCAATGCCTGGGCCGTCTTGAACGTCGAACCAGGAGCCTGAGGTCGTCCGATGGCCTGTCTTACATCGCTACCCTGTGGCGAGTTGGTGGCCAGACAGAGTATCTCGCCGTTGGCCGGATTGATGGCTACCACGCTGCCTGTCTTGCCTTTCAGTAGTCGTTCTCCCAGTTGCTGCAGCATCGGACGGATGGTCAGCGGGCCATCCTTAGGCAGATTTTGAGCACTTGCGCCTAATACTCCTGCCCATGTTAGCAGTAAAGTCCTGCAACACAAGGCTACAGGACTTTTCAGATATCTCTTCAATGAAATCACTTCTTACAATTCTTCTCGCACTGGCCCTTGTGCTTGCAGTCCTTGCAGTTGGTCTTGTGGCAAGTCTCCTTGCATTCGGTGCATTTCTGGCAGTTCTTTCCGCAAGAAGCCTTTTCTTTCTTGTCGCAGCACTCCTTAGCCTGAGCCTTAGCCTGGCATTCCTGCTTCTTTTTCTCGCAGCATTCCTTAGCCTTGTTCTGGCACTCCTGAGCCTTGTTCTGGCATTCCTGCTTCTTTTTCTCGCAGCACTCCTTTTTGTTCTTATCACATTGTTTCTCCTGGGCGCTGACAGTCGTCGTAGCACACATCATAACCATGATCATCATGGCGGTAAGCATCATTTTCTTCATTGTCTTATTGTTATTTAAAGATTTAATCGTCGACAAAAGTAGCGAATAATTCGCAATTTCTGCTATCTTCTTAGGTCTTTTTAACGTATTAACCAAAATAATGACTATCTTTGCATTCGAAATCATGTGCAATCAAATCAAGAGGAAATGAGAAACTTACGGTCTGCTTTTTATCTGCTATATGCAGGACTGGCATTGCTGATAGCTGCATGCAGTACGCTGACAGCTGCAGAACGGGCACAACGAGAGCGAGAAGAGGCCATGCAGGTGGAAAAGGCTCTTGCCGAGCGGCAGTATACCATCAGTATCAGCATGATGTTTCCGCGACGCGGCAATGCGGTGAGTGTGACGCCCGATTACTCGGTACAAATGAAAGGCGACTCGCTCTTTTCCTACCTGCCTTATTTCGGAAGGGCCTACAGCATACCCTATGGCGGTGGCAATGGCTTGCACTTTGCTGCGCCCGTCAAGGGCTATGAGTCGGCAAAAGGCAAGAACGGCCGCACAAGGGTGACCATACAGGTAGAGCATGAGAACGATCGGCTGACCTACAGCCTTGACATATTCCCGAACGGTCACGCCGATATTGACGTCGTTTCCAGGGAGCGCGAACCCATCAACTACAGCGGCGACATGGTGATTACAAGATGACGAAAAAATTCCGCGAAAGGCAAATATTTCGGGCATTTCTTTGCCGTTTCGGAATTTGTCACCCGTGTTGGCAGATTTCTTGGGCGAAAGAGTTAAGCTGGAGGCACTGTGTGCGAGTCAGGGGTTCTTTTCTGTTCTGATGAGGCCAGGGAGCTAGGAGAAGCAGCCGCCCTTCTGCACAGGCATCATAGAACTGATGACCAGGGTGGGAAAACTGGGTGAATCCGTAAGAGGTGATGAATATTAAGGGAAACTTGTTATTCAGGGCAGCACGCATGACGGCTTTCTCGCCCTTAGAAATGGCCGGCGATACGAGAACGGCTCCCTGTCGGGCTAAAGCCAGATAATAGCTGACGCTCTTTTCTATTTCCTCGTTGGTGAGCCTGCGTGACAGGCGGATAGGTAGTCGTTGGGGGTGGTTGAGCAGAAACCTGTTGCCGATAGCCGAATACGATTGCCCTGCAACCACCATATCGAATCGAACCTTGAAGTAATCGGCGTAAGTCCTGCGTATAGCCAGGCGTCGCGGGTTGTCGCGCAGATATTGGAACCAACGGTCCAGTTCGACCCCATAATCAAGGATGTGGTCGTTGAAGCCCTTGTCCCACAGAAGCCCTTGGGCGTTGTCTGGGTTCCTTTGCGGCGACAATGTCGCTGCAGAGGGGTACAGTTCGCGATACACCTTGTTGCACCCCGTCTTGAATCCTTTGATGGCTTGGCTCATGTGCACCTCCATATGCTCTTGAACAAAGAGAATGCCGTGCAGATGGTCGGGCATGATCTGGGTGGCCAGTACTTTTATAGCGGGATAATGGTTTTCTATTGCCATCCAGCATTTTCTCACGCGCAGTCCCAGCTCGGTCAGTTCGATGTGTGGTGCCTCGTCGGTTCCTTCTGGAGCGTTGCAATTGCCCACCAGTTTGCCAAGCAACGGCCTTCGTCCAGCTATGGTCATGGTGATAAGGTAGATGCGTCGTGACTGATAGTCATGACCTATTCTCCTTCTGAGCATCGATGGTTTCGTTTCGCCCGCAAAGGGCTTATGTTTTTCGAATGTCTCTTTGTCCATTTGCTGCAAAGGTACGCACTTTTACTATATTATCCAACAAAATGTGACAAAAGTTTGCGCGGCTCGGAATAATTGTTTATCTTTGCAGCCGAAAACATTGTCTAACCCCTAAAACCACGATGCCTATGGGCAGAAGAAGGGACGAAGATAATTCTATGATGAAAAATAATCGGCTATTTCTATTTGTTTCTATTTGTAGTACCCAATCTTGATGAAGTGGCGAGGCGTGGTGAACGGACTCCAGGAGAGGTGGAGCCAACCATTGCCGGTGAGTAGTTGGTCGGTGAGTTGGTGAGCTTTGAGAAAGTCGACGAGGCGCTGGAACTGCTGAGGGTCACAGGGGCGAATGTCGGCAGCTTGGCCGAGCAAGTGCTGCGAGTTCGGGACACCACCCACATGGCGGTTGACGTCCTCGTTGCGGAAGCCGGAGTTGATGAGGATGGGGCCGACCACTTGCCGGGCAGGTTTCAGGAGCATCACGCAGCCGTAGACCATGTTCGCCACGTGCTGCAGCGTGGGCTTGTTGCACGGGTACTTCTGCGTGTTGACGAATTCCTCCAACGTAAAGTGCTTACTGAGTCTTGTGTGTTCCATGATCGTTGCGTTTAATGATTTTGATGTACTGGTCGAGACCGAAGATGCTACCTGCCAGGAGGAACGACTGCGCCACATAGTAGAGTAGGCCGCCCGCCACGTCGTCGATGTGGACCACTTGGTAAGCCACCATCACGATGCTGCTCACGATGAGCAGCACCGCGCAGGCATACTGAGAGATTTTGAAGCCTTTCTGGTTTTCCATGGCTTTTTACTTTTTACCTTTTACCTTTACACCATCGTGCCGCCGGCAGCTCCCAGCAACAGGGTGATGACATAACTGATCGCCTGAAGGATCATCTTTACCGTCTTGTTCATACGCTTTAATGTTTTAAATGGTGAATATTAGGGTTATTTCCGCGGCCAAAACCGCCTTTCTATTACCCTACAAAATTACTAAAAATAATCGAGAAAACCAAATTTTCAGCAAGGGAAATTCATCCCAAAGTAGATAGAAAGTAGAAAAGTAGGAAAGTAGGAAAGTAGACATGAATACCTTTTGAGAAGGTATAATTAATAATATATATAATAATAGTATTAATAATAATATAAAACTTATACTAAGTAATGTCTGTCTGCTGTACTTCTGACAACGCTTAATGTCCGCTTTCCGCATTTCCTACTTTCCGCATAACTACCTGCTGGCAATAACATGCCCTTATCGGGCAATAAGGATGGGTTATTGACGAGGCAAAAAAGCGCGTGTTTTTTTGCGAAAAAAGTGGCGGAAATGTTTGGTGGTTTCGGGAATTTTTTGTATCTTTGTAACATATTAAAAAGCGGGATTCAGGCCACCCGGTGCAGTTGGTCTGAGGGAGTTTCTAATACCATAAAAAACACAACAAAAGGTATGATTGAACTTTATCTTTCAAAGGTGACCGAGAGTTCGGAATCTGAACAGGCGGGCAAGCTGTATGCTCGCGTGAGTTACAAACAAACCATGGACCGACAAGACCAAGGCGGAGATTGCGGCGGCTAAAGGTGACAACGGGAACGATAACGGGAACGGGAACGGGAACGGGAACGAGGGCGGCAATACCGGTGGCGGCGACAGCGGCAGCATCATCGACGGAACGGACGAGGGCTAAACGGCCGAATGTGGAAAAAGGGGGACTGGCAACGAAGCCGGTCCTCTTTTTTTGTTTTTTACGGGTACTGAAAAGTCTTGTATTCGACAGGTAAATAATAGGCAAAAACGGCTGATATTACAAATCGAACAACATTGACGAAAAAATGAACAATTGATTCTTATAAAAAAAGTGTAATTTTGCGGTCGAATTGTAAATGTGAGTTAAATTAAGACATGGCGACAATCAAAGTTGAAGTGATCAGTAATAAAAAGGAGATGAATGACTTCATCCAATTGCCATATCATATTTACAAAGACTGTCCACAATATGTCCCTGATTTAGAGAGCGATATCCGCAATTTGTTAAACCCCCAGAAGAATTCCGCCTTCAAGTTCTCGCACATCAAGCCCTTTGTGGCATACAAGGACGGTGTTGCCGTAGGACGCATCGTGGGACTTATCAACAAGAAAGCCAACGAACATTGGAAACGGAAGAATGTGCGCTTCTCGCTCATCGAGTTCATTGACGACCAAGAGGTGTCGGCAGCGCTGATAGAGGCCGTGATGAAATGGGGCAAATCGCACGGCATGGAGACCATTCAGGGACCGATGGGCATTACCGACTTCGACAAGGAAGGCATGCTCGTTGAGGACTTCCACCTGACGGGCACGATGAACACCATCTACAATCCCGCCTATTACCCGCGCCACATGGAGGCCCTGGGATTCGAGAAGGAAGTGGACTGGGTGCAGATACGCATCAACATACCTGAGGAGGTTCCGGCACGCTATGCCCGCACCGCCCAGTATGTGAGAGAACAGATCGGACTGAAGGTCATCAAGTTGACGAACAAGGACATCTATAAACGGGGCTACGGCAAGAAGGTGTTCATGCTGCTGAACGAGGCCTACAAGAATATCTTCGGATTCTCGTCGCTGTCGGAAGCGCAGGTGGACGAATTCATGTGCAAGTACCTGAAGCTGATAGACAAACAACTGATTCCCGTGGTGGTGAACCAGCAGCAGGAGGTGGTAGGCGTGGCCATCACGATGGGATGCCTGTCGCACGCCATGCAGAAAGCCCACGGACGACTGTGGCCGCTGGGGTGGTGGCCCTTGCTGAAGGCGATGAAATGGCACCACGAGGAGAGCGCCGAGATGCTGCTCGTCGCGATCAGTCCCGCCTATCAGGGCATGGGAGTCAACGCCTTGTTCTTCGACGACCTCATACCTATATATAATAAATATGGGTTCCGATGGGCCGAGACGGGACCGCAGCTGGAGGACAACGTTCGCGAGCTGTCGCAATGGAAGCCGCTGAAGCCCGAATATGTGAAGCGCAGAAGATGTTTTAAAAAACAGATAATAGACAAATAATCATTATGGAAAGAAGAGTAGTAATTACGGGAATGGGCATTTGGTCGTGCATCGGTACGACGCTCGACGAGGTGCGCCAGTCCTTGTTTGAAGGCCGTAGCGGCATCATATTCAGTCAGGAGCGCAAAGACGCAGGGTTCCGTTCGCCCATCTGCGGCAACGTGCCCAAGCCCGACCTGAAGAAAGTGTTGAGCCGCAACGTTCGCCAGATGATGCCCGAGGAGGCCCAGTATGCCTATGTGGCTACCGTGCAGGCCTTGGAACAGGCAAAACTGACACAGGACTATATCGACAGCCACGAGGTGGGTGTCATCTATGGTAACGACTCGGTGGCCGAATCGACCATGGTCGCTATGGACAAGTTCCGCCAGGCAGGCTCTACGGCAGCCTGCGGAAGTGGTGCCATCTTCCAGTCGATGAACTCGACGGTGACGATGAACCTTGCCACGCTGTTCCATCTGAAGGGTATCAACCTGACCGCATCGGCAGCCTGTGCCAGCGGTTCACAGTCGCTCGGACTGGGTTACCTGCTCATCAAGAACGGCTTGCAGGACTGCATTGTCTGTGGCGGTGCCGAGGAAAACAACATGTACGGTATCGCATCGTTCGACGCCCTGCAGACCTTCTCGACACGCATCGACGACCCCACCAAGGCCAGTAGACCCTTTGACCGCGACCGCGACGGACTGGTGCCCAGCGGTGGTGCTGCCACGCTGATTATCGAGAGCTACGAGCACGCCGTGAAGCGCGGAGCCCCCATTCTGGCCGAGATTATCGGCTGGGGATTCTCAGGCAACGGCGACCATATCTCAACACCCAATGTGGAAGGTCCCGCCCGTTCGCTGCAGCGCAGCCTGGAGTGTGCCGGCGTGAGCATCAAGGACATCGGATACGTGAACGCCCATGCCACCTCGACACCCATCGGCGACAGTCGTGAGGCAGAGGCCATCGCGCAGGTGTTCGGCGACTACCGCGTGCCCGTCACCTCGACGAAGAGTCTTACCGGACACGAGATGTGGATGGCTGGCGCTTCGGAGATTATCTATTCGATGCTGATGATGAAGAACGACTTCATCGGCGGCTCGCTGAACTTCGAGAATCCTGACGAGGTGACCAAGTGCATCAACGTCGTTCCCGAGACCTTGCAGCAGCATTTCGACATATTCCTGAGCAACTCCTTCGGATTCGGAGGCACCAACTCAACGCTGATTATCAAAAACTGCTGACAATAAATTGTAAATTATATAATTGTAAATCAACATGACAAGAGAAGACATTATCGCAAAAGTAAACAGCCTGCTGGCTGAAGAGTTCGAAATCGAAGAGAGCGAGTTCGCTCCTGATGCCAACCTGAAGGACACCCTCCAGTTGGACAGCATCAACCTGGTAGACCTCATCGCACTCGTACAGTTCAACTACAAGGTTACCATCCCCGTTGAGGACCTGAAGAAAATCCAGACCTTCGACAACCTGTACGACTACATCTTCGAGCATCAGGCTGCATGACCTATCGCGGCGAAGACATTCTGCGACTGATACCCCAGCGCGCCCCGTTCATGATGGTGGATGCGCTGGAGGAACGTGACGGCAACAGCGCTGCCACCACATTAGGCGTGGAAAGAAACAACTATTTTATCTTGCCCGACGGCACCATGGCCGAGTCTGGAATCATTGAGCACATCGCCCAGTCCTGCTCGGCCTTGGCGGGCTGTCAGGCTTTGGAAAAACAACCTGCCGGACCACCGGTAGGCATCATCGGCGAGGTGAAGAACTTCGTCTGCCACCGACGGCCGCGCATCGGTGAACAGCTCCATACCGTCGTCACCTTCGACATGACATTCGGTAGCGTTACGCTGGCCACGGGAAGCTGTTCGGTAGGCGACGAACCCATTGCCGAGGTAAAACTGAAAATATTCATGCAATGACGCATCTCTTTATACTCCTTGCCCGTTTTTTCCGCAACCATCGAGCTGCCTGTTGGCTGTCCATGGCTGCTCTTTTTGTTTTTTTCGGCTACTTTGCCACCAGAATACACCTCGAGGAAGACATTAACAAACTGATGCCTTCGTCGAAAAATGAGGACGGTACGACCAAACTGGCCTTTGCCGACCTGAAAATCAAGGACAAGGTGTTTGTGACCTTCGAGTGGGTAGGCGAGGGGGGAACGCAGAAAGCCACAGAACAGCTGACCAGCGTGTGCGACGCCTTCGTAGACTCGCTGCTGGCTCAGGACAAGGACTCCGTCATCGGCGACGTGTTCTACCGGCTGGACGAAGACCTGTTGCCCGACGCCATCGACTATATGACAGCCCATCTGCCTGCTTATATCGACACGGCAGCCTATGCCCGCTTCGACACCCTGCTGACGCGCGAGCACTTTGAGCGCCAGATGCAGCAGAACCGCGAAGACCTGACGGGCGAGTTCGGAGAGCTGTTCCCCGAACTGATACAAATGGACCCGATGGGCATGCGCGGTGTGCTTGCCGAACAGTTGAAATCCATCATGAGCGCCGGCAGCTATCAGACCGTCGACGACCACTTCTTCGTGCCCGACTCTACGGTATGCCTGGCTTTCATCACACCACGCTTCTCGTCGACGAATACAGGACAGGGCTCCGCCATGTTCCAGATGATGAATCAGCAGATAGACCAGTTTACACAGGCTCATCCCGATGTGCGCATCAGCTACCACGGAACGCCAGCCAGCGGATTCTATAACTCCACACAGATCAAGCACGACCTGACCACCACCATCGCGGGAGCGTTGTTGCTGGTGCTGCTGTTCCTGCTGTTCTGCTTCCGCCGCTGGGACACCATTCCGCTGTTGCTGTTGCCCGTCGTCTTCGGAACACTCTTCGGACTGGCCATGATGTACTGGCTGAAAGGCGAGTTCTCGCTGTTGGCGCTGGGCATCGGCGGTGTCGTCCTAGGGGTTGCCATGAGCTATGTGCTCCATGTGCTGACACATCATCGCTATGTCAGCGATACCGACCACTTGCTGCAAGACCAGGTGAAACCCGTACTGCTGGGGTGCATCACTACCATTGGTTCCTTTGCCGGACTCATCTTCGTCAATACCGACTTGCTGCGCGACTTCGGACTCTTTGCAGCCTTCGCCATCCTCGGTACCACGCTGTTCTCGCTGGCTTACCTCCCTCAGATGCTGAAGGAGAAAGGCGCTGACTTCCCGGCATTCATAGAAAACATCAACAACTATCCCTTTGACCGCAAGAAACCACTCATCGCCGTCGTCCTGATCGTCACGATAGTCAGCATCGGAGCCTACCTCATCGGTGGTACCCACTTTGATGCCGATATGCATAACTTAGGCTACGAGGCCGAAATCACCGAGCACTCGGAAAACCTGTTGCGCGACAAGACCTATACTGGCGACAAGACCAAATACTTCGCCAGCCAGGGACGAACGATGGAGGAAGCCATTGCCAACTTCGCACAACTGGACCGTAAGCTGGACTCGCTGCAACGCATCGGACTGGTGAAGAGCTATACCCACACCAACCAGTTGCTCGTTCCGTTGAACATACAACAAGCGCGCATCGACGCCTGGCACCGCTATTGGAACCAGGAGCGACAGGCTACGGTAAGAAGACTCATCAGCGAGACGGCAACGAAGGCAGGACTGAATGCCGAAGCCTTCAACACCTTCTTCGAAGCGGCTAATGCCGACTACGAAACAGCTCCGCTCTATGAGGCAGGAATCATACCGGAAGGGTATCTTTCAACGTTAACCGAACAGTCATACGGTGGTGATTATCTGGTATTTACATCCGTTCGCTGCCAAAATGATTCAGTACGCAGCAGCGATAGCGACTATATCCGTATCTGCGACGCTATCAGTAGTGATCCGCACTTGTTGGTGCTTGACACCTATTATTATACCACCGACACGTTGCTGCAGATGAGCCGCGACTTCGACACGCTGCAATGGCTCTCGATGGCGTTCGTCTTCGTGGTATTGCTGCTCTCGTTCAATGGCAACATCAAGCATACTTTGCTGGGCTTTGCACCCATCCTGCTCAGCTGGCTGATTGTGTTGGGCGTGATGAACCTGTTCGGGGTGCAGTTCAATCTCATCAGCATCATCATCTCCACCTTTATCTTCGGTATCGGTGTCGACTATAGCATCTTTGTCATGAACGGACTGATCCAGGGCAATCTGCAGTATCATAAGACGGCCGTGCTGCTTTCGGCTATCATCCTCATCGTGACTGTGAGCAGCATGTTGCTGGCCCAGCATCCGGCTATTCGCAGCGTGGGATTCTCAACGCTGGTCGGACTGCTGGCTGCCGTCATTCTGTCCTATGTCCTGCAACCTGCCGTCTGGAGACTACTTAATGGTAAGCAATAAATACGCGCAATGATATATGACGTCGTCATCATAGGCAGTGGGCTCGGAGGCCTGATCTGTGGCAGACAACTGGCACAGCAGGGGCGAAGTGTCGTCGTGCTGGAACGCCAGCATGCCCCAGGCGGTTGTCTGCAGAGCTACCGTCGCGGAGGAATGGACTTCGATACCGGACTCCACTATGTCGGCGGACTCGACGAGGGGCAGTCGCTTCACGATGCCTTTGAGACCTTAGGACTGTTGCGTCTGCCCTGGCATCGGCTGGACCCTGAGGGCTTCGACCAGATAACCATCGGAGAACAGACTTTCCCGCTTGCCGAGGGTTATGAGCGTTTTGCCGACACCTTGGCCGCCTACTTCCCGCAAGACCGTGATGCCTTGCAGCAGTTTGTGGCGATGCTGAACCACCTGCCACCCATGGAGGAATGTGCACAGGTGAATGCCTACGACTACCTGACCAACCTCTTCCACGACCCGTTGCTCGTCCATGTGGTGTCGGCAGCTGCCATGAAGATGGAACTGAGGCGCGAGACGTTGCCGCTGTTCACCTTTGCCCACGGGCTGAGCAGCTATGTGCAGAGCAGTTGGCGACTGAAGGGTAGCGGAAACCTGATTGTACAGTCCTTGATCAACGACATCGAGGCCGCAGGGGGTGTGATCTGTTGCAATGCCGAGGTCAACGAACTGAAGGAGCAGGAGGGAAGGATTGTTGCTGCCCGCTGCAACAATGGAGAGACCTATGAAGGACGCCTGTTCATCAGCGATGTACACCCACAACTGACCTTCAGTTGGATGCCGGACTCGACCTTGTTGAAAGGCATGTTCCGTAGGCGCATAGCTGCCTTGGAGAACACGTTCGGCATGTTCACCGTGTCGTTGGTCATCAAAGCCGACACCTTGCCGTATTTCAACCACAACAAATATGTCTATCGGAAAGCCAACGTGTGGACCTTCCCTGAAGAGGATGGGGTAGGAGGCGTGATGCTTAGTGCCAGAGTCCCTGAGGACGGATTGGCTTTTACCCGCCAGGTAGACCTGCTGACACCACTTCCCTGGACGATGTGCCAAGCATGGAGCGATACCACCGTGGGACGACGCGGGGAAGACTATGAGAAACAGAAGGCACAACTGGCAGACGACTGCATCACGCTGGCTGAACGGGTGATTCCGGGACTTCACAACATGATAGAACGACGCTATACCAGTACGCCGCTGACCTGGCGAGACTATACAGCAACACCTTGCGGCTCAGCCTTTGGCATCAGGAAGGACTGCCATAGTCCGCTGATGACGATGCTGTCGCCCAAGACTCCTGTCCCCAACCTCTTCCTGACGGGACAAAGTCTGGTATTGCACGGTTTGGAGGGCGTCACAAGAACAGCATTCAGTACATTGAACACCATAAAGAATTATAAATGATGAATTACGCTTTAATAACAGGTGGCAGCCGAGGCATCGGAAGAGCCATCGCCGTAAAACTTTCACAAGAGGGTTATCACGTGTTGATTAACTACGCCAGCAACGAAGCCGAGGCACAACGCACACTCGAGCAATGTGGCGGACAGGGAGAACTGATGCGTTTCGACGTGAGCAACAGCCAAGAAACACGCGCAGCCCTGAGTGAGTGGCAAGCCCGTCATGAGGGAGAATACATCTCCGTAGTTGTGAACAATGCCGGTATCCGACGCGATAACGTGATGGCGCTGATGCCCGAGGACGACTGGCATCGAGTACTCGACATCACCCTGTCGGGATTCTATAATGTCACCCAGCCACTCTTGCCCGCCATGCAGTTGCATAAGTTCGGACGCATCATCAACATGGCAAGTGTCAGCGGTCTGAAGGGTCTTCCCGGACAGACCAACTACTCGGCAGCCAAAGGTGGTATCATTGCTGCTACCAAGGCTCTGGCTCAGGAAGTGGCTCGTCGTAACATTACCGTGAACGCCATCGCTCCCGGCTTTATCCGCACCGATATGACTGAAGGGCTGGACGAGGCCACGCTGAAGAAGCAGATTCCCATGGGTCGTTTCGGAACGCCCGAGGAGGTGGCTGATACCGTTGCCTTCCTGGTTTCTCCCCAGACTGGCTACATCACGGGTAATGTGATTTCAATCAATGGAGGACTGTATACATAATATATTTTAGAATATGAAAAAGCTTTTATTTTTGATATTGTTTGTCTGCTGCCAGTTGACGTTCTGCGCAGCTCAGAGTGTCACCCGCACACAACATCGTGAGGCCGTTGCCCAGGATGCGGTAACCACCGGTTCGATGACTATCCGCAAGCCCGACTATATCTGCATTTCTACCGACGGAGGCAAGGAATTGCTGATGATGGAAGGCACTAAGTTTACGATGACGATGGGGGGCAAGAAACATGTAACTGACAGCAAGAAGAATAAGCAGTTTGATACTTTCCACGCTGTGCTGAGTGCTGTCATCAACAACCAGCCTATTCCTGCAGCCGACGACCTGACCGTCAGCAGCAAGAATGGACAGAAGACCATCACCATTACCCCCGAGAAGAAGAAGCGCCAGCTGTTCTCGTCGTTCGTACTGGTAATTGACGCCAAGACCTCTACAATCCGTCAGCTGCGCATGAATGGAAGAAAGGGTGACTATACCGAATACAAGATGTGATAAAAAACGAGGAAAAACTTACCGTTTCTCTTAATTATTTTGTATCTTTGCAGAAAATTTAATACGATAAGAACGAATGATTACGTTTTCCCTGAGTCTGTTGGCTCTTTTTATAGGCTATTTCCTGTATGGACGTTTCATTGAACGTCTTTTTGGGCCAGACAGTCGTGTAACACCCGCCGTGGCTAAGGCAGATGGTGTAGACTACATCGTGCTTCCCAACTGGAAAGTATTCATGATTCAGTTTCTGAACATTGCAGGTACTGGTCCTATCTTTGGAGCCATCATGGGTGCTAAGTTCGGTCCCGTTGCCTATTTGTGGATTGTGTTGGGATGTATCTTTGCCGGTGCAACGCACGACTATCTGTCGGGGATGCTATCCATGCGTAATGATGGAGCCGGGCTCCCAGAACTGATAGGCAAGTACTTGGGTAAGGCCACTAAGCAAGTAATGCTTGTATTCACGGTTCTGTTGCTCATCATGGTAGGTACCGTTTTCGTTTATTCTCCCGCAGAGATTCTTCACACGATGGGTGGTGACACGATAATGTGGATAGCCATCATCTTTGGTTACTACGTGATAGCCACCATGTTGCCTATAGACAAGATTATCGGTAAGATATATCCTTTATTCGCCTTTTCGCTGCTCTTTATGGCTGCAGCCTTGATGGTGGTGCTTTTTATCAAGAATCCTGTTCTTCCCGAACTGTGGGATCACATGTATAATATGGGAGCCGAGACGCATCCGGAGAAATGGTCTGATGCCATTTTCCCCGCCTTGTTCATCACCATTGCCTGTGGTGCCATTTCTGGTTTCCACGCCACACAGAGCCCGCTGATGGCGCGTTGTGTGAAGTCGGAGAAGATGGGTCGCCCCATCTTCTATGGTGCCATGATTACTGAAGGTGTGGTAGCCCTCATCTGGGCTACGGTCGCATCTTGGTTCTTCTATGGAGTAGAAGCTCCAGGATACGAACTGATAGCCGGAGCTGACAAGGGTTTCTATACCTCAGCACCTGCGGTTGTCAACCTTGTCTGCAAGGACTGGCTGGGTATCACTGGAGCCGTCTTGGCTATGCTGGGTGTGGTCGCTGCTCCTATCACTAGTGGTGACACGGCTTTCCGTTCTGGTCGTCTGATTGTGGCTGAATGGCTAAAACTGGACCAGCGTCCAATCGCTAAGCGCCTTTATATCTGCGTTCCTTTGTTCTGTGTTTCCATCGCTATGCTTGTCTGGCAGATCGAGAATCCCGATGGCTTTAATACCATTTGGCAATACTTCGGATGGAGCAACCAGACGCTTTCTGTATTCACGCTTTGGACGTTGACAGTCTATCTGGTACGCGAGAAGAAAAATTTCTGGGTAACGCTGATTCCTGCACTCTTCATGACTACTGTATGCTCGACGTTCTTCTTTGTGTCGAAGCAAGCCTTAGGGATGCCGCTGGAAATAGGCTATTTCTTGGGGGGCGTCTGCTTCCTGATTGCCGTCATATACTTTACTTATTGGTATCGTAAATATCAAAAATCAATTAATCAATAAACAAATAATATGAAGAAAATTGCACTTTTTGTGATGGCGCTGATGATGTCAGTAGCCGCCAATGCACAATTTGAAGAAGGTAAGGGATATCTTGGTGCTTCACTCTCTGGTCTCGACCTGAGCAGTCAGGCTAAGCAGTTCCATTTCGGATTAAATGCCAAGGCTGGTTACCTGTTCATGGACAACCTCATGGGTCTGGCAGAAATAGGTTTTGACCACTGGCAGCACGATGCCGACCAGTTTGTGTTGGGTGCAGCAGGCCGCTACTACCTTGATCAGAACGGTATTTTCCTTGGTGCCGGTTTGAAATACAAGCACGCTCCAGGATATAATGATTTGTTGCCGGGTGTTCATGCTGGTTATGCGTTCTTCGTCAGCCGAACAGTAACCATTGAGCCTGAACTCTATTTCGACCTCTCTACCAAGAGTTCCGACTATATGTGTTATGGCTTGCGCATCGGCGTTGGTGTTTATCTGTTCAAAGACGGACGTAAGAACTAAAATACGGTTATATCATGCTAAGTGTAGAAGAATTGGTTGATAGGCTGATAGACCTGTCGTTTGCCGAAGATATCGGTGATGGCGACCATACCACATTGTGCTGTATTCCTGAGGATGCGATGGGTAAGTCGCATCTGCTCATCAAGGAAGATGGCATCCTGGCTGGTGTCGAGGTTGCCAAAGAGGTGTTCCGTCGTTTTGACCCTGACATGAAGGTCGAGGTCCTGATGCAGGACGGAACGCGTGTGAAGAAGGGAGATATTGCCATGATAGTCTCGGGCAAGGTGCGTTCTCTGCTTCAAACTGAACGTCTGATGCTGAACATCATGCAACGCATGAGTGGTATCGCTACGATGACCGATAAGTATGTTCAGCATTTGAAGGGTACTAAGACACGCGTCTTAGACACCCGTAAGACGACACCAGGCATGCGCATGCTGGAGAAACAGGCCGTCAAGATTGGTGGAGGATGTAACCATCGTATCGGTCTCTTCGACATGATTCTGCTAAAAGATAACCATGTGGACTTTGCTGGCGGAATAGTTAATGCCATTGAACGTTGTCATGCCTATCTGAAAGAAAAGGGCCTTGACCTGAAGATTGAGATAGAGGTTCGTTCGTTCGACGAGTTGCAACAGGTGTTGGATCACGGTGGTGTAGACCGTATCATGCTCGACAATTTCTCTGTGCCCGACACGAAGAAAGCTGTCGACATCATTGCCGGACGTTACGAAACCGAGTCGAGTGGTGGTATTACCTTTGACACCATTCGTGACTATGCTGAGCAGGGAGTGGATTTTATCTCTGTGGGTGCATTGACTCACTCAGTAAAAGGACTTGATATGAGCTTTAAGGCATGTTGAGACTGTCGTTTTTCACATGCTTTTTCCTATTGCTGACAGGTTGCGGACATGATGCCGAGCCTGTCGGCAATTCTGATATAGAAATAGAATATGTTTCCCCTGTGGACTACGAGATTGTTCTCGCAGGAAATTTCGGTGAGCCGCGTCCGTGGCATTTTCACGGAGGACTTGACATTAAGACGGGTAATGTTCAAGGCAAGAAGATTTTCTCGGTTGCTGATGGATATGTCAGTAGGTTGACCGTCAACAAATACGGCTTCGGTAATGCCATCTATGTTAATCATCCTGACGGGAATACCAGTATCTATTGCCATCTGAAAAACTTTGCCGATCCCTATGAAAATATGTTGCAGCGGACCGGATGGCGTGATACCCTTGATGTGTCTTTCGATGCAAATAAGTTTCCCGTCAAGGCTGGTCAACTCATTGCTATCAGCGGTAATACGGGTAATTCCACAGGACCTCATCTGCATCTGGAACTTCACGATACGCACACTTGGGCGCTTCGTGATCCCATGATGAAACTGGCCCATCTCATTAGCGATACCGTTGCCCCACAAGCCCATTCCTTCATGGCTGTTCCTGTCGAGGGAGAGGGTGTGTTCAATGGTGGTGCCACCAAGCAGACCTTTGGCTTCGGACAACCAGATACCAAGAAATCGCATACCACATGGAAACTCTCGCGCCATTTTACAGCCTGGGGTAGGGTTGGCTTTGCACTTTGGGCCGACGACTATAGTGAGACGACCTATAACCATTATGGCATTCGTCATACGCGACTGTTAGTTGACGGGCATGAGGTGTTCCGTGCGGATGTCGACAGTATTCCTATCAGTTGTCATCCTGAGGTGAACGTCTGGGGCGACTATCATCATTGGCGCCGTACTCGTATCTGGTATATGAAGTCCTATCGTGAGCATGGTCTTCGTCTACCTATCGTGCATACGGGTTTTGATCGTGGCATCGTGACTTTCGACGAGGAACGCCCTTATCATCTTACCTATCTGTTACGCGACTATCAGGGCAACGAGTCACGCTATGACTTTACCGTTCTGGGCGTGAGAGACAAAAGAGTGAGTCCCCGTCGGGAACTCACTATCCTGGATACCTATCAGCACTTCGATCAGTGCCTTTGGCCTTTGTATTCTCGCAAACGTTGAAGTTTATTACTTCTGTGCCTTCAGCGTAGCAATCGATTCTTTCAGCGCAGCAATTTTCTCCTCAGAGTCGCTTTGTTTTTTACGCTCCAATGCTACTACAGCCTCGGGGGCATTGGCTACGAAACGCTCGTTGGACAATTTCTTGATAACTCCGGCTAAGAATCCCTCGAGGTGCTTCAACTGAGCTTCTTGTTTCTCTATCTCAGCATCAATGTCAATCATGTTGCCTAGGGGAACGGCAAACTCGTCAGTACTTACCATGAAGGCAGAAGCGGTAGCGTCTTTCTCGGTGACAACATTGATGGCGCTGAGGTTTGCCATCTTCGTGATAACGGCATTGTAGTCCGCATAGTTATTGGCACCTACAGCCTGCAGCTCGAGAGCCTCCTTGGGGGCAATATTCTTTTGGTTACGAACCATACGAACACCGCTGACAATCTGCTTCACCTGCTCGATGTCGTCAGCCAGTTTCCGCTCGCTGTCCGTAGGAGTTGCCAGCGTCAAACACTCGCGCATGATACTTTCACCTTCTTTACGCTCGTACAGGGCTTGCCACAGTTCTTCGGTGATGAATGGCATGAACGGGTGAAGCATCTTCAGCAATGTGTCGAAGAAACGCAAGGTGGCATCGAACGTGGTACGGTCTACAGCCTGAGCTACGCCATTGATGTAGGCTGGTTTCACCATCTCGAGATACCAGCTTGAGAACTCGTCCCAGAAGAGCTTATAGACAGCCATCAGAGCCTCAGAGATGCGGTATTTCGAGAAAAGGTCTTGCAGTTCTTCGTTCACCATCTTCAACTTTGCGTCGAACCAGGCAACAGCAGTTTTGCTAGCCTCTGGCTGTTCTACGTCAGCAACCTGCCATCCTTTAACCAATCGGAAGGCATTCCATATCTTGTTATTGAAGTTACGTCCTTGTTCACACAGCGACTCATCGAACAGGATGTCGTTGCCTGCTGGTGCAGAGAGCATCATACCCATGCGCACGCCGTCGGCACCGAACTTCTCAATCAGTTCAATGGGATCAGGCGAGTTACCCAACGACTTCGACATCTTACGTCCAAGTTTATCGCGCACAATACCGGTGAAGTAAACGTGTTTGAAAGGCATCTTTCCTACATATTCATAGCCAGCCATAATCATGCGGGCAACCCAGAAGAAGATGATATCTGGACCAGTCACCAGGTCGGCAGTGGGGTAGTAATAGGCGAGTTCTTCACTCTGCGGATTGTTGATGCCGTCGAACAGAGAGATAGGCCACAGCCAACTTGAGAACCATGTATCGAGTGCATCCTCATCCTGACGGAGGTCTGCATCCGTTACCGACGGATTTTTCTGCTGAGCCAGTTTCAGAGCCTCCTCTCGTGACTCAGCAACAACAAAGTCGCCTTCCTCGTTGTAGTAGTAGGCAGGAATGCGGTGTCCCCACCACAGCTGGCGTGAAATACACCAGTCCTGAATGTTTTCCAACCAGTTCTTATATGTTGTCTTATATTTCGTCGGATAGAATTTGATGTCGTCATTCATGACGGGAGGCAGGGCGATGTCTGCGAAATGCTGCATGCGGAGGAACCATTGTAACGAGAGGCGTGGCTCGATAGCTGTGTCTGGGTTACGTTCCGAGTAACCTACTTTATTTGTGTAGTCCTCAATTCGTTCCATGAGTTCTGCTGCCTGCAAGTCTTTGGCAATCTGCTTACGACAGTCGAAGCGGTCCATACCCACATAGAGTGGTGATTGTTCTGATATGGTACCGTCGGCATTGAATATATCGATGGTCTCCAGATTGTGCGTCTTGCCCAACATGTAGTCGTTGGTATCGTGAGCAGGTGTAACCTTCAGACATCCCGTACCAAACTCGATGTCCACATAGCGGTCCTCAATGACAGGGATGACACGACCAACCAATGGTACGATGACCTTACGGCCTTTCAGCCATTGATTCTTGGGATCCTTCGGATTAATACACATCGCCGTGTCACCCATAATGGTTTCAGGACGTGTGGTGGCCACTACGGCATAATAACCCTTGGCATCTTTATGGATAATGTTACCGGCTTCTTCAAGTTCTGCCTGATTGTCTAGTTGGACAAGGCCGTCTACATAATATTTCAAATGGAATAGGTGGCTCTTCTCCTCACGGTAGATAACTTCTTCCGTAGAAAGAGCCGTCAACGCCTTGGGATCCCAGTTAACCATGCGCAGTCCACGATAAATGAGTCCTTTATTGTACAGGTCTACGAATACCTTGATGACACTCTTCGAGCGTTTCTCGTCCATCGTGAAAGCAGTACGATCCCAGTCACACGATGCACCCAAGCGGCGCAACTGCTTCAGGATAATGCCGCCGTGCTCATCCGTCCAGTCCCATGCATGCTTCAGAAATTCGTCACGTGTCAAGTCATGCTTTTTGATGCCTTGCTCAGCCAATTTCTTTACTACTTTCGCTTCCGTAGCGATTGAGGCATGGTCGGTACCAGGCACCCAGCAGGCATTCTTTCCCTCCATGCGTGCACGGCGTACAAGAATATCCTGAATCGTGTTGTTCAGCATGTGTCCCATGTGGAGCACACCTGTCACGTTGGGTGGTGGGATAACAATGGTGTAGGGTTGGCGACTATCGGGCTTTGATGCGAACATTTTATGGTCCAGCCAATACTGATACCATTTAGATTCGACCTCTTTGGGGTCGTATTTACTTGCTAATTCCATATACTTATTTATTATAATGGATGCAAAGGTACGAATAAGTGAGCGAAAATGCAAATTTATTTGCAATTTTTCGAACGTGAGTACCTTCGACCATAGGTCGGTCGTGGGAAGACTTTGCAGTCGCTGCAAACCATAAATAGAAAAATCCCATGCGGTATTATTTACCGCATGAGATTTGATGCTTGTTTATGATTTCCGGCTGCCTGTTCAGCAGAACGAACGGAATAGCGGAAGCTTAGCAGAGCTTGCGAGAACCATCGCCAATAACGACGTCGTACACCTTGGGCTCGTGTCCGTATTTCTCGGCAAAGCGCTTCTTGGCGTCAGCAATGAACTTCGCGTAGAGGTCGTTGCGCACGAGATTGATAGTACAACCACCAAAGCCGCCTCCCATGATGCGAGAACCCGTAACGCCGTTCTCCTTGGCAATTTCATTGAGGTAGTCGAGCTCCTCGCAAGAAACCTCGTAGTCCTTCGACAGACCTTCGTGAGTCTGGTACATCATCTCACCGACTTTTTCGTAGTCGCCTTCGTTCAAAGCATCGCAGACAGCAAGTACACGGTCTTTTTCGCCCAACACGAATCTGGCACGCTTGTAGTCCTCTTCGCCAACCTCGGCACGCACCTCGTCAAGCTGCTCCCAAGTGCAATCTCGCAGTGTCTCAAACTTGCCTTCTGGGTGCTTGGCCTGAATATGTTTTACCACATTCTCGCAGGAGTTGCGGCGGTCGTTGTAAGGCGAACCTGCCAACTGATGCTTCACTACGGAGTCGAGCAGCACCAGGCGATAGCCGTCGGGCTTGAAGGGGAAATATTCGAATTCACGGCTACGACAGTCGAGGCGCATCAAGCAACCAGCCTTACCGAAGACGGAGGCAAACTGATCCATAATACCGCAGTTGACACCGCAGTAGTTGTGCTCGGTAGCCTGACCAGCTAGTACCATATCCCACTGTGATACCTTGTTATCACCGAATATATCGTTCAAACCACATGCGAAACAACTTTCCATTGCGGCACTTGAAGACATACCTGCACCCAGGGGAACATCGCCAGAAAAGGCGATATTGAAACCCTTTACGGGTACACCCAGCTTTTTCATCTCCAAAGCAATGCCATAGATATAACGAGCCCATGATGCCTTGGGACCAGCAGGATCACCAAGCTTGAAATCTACTCGGTCCTTCAAGTCGATAGCATAAGCCATTACGGTATCTTCTGTACCATTGGCACGCATCTCGGCAACAACACCCTTGTCGACAGCTCCTGGGAAAACAAATCCACCGTTATAGTCGGTATGTTCGCCAATAAGGTTAATACGGCCAGGAGAGGCATATACATTGCCAGTCTTACCATCAAAGTGTTTGATAAAACGGCTTCTTACATATTCAATTTCAATCATAATAGTTGTTTGGTTGTTATTAATAGTTTATTTTCGATCACTCAATCCGATGTTGCTACCCCAGTTGCAGAACCAGAAAATGTATGCATAATAGACAAACATCACGCACATTGCTATAATGACACCTGTGAAGTCTACAACGGCACCCATGATGGGCATCAGCACTGCAGCACCGATAACACCTGTATTGATAATGCCGGATGCAGCCTTGGTATGACGGCCTAAGTGCATCAATCCCAGATTAAAGATAAGCGGCCACATAACCGAATGGAACAAGCCGGCAGCAAGCATCAGCCAAATGCCAAACATACTGTCAGCAAAGAAGAGAGACATCAGGATACAAAGAGCACCGAGGCTGACACAAGAAGAAAGCAATACGCGTGGTTTGAACTTGGTTAGGATTCCTGCACCAACGAAACGGCCAACCATCATGCCGCCCCAATAGAATGCAAGATAACTGGTAACGACATCACTGCTGTCAATGCCCAGTTTCTGGAAACGGTAGGGGAGCATGGACGGTACACCAATCTCAACACCCATATACATAAATATAGCAACAGCACCTAACCATACATGAGGATAAGCAAAGACGCTGCTCTTCTCGGCAGGGTGTTGATTGTACTCCTTGCTCTGTGCGCCTTCGTCAATCTTCGGAAGTTTCATGAAGACGAGAATCAGGCAGATAAGCAGTGTAAAAATACCTAAGCCCATGAAGGGTGCGGGAACCAATTCTGGAGCAGGTGTCTCACCGGCCAGAATCACGCTGGTGATAAAGATAGGAGCAACGGTGGTTGCCACTGAGTTCAGTGCCTGTGACAGGGTCATACGGAAAGCACCCTTCTCAGGACGTCCTAACACCATCACATAGGGATTTGCCACATTCTGGAGCATGACGACACCCATAGCAACAAGACACATAGAGCTCAGGAATACAGCATAAACGTTGGCTGAAGCAGAGATTGCTGCAGAGATACCTAAAGAGTTGATTACGAACCCAATACCAGCGACGGCAAGGCCGAGGATAAGAGTTCCCTTGTAGCCAATTTTACTCATCAGTAATGAGAATGGTATTGCCAAAAGATAGGCACCATAGAATGCAGAGTTGACATATTGTCCCTGCTGCGCTGACAAGTTAAAAGCCTCAGAGCAGAAAGCAATCATGGAGTTGTTCATTGTCGTGATGAATCCAATAAGGAAACATACGATGAAAACAACAATCAGCGCAAAAGTATAATTTGGAGTTTGTTGTGACATAACAGTTCTATATTGTTTTTATGATGTCTTATTCAACACCAAATTTATAAATGGTTTTTTGCTTATATTGCTGTCCGGGATTCAGAATAACCGATGGGAAATATGGACGGTTAGGAGAATCGGGGAAGTGCTGAGCCTCAAGGCAAACGGCGCTTCTACGGGGGAATGTAGCACCATTGGCACCCTTGTATCCTGTAGCGAAGTTGGCGGTATAAAGTTGCATACCAGGTTCTGTGGTATAGCACTCTAATGTGCGTCCGCTCTTTGGATCAGTAATTTTAGCAGCAAAGCTCAGTTCGCCTTCTTCGCGTTTGTTCAACACGTAGTTGTGGTCGAATCCGTGTCCGAACTTAATTTGCTCGTTGTCGGCGTCGATATCCTTTCCGAATGCTTTCGGTGTACGGAAGTCAAACGGTGTGCCTGAAACTTTCAAAATCTCGCCCGTAGGAATAGCAGTATCATCTGTCGGCAGGTAGAAATCAGCATTGATCTCACAAATCTGATCCTCGATAGTTGGTGTAGGATCTGCAGTACCTGTCAAACTGAAGAAAGCGTGATGAGTCAGATTGACGATAGTCTTCTTGTTCGTAGTAGCCAGATATTCGATAACCAACTCGTTATCGTCTGTGAAAGTATACTCTACCGTGACATTAAGTTCGCCTGTGAAGCCTTCCTCTCCGTAAGAAGACATCCGATGTAAAGCCAATGAGCGGGGACCCATCTGTCGGGCATCCCATACCTTAGCATTGAATCCTACATTTCCACCATGCAAGTGGTTAGGGCCATCGTTAAGCGCCAATTGATAATCTTTACCGTTAAGTGTGAACTGTCCTTTACAAATGCGATTGCCCCAGCGGCCAATCAATGTAGAAAGATAAGGTTCCTTGCCACTCATCAGTTGCTCGATGCTGGCATGTCCTTGAATAACGTTAGCAACCTTCCCTTCCTTATCGGGAACCATGATGGCAACGATTGCACCACCATAATTAGAAACTGCCACTTCATAACCCTTACGGTTCTTGAGAATGTATAAATCTGTTTTTTTACCATTCACTGTGGTCTGGAAATCTTTACGATTCAGACCACACAAATTCACGTTTTCTGTTGTGTTAGCCATGTCGTTAATGTTTTAAGTTACTTGAAATCTATCTGCAAAGTAACCTAAAAAAAACGAGAATGACAAGAGAAACAAAGAAAAAAACGTTTAAGAGAGTGTTAAAAACACCTAAAGGCAATTCTTTAGAAAATCGCCAACGACATAAGAACTGCCTCCTACAAATACGAAATCCTTGCTGGAAGCTGCTTGTATAGCAGCCTTATATGCCTCATACACAGTAGGGTAGGCTTCTCCCTTAAGTGAGTGACGAGCTGCTAATTCTTTGACAACGCCTTCACTCAGGGCACGATGACTGTCTGCTTTCGTAAAATAATAATTGGCATCTTTAGGTAGCAATTCCAACACACTCTCAATGTCTTTATCGTTTACCATACCGAATATAATATGTATGGTATTACATTTGACCATCTTGAGTTGCTGACTGATATACTGCCACCCACCGACATTATGGCCGGTATCACAAACGACGCGAGGATTGGTTTGAATAGTTTGCCAACGACCTTTAAGCCCTGTGTGTACTGCCACATTGGCAATACCATGGCAAAGTTCATGTATTCCCTTCGCCTTATTAACTTCGTCATTACATTCGCAGAGAAATCCCTTTTGGGCAAGTGCATAGAGAGCGTGGAAGACCGTTTCTAGGTTTTTTTGCTGATAGATGCCTCCAAGGTCGCCCTTTAAGTCTCCAAAGCAGTGAGTATGATAAAGCATGCCACCGTCATGTGTCATTTCGGCACTGTCTATCTCCGGATGATTCTCAGCAAAGACGATTGGCGCATCCATCTCACGTGCCTTTTGTTCAAAGACAGGACGGGTTTCCTCATTTGTTTCACCGATGATGACGGGAACACCTTTTTTAATAATACCAGCTTTCTCGGCAGCAATCTTAGCGAGTGTGTCACCAAGCATCTGAGTGTGATCAAAACTGATATTTGTGATGACAGATAAGATGGGCGTGATGATATTGGTGCAATCCAGTCTGCCACCAAGTCCTACTTCAATAACGGCTATATCGACTTTCCGCTCTTTGAAATATGAGAAAGCCATCGCTGTTGTTATCTCAAAGAAAGAAGGATGGAGCGGTTCGAAGAATGATCGCTCATTATCCACAAAAGTTGTTACGAACTCTTCACTGATAGGTGCTCCATTGATACGAATCCGTTCACGGAAGTCAACCAAATGGGGAGATGTATACAGGCCGACCGTGTAACCACACTCTTGCAAAATAGATGCTATGGTATGCGAAACACTTCCCTTACCATTCGTACCTGCGACATGAATAGTAGCATATGCACGATGAGGGTGACCGAAATGGTCATCCAAAGCCAGTGTATTGCTTAGCCCCTCTTTATACCCGTCTTTCCCTTGTCGTTCGAACATAGGGAGCTGGTTAAAAAGATAGTCGCAGGTCTCTTGGTATGTCATAGCTTAACTGAAATAATTCTTGAATTTCTGGAAAATGGTGTGCTTTGTAGCAGCATCACCTTTAAAGTTGTCGCTTTGGCGGAACTGTTCAATGGCGGATTTTTCTTCACGTGAGAGAGTCTTCGGTACATATACACTGACATTGACGACCAAATCGCCATTACCACGTCCATATCCTTGTACGGCGGGCAATCCTTTTCCACGTAAGCGTAAGGTCTTGCCTGGTTGTGTTCCTGGTTCCATTTTTACCTTCAACTTGGATCCCTCAATTGTAGGAATCTCAACCTCACCGCCCAAAGCAGCAGTAGGGAAGTCTAGAAGCAAGTTGTAGATCAAGTCGTTGTCGTCACGGATAAACGTATCATTAGGTTCTTCCTCTATAAAGACTTGGATATCGCCATTCACGCCCTTGCGTTTCCCTGCATTACCTTTGCCTGGAACGTTGACAACCATTCCTTCAGCAACACCTGCAGGTATTTTGATTTCTACAACCTCTTCTCCTTTCTCAACACCCGTTCCACCACAGTGCTTACACTTGTTCTTGATAACAGTTCCTTCACCACCACAGGTCGGGCATACACCTTGCGTCTGCATCATACCGAAAATACTCTGTGTGGTATGTGTGATAACGCCAGAACCATGACATGTAGGGCACTGCTCACTGCTAGAACCAGCTTCAGCACCTGTTCCGTGACAATGGGAACATGTGATGTCTTTGCGGACTTTGAATTTCTTGGTGACACCATGAGCAATCTCATCAAGAGACAGACGGACCTTAAGTCTTAAATCGCTACCACGATGCTGTTGGCGTCCTCGCGTTCCACTACCACCAAAACCTCCAAATCCGGCACGTCCACCAAAGATATCGCCAAACATAGAGAAAATATCATCCATATTCATGGAAGCGCCGAAATCGCCGAAACCACCCATGCCAGGACCAGAAAAGCCAAACTGATCATATTGCTGGCGTTTCTGAGGATCGTGCAAAACGTCGTATGCCTCTGCGGCTTCCTTAAACTTCTCCTCAGCTTCCTTATTGCCAGGATTACGGTCTGGGTGATATTTGATGGCGATGGTTCGATACGCCTTCTTTATCTGGTCCTCTGTGGCGTTCTTGTCAACGCCCAGCACTTCATAATAGTCTCTTTTTTGTGCCATAAATTATTGTCCAACAGCCACCTTTGCGTGGCGAATTACTTTTTCGTTCAGTTGATAGCCAGCCTGTAAGCAGTCGATGACTTTACCTTTCTTGTCGTCTCCCATACCGGGTACCATAGCGACTGCCTCATGCATATCCGTATTAAAGTCAACTCCGTCAGTCTCTATTTTCTTGACGCCCAGACCTTCAAGGGCCTTCATCATCTTATGGTAAATAAGTTCCATTCCTTCACGAAGAACGGCAGGGTCTTCGGTCTTAGCACCATTTTCTATGGCACGTTCCATATCGTCAATAATGGGCAGAATAGCACTAACGGCTTTCTCGCCACCATTCAGAATCAGTTCTGCTTTCTCTTTCAGCGTACGTTTACGATAGTTGTCGAACTCCGCTGTCTTATAGAGCATCTGTGTCTTGAGGGCTTCGATCTCTGCCTTTGCTGCCTCTAGTGGGTCTATAGGCTCGTTTTCCACTTCTGTTGAAGTGTTTTCTTCCGTATTTTCCTTTTCTTCAGAAGCGTCAGGAATCTGCTTCTCGTCTTCTTCGATATTAATCTTTTCTTCTTCCATAGTTTAATGTATTTGTCATAAGGTCCTTATAGCAAATATCGTGCCAAAGGTTTAAGCATACATTTCTGCCTTTTTAGCCTTAATCTCTTCGTCGTAGATATAATCATCGTAAGTAGTGAGTTTGTCAATGGTGCCTTTCGGTGTCAACTCAATGATGCGGTCTGCCACCGTATTGATAAACTCATGGTCATGTGAGGCGAAAAGGATATTTCCCTTAAAGGATACGAGATTATTGTTGAAAGCCTGAATGGATTCCAAGTCCAAATGGTTTGTTGGAGTGTCAAGAATCAGACAGTTGGCGTTTTTCAATTGCATACGAGCTATCATACAACGCATCTTCTCACCACCGGAGAGCACACATACTTTTTTCTGAATGTCTTCATCCTTGAAAAGCATACGTCCCAGGAAAGACTTCATCATGACTTCGTTACCGGTACCGAATTGTGAGAGCCAGTCAACGAGGTTCATCTCTGACTGGAAGAACTCGGTGTTGTCGAGTGGGAGATATGCCGTAGTGATGGTGACCCCCCATTTGTAGGTGCCGGCATCAGCCGGGCGGTTTCCGTTGATAATCTCAAAAAGAGCCGTCATTGCCTTTGGGTTATGACTCAAGAATACGGTCTTCTGTCCTTTTTCAATGGTAAAGCTGACATTGTCGAAAAGTACGGTGCCGTCTGCATCTACGGCTTTCAATCCTTCTACTTCTAATATCTGTGTTCCTGGTTCACGTTCCATCGAGAAAATGATACCTGGGTATTTTCGTGTTGAAGGGGTGATTTCCTCAACGTTTAATTTTTCCAGCATTTTCTTTCGTGAAGTAGTCTGTTTTGACTTGGCGACATTGGCAGAGAAGCGACGGATAAACTCTTCCAACTGTTTACGTTTCTCCTCTGCTTTCATTTTCTGGTTCTGCTGCTGACGTAGTGCCAACTGTGATGACTCATACCAGAACGAATAGTTTCCGGAGAACAACGTTACCTTTCCAAAGTCAATATCAACCGTTTGTGTAGAAACAGCATCCAGGAAGTGGCGGTCGTGACTGACCACCAATACACATTGCTCCAAATTGCTAAGATACTCTTCTAACCATTGAACAGTGTCCAAATCAAGGTCATTGGTCGGCTCATCCAATAATAAGTTGTCTGGATGTCCAAATAAAGCCTTTGCCAACATAACACGAACCTTCTCATTATTCGAGATTTCCGACATCTGTTTATAATGCTGACCTTCGGGAACGCCAAGGTTCTGAAGTAATTGAGCAGCCTCACTTTCTGCTTCCCAACCGTTCATCTCGGCGAAAGCCATCTCTAAGTCAGCAGCACGGTTGCCGTCCTCTTCGGTCATCTCATCTTTTGCATAAAGTTCCTCGCGTTCCTTCATGTTCTTCCACAGTGGTTGATGTCCCATCAGCACAGTGTTCATTACGGTAAATTCATCATATTTGAAGTGGTCCTGCTCCAGTACCGACAAACGTTCGCCTGGTAGCATCTCAATAGTTCCCTTATTAGGTTCCAGTTCACCACTGATAGCACGTAGCAAGGTTGACTTTCCTGCGCCATTAGCACCTATGATTCCGTAAATATTACCACTTGTAAATTTCATGTTGACGTCCTTATACAACGTCTTCTTTCCAAACTGAATAGCCAGATTTGTGACTGTTATCATCTTGTCTTATACCTTTAATTGTTTTTTGCGACTGCAAAGGTACTGCAAAATGAATGAAAAACCAAATTTATTTGCGTTTTGTTGCGCCAATTAATGGTTCTTCGGTGAAAGGAAGTTCTGGAATGAGCAATGAAATATATGGTCTGGGCCAATCTCGAAGGTGGTAACGTTTTCCATCGTATAACATCAAATCGAGATCAATCGTTATCAGGTCTGGGGTTCGGTGGCTTTCTGCTTCATATGATTTCAACAACTGCTCTATGTCATCTACAGCAAGTTCTGTATAACCTGCCACCAGTCGATTCATATACAGGTGATCACTGCCTTTCACATCCTTTGTCCACATTACCTTGCTAAAGGAAGCTTGTTCTAATAGCAAAGCCATACGTTGTGATGCCCATTGAATGTGTGCGTTCTGGCGGTTGTTAGACCCCAATGCGATGATGACCTGATGTGCCATAATGTTACATTCGTGTCTTCTCTTTCAAGATTCCGTGACGATAGGCATAGAGCAACTGACGCAAATCATCAATCTGTTTACGGAGCTCAGTTCCCTTGTCTGTATCAGCCACAAGCATACGATGGGCAGACAGCTCAACAAGTTGTGTTGTCGACTTGATGTCTTGTCCTCTTTGAATAGCATCTCTGACATTCATAAATGGTTCATGCTGAACAAGTTGAAAACCGCGGCTATGGTAAACCAACGTATATCCCGCAATACCTGTTTCATGATGATAGGCTTCAGAAAAGCCTCCGTCGATAACCATCAGCTTGCCATTCGCCTTGATGGGATTTTCACCTTTGGAAGCATGAACAGGAACGTGTCCGTTGATGATATGTCGGTTAGGACCTACAACACCAAAAGCATCAAGTATGCGGTCGCAGATTGCTTCGGAATCACGTAGCAGGAAATAGTATCCCTTTTCTTCTTTATAGGTCTCTTTGTCAATTAGAAAGTAGCGTTCGAAAGTAGCCATTTTCGACTTGTCAAATAGTGGGGAGTCTGGTCCACACCATAAATAAAGGAAAAAGTCACGTGCATATTGTCGCATTTCCTTATCAGTGTCTGTATTGAAAGCCGCACGCACTAACATTCCGATGTTGTGCATCAGTTCCATACCACTAAAGCACTCACCGTCATACAATTCCACTTTTTTTAAAGAGCCGTCGCTGTTTAGCGGACAAGAAGCATGGAAAAGCAGATTCTGGTTGCAGATAGAATACATACAACCATGTGAAAGCAACATCTTGATATGTTTACGCAGTTTCTCTGATACACGGAACGAATGGTGTAATCGTTGCATCAGCAACTCTTCTTCTGGAGTCAGTTTGTTGGGATCCGAAGGGTCAACGGTAGGGAAATGACACGATTTCATCTCATATTCCATATCCCCAATCCGACAAATGGCGCGTTTGTAGTCAATATATTCTAACATGCAACGGTCATCCATTTTCCAAGATGGACGACGCTTATAGATTTGTGACTCCATTTTAAACTGAATGATACTGATGGCTTTATGCATCTGAGCAGTCAGTCTGATGGTTTTTTCGTCCAACTCATTGCCTTTTAATAGCTTGGGGATAAACTCCTCGCACGGATCGTCCTTGTAGGTCTCCATTGCGAAGGTTGCCAAAGGGACTAGATTAATGCCATATCCATCTTCTATTGTTGCCAGATTGGCATAGCGCAGGGAGAGTCGTAGGACATTACATATACAAGCATCATTCCCTGCAGCAGCTCCCATCCATAGCATATCATGATTGCCCCACTGGATGTCCCATGAGTGATATTGGCGTAAGGTGTCAAGTATGATATGTGCGCCAGGACCACGATCAAAGATGTCTCCAAGAATATGCAGTTGGTCAATGGCAAGTCGCTGGATGACGTTACATAAGGCTACGATAAAATCATCAGCACGTCCTGTGGAGATAATTGTATCAACAATTACGTTTACATAAGCTGCCTTGTCGATATCGTCTGTCCGCTCATGTAATAGTTCCTCTATGATATAGGAGAATTCTTCGGGTAGGGATTTACGCACCTTCGAACGGGTATATTTTGATGAGACATCCCGACATACTGACACTAAGCGGTGAATAGTAATATGATACCAGTCGTCGATATCCTCTTCTGCTGCTTTAATTAATTCTAATTTCTCTTCTGGATAGTAAATCAGTGTGCACAGCTCGCGTCGTTCTGTTTCTCGAATGTCTCCCTTGAACAACTCACTCACCTTACGGCGAATATTACCAGATGCATTCTTAAGAACATGCTGGAATGCCTGACTCTCACCGTGTAGGTCTGCCAGGAAATGTTCTGTTCCTTTTGGCAGATTTAGGATAGCTTCAAGATTGATGATTTCAGTAGCTGCCAACGCAATGGTGGGAAATGACGTTGAAAGCAGCTGTAAATAGTGCATATCTCTATTAACAGTAGTATTGTTCATAGTTTTATATCTTTAGGTGGTTTTCAATCTGTTTATTTATTTGTCGAGTGAAACGGTCATTCAATGGCGGCATGGGCATCATTCCCTCCGTAAGTCCTGTCTTTTGCTCCATAACGCCCATGATTCGGGCAACGAATTTGTATAGGCGAAGGTCTTTGAGTTCCTCACAAAGCGCAGCTTCTTCATAGGAATGATTTCTTAGTTCTTCATCCAATTCTATCAAATGCATGATTGACAACTGATGACGGGTTACTAGTTTGCGTAGGTGTCGGAAAGTAGCGAGCAATCGGTCATTTTCAGAGGCAAAACTAACGCCGATGACACTCTCGATGGAATGGGGTGTTACATAACCGTCAGGAATGAAATAATCAACCTGTTGAACATTGATATCAGGAACGTTGAAATTTAAAATGCTGAAAGCCTTCAACATTGTATCTTCTATCTGCTCTTGATGAGCATAACAAAGGGTAATACGCCATTTTTCCAAAGTGTCAGGAACATCTGGCCTTTCGCCTTCCAACCATCGTTCATCACCCGTAATACCCAACTTGATGATTTGACAGAGCTCGTCACGCATCTCGGCATCCATCAATTCCCATTGATTAGAGCTCATGACTTTTCGGTACACTTGTAGCACTTGTCTCGTCATCTCCTCTTTGGTAATTGATTGAGTAATCAGCGCATTCTTCACGACAATGACACGTTTGTTCCATCCTTGTTTCTTGATGAAATCTTCTTCCATCTTTCCGTGTACGATGACGGCATAGGCCTTCTCTACAATACGTTGCTGGTATAGTAGGCGCTTAGGTAGCTTTTCTTTCCAATAATGGTTCTCAACAACCCATGGCTCTAATTGTCCATAAGGGCTGATGACCAGTCGTGTGTTATGCTTAAATGCAAGGGATACGATTTTGTACGATGAGTTGTGCCAACATCCATATAGATGTAAGATATCATAATGGATTGAATGAAGTCGTTTCAAAACATCGGCAGGCTCTGTAACAATCTCATTAATACACTCTAAACCCATACTCTCACAAAGCATGTTCAAATATTGGTTGACCATGCTATCAGAATATGGATTATAGTGCAGTATTCTCATTTCAAGTAAATGTTCTTAATTGAAGATGTTTGTTAGAAAAATCTTAATGCTTAGACCGCACAATTGACTACTCGAGATTTCTTTATCAAATAGTCTTAGTGCATCGTATATTCGGTCTTTTCTTACAACAATCGAATCGTATGCACCACGCTGATACGTCAATAGATTTCCCTGATGTCCATGTCCGGATCTCCGCTCAGCCTTACATATGAAAGGAGAGGCTTCCTCCAAGGAGTCCCATGATTGAATGGAATTCTTTTTATTCCGATAGACAGAAACCACTTCGGACTGCTTGTTTATATTATTATACAAAAAGTCTGCCCATGACTCATTAACGGGAGGACGATTGATGTCTACGATAGCAATCCATTCGCTATGTGCTGCTTTAGCTCCAATCGTTAACGCAAGTCTCCTTCGACTAGGGCTTGGGAATTCGGAGTGTGGTAGGAATGTCGTATAGAGTCTCGGATATTCAATTTTAAATCGTTTTAGGACATCAGGCGTTTCATCAGAAGAAGAATCGTCAACAACGATCACCTCGTAATTCACTTCCCCTTGTGAGGAAAGGAATAGAGGCAGATTCTGCTCCAATGCTTCAGCCTGGTCGTGTACTGATATAATGACAGATAATTTGATGGTGTCTGATAACATATTTACAGCTTATATTTCATCACTCATATATCCCTGAGGCAATTTACGACAGTTATACTGAGAAGCCATTATTTCGCCATAGGCTCCTGCGGAACGAATGGCAATAAGATCCCCGCGATGTGCCCGATTAAGATCTATCTGCTTAGCAAAAACATCACTCGATTCACAGATAGGACCTACGACGTCGTATGCTTCCAATGGCTCCTCACTACCGATGTTTTCTATCTTGTGATATGCCTGATAGAGAGCTGGTCGTATCAGATCGGTCATACCGGCATCAATAATACAGAATTTCTTATGGGTTCCTTCTTTTATATATAATGTACGCGCGATAAGTGAGCCGCATTGTGCCACCACAGCACGACCTAGCTCAAAATGAAGGGTTTGTCCTGGACGCAGTTTCAGTTTCTTTGCATAAGTGTCGAAGTATGCTTTGAAATCTGGGACGGGAACACGATTGGGATGCTGATAGTCAATGCCGAGTCCACCGCCAACATTGATGTTCCCAACGCGAATGTGATGATTCTCCAATTGTGTCTGCAAGTCGTTGATTCGATTGCACAGGGCCTCAAAGTCACCCATGTCCAGAATCTGTGAACCAATATGGAAGTGCAGTCCCACAAATTTCACGTTTTCCATTTGTGTAGCCCGTTCAATTACCGTCTCCATATCCTGCATGGCAATGCCAAACTTGTTTTCTGCCAGTCCAGTGGTGATGTTCGCATGAGTATGAGCTCCGACGTTGGGGTTAATTCGGAAGGCTACCTTTGCAACTTTACCTTTCAGCCTGGCCAGTTGGTTAATCACCTCTAGTTCAGGAATACTTTCAACATTAAATGAGAAAATATCGTTGTCCAATCCTAAATTGATTTCCCAGTCGCTTTTCCCAACACCTGCATATACAATCTTATTACTTGCGAATCCCGCCTTAAGTGCGGCTTCTATTTCACCTCCACTGACACAGTCGGCTCCCAAACCTGCCTCACGAATCAAGCGCAGGACACCGGGATTGGCATTCGCTTTGATGGCATAATGGACTACAAATCCCTCATGCTTTTGTATTTCACTATTAATCGCACTTAGTGTTGTCCTTAACACCTCGCTGTCATAATAGTAGAATGGAGTCTGTATACGCTCCAACTTTTCTATAGGAAAAATACCCTTCATGCTAGTTTTGTGTTTCTTGAGTGGTGCTTATTTGTTGAAAAGATTGTCGCTCAATGACTGTAGTGCGCGTTTCTTGTCTTCTTCTTTAATCAGGAATGAGATATTATAGTTTGAACCACCATAGGAAATCATGCGGACAGGAATATTCTTCATGGCATCCATAACCATTGTCTCAAAACCAATATTTGACCAATCGAGATCACCTACGACACAAATGATACACATTCCTGTATCAACGGTTACTGTACCGTATTTTTTCAACTCATCCACAATCTCGCCAAGGTGAGAAGAGTTGTCAATAGACATAGACACACCTACTTCTGAAGTACAAACCATGTCAATTGGAGTCTGGTACGACTCGAAAATCTCAAATACCTTACGGAGGAATCCCGTAGCCAACAGCATACGGCTTGATTTAATCTTAACGGCAATGATATTGTCTTTTGCAGCTACAGCTTTAATCTTACCATATTCGGTCTTATTGGATATGGTGGTACCCTCTGCGTCTGGTTGCATGGTATTTAGCAGACGGACGGGAATGCCTGCATACTTGGCAGGTTGCACGCAAGTCGGATGCAATATTTTAGCACCGAAATAAGCCAACTCAGCAGCTTCTTCAAAATGTAACTGATGAACAGGCTCCGTCTTGTCCACTACGCGAGGATCGTTATTGTGCATACCGTCAATATCCGTCCATATCTGAATTTCCTCTGCATTCAGAGCTGCACCGATGAGTGATGCTGTATAGTCTGAACCTCCACGCTGCAGGTTGTCTATCTCGCCGTATGCATTACGACAGATGAATCCCTGGGTAATATATACCTGCTGGCCTTCGTTTTTCTCCATGATAGCAGACAGCTTCTCTTTGATATATACAGGGTCAGGCTCAGAATTTTTGTCAGTACGCATAAAGTCAAGTGCGTTGAGTAGGGTAGCCTTGATGCCTTGTTCTTTCATATAATTGACAACCATGTTGGTTGACATCATTTCACCTTGGGCAACAATACTCTTCTCTTCAAAGGAAGTAAACAGTTCTTTGGTAAATGAACGAAGGTAGTTCATCTCCGACTGCAGGAATTCACGAGTCTGAGCTTTCATCTCCTCTGTGGAATAAAGCTCGTCCACATGCTTCATGTATTTGCGCTCAAGCTGATTGATCACTTCATTGGCGCCATCAGGGTTCTTCTTGTAAAGATAGTCGGATATCTCAACCAACGAATTTGTGGTACCGGACATTGCTGACAAGACGACGAAGACAGGCTCTCCTGATTTTGTTACTAACTTGGTTACATCCATCATGCGGATCGGTGTACCCACCGATGTTCCGCCAAACTTCATTACTTTCATTTCTTATAGTATTTTTATTATATTTTCTTTTTATTCTTTACATAGATAAGTCTTGGCGAGCAGTATATTCCACCGTTCGCACTTCGTCAGAACTATTCTCTTCTTGATAGAGGGCTATCTTATTATAGTCGTTGGTGATTTCCTCAAGACGCTGATCAGCGCAACGGTATACAATACCGGGATATTGTGTCAGCAAGGGGATGTTGTGTGTTGTCATCACTACTGCGGTTCCGGTTTGGGTTACCTGTCGGAGTATTTGCAGGATATTGGCCGCTGTCTCGGGGTCCAGATTACCTGTCGGCTCATCCGCAATAATAATTTTGGGCTTGTTGAGAATAGCTCTGGCAATAGCGATACGCTGCTGTTCACCCCCTGACAACTCATAAGGGAAACGGTCTGCATAGTCCTGCATCTCTACGTCCTCTAATACGTCGGCTATTCGTTCGTCTATCTCACTCTTGTCCTTCCATCCTGTGGCTTTCAGTACGAACTTTAGGTTGTCATAAACGGTTCGGTCTCCCAGCAATTGGAAATCTTGGAATATGATACCAATCTGACGACGTAAGGCAGGTATGTACTTACGCTTCAGCTTCCGAAGGTCGTGATTCAAGACAAAGGCGTTTAATGCCTCATCCACGTCAAGTTCGAAATAGAGTGTTTTTAACAAGGTGCTTTTTCCTGCTCCGACACGTCCGATAATATAGATGAATTCACCCTCGTCAACATGAAAGTCGACATCTTTTAATACGAGAATGCCATCTTTCTGATAGATATTTGCTTTTTGATAGTCAATTAACATATTCCAGTCTTTTTGTATTGCATTATTTCATCGTGCCAGCAGCCTTTGCTTCACGACGTTTCTTGTCCCAATTCGGATCATGACGTTTTTGCAGTTCTGAAGCAACATCCTCTATGCGTAGTCCTTTATTGGCAAGCATCACCAATAAATGGTAAAGCAAGTCACTGGCCTCATACACCAAGTGATCGTTGGTACCGTTGGTAGCCTCAATAACAGTCTCAAGAGCCTCTTCTCCCACTTTCTGGGCAATTTTATTGATTCCTTCAGAAAAGAGCTTGGTCGTATATGATCCTTCCGGCATCTCTTGTTTACGTTTATTGATAAAGTCTTGCAGTTCTGTGAGGAAGAGTAGGGGATTCTGCTCATTCTGCTCCCCCCAGCAAGTATCGGTACCTTTATGGCATGTCGGACCGTCGGGATGTGCCTGTACAAGTAGGGTGTCATTGTCGCAGTCCACTTTGATGTCCACCAAATTCAGGAAATTACCGGATGTCTCTCCTTTTGTCCATAACGTATTGCGCGTACGACTCCAAAAGGTTACGTGATTGGTTGCTATCGTCTTTTGATAGGCCTCTTCGTTCATGAATCCCAACATAAGTACCTTTCGGGTTGTGGCATCTTGTATGATGGCAGGAACAAGCCCACCCATTTTTTCGAAATCTATAGTCATATTCTTACGTTTATTCCTTCTTGATGTAAATATTGTTTGAGCTCTGGAACAGGGATTTCGCCAAAGTGGAATACAGAAGCAGCCAAGGCAGCATCTGCATGTCCTTCAGTGAATACATCACGGAAATGCTCCTTGCAGCCGGCTCCGCCGCTTGCGATGATGGGAATGGATAGCGTGTCACTTAGTTCACGAAGTGCCTCGTTGGCAAATCCTTGCTTGGTTCCGTCATGATTCATGGAAGTAAACAGGATTTCACCGGCACCACGTTCTTGCACCTCTCTGGCCCACTCAAACAAACCGCGCTCGGTACGCTCGCGTCCGCCTTTCAGGTAGCAGTGCCATCCATCTTCGTCCAGTCTTGCGTCAATGGCAACGACACACACCTGGGAACCAAATCTGTTGGCTATCTCATTGACAAGTTCCGGACGGCGAATAGCTGCCGAGTTGATGCTTACTTTGTCGGCTCCTGCATAAAGCAATCGCTCAACGTCTTTTAATTCGTTGATTCCTCCACCAACGGTAAAGGGAATATTCAATGTCTGCGCAACTTTCGTCACCATATCGGTAAATGTCTTGCGCTCTTCGTATGAAGCCGTGATATCAAGGAATACCAGTTCGTCAGCCCCTTGCTTAGAATAGGCCTTTCCCAGTTCTATCGGATTACCGGCAGAACGGAGATTGACGAAATTGGTGCCCTTTACGGTCTCACCGTCTTTCACATCCAGACAAGGTATTATGCGTTTTGCCAGTCCCATAGTTCTTGTAGATTGATTTTACCTTCATAAATGGCCTTTCCAAAGACGACCGCAGGGATTCCTGCAGCATCAAGTGACTTAATGTCCTCAATGCTTGACACGCCTCCACTGGCTATCAGATGTAACTTAGGATAGGCTTGCATCACTCGCGTATAGAGTTCTATTGCTGGTCCGGACAGGGTGCCGTCTTTTGAGATTTCAGTACATAGCACATTGCGCACTCCTGCACGGATATATTTTTCAAGGAATGGCAACAGATCCTCTTCTGAATCGTCTTTCCATCCATTGATGCTAATCTTACCGTTACGCACGTCAGCACCCAGTATAAAACGGTCTGCACCATATTGCGACACCCATCCTAGGAACAAGTCCGGGTGAGTTACTGCTATCGAACCTACTGTTACCATCTGTGCACCGTTGTCAAAAGCCACCTGCAAGTCTTCATCCGTCTTGATACCACCGCCAAAGTCCACCGTAAGCTTCGTTTGGGTTGTGATTTCATGCAGAACGGCATTGTTGACAATATGGCGTGACTTGGCACCGTCCAAGTCTACCACATGGAGTCTTTTGAATCCTATGTGTTCAAATTGTTTAGACATATCGAGTGGGGATCCGTAAACGGTCTTCTGCGAATAGTCGCCCTGTGTCAATCTAACACATTGTCCGTCAATTATATCAATAGCAGGTATCAGTTCTATCATATTTCCAGGAATTTCTGAATGATTTGTTCACCTACACGACCACTTTTCTCAGGATGAAACTGACAAGCATAGAAATTACGCTTTTGTAAGGCAGCAGAGTAGGGGAGTATGTAGTTTGCAGTCGCTATGGTGTCATCACAAACAGGGACATAATAGGAATGCACAAAGTAGACATAACTGTCTTCTACGAACAATGGACTTTTCGTGTCGTATAGCTTGTTCCAACCCATACAAGGCACCTTTTCTTCGTGTCTGGTAGGGGAGAACCGTTTAACTTCAGTGTCGAAAACACCAATACAGTCAACGTCGCCTTCTTCTGAGTGACGGCAAAGGAGTTGTTGACCGACGCAGATTCCGAGCACTGGTTGCTGCAGGTCTCTGATAACCTCGTCTAAACGACGCGCTTTCAGGTACTCCATTGCTCCACGTGCTTCTCCTTGTCCGGGAAACAACACGCGGTCAGCCTTCTTCAATTGTTCGGCATCATCGGTCAGTGCGGGTTCTATTCCAAGTCTCCGCAAGGCATTAACAACTGAAAAGATGTTTCCTGCGTTATATTTTACGATAGCAACATTCATACTAATTTTAGCTGAATATGACAGTTTTATTCTTATAAGTTAGAATTTTACGCTGAATATGCTTTAGTACAGCGTGAGACAGGACGATTTTCTCCAAATCTTTTCCTTTCAAGACAAGTGACTCCGGGGTGTCCTTGTGCGAAATTCGCGTAACGTCCTGTTCTATAATCGGACCTGCATCCAGTTCTGCTGTCACATAGTGGCTTGTGGCACCAATAATCTTCACACCGCGTTCCCAAGCCTGGTGATAGGGCTTTGCGCCTACGAAAGCAGGCAGAAACGAATGGTGAATGTTGATGATGTGATGTGGATATGCTGCTATCATTTCATCGGAGATAATCTGCATATAACGGGCCAAAACGATGAAAGAAATGTCTTCTTTCTTCAGCAGTTCCATTTCTGCCTGTTCAACTTCCTGCTTATTGGAATGATCTTTGTTGATGCTCCAAACATAGTATGGAATGCCAAATTGCTCAGCCACATAGCGTAAATCCTCGTGGTTTGAAACAATGCAGGGAATTTCGCAATTATATTCGCCAGCTTTCCAACGTGCCAAGAGATCATACAGACAATGACTCATTTTTGAGACAAAAATGGCCATACGAGGGCGTTTGTCGCTATAATATAGACTGAATTTCATCTGATAACGCTGTGCGTAAAGCGTGGAAATATAATCGTAGAGCTTGTCGCGTGGAATCAGAAATTCTTCAAGTTCCCATTCAATACGCATAAAAAACATACCATCTTGTTTGTCAACATATTGGTCCAAGTAGACAATGTTTCCTTTGTTATCCGTTATAAATCTGGTCACTTCTGATATAATTCCTTGCTTGTCAGGACAGTGCAGAAGCAGAATTGCTGTTGGTTTCATAATTTATGCTTAGTCTTATTGTACCTTATTTTAAATAATGTGCAAAAATACAAAGAATTTCTCATTCTGCCAAATTTTGAATAGAATTTTAATGAAGTTATTGTTTCAAAATAATACGTATTATGATAAATAGCAAATTGATATTTCCTTTATTCTGTGATTTAAACACTTATTCGTTTTTAAGTACAGGAAGTGATAAGTGGTAGCGGACAGCGAGAAAACGAATCAAGCAAGTAACGATAAAAGAAGCAATAACTGTTACTTCAATTGGTAATTTATAAATATCTAATGACCAGTATGTTATTCCTCCTAAGACTGCTGCCATTGCATAAATTTCACGTTGAAAGATTACGGGTTCATTATTTAGAAGAACATCGCGTATCACGCCTCCTGCAGAACCCGTAATACATCCCATAATGATAGCCACCCAATATGGTTGTCCGTAAAGCAGCGATTTTTGGATTCCAGCAATGGTAAACAGCGCCAAACCGAGCGTGTCGAAAACAAACCAGGTATTTCTCAAACCTTCCAGATGCTTTGAAAATATGATAACAAACAATAAGGCCAGTGCTGTACAGATCATATAAAAGGGATTCGTCATCCAAAACGGAGTCGCTCCAAGCATGACGTCTCGGATTGTTCCGCCTCCGATAGCCACGGCAATACCACAAACATAGCCACCAAACCAGTCGAAATGTTTAGCTGCAGCATGGCGTATTCCTGAAATGGCAAATGCGAAAGTTCCTAAAAACTCAATGATTTGCTGGACAATATCTTCGTATTCCATTTTTTTTACTTTTCGAATCTTTCTCCCCAATAATTAATCATCCGTTCGTACAGTTTCTGCTCGGCTGGCGAATGTTGACCATGCCAAAGGCGTTCTTGTTGCAGGGCGTCAGGCATGTATTGTTGTGGCGTGAAGTGGCCTGCAAAATCATGAGGATACTTATAGCCGTCACTGTAGCCCAGTTCCTTCATGAGCGTTGTCGGTGCATTGCGCAGATGCAATGGAACCGGCTGGTTACCGGTTTTTCTAACTAGGTCTAAAGCCGTATCAATGCCTAGATAGGCCGAATTGCTTTTGGGAGATGTTGCCAGATAGACAGCACACTCAGCCAAAGGAATACGACCTTCAGGCCACCCTATTTTCATGACAGCTTCAAAAGCTGCGTTGGCCAATAGCAAGGCGTTGGGGTTTGCCAGTCCGACGTCTTCTGCCGCAGAAATGATTAATCGACGTGCGATGAACTGAGGGTCTTCCCCACCCTCTATCATACGCGCCATCCAATACAGGGCAGCATCGGGATCAGAGCCTCGAATAGACTTGATGAAAGCCGATATGATATCGTAATGCATCTCGCCGTCCTTGTCATAGGCCAATGGGTTCTGTTGTAGGCATTCTTCAACAAAAACATCGGTTATTTCGGGGGCGTCCTTTGGTAGAGCGTCGGCAACTAATTCTAAGATATTAAGCAACTTACGAGCATCTCCGCCACTATATCTCAACATAGCGGACGTTTCCTTTATTATTAAATGGCGCTCTTTCAGGAATACATCTTTTGTGACGGCCCGGTTCAGTAACTCCAACAAGTCGTCTTTCTCTAGCGATTTAAGCACATATAGCTGACATCGGGAAAGCAAAGGCCTGATAACCTCAAAGGATGGATTTTCCGTTGTGGCGCCTATCAAAGTCACAATGCCTTTTTCTACAGCACCCAGCAGTGAGTCCTGTTGTGATTTGGAGAACCGGTGAATCTCGTCAATAAACAAGATGGGAGAAGGCTCGTTAAAGAAACGGCCTTTTTGAGCCCTTTCAATCACGTCGCGCACATCTTTTACACCACTAGTTACAGCAGAGAGCGTAAAAAAAGGTGTCTTCAGGCGATTGGCAATAATCTGCGCCAAGGTGGTTTTCCCGACTCCAGGAGGTCCCCAAAGGATAAATGACGAGATACGTCCTGCGTCAATCATCTTGCGCAACACGGCTCCTTCGCCTACCAAATGCTTCTGCCCGATATAGTCATCAAGCGAGCGCGGACGTAATCTTTCAGCTAAAGGTTCTGACATAATTGTTGGCAAAGGTACAAATAAGTGGAAAAATTACAAAAAAAATCCCGAAAAAACTTGTAAATAGCAAATAAAGTATGTACATTTGCAAAAAAATAAATACAAATTTTCATATTTATGGTAAAAGAGACAACAACAAATAAGGCACTTAGCCTTAAATCACTGACGAAAAGCACCGTATGGGATGTTCAGGAAAATGATATTTTCCGTATGTTGGAAATAGGCGAAAAAGATGCTGAGTTGAAAGATAACCTGCGTCATTTTGCTGATATCATCAGAAGTGCCTTTATGATAGAGGAAATTAGCGATGACAAGCTCATTCGTGAGAAATACACAAAACTGGGCTATAAGGTCGGCTACGTCAAATTAAGCGAAGACAATAAGGTCGTATGGGCTGTCAAAAAGCGTCCTATTACCCGTGTGACGGACTTGACTTACGAGAACATCCGTCATATCACAGCCGCTAAGCTTATCGAGGTGCTTGACCGTAATTTTGGAGGCGGATGGGAGTCGTTGTCACAGTCAATCCAAGATATTATTGAGAGCGGTTTTGACATCTCTACCACTACCCTACCCAAGGACCGTCTTCATAAGAAAGGTGGAATGTACGAGAAGAAAGTCGCCGATGGCTATGAAGTGCTGGAAATCGAGAAAGGCACCTGGGTGGAAGCCATCTTTGCAAAACTTAAACCCGAAACCATCAAGCCTCGCATGAAATTCGATGAAAGCAAGGAAGACGAAGAAGACAATGATGAGGATGTTGAATTACCCGATGACAGCTACAATAAGCCCGATGAAGACGACGTTGAAATCGAAGAGCCCAATGATGACGAGATCACCGAGGACAATTATCGTACGACGTTCGACATCGATGCTGACCCGGATGAGGATGCCGAAAGCCTGTCCGACTTCATTGCTGACGAGTAAATACGTTAAAACGAATCCTAAAAATAAAAGCTTATGATTATTCCTTTAGTATTTTGGCTCGTGCCCATTGCTTCTGTCGTAGCGCTGGGCATGGCTTTTTTCTTTTTCCGCCAGATGATGGGAGAAGACGAGGGTACTCCTCGAATGCGCGAAATCGCGCTCTATGTTCGTAAAGGCGCTATGGCATACCTGAAACAACAGTACAAGGTAGTTGGCATTGTCTTTGCAGTGCTTTGTGCTCTATTCGCCTTTATGGCTTACGGACTCAATGTGCAGAATCCTTGGGTACCGTTCGCTTTCCTGACGGGTGGATTATTTTCTGGCTTGGCCGGATTTTTCGGAATGAAGACCGCTACCTATGCTTCTGCACGAACAGCAAATGCCGCCCGTAACAGCTTGAACAGCGGCTTGAAAGTGGCCTTCCGCTCAGGTGCCGTCATGGGACTCACCGTGGTAGGCCTTGGCTTGCTTGACATTGCCTGCTGGTTTATTGTCCTCAACGGTCTCACCGACGACTCTCTTATCACGATTACTACGACCATGCTGACCTTTGGCATGGGTGCCTCTACTCAGGCTCTTTTCGCCCGTGTCGGTGGTGGTATCTACACCAAGGCGGCTGACGTAGGTGCCGACATCGTAGGTAAGGTAGAGGCTGATATTCCTGAAGATGACCCACGCAATCCTGCAACCATTGCCGATAATGTCGGCGACAACGTTGGTGATGTGGCTGGTATGGGTGCCGACCTCTACGAATCGTATTGCGGATCCGTTCTCAGTACGGCAGCCCTGGGTGCAGCAGCCTTCTCCGTAGCCGGCCTTGAGGTGCAATTACGTGCCGTTATTGCACCTATGCTGATTGCTGCTGTCGGAGTCTTCCTTTCGCTTTTCGGCATCTTCCTGGTACGCACCAAGGAAGGAGCCACGATGAAAGACCTCCTGCGCTCACTGGCTTTGGGTACTAACGTCAGTGCCGTCCTTATTGCCATTGCCACGTTCGGCATTCTGTATTTCCTGGGCATTGAGAACTGGCTCGGCCTCTCCTTCTCCGTCATCAGCGGTCTGGCTGCTGGTGTTATTATCGGACAGGCTACCGAGTATTACACTTCTCATTCCTACAAACCAACCCAGAAGATTTCCGAGGCAGGCCTTACCGGTTCGGCTACCGTTATAATAAAAGGTATAGGAACAGGTATGATATCTACCTGCATTCCCGTTATTACCATCGGTGTGGCCATCATGCTGAGTTATTCCTTTGCAAACGGTTTCGACCTCTCTATGTCGAGTGAGAGCCTGGCTCATGGCCTCTACGGCATCGGTATAGCTGCTGTCGGCATGCTTTCTACGCTGGGAATCACACTGGCTACCGACGCCTATGGTCCTATTGCAGATAATGCCGGTGGAAATGCAGAGATGAGTGAACTGGGTGAAGAGGTGCGCCATCGCACTGATGCCCTTGATGCACTTGGTAACACGACAGCAGCCACAGGTAAGGGCTTTGCTATCGGTTCTGCAGCTCTCACCGCCCTTGCCCTACTCGCCTCCTATATCGAAGAAATCAAGATCGCAATGGAACGTACTGGTACGACAATGCTGAACGTAAAAGGCGAAATAATCAGTGCCTCACAAGCTACCATACCCGATTTCATGAATTATTTCCAAGTCAACCTCATGAACCCGAAAGTGCTGGTGGGTGCGTTTATCGGTGCTATGGCAGCATTCTTGTTCTGCGGACTAACCATGGAAGCCGTCGGACGGGCTGCACAAAAGATGGTGGAGGAAGTACGCCGACAGTTCCGCGATATACCCGGCATCCTGGAGGGCAAAGCCACTCCTGACTACGGTTCCTGTGTAGAAATCAGTACGCGTGCCGCCCAACGTGAAATGATATTCCCGTCACTTTTGGCTATCGCCATTCCGATTATCGTTGGCATCGTACTTGGTGTTGCGGGTGTTTTAGGTTTGTTGGTTGGTGGACTGGCAGGCGGATTCACCTTGGCTGTTTTTATGGCCAATGCAGGTGGTGCCTGGGATAATGCCAAGAAAATGGTCGAAGAAGGCAACTTCGGCGGAAAAGGCTCTTTTGCCCATAAGGCCACCATTGTTGGCGATACCGTTGGTGATCCATTTAAAGATACCTCTGGCCCATCGCTGAATATCCTGATCAAATTGATGTCTATGGTAAGCATTGTAATGGCAGGGTTAACCATATTATTCATCTAATAACAAAGAAAAAGGCTCGATAATTCGGTTTTCGAGCCTTTTTTCTATTTTTTTTGAAAAAAGTCCCCAAAAAGTTTGGTAGATTCAAAATTACTCCTTACCTTTGCACCCGCAATTCAGCAAGAGCGCTGAATGAAGAAACAAAAAATGATGCACCCGTAGCTCAGTTGGTAGAGCACCTGACTCTTAATCAGGGTGTCCAGGGTTCGAGCCCCTGCGGGTGTACTAAGATTACACAACATGAAAAAAGTAGCAGACTAAGTAAGTCTGCTTTTTTTGCCTAGTAATCCAATGATTTGGACACCTAAATCCCTAAGTATAAGCTAGTTTCAATAGAATTTAATTAATTGTTGAACTCAGCAGTTTATAGGATTTGAGTCGACTTGATGCGACTGGTTTCGACACTTTGCGACAGGTTTTTGTTACCAAATTTGTTACCAGTATCAAATTTTTGTTACCAGATTAAACAGATCTTGTTCGTTAGCAAAGATTAGCCCTCGCTGTTTAAGAATAGAAACCTGCTGAGCGAGGGGTATTGCTTGTTTTGTGTAAATCATAATATAAAAAAACGGCCCGGCGTGTTGCACTGTTCTAATGGGAAGTGTGCCGGGATTTATTGGGTGCAAAGATACGACTTTTTTATGAAATAACAAGCATTTTTCAATTTTTCTTATCAAAAATGCCTCATTTTTCCCCTATAAGTTGCTGACTGTATCTTCATCAAGCGTGACGGATAGCTCCAACTCGATAGCCATGCGTTGCTCGTTATACCTGAGGTCCCAGATACATTCCCCCAGAACGGCGTTCACTACCGTTCGGATTTCGTCCTGCGTTCGCCAGATGGAGTCGTAGTCAGTCATATATGCTTGATAACCTTACAAGGATTGCCAACGGCAACAGAGTTTGAAGGTATGTCCTTAGTCACCACTGAACCAGTACCGATGGTTACGTTGTCACCGATGGTAACACCTGGGAGAATGGTCACACTGCCTCCAATCCACACGTTATTGCCAATGGTGACAGGCTTGGCCCATTCCTGACGAGTGTTGCGCTCTACAGGGTCCGTGCTGTGGCAAGCCGTGTAAATACTTACGTTAGGTCCGATGAAACAGTCATCGCCAATGATGACGGGGGCTTCATCGAGCACCGTGAAGTTGAAGTTGGCAAAGAACCTCTGGCCAATGCTTATTTGTTTGCCATAGTCGCAGCGGAATGGCTGATTAATCAGGAAGTTGTTATCACCTACATGACCAAACAAATCCTTGATGATTTCCTTCATATTGTCAGTCTCTGACGGTCGAAGGGCATTGTATTCATATATCTTTTCCCTCGCCACTTTCAGTTCCTCCAATAACTGTGGGTCAATGGCAGAATACACTTCGCCTGCCAGCATTTTTTCTTTCTCTGTCATCTTTATCTGATAATCTTTGCTTTCTGTAGGTTGTCGAAGTTGCTCCAGAAGTCCTCCTGTTCGGGAGCGGTGAAACCATCGTTTTCTAATTCTTTCAAGATTGCATCCAGCAACTGTGTCTTGGAAACTTTCAGGTTCGGGTCAACATCGATACTGTAGGTGAGGATGTCGCCCAACGAGCCGACGTGAACACCCGTAACGATGATGTTGCCATCGGTTTCAGCCACCTGAATATGATGATTTGCGCCATATTCGGGTTTGGTCTGTGTAAGCTGCTGGAATAGCGGAGATTCGCTATACTGCTCAGAGTCTACAGAATATGTAAGTTCGCGGAGTGTCATTTTTGGGGTATAGGTTTTGCCAGTTTCATGGCATCTTTGGTGCCAAATGTTCTTCTAATGAGGGTTTCAACATACTTCGTGATGTATATCTCATCATCAATATGCGTGATGACTCTCAACACTCTCGTTTGATTGAACCACACGATTTGCACAGAACTGTTTAATGTGTGACTATGACCGTATATACTTAGTCTTGCCTTTTCTTTTTTCAACTTCTCAAAGTTTTTCAGCCCCACTTTGTTCTGGTTGTACACATGGGCAAGCTCTGTTCCTATAGCTTCAGCTAAATCTGCAACTATGACGCTTTCAATCATGTTGATGTCTGCCGACTCCATGTAGGCTGCCCAATCTACTATTGTTTCCCAGTCATAGTGCTGTGCAGCTAACAGGATGTCATATTGTTGCCACACCACATTTCCTGCATTTCCATGCAGGTGTTTTATCTCTTGAATGTAGCTTATGTCATCAAGCATTGTCTCTGCTTCGTTATCGGCTTTTGCTCTCGTTTTCGCTTTGCGCTTACCTTCTATGAACATGTAGGCTAAAATGCCTGCTAATGGACCGCTGATAGCGGCTAGAGCTTGAAAGAATGTATCCATTATTATATCCTTTTTGGAATGCAAAGTTATAAATTAAATATCATAAAATGGCTGAATTAACGGCTAAAATAATCGCTGTTTTATCAATTATTACTGATTTGGATCTGAAGACTGACAGAGTTTGCCTGTATATATTCTCGCTTTGCCATATGTAGGCCATAGCAATTCCTAATATTTCGTAAAACTTGGGACAAAGGTAAAAATAATAATTCTTTTTTGTACCTTTTCAAACAAATATTATGTTTTGTCCTCGCTTATTCGTATCTTTGCAACATGAAAGCAAAGATTCTTTTTTTGCATGGATTCTATGCCAGTGGTCAGTGTGTGCCGGCAATGGCATTAAGGAATGCTTTCGAGGGTAATGCGGAGGTGCTGACACCCGACCTCCCGATACATCCCAAGGAGGCTGTCGGCTATATCCGTGGCTTGATTGACAAAGAGAAGCCTGATATGCTGGTGGGCAACAGTTGCGGTTCGTTCTATGCACAGATGATAGCTCCTACGCTCGAACTACCTGCATTACTTGGAAATCCACACTTCAGGATGACGGAGTTTCTAGAAACACGTATTGGCGCACACCAATACAAGTCGCCACGAAAGAATGGCAAGCAGGACTTTATCATCGATAGCCAGCTGATAGCAGAGTTTGCGGAAATGGAGGCACACCAATTCGACAACTGCAATCCGGACTACAAGGAAAGGATATGGGGAATCTTTGGCGAACAGGATACGCTGGCACACTTCGAACCACTTTTTCTGCAGTACTATAGTCACTCATTCCATTTCCCTGGTGGCCATACACCAACTGCTGAGGAAGTACAACAATATTACGTACCACTTATCAAGAAGATGCTCACCACAAATCTTTGCAATCAATAAGTAACATAACAATAAAAGACTAAAATATGTTTGAGCACATTGTAGAATTCACTGCCTGGCCGATACTGACCGGCATTTTGATTGGCTATGTTGCCAACCGCATCATGAGCGGTGAAGGCAAGGGTTGTTGTATGAACCTCATTGTGGGTATTGCCGGCAGTTATGCAGGTACTTTCATCAGTCACTTACTGAATATAGAACTTTTTGGTAAGGGTTATCTCACCAACTTTGTGTTCTGTGTTGTAGGTGCTATCACCGTGTTGTGGATTTGGAAAAAACTCTTTGATTGACGATGATTACCATTGACACTACCAACATGTGCTCGCATCTTCAGAAGAAGCTGTTTGAAGAGGATGGTATCTATCATTCTCTTTGGTTGGCCATGCAAGATGATGCTGAGGTGACGGCGGCATACTCAGTACGCTGATTGATGAAGTGTGCGGCTGGGTAGTAACCCGTAAGTTGCAGACCAGTGGTTATACCGTCCAGCTGAATGTGAAGTTCCGTAAGGCAGTGCCTACAACCGAACCGGAGCTGACCATTCGGGCAAAGGTGACCAAGCAAGTACGGAATCTGGCCTACATCAATGCGGAGATCATTAACTCAAAAGGTGAAGTCTGCAATGAGGGCGAGGCCGTCTACTTCCTGATGAACCAAGAGAAGGCAAAGGAAATGGGGTTCTTACATTGCGATGTAGAGGAATGATGGTGATCTGTCATTAATTAGAAAGGTAATTCCAATTTAACAAATCATATGAACATAGAAGACTATCGCAAGTACTGTCTGTCATTAGGCGATGACATTGAAGAAAAACTACCTTTCCAGAAGTTCAAAAACGGAGAGGGCGTGTTGGTGTTCTATGTAATGGGACACATGTTCTCATTATTTGATTGTAATGATTTCTCGGTCATCTCGTTGAAATCATATTATTAGTAAAGAAATGGCTTGGAAACTCAAATATCGCTGCAGCCAATGTGGCTACGAAGCCGAGGTGTACGAAGGCAGAGGACTCTTCCGACAAGAGATCCGTGCCGTGTCGTGCCCGGATTGCAAGAGCATCCAGAACATCGTGGTGGGTGGTATCATTGCCGACGTGGCTCCCTCCTATAGAAGCGAAGTCGGCAGGCTTTGTTTGCAGTGCGGCAGTGATAATATCCGAGTATGGGATGGGCATACCTGTCCCAAGTGCCAGGGCCAGATGGAGCTGACGGGGGAGAAAGAGTTTTGGACTTGATGAAAGTGAGTAAAGCGAAGAATTAATTTCTGAGACAAAGGTATATGATAACGTTCTATCTAAGAATGCTGGAGGGGAAAATCCTACTAAGGTTTAGGAGTTTCACCCCTCCACTTTAGGATTTATCCTTTGCAAATCAGCCGAAAAATGCCGTACTTTGCACTGTGATTAAGAAACAAATGTATAACTCTTTAAAGATAGGAGATTAAGATATGAAGAAGAAGATGATGATTCTGGCAATGATGATGGTCATGACTATCTCTGCCACAGCTATGAGCTATAACGCAGCAAAGAACGAAGCCCTCTTCCTCTCTGACAAGATGGCTTACGAGCTCAACCTCACCGCTGCACAGTATGAGGCAGTCTATGAGATCAACCTCGACTACCTGATGAGCCTGAACGGACACGCTGATGTCTTCGGCATCTGGTGGGAACGCCGCAACGCAGACCTCCGCTATGTTCTGAACAGCTGGCAGTACGACAAGTATGTGGCTCTCTCCCATTTCTATCGCCCTGTGGCTTGGAAGGCCGGTAGCTGGACGTTCGCAGTGTACGCTCACTATAAGAGGGGCCATTTCTACAATGACCGTCCAAAGGTGTACGTGACCTACAAGGGTGGAAACCGCTCGACCTATGGTCGCTTGCAAGGCAAGAACCGTCGTGACGTCCGCTTCTATGCTGACCGCAAGGTGACAAAGCCCATTGTACATCATGCAAACAACGTTCCTGCTAAAGTCAACAAGTCCAGCAACGGCTCTACATGGAGAAATACAGGAAACACCTCTCGTCCTGCCACCACAACGAAGGCCAACGGTCTTTCTAACGGCAATCGCCAGATAGCAATGAATACAAACAACAATCGCAGCGGTTCAGGCCACTTCGGAGGACGCAGATAAAAGCACACGTTTTGCCTCTACATATGCCTTTCAAAAAAGGACACGGGGGAGCTCTCAGAAACGGGAGTTCCCTTTTTAGTTATGCCCCAATGTTAATCTGTTACCACATCATTGAAATGCTCCTTGCCCCAGGCTATCAGAGCTGTGAGTGCAGGCATCAACGATTTACCAGTCTCTGTCAGGGAATACTCCACTCGGGGAGGAACCTCCGGATAGACCTCACGATGTACAAGGTGGCTCTGCTCCAGATTCTTCAGCGTCTGCGAGAGCATCTTCTGGGAACAGTCCGTCATCAGACGGCGGATCTCATTAAAGCGCAAAACACCCGTCTCGCTAGTGTGAAGCATATAGAGCACCAGCATAGACCACTTGTCACCAAAACGACTCACTACTTGCCTGATTGGACAAGCCAAATATTGACTTCGTCGAGCTTCTTCGCGACTCGCCCATTTGAGCGAGCTCAATGGGTCTCGCTGCTTCGAACCTTCTGCTTTGATATCTGCCATTTCAATTTACGATTTGACTTTTTACTATTTACTATTGATGTTTACACGGCGAAGGTAACAAATAGTTACCAAGTAACAGCATTATACTTAGTTAATCTAAGTTAATGTCACTTTCGCAGAAGTCCGATAACATCACAATTCCTACTTTTTGGTAACTATGTCACCTAAAAGTGCCTTCTTGTGGGATTGAGGAAAAGGTTGTAATTTTGCAGCGCAATTCGAGATAAACATGTATAATCAATATAAGGAAAAAACAATGAAACAGATTGAGACAATTAAGAGTGGTAAGAATTACAGCGCAGTAAGCGTAGGTAAGATGAGTGAGATTATCGAGCATGTGCTTCCGATGGGCCCCAACGTAACCATTCAAGGTAAGGTATTCGCAGGTCAGGCCGTAGGTGCTACAGGTAGCGAACTGAGTTTCCAGACGCTCGCTCCTGGTCAGGACAGCGGTTTCCTGCACACTCACAAGACTCACGAGGAACTTTACATTATCCTGAAGGGTGAAGGTCTGTATCAGGTGGATGGTGAGATCTTCCCCGTCAGCGAAGGCACCATCATCCGCGTTGCTCCCAATGGCAAGCGTGCTCTGAAGAACACGGGCAGCGAGAACCTGACGATGCTCTGCATCCAGTACAAGGCCAATGCCTTCACCGAGGCTGACAGCCCTATGACTGATGGCACAATCCTGCAGGAAGAACTGAAATGGTAAGCGAGATGTTCGACAAAGCTTTTCAGTTTCTGAAAGACCATAAGGAAGTCGCCTTCGCCACAAGCGAGGGCGATTGTCCTAAGTTGCGCATCTTCCAGATTATGAAGCAGGAAGGGCATGTGCTCTACTTCGCCACTTCTGCTAAGAAGGCCGTCTATCGGGAGTTACGCCAGAATCCCAATGTTGAGATACTGGCCTACGCAGATAATATATCCGTTAGATGCTCTGGCATGGTAAACTTTAACGTCGAGGATGATGTGAAGCGATGGATATATGACAATAATCCCGTGCTGTCTCGTCTTTATACGAGCTATGACCAGATGGAATATTTCTGTCTGCCAATAGCAGAAATGGACTATTACGATTTGTCACCTACTCCACCCATGTTCCAACATTTCGACCTAATTGCAGGCGAAGTTTGCGATTCAGCGAGAGAATTGCCAAACATGTTTGAGCAATCCCGAGCGTAAGCAAACTCGACCGAAGGTCAAGTTGGACAAGGTTTTGTAGGTGAGAGATTCTCAAAATGAAAGCCTTACTTATATGTAGTCTTTTGCCTTGCTATCAAGTTCTGAAAGACGGTCAAGGGCAGCTTGCAATGTCTCGTCACGCTTGGCAAAATGGAAACGGATGAGATGATGCACATCCTCTTTGAAGAAACAACTGCCCGGAACGGCTCCCACCCCGACATGCTCTGCAAGCCACTCACAGAAATGCAGGTCATCCTTCACACCATACTTTGAGACATCAAGCATCACATAATAGGCACCTTCAGGATCAGTAAACTCCAATCCAAATTGACTAAGTCCGTCGCAGAACAGATGCTTCATGTGAGTATAATGCGCCTGCAACCCTTCGTAATAGGAATCTGGGAAAGATAGGCCAACTGTGGCAGCCTCCATCAATGGAGCCGCTGCACCGACAGTCAGGAAGTCATGTACCTTTTTTACACGGTCGATGATGCGTTCTGGGGCAATGACATAGCCGAGTCGCCAGCCTGTGATGCTGTAGGTCTTAGAAAGCGAGCTACATGAGACCGTGCGCTCCCACATGCCTGGCAGCGTAGAGATATAGACATGCTTGTGAGGCGCATAGACAATGTGCTCATAGACCTCATCGGTAATCACATAGCCGTCGTACCTTATGACGATATCTGCTATCGTCTGAAGTTCCTCACGTGTAAAGACCTTGCCACAGGGGTTTGACGGATTGCAGAGCACCAATGCCTTAGCACCCTGTCTGAATGCATCCTCTATCAGGTTGGCATCGAAAGAAAATTTAGGCGGCACGAGCGGGATGTATATCGGCTCAGCACCGCTCAGGATAGTGTCTGCCGTATAGTTCTCATAGAACGGTGAGAAGATGGCTACTTTGTCGCCAGGATTCACAACAGTCATCATGGCAGCCATCATGGCCTCCGTAGATCCGCATGTCACCACGATGTTCTTATCAGGGTCAATGTCCAAACCAGTGAAGTGACTCTGTTTCTTTGCCAATGCCTCACGGAAATTCTGCGCTCCCCAGGTAATGGCATACTGGTGAGGGCCATGGGGAGCAATCTCCGTCAGGCGGTCTGTGATCTCCTTTGGAGGATCGAAGTCCGGGAATCCCTGAGAGAGATTGATGGCTCCGTACCTGTTTGATATCCTGGTCATTCTACGGATAACGGAATCCGTGAATCCTGCTGTTCTTGTTGATAATGGTCGCATATCTATGTATCTAATAATCCTAAATCGTTTATATAGGGCGGGCAGATTTATCGGGCTTCTGGAAGAGGTACATTTTTGCGGTATCCTATGCCGGTGACTTCTGTTATCTGGCATCCTGCAGCCGCTGCAAAGCGGTCTGTCATATTCAATATTTCCTTGATATCCATATCTGTCTTTGTTATATCTGCCTGCAAAGGTATAAAAAAATATTGAGCATTCCTTACGGGCTGCCCAATAAAAATTTAAAGTGAATAAAGCGAAGAATTAATTTCTGAGACAAAGGTATATGATTACTTTCTATCTTAAAAAGACATGAAAAGATTGGGTTTTTCCATCTGTTTTCGTACCTTTGCAATCAATATGTAACATAACGAACATGTGCTCGCACCTGCTGACCTACATCTTTCATAGCGGCTTTGTGCTCGAAATGGAGCGTTCTATCCTGGTCTTCGATTACTGGTTGGATCCCAGTGGTGTAATGGATGGCGTGCTTCGGAGCGGAAAGCCCATGTATGTCTTTTCCAGCCACTTCCATGAAGACCATTTTACGAAGGAGATTTTTGAGTGGAAGAAGCTGCGAAAGGATGTCACCTACATTCTCTCCAAGGACATCTACAAACACCGGAGAGCCAGCAAGGAGGATGCAGATGTATGGTTGGCAAAAGGCGGCACATGGTCTGATGATACCATATCCGTATGGGCATTAGGCAGTACGGACAGCGGCGTATCGTGGATAGTTGAGTCAGAGGGCAAGCGTATCTTTCATGCGGGCGACTTGAACAACTGGTATGCTAAGTTCTTGTCAGACGATAATCCTGATCAGGAGCGATATAGTTTTGAGATGGAGGAGACGTTCAATCCGATAGCTCACGAAAAGCAATTCCTGGGCGAGCTGAAGGACATCCGCAAGGTTACCGATAGTTTCGATGTGGTGATGTTTCCCGTAGATGGACGTGTCGGTAATGGCTATACCCTTGGTGCCCGTCAGTTCATCGAACGGTTCAAAGTCGGGTTATTCGTTCCAATGCACTTCACTACAGGATTTCAATCCTCCTGGCGCATGAAGGAATTTACGGATGAAAAGAACATTTCCTTCTGGGAAATCAACAGGGAAGGAGAAACAATCGAAATCTGAGTGCAACTCAGGAGTATGCGAAAGGTTTCTATGAGAGCGTTGGTTTCCGTCAGTCCTCTTCCATCTTTATCCTTGACGGCATCCCACATATCCAGATGACGTACAAGTTTTAGTCTTTATTCATCTTCGCAGGAAGGCTGCAATCAACAATAACAAATCTTAGACCTTTGGCTTATACAGCATAGCGACAGTTAAAGTATGATAGATTAATCTGGAATCTTCAGGGATGGCAAGAAGGTAGGCGGTTATAGTTCCACAGCGGGCCAGCCATTATCCTGATAGAAGCGGATGTTGAGGCCATGCTGTTTGATATACCATTGCAGTTGTTCCTTGCGGGCTGCCTCACGAACGTCTTGGTTGCTATTCATGTTTTGGAAAACATCATAATGCTTGCCGAAGATACGCTTACCACTGGCCTCATTCCCTGAACCATCGACAGTTTGTTCGAAAGCAGTCACTACGGAGTTCCCGTCTTTCTGTAGAACAGTCATACAGCCGGCATGATTGCCACCTGACACCGTCTTCAGCGTATCGCCTTCGATGTTGTACCAATATACCCAGGAGTCACACCATACTCGGGTTTCATTACCCTGTTCCTCTTCAGCTACAATCAGCAGCGTAGGAATGCATAGCTGTCCCTGCAGATAGTGAGCGCCAATCTCCTTCACCAGATAGCCGCTCATGGCATCACGCAAGGTCTGCTCCTTGCGATTGATGGCAATATGGCGGATGCAATCTTTCTTATGGTCGTCAAAATCTGATATCAGCCACTCGCCGTCCACCTTTTCCATGTACAGCTTGTGTTCCTCAACATCGCTGTTCTCGTCGAACGAGCCATCCTCCCATTTCTGGCGAACCTTAATCGTCGCTACGGCATGAGTATCATCAGTCTGTTCAACACCAGCCACCTCAAAGTCGGCTATTGTGCCGCCATTGCCTGTCACGAAGTAATACAACCACTCATGATCCATGGCCTCCTGTTCGGGCAGGTGGTTGAACATGGTGTCCAACACCGCATAGAAGTCGGTAGTCATAAACGGCTTCGACTCAGCTTTTAACTCATGGTCGGGAATATACTTACACAACTCTGCAGCGCGTTCTTTCAGCTGCTGTTCCTTATTTCCACAGGCGGCCAATAATAAAGCTGCCAGAATGATTGTAACTATTTGCTTTATCATATATCAACTTTATATTACCATCCCTCCGGCAACACGATATTCTCTACCTCGTGTGCACCTTCGAACAACGGAGCAATCTCTTCGTCGGTAAAGCCTGCGATGCCACAACCGATGCGGGTCACGAGGAAAGTCAGTTCCGGATGCTCCTTGGCGAACTGGATAAACTCATCCACATACGGACGGATGGTTTCTACCCCACCCTGCATCGTCGGGATGCCGTAGCTCTGCCCCTGCAGTCCTACGCCCTGCCCCATGATAGCTCCAAACTTGCGGTAGGCGATATAAGCCGCTCCGCCGCCATGCATTCCCTTCAGGTTGCTGCCGAATACGAAAATCTCGTTAGGCTGCAGTTCTGTAATAAATTCTGGTGTTGTACGTTTCTGTTCCATAACCGATTCTTTGAATAGGTTTATCATCGACTTTGTCATGCTGCCCGTTCCGAGAGAAGGAGCCTCCATAACCTCTGCAAAAACCATTCCACGCTCGTCCATGACCTCTGGCATATCCAAGTCCATATCGAAGTTCTTCTTGAAATAAGGAATGATGATTCGTTCCTTCAACTTATTATATTTCTGCGATACAGCTGATGGTGTCATACCCAGTTCTGCAGCAATCTCCTTACCTTTGAAGCCCTTCAACAGCATCATGGTAATAAGCCATCTCTCCTCCCTGTCCAATGATGCATGGTCGCAGATATCCTCCACCATCCGGTTGAACTGCAGCCGCAGGTCACTCGTTACGTCGAACGAGCGCAGATAGTCTTCAAAGGTAATGCTGCCATACTCCTTCTTGTACCATTTCAGCGCGTCGAGCACCACATATCTGAAACCATTGATAAGCCAAGTGCGTAGACTCAAGTTGGGCGAGTGATCCTCCAATGGTTTCCAGTCGTGCTCCATCAGATAAAGCGCATACTGGTGAGCCAGTGACATAAAGTCCAGGTTCTCCTTCTCGCGCAATTGGTACCGTTGGTCAAAGATGTTATACCCCACTCGACAGTACCCGTAGAAATATTCGCGGATAATGTCTGCGTCGCCCTCACGGAACCCGTCTAGAATCTCTTTGTCTGACAGTTGCTGATAGTACATATACGATTATTTTCTGCAAAAATACAAAATATTTTTTCTACTTGCTTAATTTTTCTGCAAATTCTTCTTTAAAGAGATAAAGACATGTCTAAAAAGAAGTTTCAAACAATTAAAAACATGACCATTATGAAAACAATGATGCAAGACCCACTGCCCACCAAGCGTGTTCACAACCTGATTATCGTCGATGAAAGCGGTTCCATGGAAGTTATCCATAAACAAGCCTTCACCGGTATGAACGAAACCCTGCAAACCGTTCGACAGCTGCAGAAGAAATACCCTGATCATACACAACTCGTCACCCTCCTCACCTTTGACAGCGGTCACACCACCTGGCACTACGATAATGCTTCGGCTCTGAAGACCAGAGGCCTCAGTTGGAGAGCCTATAACCCCTGTGGCGGAACCCCTCTCTATGATTCCATCGGTAAAGGTATCTCCAAAGTCAATGCCCAGATAGAAGAAGACGACCATGTACTTGTTACCATCATCACTGACGGCGAGGAGAACAGCAGCGAAGAATGGACGCTGAAGATGGTTCGCACGATGATTGAGAAGCTGAAGAAACAAGGTTGGACCTTTACCCTCATCGGTACCGACAACCTCGATGTAGAATCTATGGCTCATTCCTTTGCCATTGATGAGCACCTGGAGTTCCAACAGGACGAGGAAGGCACTAAGGCTATGTTTGCCCGTGAGCGCCACAGTCGTGTACGCTTTAACTGCTGTTTGGCTGAGGGAGCTCCGATGGATAAAGGCTCATTCTTTAAAGAAGACTAAGAAAGAAGAAGCGGCTACTTATTAAATGGTAGCCGCTTCTTGTCAATTTATTAGTTCAATTATCTTTCTTCTGAATCTGCTACAAAAATTTGGAACTTTCAGTTTTATTTACTATATTTGCCCCCATATAACTGATAAAAGAAGCTAAACGAGAAAATAATTATGAGAGCCAAACGATTTTTCAACTATTTGTTAGCAGCCCTGTTATCTTACAACGCTGCAGTCATGCTCACCGCATGTAGCAAGGATGACAATCCCGTTAATTACGAAATTACGCTTGAGAATGCTCTGGACGATGGGACCATAGTAGCTTTTACTTTCAACGTGAACGGCGAGGACTTCTACATTGCCTTCATGAGAGTGGGCGACACCTACGAACTGCTGGACTATGGCCCGATGGGTGCTGTCGCCAATTCCTTGAGGCGTGCCGATGAACCGACCATCACCGAGCAAGATTGCGAATTTACGATGGAGCACGACAAAGCTAACAACGTGCTTAAATTGACCGTCAAGGAGAAGAAGACTTCCAACCTGGTGCTGATTGCTATCTTCGACGTCAAGGAGAGTACTATGGAGGTGATACCTGGAGACCCGAAGTACAAGGTGACAGGTGTTAAGATGAAGGTTTCAGACGTTGAGATTACTAAACTGCTGAAGGAGAAAGGCAAAGGCATCACACTGACTGACGCACTTGTGAAAGGAGCTAAGGTGCAGATTGTATACAAGTGGAACAACAGTTACACAACCACCTTTACTTTCACCAATGAGGGTGGGACGTTCTCCTGCGCCACTACAGGCGACAATGCTGATATGTTCAACAGTTTCCTGAAGCAGGAGGGCAACGAACTCTTTTTCTCTGCTAAAGATAAAGACTGGTTTTCCAGTGGTGAATGTAATCTCGAGATTAAATTCAACTACGTGAAGAACACCTATAAGTTCTGGACGGTCACACATGACGTTTACGACTCCTTCACTATCAGTGTGAACGGCACCAATATCACATCGTCGCTGACCAAGGAGAATTAATAAGAGAACGGGAGAGCGACGACAGATGACGTACAAGCCTATGCCCTAAGTGATTGCAGAAACACACTCAGAATGATAAGCGAGAGTCCCAAGTAAAAGGAGAAGTTGATTTCGCGGCCTTCTCCGAATACCAAAAACGCCAAAGCAATGGTATAGCACGGCTCCAGGTTATGTTTCTTGAATATCAGGGGCTCGAAGATGGCAGTAAAGAAACCTATCAGTGAGAAACAAATAACACCGATGGAGACATTTTAGGCCTTGATGGAACCATAGAACAAAATCCAATGGAAGCCCAGCAAGGCGCCACATCCACACAACTGCAAGAACAACCTCCCCCACCCTTGGCAGACCTGTAAACACAACAAGAATGGAGGTGGTGAACAGCATACGATACCATATGATGTCCACCTCGTTCAGCGTTATCAATCTGCCGAACAAACCAGTAAAGCCAGCTAGTAGCACACTGGTATGCAGTTGGATAAATCCTTTCTTTGTTTCCGTCATCTTTTAAAGTTTACCATCCCTCCGGGGCAACACGATATTCTCTACCTCGTGAACCTTCTCGAACAGAGGAGCAAAATAATTGCTGCAAAATTAATGATTTTGCGACAAAATAAGTAACTTTGCCCTTAGTTTTAATATGTTTTGTGATATGATAGACCAGATTATTGACTACAACAAGGAGTTTGTGGCTCGCAGGTTTATCATTGACTCAGAGACTGGGGCATTGGAAGAGATTAAAGCATAGCCCACATTATTGTAATCCTTCATAATTTAAAATGAAATCAAGGCTTTCAGATTCCAAAATACTATCACAAGGAATCTTTTCCCTGCTTCAAATCCCTGAAGAAATTGTCAAATGCTCTCTGCAAATTATCAAAAGGTTGCTCTGTAGCACATTTCGTTACCTCATAGACAAATGGGAACTGCTCTTTCTTGATGGCGTTAAACTGTGTTCTGAGTTTCCTCCCGCTTGGCTTCTCGCCCACCTCATACATCCGTTTCCATTCAGCCAGCCCCCAATTATATGCCAACCGTGCACAGCCGAAAGCCTTGCGGAAGTAGGTCTTCTGCTTGTTGTTCGGTTTCAGTTCTATTCTATGAGCAATTGAAATCATATAGTAGTGAGGGCTATTGCATGCCAAGTTACACAATTTCTTTGACTCTTGGATGCTTATTGTCTAAAAAACATAAATCTTAACCGTTTTTCATAGAAAGGTGTAAGTACTTGCACTTCGTCAGGACGGGTAACCCCGACCGCTGTGACTTCATCATCGAAAGAGTCGATAAATAAGGTCTAGCAATTTGTATACGTAGGATTACGGAGAAAGGTACGGGCAAACTGGGAATGAGACGGCAGGTAACAGGGAGCGAGGCGGTATCTCGCTAGATTTGGGCGAACGGACGCATAAATTAGGGCGGGCGCCCTTATATCTTGGAGCGCCCGCCCTTATATATTGGAGCGGTCGGTCGAAACCGAGTTTTATTCTGTAGTACTATTCTTTTTAGGGAAGTAGAGCCAGCGGCGGCTTTCGCGCACCTTCCACAGACGCGGATGTTCGCCCTTGCAGAGGCTGTCGAGATAGGCTTTGGCTGAGTCGCGTTTCAACCCGCTGAATATCATAAATTCTGGAATCGTCGCATAACCCAGCCGCATGCAGCGTCGCAAAGCCTCGTCCATAGCCTTTTCGTCGTACATCTGGCTGTTACCTACCTGAGCCTCACTCTTGCGGTAGCCCTCACGGTTCTTTCCCCCCTCCTTGATGAATTCCTTGGAAGGGATGAACTCAATACCCGCATACACAATGTCTCTGCCATGAATGGTCTTAGGGTCAGTATGCTCACCCAGCAGTTTCAGCTTGGGTGCAAACGAGCCGATGGGTGTTTCCACACGGTAGCCGTCTGATAGCCAGAGGCCAACAACGTCTATCACTACGTCGAACACCATCTGCAACTCTCCTGTACGCAGGTTGCGATACTTGTTGCAGAAATCTTCCAGTTGCTTGAAGCTCTTCTTACGACCTTTTGCTGGGCGCACATAGAGCAGCGGCTTGCCGTCCTCACCCTTCGTTGGGCGAGGATGAATCTCGAATTCTATTCCGTCTGTCTTACGTGGCATAATAATTCCATTTTAGATTGCAAAGTTACTAAAAAACGAGTGAAATGAAAAAGGAAAACTAATTTTTCTTTTCATTTCCGAGTGCTGCTAACTTCGGCAAGACCAAAGTCACGAAAAAATGAGGAGGAATCCAAATATTTTCGTAACTTTGCACCATTATTTCAAGCACTATTAAATTGGAAGTATTAGTAATGTTATGAAAATAGTCGTTGCCATAGATTCGATGAAAGGCTGTCTGAGCTCTGCCGATGCCAATCTGGCGGCAGCCGATGGTGTCAGAAACGTTTACCCAGATGCAGACATCGTTCAGATACCTGTTAGCGATGGTGGCGAAGGCTTTACAGATGCTTTCCATGCGGCTATCGGAGGTGCGCTCCAGGAAGTGACGGTGCGTGACCCGATGACGCGGCTTATTACCGCCAAGTATCTTTTATGTGGTCATGAGGCAGTCATTGAGATTGCGCAAGCCAGTGGACTTACTCTTCTTTCCGAAGAAGAGCGTAATCCCATGATAGCCACAAGTTATGGCACAGGACAACTGATTGCAGATGCCGTCAAGAAAGGTGCCAAACGGATTGTCGTAGGACTTGGCGGTAGTGCTACCAGCGATGCAGGTATTGGAATGCTTAGAGCCCTGATTGACGCTTTTGCCAAGCATGGGCAGTTTGATGATATTACAGAACTCCACGATATTCAGTTTATCATTGCCTCCGATGTCAAGAATCCTCTTTGTGGCATACAGGGAGCTGCTCATATCTTTGCGCCGCAGAAAGGAGCTTCTGCAGAAATAGTGGAGCGTTTGGATGCTCGCGCCAGAAAGTTTGCCGAGCTATCTGCCAAGCATTTCGGTTATGACTGTTCCAATGACGAAGGAGCAGGTGCAGCCGGTGGATTAGGATATGCTCTGCTGCAATACATGCATGCAACTTGCAGGCCAGGTATCGAAGTGTTGCTTGAAGCGACCCGTTTCAGCGATATGGTCAAAGATGCAGATCTTGTTATCACTGGCGAAGGATCTGCAGATAGACAGACACTCATGGGTAAGTTGCCCATTGGCGTTTTGCAGCAGTCAGGTGCCGTGCCCGTATGCCTGATAGCCGGTCGCATCAGAGACAGAGAAGCGCTTTTGCGAGCCGGTTTCTCTGACGTCAGATGCATCAATCCGGAAGGTATTCCTCTGCAGGAAGCCATGCGTCCAGAAGTGGCCAGAAAGCATATTTCAGACACGATTAGGGAACTTTTTCGCTCGAGATTTATAAACCCATTGCAAGGAGATGGATTATGGCTCGCTTTGCCATAATTTTATGATTTCCAACGCCAAGTTTTCCTGACGATTGTTGTTATCGTATGTTTGATCGTACGCAGGTGGAAACTTTTACCCATCACAATTAGCAATACAGCAGAAAGGATAAGTATAATACCTACAGTTAGTCTAAAAGTGAGTGATTCGTCAAATACAATCACGCCAATGGCTACCGCTGTCAATGGTTCCAGTGCTCCCATGATAGCTGTTGGCGTAGCTCCAACTTCATGAACAGCAATGGTCATTAATAACAACGAAAGAACCGTAGGCACCAATCCCAGCCAACAGACAAAGAACCATGCACGGGGTGAAGGCGGCAACATCAGATGCAGTTCGGGCGAAGTAAATGAATAGGCCATCAGGCACGACATACAAATCAACAATATATAAAACGTGAGTTTCAATGTTGACATGCGGATGCTCGACTGGTTGACTATCACAATATAGACGGCATAGGTCAGCGACGAAATCATCACCAGAAGTATTCCCATCGTACTAAGTGAAATGCCTGCATTTCCTTTGTATAGCAGTCTTATACCAACCAAGGCAAGGAGGATAGAGGTAACGGTTGTAGCGGTAACTTTCTCTCGGAAGAATGTTGCCATGATGACAGCCACCATCACGGGATAGACGAACAGGATGGTGGAGGCGATACCAGCGTCCATGTAATGGAAACTCTGGTAATATGTGATGCTGGATGCTGCCATTAAGGCTCCGAGACTGGCCATCGTCGTCAATTCGGCTCTTGTCACTGCAAAACTCTTCCGATTGGCAATAAGGACGACACCCAGTATAACCGTAGCTATAGAAAAGCGAAAGAAAAGAACGGACGACGTATTCACCCCTTCCGCATAGAGCGGCAAGGCTCCTAACGGGTTGGTACCGTAACAGACAGCCGCCAGTATGCCGCAGATGATTCCCTTATGTTTCATTCTACTCGTAGTGCCTGATTCTAACGTCTATACCTTCATCTTTAAGCTGTGCAGAAATCCCACTTACGTTTGTCTGTCCGTAGTGATAAGGGAACAGCACCTGGGGCTTTATTATCTTTGCGGCCTTGACCAATTGCTCCGTAGTCATCGTATAAGGCTGGTTGCAAGGTAAGAAGGCAATGTCAATATTCTTGATATTGGCCATTTCAGGAATATCCTCCGTATCTCCAGCAATGTAAATCCGTAGCCCGTCAATAGTCAGAATATAGCCGTTGTCGCGCCCTTTGGGATGGAACTGAGTACGTCCTTCTGTGATGTTATAAGCAAGAACTGCCTCAATCGTGAAGTCATCGGTTATCTGTATCTTATCGCCATTCTTCATCACCTCACCAGAGCCATACATTTCAGCGCATCGTTTGTTGGTAATGAATCGTGTCTTGTCGCCTGTCAGCAACTTGATGGCTCCTTGGTTGAAGTGGTCAAAATGTTCGTGAGTCACCAAAAGATAGTCGGCCTTGGGCATAGAGGCATAGTCAATAGTCTTGTTCCCCAACTTCGTCACGGGGTCAATCTCAATCTCCTTTCCGTCATACTGAATGCGGATGCTTGCATGTGTCAAAGCATAGCATTTCAAGGTCTTGCCGCTTTTGGTTTGGAACACATCTACTTCGTATGTGTCTGTAGTGACAGGTTTGCCAGCTTCTTTCCAAGCCATGATACCACCTTTGAGATTAACACACTTATAGCCGATGTCAGCCAGTTTCTCTGCAGCATTGGTTGAGCGACGCCCGCTTCTACAGTAAATGGCAATGGTTTTATCGATGGGAAGCACTGCTTTTGCTTTCTCCACGAAATCGTCTTGTTTTTGGTCTATCAGCACAGCACCCTCGATGTGTCCCTCTGCATATTCTTCAGCAGTGCGCACGTCAAGTAGCACAACTTTGGGGTTAGTTATCAACTCAGAAAATTCCTGTACGTCAGCGTTCTCGAAATTCTGTTGGCCACAAGCTGATGTCAGTCCAAACGTAGCCAGTAGGCATGTTAGTATCTTCTTCATTTTATTTTGATGTTTTATTTTTCTGCAAAGGTACAAAAATTATTCTATTTTTAGTACTTTTGCACCCATGAAACAGCAAATAGTCATTCTTCGTTCAGCCATTATTGCAGGCATTTGTATCTCTATCGGCTGTGTTGTCAACCTCCGTGTTGGCGGTGTTGCCGGTGCAGTATTATTCGCTTTCGGCCTCCTTGCCGTCGTCTATTATAAGCTAAAGCTCTATACTGGTACAGCCGGTTTTATCCGTTCCCATGGCGACTGGTCAATGCTTGGAACCGTTCTTCTTGGTAATATCATGGGCTGTGCACTTACTGCCCTTGCCTGTAGCTATGCCCAGCCCGATATCCTGCCTCCAGACCTTGCTATCGTCCAGTCAAGACTGGCAAAAGGTCCGTTTGCTTGCTTCCTGCTTGCCATAGGATGCGGATTTATTATGACCACTGCCGTTCAATTTGGGCGCGAAGGAAAATTTCTTCCCCTACTCTTCGGCGTTCCCGCCTTCATCCTGTGTGGTTTTGCCCACTCCGTTGCTGACGCCTTTTATTTCCTGGCCGTTCCAGAGCTGTACAGCATTGATTTGCTGATAATATATATTGCCGAGGTGCTGGGTAATTTTGCGGGCTGCAATCTTTACCGATGGGTAATCGCTAAGCAAGATCATATTAATCCATAGTTATCATTCCACTAGTACCTGCGACAATGAGGGGAAACAGAAACTCTATTCAGCCCTCCAGATAAATAATGGAGAAAGCGCTAAAGCTTTCTCCATTACAATAACAAGTAACGACAGGTGATGATTATCCACCGAAGTTATCGTACATAATTGACTCGGGTTCTACACCAAGTGAGTCGAGCATGGAAACGACGGCCTTTGACATCGGTCCAGGACCGCACATGTAGTACTCGATGTCCTCGGGAGCCTCGTGGTCCTTCAGATAGGTGTTGAGCATCACCTGATGGACGAAGCCCGGGGTGTACTTGACGCCGGCTGCATCGGCAGCGGGATCGGGACGGTCGAGGGCTAGGTGGAAGTGGAAGTTGGGATATTCCTTCTCCAAGCCCAGGAAGTCGTCGAGGTAGAACACCTCGTTCAGCGCACGTGCACCATAGAAGTAGTGCATCTCGCGATCGGTAGTGTGCAGCGTCTTTGTCATGTGCATAATCTGAGCACGCAACGGAGCCATACCGGCACCACCACCAACCCATATCATCTCCTTCTTCGAGTCGAAGTGCGGGTGGAAGTCGCCGAAAGGACCGCTCATAATCACCTTGTCGCCTGGTTTCAGCGAGAAGATGTAAGACGAGGCAATACCGGGGTTGACATCCATAAATCCGCTCTTGTCTGCCTTGAACGGAGGCGTGGCGATACGTACGGTCAGCATGAAGACGTCGCCCTCTGCAGGATAGTTAGCCATTGAATAGGCACGGATGGTGTCCTCGGGGTTCTTACACTTCAATGGGAACAGACCGAACTTCTCCCAACTGGGCAGATACTCGTCGCCGATGAGGCTCTTGTCGATGTCCTTGTCGTAGTCGATGCAGTCGAACTTAGGGATCTTGATCTGGGCATACGAGCCAGGCAGGAAGTCCATGTGCTCGCCTGCTGGCAGTTGCACCTTGAACTCCTTGATGAACGTAGCCACGTTCTTGTTGGAGATAACGGTACACTCGTACTCCTTAACCCCCAGAATACTCTCGTCGACGTGTATCTTCAGGTCGCCCTTCACCTTACACTGACATCCCAGACGCCAATGGTCCTTAATCTGCTTACGAGTGAAGTGAGGCTTCTCAGAATCGAGGATCTCGCCCCCACCCTCCAGTACCTGTACCTTACACTGTCCGCAGCTGGCCTTACCGCCACAGGCAGAGGGCAGGAAGATGCCGTTCTGGTTGAGCGTAGCCATCAGATTATTGCCCTGAGGAACGTTGATGGTACGGTCGCCATTGATTTCAATATTCACGTTGCCGCTGGGGCTCAGATATTTCTTTGCCACCAACAGGATAATCACCAGCAAGATGATTACCAAGAGGAAAACTCCTATACTATATGCTATAAACTGAGCCATAACTTCAATTCTTCAATTTTTCAATTCTTCAATTTTATATGTTCAGTCCGCTGAAACACATCATCGCCATAGCCATCAGACCTACGGTGATAAATACGATTCCAAGCCCCTGCAAGGGTTTGGGAACATCCGAATACTGCATCTTCTCGCGAATGGCACCCATAGCCACGATGGCAAGCATCCAGCCGATACCCGAGCCGAAGCCATAGACGATAGCATCCCATACGGAGGTGATGGCCTGCGAGTTAGAAGGATCCATCAGGATGCGCTGTTGCATGAACAGCGAAGCTCCCATAATGGCGCAATTGACAGCAATCAGCGGCAAGAAGATACCCAGTGCGGCATAGAGCGACGGCGAGTATTTCTCGACAGTCATCTCAACCAACTGCACCATACCGGCGATGACAGCGATGAAGAGGATGAACGACAGGTAGCTGAGGTCGACACCATCAGCGAGGCAGTCGGGACCCAGTACCTTGGTCTGCAACAGATAGTTGACGGGAACGGTGACGGTGAGCACGAAGGTGACGGCACAGCCCAGTCCCAATGAGGTCTTCACGGTCTTCGATACAGCCAGATAAGAGCACATACCGAGGAAGAAGGCGAAGATCATATTGTCGACGAATATCGACCTGAACAGTAATGATATTGCGTGTTCCATATCTTATTTCTCCTTATAAAAGTAAGCACGATGAACCCAGATGACACATCCCACGAGAATCAGCGCCATGGCAGGCATCGTCATCATACCATTGTTGACATAGCCGAAGTCGTAGCAGGCATCGGGTATAATCTGGAATCCCAACAGTGAGCCTCGACCGAGCAACTCGCGAACGGCACCGACAATAACCAGAATCATGGCATAGCCCAGACCGTTGCCTACACCGTCGAGGAACGAAGGCCATGGCTTGTTCTGCATGGCAAATGCCTCGAGGCGACCCATCAGGATACAATTGGTGATAATCAGACCGACATAGACTGACAGCTGTACGCTAACATCGTAGGCAAAAGCCTTCAGAATCTGCGATACGATGGTTACGAGGGCTGCTACAACCACCAGCTGAACCACAATACGGATGCGGTTAGGAATGGTGTTGCGGATAATTGAAACAATGACATTCGCAAAGGCGGTGATGACTGTCACGGCGAGACCCATCACGATGGCGGGTTTCAACTGAGAAGTGACAGCCAGTGCCGAGCAGATGCCCAGTACTTGACCAAGAATAGGATGGTCGAGGTTCAACGGATTGGTGAAAACCTCTTTATTTTGTTTACTGAATAATGCCATAACTTACTCCTCCTCCTTTACTTTTCTTACTTTCAACATCTTCTCAAGTTCAGCATCACTAATGGAATCCTTACCCAGGCAGCTCTTGATAAGCATCATCTTGAGTTCACCCTCGTCAATGTCAAGATCGTACTCACCGGTCCAAATGCCGAAAGTGCGCTTGATCATTTCATCGACGCCGTTAGAGGTCAGCGTGGCACCCGTCACACAGTCTACCTGTGTCTCAGGATCATCCACCTTCTTCACGACAGAGAGCACCACACGGTCCTTCCCGTTGTCATTAGTTGCGATGATGCGCTTGCCGATGAATTTCTCCTGCCATTCCTGCGAGTCCTTGATCTCGGCACCAAGACCGGCTGTCTCAGACTCGTGGTTGAAATAGGCACCATATACCTTCAAGTCCATCGTCTCGGGATCGAAGTGAGTGGACATATAACCACTGATGCCACCCCAGAGTCCCATACCCTTCATTTCGAAGATCATGATAGGCTCTTCGTTGATTTCTGCCATCAGGATTTTCTGACCAGCAAACTCCATCGTGTCATTGACAAGCTCGGCATATTTTGCCTCAGCCTCCGCTCCATCCAGGTCGCGGATGTTGAGCGAATAGAGAATCTGCTTCTTCACGTCGAGTGCCACGTTAGCATCCTGCATGGGCTTCAGTGCTTGATAGACAAAAGCCAACAGGAAGGCCACGATGACCACGAGCACAGCACTATATATTATAATGTATGCGTTACTGTTAGTATTCAGTTTCATTTGGTACCTCCTCTCTTTAAACGTTTCGAGATATTGCGCTCAACGATGAAATGGTCTATCGTGGGAGCAAACATATTACCAAAGAAGATGGCCAGCATCATACCCTCAGGATAGCCGGCATTCATTACACGGATGATGATAGCCATCGCACCAATGAGGAATCCATAGATATACTGACCTGTGGTTGTGCGGCAAGAGGTGACGGGGTCGGTAGCCATGAACACGGCACCGAATGCGAAGCCACCCAGAATGAAGTGATGCCACCATACCATAGACTGACCAGTTTGTTCGAAGATGAAGGCCAGTACGGCACCGCCCACGAAGACACTCAGCATGGTGCGCCAAGAGGCAATGCCCATCCACAACAAGAGACAGGCACCGATGGCAATGGCGATGACGGAGGTCTCACCGATAGAGCCAGGGATAAAGCCACAAATCATATCGCAGATAGATGCGTTAGGATTAACACCCTGAGCTATCTGTCCGAGCGGTGTGGCTGCAGTGTATCCGTCAGGCAGTGTGTTGCCCAGTCCGAAGATGCTGTCCTGAGCTACCCAGACGGTGTCGCCCGTCATCTTGGAGGGATAAGCGAAGAACAGAAACATACGTGCGGCAATGGCAGGATTGAAGATGTTCATGCCGGTACCTCCGAAAATCTCCTTACAGAAGATGACCGAGAAGGCACAAGCCAATGCCAGCATCCATAGCGGACAACCAATAGGGATAATCAATGGGATGATGATACCGCTGACGAGGTAACCCTCCTGGATCTCCTCATGCTTCCACTGTGCCCAGGCAAACTCGATGCCCAGACCTACAATGTAGCTCACAAGAATCTTGGGCAGCACAGCAAGAAAACCATAGGCAAAAACCTCGAAGAACGAAGTGGTAGCCAAGGTGCCGGCAGCCAGGTAGTTCTGATAGCCGATATTATACATACCGAACAGCATGGCGGGCATCAGGGCGATAACCACCATACTCATAATACGCTTCGAGTCGATGGCATCGTGAATATTCACGCTACCGGCCTTCGCCGTGTCGTTGGGCACGTAGAGGAAGGTCTCAAAGCCGTCGAACACCGACTGGAAGGCATGCAACTTGCCACCCTCCTCAAAGTTCGGCTTAATCTTATTGAGATAATTTCGTAAATTCATAATTCTTATTTCCTAATTCATCATTAAGCATTCTCCTTACGGAGGATGTTGAGACCTTCACGGACAATACGTTGCAATTCCAACTTGGAACTATCGACAAACTCAGCCAGGGCGAAGTCCTCAGGAGAAACCTCATAGATACCCAACGCCTCCTGACGGTCAATGTCGCCGGAGATGATAGCCTTGATGAGGTATTCTCCGTAAATATCCATAGGCAGCACCTTGTCGTACTCACCACTCATGATCATATGGCGTTCGCCACCCTTGATGCGGGCATCCAGCGCATAATTCTTCTTGCTGCCGAATCCGAGGTTTTGCAACCAAGAGAAATAACTGCGGCTCACAGAGAACTGCTTGAAACGGGGAAGAATCCAACCAAAGAGCTCGTTGGCATCGTCGCCTTCAGGGATAACGGTAATCTCACTGGTATGAGCACCGAGGTATCCTTCCTTCGTCGTTGGACGTCCCGTCAGCACGTTACCGTTGATGATACGCACATGATGCGAGGCATTGTAGCTGTTGCTCAGCAACGTGGACAGTTCTTCACCAACAAGCATGTCGACATATGCGGGAGACTTAATCTCACTACCGCAGAGGGCTACACGACGATGAAGGTCTACCTTGCCTGTGTTGAACAGGCGTCCAATGAACAATACCACCGTAGGATCACCAATGGTCCATACCACCTCGCCCTTGTTGACAGGAGACAGGTGGTTCACCTGTACGCCAACATTACCGGCAGGACATGGACCGTCGAAAATTGTCAACTGAGCATAGTTGTCAATGCCCATCTTGCGAATTTCAGACTGGAATTCCGGCTGGATGCCCAGGCCGACATACGTCTTGGCAATCTTAGACAGTGCCATAATACCCGTCACAAAGTCTACTTCCTGCTCCTTTACCTCGAACTGGAAATCACCGGCAAGGGGCTTATCGCGCAGAGCTGAGACAAAAATTGCCTTAGGCTGCACACTTGGATTGGTTGACACAGCATAAGGCAACTGATTGATATAACCGAAAATTCCGGCTTCCAGCAAGGCGTCGACCACCTGCTTGCCGTCCATCGCGATTACATCCCTCTTGCCAAAATCAACATGTTCCTGCTGAGCGTCGGCATCCACCTTCACGCAGAGAACTTTCCTTCGTTCACCACGAACCACCTCGCGGACTGTTCCACTAACGGGTGAGGCAAACTTCACTTCGGGATACATCTTGTTGACAAACAAAGCATCCCCGGCCTTGACATGATCACCCTCCTTGACAACAACTTTTGGAGTGACTCCTTCGAAATCGTCAGGTACCAGCGCATACTGACCTTTCGATTTCAGTCGAATCAGTTTCTCTTCAGCTTTGCCTTTGAGGTTGATGTCCAAGCCTTTTCGTAACTTGATTACATTTACCATTATAACAATGAATTTGAATAGTTTCTCACAAGAATGCTGCAAAATTAATCATTTTTAGCCATAAGAAAGACAAAAATCTGCCAAAATATGCCCTCGTCACAACTTTTTGATGTAATTTTGTGCCAAAATTGAAAATTAACAAAATAATTTGCTATCTCTAACTGCCAGTTTTGAAGATTCTGAAGCGCATATCTAACGTCATCGTATGGACCATCATCGGTCTATACATCTTTTTCTTTATCCTGTCAAGTCTGCCACCGGTACAGGCATATATGGGTGAGCAGGCTGCCAAGATTCTGGCAAAGAAACTGGGTACCAACGTCACCATTGGACGAGTTGACGTCAGACTGTTCGGACAACTGACGCTCAACGATGTCGATATCGAAGACCAACAAGGCGAGGATATGCTTTGGTGTGGACGGATTTCGGCACGTTTGGACTTGTTGCCGCTGATGGATGGAAAGATCAGCATCGCCAAAGCACAGCTGTTTAGTACCCACGCCCGCATCTACCAGGCTACCGAAAACGACAAACTGAACTGCCAATTCTTGATTGACTCGCTGGCTTCGAAAGATACGACGAGCCATACCCCACTCGACTTGCGCATTCAATCACTCATTATCCGGCATACCAGTGTGAGCTACGACTGTCTCAACGCCCCGAAAACTCCTGGGGTCCTCAACCCAAAGCACCTCTGGATGAAGAATATCAGTGCACACATCGTCTTGAAAGCGCTGACGGATGATTCGTTGAATATCAACGTAAAGCGACTGACGATGAATGAACAATCGGGACTTGAAATTAATCGTCTGGCATTTCATTACGAAGGGGGCAAGAATAGCAGTCTGCTCGAGAAATTCGTGCTGCGAATGCCTGGAACAAACCTGCAACTGGGCGACATCAAAGCCAATTACCGATTCCGCGGTGACCACTTTGTGACACCGGCGCTGACCTATGAGGGAAGTATTCGGCCTTCAACGATTACGCTGGCAGACCTGGCTTGTTTGCTGCCTTCGCTAAAGACATTCCATAGTACCCTGTCATTGGAGGGAGCTTTCGATGGACAAGGCGAAACGCTGAATGTGCCTCACCTGACAGTCAGTTCCACAACGGGTGATATCGGACTGGACATTAAAGGAACAATCAAAAACCTGCGACAAGAGGCACCTGCGTGGATGGCAGACATACAGCATCTGGACCTGTCGGGAAAGACCATCAACTTCATCTCGGAGAATCTGAAGGGTAAACGTGTCGAACTGCCTGACATCGTGAACCGACTGGGAAACATCCACCTGAAAGGCAAAACAACCGGACAAGGCATCCAACATATCATCACGCAAGACGTACTCACTACCGATGCCGGAGAGGTGAAAGTCAATATGACCTTAACCGACCAACATTATTTCAAGGGTGACATCAACACAAGCGGACTGAACCTGAAACGGCTGCTCGACAATCCGCAGTTCGGACAGATAGCCACCCAGATAGCGCTGAATGGTGAACTACCCAAGGATGGAAAATTCATCTTAAATGCCGATGGTGTGGTTAGCAATTTCCACTATAACGGCTATCTATACCAGAACATTCAGTTGAACGGACAATACAACAAAGAGGGCTTTCACGGAAAAGCATCCATCAACGACCCGAACATCGGACTGGACGTTGAAGGACACGCGGAACAAAAGGGCCGTACCAAAAACGTGCTGCTGACAGCCGTCTTAGACCATTTCTCACCTAAGCACGTCAATCTGACGGATAAATGGGACGATGCAGTCTTCTCTGGTAATCTGAGTGCAGAGTTTGTTGCCAGCAATCTTAATGATGCTGTGGGTTGCATTGACCTTCATGGCTTTACGATGTCGTCGCCGACTAGTTATTACAAGCTGGACTCACTTCACATCGAATCAAGTTATACCGAGGAGACACACCACATAACCTTGAATAGTGACTTTGGTCATGTTGAGATAACGGGCGACTTCGATTATGAAACGCTGCCACAAAGCTTTACCAACATGATTGCGGCGAAACTGCCCACCCTGCCAGGTATTCCAAAAGTTAACCCTCGTACAAATAATAATTTTGTCATCTCTGCTGAAATCCAAAAGTCCGACTGGATAGAAAAGTTGCTACAACTGCCCGTCCAACTGCAAGAGCCGATGAAACTAGAAGGTATGGTTAACGACCAACTGCACAGCATCGCACTGGAATGCGAGGTACCACATATTATTTATAAAGAGAGTGCATATTCCAATGGCTTCGTCAACATCACGTCACCTGGCGACTCGCTGAAATACGAACTGAGTATCACAAAACAGATGGACAACGGAAAACATTTCGACCTGTCTGCAAAAGGAAATGCTATCAACAACAACCTGTTCACGGCGTTTATGTGGGACAACCACGATGAAGACCCGATGAGCGGACAACTGAACGCTACTGTCAGCTTCGGTTCTACGCTGGACAACAAACAAATGGCTTACATCAGTATCGAACCCTCGCAAGCCAACGTACACCACCAGCAGTGGACTATCGAACCGTCATTTATCAGTTATTCCAAAAACCATATTGATATCAATAATTTCTCCATCCGTAATGACAAGCAATTTCTGACACTCAACGGTGTCGTCTCTGAAAATTCGGAAGACGCGCTGACCGTACAAATGCGAGACATCGACATTAGCTACGTCCTCGAACTGGTGAATTTCGACGCTGTCGACTTCAACGGACTTGCTACGGGTGGCGGTAACGTGAGAGGCATCTTCGGGTCACTTGAAGCAGATGGAAAACTGACCGTTCATGACTTCAAATTCGAGCACGGACGAATGGGCACACTGGAGGCCAATGTTAACTGGAATAAAGAGCAAAAGCAAATTGACATACAAGCTGTTGCAAACGATGGAGATGACGCAATAACTCGCATTAACGGCCATGTGTCACCCGATCGGAACTTCATCGATTTGGGCATTCGTGCGGAGGGTACCCATCTGGATTTCGCCCAGTCGTTCACCAGCAGTTTTCTGAGCAGCGTCGAAGGACACGGCTACGGAGAAGTCAGACTGGCAGGCCCGCTGGATGCCATTAATCTGACTGGACAGCTTACGTTGAACGGACAAGTACATGTCACCACGCTGGGAACTGACTATGAACTGCGAAATGACACCGTCCGCATGATTCCTAACGAGATAGAATTTGCAAATTGCCGCATCTACGATATCAATAACCACGAAGCCATTCTCACGGGTGGCATCCACCATAAGGAACTGACGCACATGACCTACGATATCTTCGTCAAAGCTCAGAACCTGCTGGCCTATGACTTCAAAGATTTTGGGGAGGAAGCATTCTATGGCACAGTATATGCCAATGGCGACGTCGCCATCCACGGACAAGACGGTAGTGTGCTGATTGAGGCTGATGTTACCCCACTGCAAAATTCAGTATTCGTCTATAATGCCGCTTCAACGGATGTTATCAATAATCAGGAGTTTATCCAATGGAACACACATGGCGAGGAGAACGGCTCTACATCGTCGAATACCCAACAAGAAGACAATTTCCGCTCAGACCTTAATATGCGGTTGAAGGTGAACGCGACGCCACAGGCTGCCATCCGTCTGCTGATGGATCCGCGCACAAACGACTACATCACGCTACGAGGCAATGGCGAATTACAGACGACCTATTATAATAAAGGTGGTTTCAACATGTTTGGCACCTACACCATCACCGAAGGCACCTATGGACTGACTATCCAGAACATCATCAAGAAAAACTTCGTCTTCCGCGAGGGCGGAACAATTGTCTTTGGTGGTGATCCCTATGATGCCCAGCTGAACATGCAGGCTCAGCATACGGTTAATGGCGTCAGCTTGTCTGACCTTAACGTAGGACGTTCATTTGCCAATACCGTACGCGTCAACTGTCTGATGAACATTACCGGTCAGCCCCGTGCACCAATCATCGGTTTTGACCTTGAGATGCCCAACGTCAATACTGACGAGCAGCAAATGGTACGCTCCATCATCAACGGACAAGAGGAAATGAATCAGCAAGTCATCTACCTGCTGGCTGTAGGAAGATTCTATCCGCAAGGAGCCAACAATGCCACTCAAAATGCAGAAGGACCCAGCAAGACATCACTCGCCATGCAAAGTCTTCTGTCGGGTACACTCAGTGGACAAATCAACAGTGTGCTTGGACAGGTCATCAAGAGCAACAAATGGAATTTCGGAGCCAACATATCAACCGGTGACGAAGGGTGGAACAATGCTGAATATGAAGGACTTATCAGTGGACGATTGCTCAACAACCGCCTCCTCATCAACGGACAATTTGGCTATCGCGACAAAGCCACCACAGCCACCCACTCGTTCATTGGCGACTTCGACATTCGCTACCTGCTGTTCCCCAATGGTAACCTGGCACTTAAAGTATACAATCAAAGCAATGACCGATACTTTACTCGTAGTTCACTGAACACCCAGGGCATTGGCATCATCATGAAGAAAGACTTTGATGGCATTCGAGACCTCTTCGGAATCAAGAAGAAACTCAAGAAAGTGTCGGAAGATGTTAAAAAACCGTAAATCTTTCTCCTCATCCACTAGATAAAGCTTTCTTCTCCCCCCTTTTTCGTACCTTTGCAGCCGTTTTATCCCCTAAAAGGGGAAATAGGGGCCGGAACAGGCGCTGACTCCTATTCATTATTAACCTTTTAAAGATGGTCTGGTAAACGTCTGTCCAGATCCAGCCCTGACAAACAAAACGAGGGGCAAAAAATTATTTATTATGTCAGAATTAACAAAAAACGTCCAGCCGTTACAGGACTTCAACTGGGATGAGTTCGAGAATGGCACCGTGGCCAACGTCAGCAAGGAAGAGCTTGACAAAGCGTATGATGAGACGCTGAACAAAGTAAGCGAGCATCAGGTTGTTGATGGAACCGTCATCAGCGTCGACAAGAAGGAAGTCGTTGTTAACATCGGCTACAAGAGCGATGGTATCATCCCCGCTTCTGAGTTCCGTTACAATCCCGACCTGAAGGCAGGTGACGTTGTAGAGGTTTACGTAGAGAATGCCGAGGACAAGAAGGGTCAGCTGGTGCTCTCGCACAAGAAGGCCCGCATGTCAAAGAGCTGGGAGCGTGTGAACGCAGCTCTCGAGGCTCAGGAGGTTATTCAGGGCTACATCAAGTGCCGCACGAAGGGTGGTATGATTGTAGACGTATTTGGTATCGAGGCCTTCTTGCCCGGTTCTCAAATCGACGTACACCCCATACGCGACTACGACCAGTTCGTTGGCAAGACCATGGAGTTCAAGGTTGTTAAGATCAACCAGGAGTTCCGCAATGTTGTTGTTTCTCACAAAGCACTTATTGAGGCAGAACTCGAGGCTCAGAAGAAGGAGATTATCGGCAAACTTGAGAAGGGTCAGATTCTCGAAGGTATCGTTAAGAACATCACTTCTTACGGTGTATTCGTTGACCTGGGCGGTGTTGACGGACTCATCCACATCACCGACCTGTCTTGGGGCCGCGTAGACGATCCACACAAGGTTGTCGAACTCGACCAGAAGATCAATGTCGTTATCCTCGACTTCGACGACGAGAAGAAGCGCATTGCCCTCGGTCTGAAGCAGCTCACTCCTCATCCTTGGGATGCTTTGGATGCTAACCTCAAGGTGGGCGACCACGTTAAGGGTAAGGTAGTCGTTATTGCAGACTACGGTGCATTCGTTGAGATCCAGCCTGGTGTTGAGGGTCTTATCCACGTATCAGAGATGTCTTGGAGCCAGCACCTCCGTTCAGCTCAGGAGTTCCTGAAGGTTGGCGAGGAAATCGAGGCAGTCATCCTGACTCTCGACCGCGACGAGCGTAAGATGTCTCTTGGTATCAAGCAGCTCAAGGAAGATCCCTGGGAGACTATCGAGGTTAAATATCCTGTTGGTTCTAAGCACACCGCTAAGGTTCGCAACTTCACCAACTTCGGTGTATTTGTTGAGCTCGAGGAAGGTGTTGACGGTCTGATTCACATCAGCGACCTCTCTTGGACCAAGAAGGTTAAGCATCCTTCAGAGTTTACTCAAGTTGGTGCCCAGATTGACGTTGTCGTTCTTGACATCGACAAGGAGAACCGCCGTCTTTCTCTCGGTCACAAGCAGCTCGAGGAGAATCCTTGGGATGTCTTCGAGGAGAAGTACACCGTTGGTTCTATCCACGAGGGTAAGATTACCGAACTGCTCGAGAAGGGTGCTGTCGTAGCACTCGACGAGAACGTAGAAGGCTTCGCTACTCCTAAGCACCTGCAGAAGGAGGATGGCACACAGGCCGTTCAGGGTGAGACGCTGCCCTTCAAGGTTATCGAGTTCAACAAGGACTCTAAGCGCATCATCCTGTCTCACAGCCGCACCTTCGAGGATCCTCAGCGTGAGGAGAAGAAGGCTGCAGCCAAGAAGGCTCGTGCTCCGAAGAACGACACTCCGAAGATTGAGAACGTTGCTGCCAGCACAACGCTGGGCGACATCGACGTACTCGCTGAGCTGAAGGCAAAGATGGAGAAGGGTGAGTAATCTTCCCCACTCCCTTTAACAATAAAAAAGGCTGTTCTCAATGACGAGAGCAGCCTTTTTTTTTTTATCAGGACGATTACTTTCGCTGATAATGGATGTAGGTTCGTGAATAGAGGATGCCCTTGTTGTAAATCTGTTGCTCAATGAGCATCTCGTCACCGTCCATTGTGTAGTTCCACACCATTTCATCACCCCATTCGGGAAGTACGATGCGATTATCCATCACCTGATAGGAACAATTCATTTCCCCCTCTCTGCTGATGAGGTCGAGCGTGCCGTCAGTGTTGAGGGTCAGTTTACAGGGTTCATACTTGCCCTCTTCTTTCATGATGTCTTCCACGGCACCTGTTTCGTCGAAGAAATAAGCTATTTGTTCGTCATCGTCATAGCAGAAGTAGCTTTCCACCGTCTCTCCATCTTGCAAGAAGGTATATCCCTCCTCGCTGATGCTTACCCATTGTCCCACGACGGGTGGCAGTGTTGGTTGCGAATAGTTATCACTCTTGGCACACGATGCGAGTGTCAGTAGCATGATGGCTGAAATCGCCGTCAGCATATTGTTTAGCGTTCTTTTCATCTTTCTTGTATATTTTGTTAGCATGTTACACGTCTGTTCGTTTTTCCTTTGTCAGAGTCTGATCAGCGTAGACCCCAGCTGTCGTCCGCTGGCATTAACCTGTACGGCATAGACCGCTGATGGAAGCTGTGGCAATTGTACGGTACCGTCCGTTGTGGTGGTTTGCAGCATCACCTGTCCGGTCAAGCTGTAAACGGTTACGCTTGCCACGTCGGCCCCGTTGATGCGCAGCGTCCGCCCTTCAAGAGCAATATCCGCCTGGCGTGTTGAGAGATTGGTAACGGAAGTGATGTTCAGAATCTTCAGCAGTCCCGCATAAGCATCGATTTCACCACTGCCATATATCGTATTGGGATAGGTCAGTGTGGGGTCCGGATGCTTGGCGGTAGCTGCTATCACCTCTTTGATGCGGTTGGGTGTCAGCGTCGGGTCTGCCTGAAGCCACAAAGCGACGGTACCAGTGACCACGGGCGCCGCCATCGACGTGCCTGAAATACCCATGATGGGATAGCTGCGTCCGTCGTAGTCGAAATGCTCGACGAAATATTTTGATTCGCTCGGTATTTGTTTTTGCATAAGATTGCTGTTGCCTGCTGCGAAGATGTTATAGCCTGGTGCGCAGACATCCGGTTTCATGCGTCCGTCAAACGTGGGACCGGCAGAGCTCCAGCTGGATATGCGGCCTTCGGGGTTTTTCGTAGTGCCACTGGTCTTATCGCCTTTTTCGTTGATATAACTGAGTCGGTGGCACATCAATCCCACTCCGATAACGTCTTTATACGCACCGATATCGCTCGCCGTATAGGGGCTGTTGGTGGCTTCCCATCCTTGTTTGAAGAATAGTTTGCTGCGTGTGCCATGCATGCGCATTTCCGCGCTTCCCTCCACTTTGATGGCCATTCCGCAAATGTCGTTGAGGTAGTCCATGCTTATTCTTGTAGGACATACCACTTTCAACAGCCAAGCCTCGTCGCCATTGGGCAATGTCTTGCGCATGCCGAAGTCAAAGCCGAATCGGTATATACCCCGACGTCCAGACACCCCCTTCACATGCATTTCCGAATTTACCGTTGCATCAAAATCAGCAGCAGTGAATGTAAGTTGTGTATGTTCCTTGTTGTTTAGCGTGAGGGTGATTTTGAAGTCACGGTTCGAGGTGGTGAATGTCAGGTACGAGAAGTTTGAATTAACAATCAGCGAGTCTTCCAGTGTGGCATTGGCGGCTTTGTGCCGGTAAAAGTCCGCATCGCCGGCGTTACCTCCGGAAGCCACGATAACACGCCCCGGTCCCGTCATTTTCCCGAAGAACTCCTCCTCCAGGGAATTGTCAAAGAACAGAGACATCGCGCCGCCGAAGCTGCAATTCAGCACGGCAGGCTTGCCCTGCTCCTTAGCATAGTCGAAGAAGCGCTTGATGCCCATATAGCGGGCGATGTTCGACAAGTTTGTTGTATAGTGCTTCCATTCCTCTTTCAACTGAATTCCGTTATCCCCGGCGAAATCAAGAACTACGTTATACTCTAATTTGCGCTTGCCCAAGGGGTCTGTAGGGTCAACAGTATCATCGTCCGTCATGCATTCTACCATGACGATGTCCGACTCGCATGCTATGCCGCGGTACTTACCGTTCAGTATCGGGCTTCCGGCGGCGATACTGGCAACATGCGAGCCGTGGTAATCCACCGAGTCGATAAAGCCCTTGGCAGCCATCAGCTTCTCATGCGTATCGTACAGCGAACCGATGCCACGGTAGCCCTCCTTAGCGCCACGGCCGGTGTATGGGTCCCACGCCCACTTGATGCGCGTCGTGCCGTCAGCGTTGCGGAACATCGGGTGCGTGAAGTCTAATCCGCCGTCGCAGATACCTACCAGCACGCCCTTTCCCGTAAATGCCTGTGGCAGACCGGTGCCCAAGCTCGCCTTCGTTGCACCAATCAACTCAGGCGTCTGGTTCATCTCCTTACTGGGTGCCTCGTTAGCCTCAATGCGCACGACGTGGCTGCTTTGCGACAAGCGCTCCATCTGGCTCAAAGTCATCACGACGAAGTACAGGTCGTCAACGCGGTCCATCATCTTCGCGCCACACTCGCTGAAGACGCTTTCCGTGTCGGCCTTCACCAATGCAGAGACTACCGGGTCCACAGTATCCAGGGCACGATGCGTCTCAGCAACAGTGGCATAGCGCTCCTTCACCATACATCCAAGCATTGCCGACAGCTTACTGAAATCGGCTTGCTGGGCATTAACCGTTCCGCCAATGGTCATGGCAATGGCCAAGACAAAGAGCTTCTTCATCCCAGCCCATTTCTTGTAGAATTGTTCTTTCATAATTATATTTATAATGGGATTACTTGTCTGCAAAAGTAGAAAATAAATTTCTGTTCTGTGCATTCTCCGCGAGAAAATCTGTGGCTTTCTACGGCTGTTTTGTGTCAAAAAAACATAAAATCAGAAGATGTTCGGACAATCTGGTGGATTTTTTTAAATTTTGCGTTCAGACAATTGTAACAAACAGAAAGGAATAGTGATGAAGAACATGTCGAACCATCAAAACAGCGAGCGCCCTCCGCCGGAAGGGGTTGCAGAAGGTCCGAAAAGGAAAAGTGTGCTGGAGAACCTGATAACCGACCTCTCGACTTCCGCGATGCAGGCGCACCTGGCGACCATCAACGGCACCTACCTCTTCCAGCAGATGGTGGAGGGTCAGAACCTCGTGAAGTCACTGCGACTGGAACAGGGTATCGAGGAGAGCGAGAAGGCCTATGGAACGCTGTCGGCTGCCCGCAAGGAGTGTGACACGCTGTACGACGAGATGACCGACCTGATTGAATCGTTCTCCAAGGTGGCCGACGATTCGACACCTTACGAGACCTTCATCCGTCAGTGGAACGGTACGGTGAAGCTTTATCAGGACATGCTGGACCGCAAGGGCGGCAGCACCACGGATAACGGCGGCAATACCGGCGATACCGGAAATACCGGCAATTCCGGAGATACCGGAGATTCCGGCAATCCCGGAAATTCCGGAGATTCCGGCAGCGGAACCATCGTCGACGGTGTCGACGAGGGATAAGCCAGAAAAAAAACAATGGCGCAGGATGCAGTCAAAAGCACCCTGCGCCATTGTTTTATGCGAATTTCCTACAAGAAAAATAGCACAAGGCGATTTTTTGTGGTGTCTAATTTGGACGTTTCCGAAAAAATGTGTATCTTTGCAGCGTATTTCAGAAAAATGTGTTTCCATCCGTGAAGCACTTCATTTCCAAAATCAATTTCAACATTTCGAAAACAAATAACGAATTACTGTATATCTATATGTACACGAAAGACGAATTAATTAAGATGCCTATCCCCGAACTGATGGAGATAGCCAGTGAATTGGGTGTCAAGGTCTCTCAGGACGACGAAATAGAGACCGTTATCTACGCCATTTTAGACAAGGCGGCGGAAGACTCCGCTGCAGGATCGACTGCTCCCAAGCGCAAGCGAACCCGCATAGCCAAGGACACGAACAAAGTTTATACCGTAAACGGCACAGACGGCGAGAATCTTGATAAGAAAGCCACAAAAGCTACCAAGAAGAAGTCGCTCGACACGCTTTTCGCCGAACAGGAGGCCGCCGAGCAACAGGCAGCTGCTGACGAGAAGAGCGTGGATACTGCTGTTGAAGAAAAGCCGGCTCCCAAGAAGCGTGGACGCAAGTCGAAGAAGGAATTGGAAGAAATAGCAGCTGCTAAAAAGGCTGAAGAAGAGAAAGCCGACGAAGAAGCTGCAGACGCTGTTGCAGAAGCTGAAGAAGACAAAGAAATCCCTGAAGCCGAAATCACAACGAACGAGGAATCTATAGATCCCGAATTGCTGAGTCAATTGCAGCAAAAGATGGCTCAGCCTCAGGAAGCGAGCACCTTTACTGACGGTGTTTGGGAAGGAGATCCCGGAGACGGCACCGACTTCATCCCCGTCGTCGACCTACCCATTGAGGACGGCGCTGCTATTCCTTCACTAGACATTTTCGATCGTCCGATGTCACAGATTCCCGAGGTGTCAATGGAACGTCCAAGTTATAATACAGCACCAAGTGCCGACAAGTTCGACTTCGCTGACCTCATTACCGGTAACGGCGTGTTGGAAATCCTCCAGGACGGCTACGGATTCCTGCGCTCATCGGATTATAACTACTTGTCGTCACCTGACGATATCTATGTCAGTCCACAACAGATCAAACGCTATGGTCTGAAGACTGGTGACGTCGTTGACTGCACCGTTCGTCCACCCCACGACAACGAGAAATACTTTGCCTTGAGCACGGTAAAGACCATCAACGGACGACAACCCCAGGAAGTACGTGACCGCGTGTCATTCGAACATTTGACACCACTCTTCCCTGAAGAGAAATTCAAGCTTTGTGGCGATCCCGCTACCACCAACCCGTCGGTACGCATCGTAGATCTCTTCGCACCTATCGGTAAAGGTCAGCGTGCACTCATCGTGGCACAACCCAAGACCGGTAAGACCATATTGATGAAGGATATCGCCAATGCCATTGCCGCAAACCACCCCGAGGCCTACATCATGATGCTGCTCATCGATGAGCGTCCTGAAGAGGTTACCGACATGAGCCGCACGGTGAATGCTGAGGTGATCGCTTCAACCTTCGACGAACCAGCCGACCGACATGTGAAGATTGCCGGCATCGTGTTGGAGAAAGCTAAGCGTATGGTGGAATGCGGACATGATGTGGTTATCTTCCTTGACTCTATTACCCGTTTGGCTCGTGCTTATAACACCGTCAGCCCGGCATCCGGAAAAGTACTTACCGGTGGTGTGGATGCCAATGCCCTGCAAAAGCCCAAGCGGTTTTTCGGTGCTGCCCGTAACATCGAGAATGGCGGTTCGCTGACGATTATCGCAACAGCTTTAACTGATACGGGTTCAAAGATGGACGAGGTGATCTTCGAGGAATTCAAGGGTACTGGTAACTCAGAACTGCAGCTCGACCGTATGTTGGCCAACAAGCGAATATTCCCTGCTGTCAACCTGGTACAGAGTTCTACTCGTCGCGACGACCTGCTGCAAGACCAGACCACGCTCAATCGCATGTGGATCATCCGCAAGTTTATCGCAGAAATGAACCCCATCGAGGCAATGAACACCGTTCACGACCGTTTGGTGCAGACGCACTCGAACGAGGAGTTCCTGCTGTCGATGAATGGATAAATGCCTTCATAACGTTATCGTGCTATAACGCTATAGAAAATGAATATCATCCTGAAATATTTCCCCAACATCAGTGTCGAGCAACAGCAACAGTTTGCTGCGCTCGACGCTTTGTATCGTGACTGGAATGCAAAAATCAATGTCATTTCACGCAAAGACATCGACAACTTATACGAACATCATGTGCTTCACTCGATGGCTATTGCCAAAATGATACAGTTTACGGCAGGCACCCGCATCCTTGATTTCGGAACGGGCGGCGGGTTCCCTGGTATTCCATTGGCTATCCTTTTTCCCGATTGTGAGTTTAAATTGATCGACGGAACAGGCAAGAAAATACGTGTTGCCCAAGAAGTGTGCAATGCTATTGGGCTAAAGAATTGCCATCCCGAACATCTGCGAGGCGAAGAAGAAAAAGGGAAATACGATTTCGTCGTCAGTCGAGCTGTTATGCCACTTCCCGACCTGATGAAAATCGTGCGCAAGAACATCTCCAAAGAACAACAGAATGCGTTGCCTAATGGTGTCATTTGCCTAAAGGGTGGTGACTTACAAGCTGAAACGCAGCCTTTTCGCCGCATTGTCGAGACTGAAGAACTAAGCAACTGGTTCGACGAAGAGTGGTTTAAAGAAAAACATTGTATATACGTTCCCGTTTAAATTGTCAAAAGCTATGGTAGAGATTAAAAGAATCATGTGCAACCCTTTGCAGGAGAATTGCTACGTCATAAGCGATGAGAGCAAAGAATGTGTCATCATTGACTGTGGTGTCTATTACCAGGACGAGAAGGATGCACTGATAGCATATATCCGTGATAAGCAGTTGACCCCCACCCACCTGATAGCTACCCACGGGCATCTGGACCATAACTTTGGAAATGCCTTCATCTACAAAGAATACGGATTGAAGGTGGAAGTGTGCAGCGAGGACGAATACCTCATCAGCGACTTAGGAAAGCAAGCCAGCTCCCTGTTCGGCATGCAGCTTGAAGAAGCACAGCCCGAGGTGGGTAGATGGCTAAAGGATGGTGACACCATCACCTTCGGTCACCATGAACTGCGTGTGATTCAGACGCCAGGACATACACCTGGCTCTGCCCTGCTCTACTGTGAAGCGGAGAAGACGGCTTTCACCGGAGACACCTTGTTCCGTATGAGCATCGGACGCACAGACTTCGATGGTGGCTCATGGCAACAGATGGAAAATAGCCTGCGAAATGTGGTCGGCAAACTACCAAAAGAAACAATCGTGCTTTCAGGTCATGGTCCTCAAAGCACGATTGCAGATGAGCTGACATACAACCCATACATGCGAGGCTAATACCTCACTTTTACTTTCTTATAACTACTCTCGTTCTGCATGCGGTCGAGGGCTGTAACCGCATACACGCAACGGCTACCCTCTGCAGCATCGGGAAGTTCGTAATGGGTATCACGGGTGATTGCAACCATTTTCGATGGGTCATCAAGGTTGATGCGCTCGCCATTTTCGAAGCGGTAGACGGCATAGTTAACTGCTTCGTCCTTCCATCCGTTGCCCTTGGGGGCTGTCCAGAAAAGAACTTTCTTGCCTTCAATGTCAATAGCCTTCACTTTACGGGGCTTCTTAGGGGCTTTGCCATCAATATGCTTCATCGTAGGCTGCAAGGCAGGATAACGCCAGTAGAAATCGCGTAGCCGACTACCATAGCCTCCGATATTGTCAACGGCTGCCTTGGCATACCACAGCACGGTACCCTTCACGTTAGGCAACTCGGCATGCAGCATCATCTTGCGAGCCATTTGATTGAACTTGGCTGTACGCTCAACATCTTCGCCAATAACAAGCGCGGTATTCTTGCAATACTTATCCCACCAATGTATCAACTCGTCATAGTCGGCAGCCTTATGTCCTATCTCCCAATAGAGCTGGGGAACACAATAGTCAACCCATCCTTTGTTACACCACAGCAGAATGTCAGCATACAACTGGTCATAGTTCTGCAAACCATTGGTACGGCTACCATTGGGATCGTTCTTTATGTTGCGGTAGATACCAAAAGGAGAAACACCGAACTTCACCCAAGGCTTGGTTTCACGAATGGTATTGAACACCTGTTCTATGAAAAGGTTTACATTGTTACGGCGCCAGTCACCAACGTTGGTTATACCATAGTTGTTGGCACGAAAATAAGGTTCGTCAGGGATAGGCAAGCCATCCACTGGATAGGGATAGAAATAGTCGTCGATATGCAGTCCGTCGACATCATAACGCTGCAGTATGTCGCGCACCACATCACAGATGTAATGACGGTTCTCCTGAAGCGCAGGATTGAGCAACGTTAAGCCATCATATTGGAAACAACGCTCCGGGTGCTGACTGATAACATGATTGTAAGCATTTGTATGAGCCGTCTTGGTCTTGGCACGATAAGGATTGATCCATGCGTGCAACTCCATGCCGCGCTTGTGACATTGTTCTACCATCCATGCCAAAGGATCCCAATATGGCTGTGGCGCCCGTCCCTGCTGGCCGGTCAGATAGTAGCTCCAAGGCTCCAGCGAGCTCTCGTAGAGGGCATCGCACTCAGGACGTACTTGGAAGATGATGACGTTACAGCCGTCCTTCTGCAGTTCGTCCAATTGATACGACAGGGTACGTTGCATGGCTTTTGTACCCATACCCATGAACTGTCCGTTAACACACTGTATCCATGCTCCACGGAACTCTCGCTTAGGCTGAGCACACAACGTTACACCCAGTAGGAAAGCGATGAAAAGTATGATCTTTCGCATATTCATATAATATGTTTCAAATTAATTTTCCCAGAAATCAGGTTTCTTCTTACGGGCTTCTTCCAGAGACAATAGCTGTTGTTGTTCTTGCTGGTACGACTCGCGCAGATGCTCATAGCGAGCATCAAGTTCTTTTTCCATTTGTTGTTCGTCCGTCTTGTTCATCAGCTTTGCTGCGACAAGCGCATTTTGCGAAGCATCCTTCATCCATACTACAGGACCGCCATAGACAGGAGCTATCTTTAGGGCGACATGCAGTTCGCTGGTAGTCGCACCACCAATCATAATGGGAATATCCAGTCCGGCTCGTTGCATTTCATGAGCCACATTGACCATTTCTTCCAGTGAGGGAGTAATCAGTCCTGAGAGTCCTATCATATCTACGTGCTCCTCAATGGCCTTGCGCACTATCTGTTCGGCAGGAACCATTACACCCATGTCAATCACTTCGTAGTTGTTACAGGCAAGAATCACACTGACGATGTTTTTTCCAATATCGTGGACATCGCCCTTGACGGTGGCTAAGAGCACTTTTCCTGCTTTCTTGGCACCCTCTGAGCGCTCAGCCTCGATGTAGGGCTGTAGGATGGCAACTGCCTGTTTCATCGTACGCGCCGTTTTTACCACCTGCGGTAAAAACATCTTGCCGGCGCCAAAGAGTTCGCCCACCTGGTTCATGCCTGCCATCAGCGGACCTTCAATGATGTTTACAGCCTTCGGATATTGTTTGAGGGCTTCAGCCAAATCTTCCTGTAAATAATCGCCGACACCCTTGATGAGTGCTTGTTGAAGGCGTTCTTCTACACTGGCATTCTTCCGAGCCTTGCTGTCGTCATTCGTCGCAGGGGTTCCTTTCGTCTTCTCATCCGTAGCAGCCAGTTCTGCAGCCAGCGCAATCAGTCGTTCTGCTGCATCTTTCCTGCGGTTCAGAATAACATCTTCAATGATGTCAAGTTGTTGGCGGGGAATGTCTGAATACAGCACTTTCGTAGCCGGATTGACAATGCCGAAGTCCATACCAGCCTGAATGGCATGATAGAGGAACACAGCATGCATGGCCTCGCGGATATAGTTGTTGCCACGGAACGAGAACGACAGGTTGCTGACGCCTCCGCTGACATGAGCTCCGGGCAGGTTCTGACGAATCCAACGGGTGGCCTTGATAAAGTCGGCGGCATAGGCATCGTGCTCTGGCATGCCGGTAGCGACAGCCAGGATGTTCGGGTCGAAAATGATATCGAGCGGATTCATTCCAACCTGCTGAGTCAGGATGTCATAGGCCCGCCTGGCAATCGCTATCCTGCGCTCAAAACTAGTTGCCTGACCTTGTTCGTCAAAGCACATCACGACAACGGCAGCACCGTATCGCTTGACATCGAGGGCATGTTGAATGAACACTTCCTCGCCTTCCTTCAATGAGATGCTATTCACGATGCTTTTGCCCTGAACGCATTTCAGTCCGCTGACGATGGTGTTCCAGTCTGAGGAGTCAATCATCACGGGAACAGAGGCGATATCTGGCTCGGAGGCTATCATGTTGAGGAAAGTCACCATCTCCTGACGGGCATCCAACAGACCGTCGTCCATATTGATGTCAATGACCAAGGCACCGTTTGACACCTGTTTCCTGGCGATGGAGATGGCTTCATCGTATTGTTTCTCCTTAATCAGTCGAAGGAATTTCCTTGAACCTGCCACATTACAACGTTCACCCACATTAACAAAATGTACGTCGGGCGTCACGTCCAGCATTTCGAGTCCGCTGAGCCACATCGTCGTGGATGGTGCCACCGGTTTTCGTGGCTGTTTGCCCTCGACCAAGGCTGGGTACTTTTCGATAAAATGCTCATCGGTACCGCAACAGCCACCGATGATATTGACCAGTCCTTCGTCCACCATCTGTCCCATCTGCGGCGCCATGCTCTCTGCGGTCTCGTCGTAGAGTCCCATGGCATTGGGCAGTCCTGCATTGGGATAGGCACTGATATAATAGGGTGACTTGCGGGCCAACTGGCGCAGGAAGGGCATCATCTGACGAGCTCCGAACGAGCAATTCAGTCCGACGCTGAAAATAGGATATGTGCTAATACTAGCCAGAAAAGCGTCAAGCGTCTGGCCGCTCAGCGTACGACCGGCAAGGTCGCTCACCGTCACGCTTATCATGATGGGCACCTCGCGACGGCGCTGGCTCATGGCCTGCAGCGAGGCATCAATGGCCACCTTTGCATTCAGCGTATCGAAGATGGTTTCAATAAGAATGGCGTCAACGCCTCCTTCTAACAGTGCGTCAGCCTCCTCGAAATAAGCATCAAACAAGGTGTCATAGGTCAACTCACGCAAGGCGGGATTGCTGACATCAGGCGACATGGAGCACGTTTTGTTGGTTGGGCCGATAGAGCCAGCCACAAAACGGGGCTTTTCCGAGGAAGCAAAAGCATCGGCACACTTTCGGGCGAGACGAGCACCAGCCAGCGCCATCTGCCGGGCCTGGTTTTCCAGGTGGTAGTCTGCCTGCGAAATACGTTGTGAACTGAATGTATTGGTGGTAATGATGTCTGCACCTGCCTTCAGGTAGCGACGATGTATCTCTTCAATGACGTCAGGTCGCGTGAGATTCAATTCATCCGAGTTTCCTGTTTTCCCCATGAGCTTGCCAATCATCGTGCCCATAGCTCCGTCAAGAATCAGGATGCGCTGTTTTGCTAAGTCTTTGAGTGTGGTGTTCATCGATATACCTTCATGGCGCGATCCATTTCGCGTTTGTCTTCTTTTTCTTTTAGCGTCTGTCGCTTGTCAAATTCCTTCTTACCCTTGCACAGGGCTATGTCCATCTTGGCGCGCCCTTTCTGGTCGATAAACACCAGCAAAGGAACAATGGTATAACCCGTCTGTTTGGTGGCAGCCGCCAACTTCTGAATCTCACGGCGTGTGAGCAGCAGTTTACGGTCGCGTTTCATCTCGTGGTTGTTGTAGGAGCCATAGAAATAGGGCGACACGTTCATCCCCTTCACCCACAGTTCACCATTGGTAATGACGCAGTAGGTGTCGACCAGACTGGCCTTGCCCAGACGGATGCTTTTGATTTCCGTTCCCGTTAGCACAATGCCTGCCGTATAGGTTTCGATAAAGAAGTATTCAAATGAAGCCTTCTTGTTGCGTATGTTGACAGGACTTTTCTTCCTGATGAGTTCTTCTTCCTTGTTCATTTTCCTTTTTCAGTCTTTCACCGTTGCAAAGCGCTCGATATGCTCGTCGATATAGCGGGCAATCTGTTCAGTCCATTCCTCTTCCTGTTCCACGAAAAGGTCGTCCATGTCATCAAACTCCGGGTATTGCTCGAACAATGCCATGAACTCGTCGTCGGTACAGTCACGCTCCAGTGCCTCGTGGTATTTGTTGTAGAGTGTATGGGCATCATACACCAGTTTCGACAGTTCCCTCATGCCCCACAGCTTGACAGCCTTGGCGAAGGGGTTTTTGAAGATAAAGGGTCCGTAGCCATTGTGTATCAACTGTACAAAGCCGCCGTCCATCACCTCGTTATGCAGCACTTCCCATGCCAGCAATGTAATCTGGTCGCTATTCAGTTGTCCCATCGTCTCGGAAGTCAGTTCTCCACCGATAGAATCCTTAATAGCAGCTATAAAAACAGCAACAAAGGCGTCCATTCCTTCGCTGGCTGCCTGACGCAGTTGGGCATCTCGAATCGTTACTTCTATCATAATTGTTTGCAAAGATAGTGCAAACGAAATGAAAAACCAAATTTATGATGGATTTTCTGCCACCCAGGGCTTTATCTCTCGTGCGATAAGGGCATCATAGCCGTAGACGTCCGGGAAAGTCTCAAGGGTTCCTGTTGCCGGATTGGGATAGACGGTGTAATACACGATGTATACGGGAACCGAAGGTGACACTTTGGAATAGCTGACCAAACGGTGGGGTTTACTCTCGTCGCTATGTTCTTCAAGCCAGGTAATGCCACGCTCTGAGACTGGTTCCAGGTCCATCGAGATACGTAACTTGTCGAGTTCCCATTCGCTGGCCTCCGGCAAGAGGAAACAAGCCAGTTCAAAGGGCTTCTGTACACGGATGCAGCCATGTGACAAGGAGCGTTTCTCACGACTGAACGCCCCACGGTTGTTCGTGTCGTGGAGATAGATGTCGAATTGGTTGGGGAAACGGAAGATGATACGCCCCAGTGAGTTATGTGCCCCACCCGTCTGTCCAATACGATACTTTCCTGAGCGCATCTGATCGGCAGACACATGAGCCGGATTCAGGGTGTCACCAGTCTGACGGTCAACAATATAATAATGGTTACGGGCAAAGTATGCCGAGTCGTGCTCATGGCGCACCACATCCTTCTTGATGATGCTGAAGGGAATCAGCCAGTCGGGGTTGACCTGCATATACTTGATTTCACTGTACAAGACAGGGGTTTTCGTGGCTTTTGCCCCAAAACAGATACGCATGTCCAGTACGGAATCGGAATGGATGGCCCACAGCTGCTGGGCGGGCAGGTTAACCAAAACACGAGGCGTGCGGTCGGGCTGTTTCGTGCGCCAACGGCAACGTTCCATGTTGACAAGCAACTGCTGTCTGGCTTGCCGACTTGTGGTCTTTGACAGCGCTTCACGTAAGGTGGTATAGAGCGGATTCTGGGGGTCCGAGGACTGCAGGTAGTTCATACGGTCGTCGTCAGTCAGTTGCTTGACAGCCTCCTGATAGTCCGGTGACTCCACTTGATAGTCGAACAGTCGCGCATATCCCGTGCTGTCATCCCTCATAAATGATTGGTTTAACAGCTTCTCAGGGCGCACGAATCCGTAGCGCTGGTAGGTAGAATAGACCACGAAAGCGCGTGACAGGTGATATTCCAGACGGGGAAGGACATCGTTGATGTCAACTCCTAAAGAATCGAATGACAGCTCATGGATGATCTTCAGGTCAGAGGCGATATCCGGCAAACGAAAGGAAATGGTGTCCAGTCCATTCTGAGGCAACTCCCGTTGCAGGTAAGCGAGCAGCTGGTCTGCATCCTCACTAACACCCTGATGGGTGAACCATACCGGGGTGCTGTTCTCTTGATAATAATGCTTTAAAGTGGTTATGGCTGCCCATCGTGATGAGTCACTGTCCATCATCTGACGTAACACTTGCTGCATCTTCTGGTCGTCCAACAGCTCAGCATAACGGCCAAAGGCAGAATCGGCATCCTTCGCCTGTTGCCCACAGGCAGCCAACAGGATGACACTCACCATCAATAATACAACGCTCTTCCCTACTCTATACATCTTCTTGCTTATTCTTCCATCAGTTTACGGTATCTGGCACGCTTGGGCTCTTCCAGTCCTAGGCGGGCAGCCTTGTTTGACTCATATTCAGAATAATTGCCTTCGAAATAGAACACGTTGCCTTCGCCCTCAAAAGCAAGGATATGCGTACAGATACGGTCCAGGAACCAACGGTCGTGACTGATTACCACGGCACAGCCGGCAAAGGCTTCCAAGCCTTCTTCTAAGGCACGCAACGTGTTGACGTCAATATCGTTGGTGGGCTCGTCAAGCAACAGGACGTTTCCTTCTTGTTTTAAAGCGATGGCCAGATGAAGACGATTGCGTTCACCGCCAGACAACACGCCACATTTCTTCTCTTGGTCGACGCCTGTGAAGTTGAACCTTGACAGATAGGCTCGTACATTCACGTCACGTCCTCCCATGCGAATGGTGTCGTTGCCGCCGCTGACCACTTGGTAAACGGTCTTCTCGGGATCAATATCCTTATGTTGCTGGTCCACATAGCTGAGCTTCACCGTCTCGCCAACGCTGAACGTTCCTTGGTCAGCCTGTTCGAGTCCCATGATCAGACGGAAAAGAGTCGTCTTGCCAGCACCATTAGGACCGATCACTCCTACGATGCCGTTAGGAGGAAGAACAAAGTTCAAGTCAGAGAAAAGCATCTTCTCAGGGAATGATTTCGCCACATGCTCAGCCTCTATCACCTTGTTACCCAGACGAGGACCGTTGGGAATGAAGATCTCCAGTTTCTCCTCTTTCTGTTTCTGTTCCTCATTCAACATCTTGTCATAGGAGTTCAAACGAGCCTTTCCCTTGGCATGACGGGCCTTAGGAGCCATACGTACCCACTCCAGCTCACGTTCCAGTGTCTTACGACGCTTCGAGGCTGTCTTCTCTTCTAATGCCAAGCGCTGGGACTTCTGTTCCAGCCATGACGAATAGTTTCCTTTCCATGGGATACCTTCACCCCTGTCGAGTTCAAGAATCCATTCAGCCACATCATCCAGGAAGTAACGGTCGTGAGTAACGGCAATAACCGTCCCTTCATATTGTTGCAGGTGTTGCTCCAGCCAGTCTATGGACTCTGCGTCCAGGTGGTTGGTAGGCTCATCGAGCAACAGCACATCGGGTTTCTGCAACAACAATCGACAGAGTGCCACACGACGGCGTTCTCCTCCTGACAGTGTCTTGACGCTCCAGTCTCCTGGAGGACAGTGAAGGGCAGCCATGGCACGATCCAGTTTGGAATCCATATTCCATGCATCGGTCGAATCGATGATATCCTGCAGCTCTGCTTGTCGAGCCATCAGCTTATCCATCTTGTCCGCATCTTCATAATACTCAGGAAGTCCGAACTTGATGTTGATATCGTCATATTCTGCCAACGCATCATAGACATACTGAACACCTTCCATCACGTTTTCCTTCACGGTTTTCTCCTCATTCAAAGGAGGATCCTGTGGCAGATATCCTACGGAATAACCTGGACTCCACACCACTTCACCCTGGAACTGCTGGTCCAGTCCGGCGATAATCTTCATCAACGTCGACTTACCTGCACCATTCAAGCCAATAATACCGATCTTTGCTCCGTAAAAGAAACTAAGATAGATGTTTTTAAGCACCTGTTTCTGATTCTGCTGAATGGTCTTGCTCACACCGACCATCGAGAAAATCACTTTCTTGTCGTCAACTGTAGCCATAATCGTCGTTGTTGATGTCTCTTACTCTCCGAATATCTTTTGCAGACGCTTATGCAGCATCTTGCCACGAAGTGCTCTGTCTATGATCTTCCCCTGTGGGTCGATGAGGATGTTGTCGGGAATGCCCTCAACCTTGTAGACGGGGGCGGCGGCGCATTTCCAGCCCTTCAGGTCGGAAATCTGCAGCCACGGCATTTTCAGCTGCTCGACGGCCTTGACCCATGCCTCCTTCTTCTGGTCGAAGGAGATGCCGACGATTTCGAAGCCCTTGGCGTGGTACTTGCTGTAGGCTTCCAGCACGTTGGGCATCTCGGCGCGACAGGGACCGCACCACGAGGCCCAGAAGTCTACGAGCACCCATTTTCCCTTGCCCACGAGGTCGCTGATGCGGTGCATCTTGCCGTTGGCATCGGCCATCTCGAGGTCGGTGTACTGCTGACCGATGAAGGCGGTCTGCGGACTGTCCTTGGGTTTCAGGATTTTCTCCACGTCGTCCTTGGCTTTCTTCAGATAGGGATGACCGGCGTAGGCCACTCGCTGGGCAACCAGCTCGTCGTAGGCGTCCCACCCGTTGTCGAAGAAGTACAGCTGGGCGAAGGCCACCGGAATGAGCGTGTTCGACTCGTCCTGGAAAATCTTGTTGGTCATCGCCGTCTGGTGGGCTTGTATCTTGTTGTACTCGGCCATAAGCTCGTCCTGGCGGGCACCGATTTCTGCCCTTGTCAGCTTGGCGACCTTGGCATTGAAAACCTTGCTCGGAGCGTCCATCTCCAGGTCGTACTTCGTCAGCCGCTCGTTCAGCGCAGAGCCTTTCAGCGTGCTGTCGTTGACGTTGATGGTCACGGGCGTGCCGTCGTTGAAGAACGGCGTCTCCCACTGGCTTCCACCCGCCCTCACGGCCATGAGGGCGTTCTTCTCGGCCGTGCCGCTGAAGGCAAACTTGTCGCTGGCAACGGTCACGCTGTCAATGGGCCGTTCGCTCAGCCGGTCAATCAGGTAGACCTTCTGGCCGTTCTTCGCCGACGTGCCGCTGACGCTGTATTTCACCTGCTGCGCCATCGTCGGCAGTGTCATGGCCACGAGGACCACCGATAAAATACCTTTTTTCATAAGTTTAGTTTGATATTCTTAAATGGTTGATAGGGAAAAATGAGAGGTAAGAGATTGCTACCCTTACCTCTCATCGTTAGTTGTTTACGCTGCCGCCGACAATGTCGAGCAGTTCGCTGGTGATAGCTTGCTGGCGCGACTTGTTGTACTGCAGGTTCAGCTGGCGCAACAGCTCGTCGGCATTGTCCGTGGCGGTCTGCATGGCTACCATACGGGCGGCATGCTCAGAAGCCACACTGTCAAGGAGAGCTGTGTAGAGCATCAGATGTGCCATCTTGGGCAACAGCTTCGACAAGACGGTGTTCATGTCGGGCTCAACGATGAAGTTGTCGTTAAGCGGGGCAACCTCACCCTCCTTCGTCTCGCGCTGCCGGCGGTTCTTGCGCAGATAGTCCTGCGCTTTCTTCGTCGCAATGTTACTGGTCAAATCGCGCTCGTGGTCACGGCCCAGCTCAGCCTCCAGGTCAATGGGCAGGAAAGTCTTGTTGGTCAGAATCTGCGAACCGGCACTCTTGAAGTGATGATACAGAATCTCCACGCGGTCTACCTCGCCTTCTGCGAAACGACGGCCCAATTCCATGGCCATGTCGATGCATTGGCGCACCTGAGGATGGTCTATCAGTTCGGCATAGTCGCACTGCACGTCGTAGCCCAGTTTGCGAGCCTTCTCTGCCACCTTGCGACCGATGGGCCACACTTCGACACTGCCCTGCCCCAACTCCTGGGTGTAGGCATCCACCGTGCGCTGCATCAGTTTGATGACGTTGGCATTGAAGCCACCGCACAGCGATGAGTTGCTGGAGAATACGACAATGGCGACGCGCTTCACAGGACGTTCCTGGTCAAAGATGGTCTGTGGCTCTGCCTCGGCAGCGAGGAACGATTTCAGAATATGCTCAAGCATCGTTTCGTATGGCAGCATATTCTGGATAGCCACCTGCGCATGGTGCAACTTCGAGGAAGCCACCATCTTCATGGCAGAGGTAATCTTTCGTGTGCTGTTTACCGAAGCAATACGGCCCTTAATTTCTTTCAGGCTTGGCATAGGCTGTTACTTTTTATACGTTCCTGCGATGTCGGCCATGACAGCTTCTATCTTCTTCGTCACCTCGTCATCTATCTTACCAGCGGCAAGCGTTTCGATAACCTCTGGTGCTGATGAGCGTAACTTATCGAGGAACTGGTTCTGACATTCACGAACTTGATCGATGGGCACGTCACGCATCAATCCGTGTACACCACAATACAGTATGGCAACCTGCTCACCTACGGGCATAGGTGAATACTGGGGCTGGATAAGCAACTGATTGTTCTTACGTCCACGGTCAAGCGTCATCGCCGTCACAGCATCCATATCACTTGAGAATTTGGAGAATGCTTCAAGTTCACGATACTGTGCCTGGTCAATCTTCAGCGTACCGGCAACCTTCTTCATCGACTTGATTTGTGCCGAACCACCCACACGGCTCACGGAGATACCGACGTTGATGGCAGGACGGAAACCTTGGTTGAAGAGGTCGCTCTCAAGGAAAATCTGACCATCGGTGATAGAGATCACGTTGGTGGGGATGTATGCCGACACGTCACCTGCCTGGGTCTCGATGATAGGCAGTGCAGTGAGTGAACCACCGCCACGAACATGTCCCTTCATACATTCTGGAAGGTCGTTCATCTGCTCGGCAACTTCCTGTTGCTCGTTCATCTTGGCAGCACGCTCCAACAGACGAGAGTGCAGATAGAACACATCGCCAGGATAGGCCTCACGTCCGGAAGGACGACGCAGGATCAATGACACCTCACGATAGGCAACAGCCTGCTTTGACAGATCATCGTATACCACGAGGGCTGCATAGCCTCGATCACGGAAATACTCACCGATAGCAGCTCCAGCAAACGGAGCATAATACTGCATGGCGGCAGGATCAGCTGCTGTTGCGGCTACTACAATGGTGTAAGGCATGGCACCATGCTCCTTCAGTGTCTGAACGAGGGTAGCTACCGTACTGGCCTTCTGGCCAATGGCTACATAGATACAATAGACGGGGTTACCTGCCTCATAGAAACTCTTCTGGTTGATAATCGTGTCAACAGCAATCGCGGTCTTACCGGTCTGACGGTCGCCGATAATCAACTCACGCTGACCGCGACCGATAGGAATCATGGAGTCGACAGCCTTCAGACCCGTCTGTAGCGGTTCCTTTACAGGCTGACGATAGATAACACCAGGTGCCTTACGGTCTAGCGGCATCTCGAAAGCATCCTTCAGGTCGATATCGCCCTTTCCGTCAACAGCCTGTCCGAGTGGATTGATTACTCGACCCAACATGTTGTCGTTGACACGGATAGAGGCAATGCGCTTGGTGCGTTTGACAACCATACCTTCCTTGATGCCAGCAGTGGAACCCAAAAGCACACAACCCACGTTGTCTTCTTCCAAGTTCATCACAATAGCCATCGTGCCGTTCTCAAATTCCAACAACTCGTTGGCCTCGGCATTGCGTAGTCCGTAGATACGGGCTACACCATCGCTGACAGTCAGTACGGTACCCACCTCGTCGAAACGTTCAGCATCGCTGATACCCTTCAACTGCTCCAGCAGTACCTGGGACACTTCGCTTGGTTTAATTTTATCTGACATTTGTTTTACTTTTTAAGTGTGTTAAGAATGTTGTTGAGCTTGGTCCTGACACTCGCATCCATACGATAGGTGTCATACTCCAGGATGAATCCGCCAATGATGTCGGGATTCACCTCGGTCTCAAACTCTACAATACCATTAGTCTGGCTTTCCACCATCTGTCGCATCTTCTGCTCGGTCTGTGCAGACACGCGAGCCGCAGTGGTCAGCTTGCCACTGATGACGTTCTTCTGCTTGCGATAAAGCGTGACGTACGAATTAGCCATAAACTGTATCATGTTCTCGCGGTCTTCCTTCAGTACTAGACTGATGAAGGTACGACAGAGTTGACTAATCTGACCACCACAGGCGGTCTCGAGCAACTCCTGTTTCTTGTCCTTTGAGAGCATGGGATTGTCTATCGTCTGGCGTAATGCGGGCACCTCGATATAACTCTTAGCCAGCATGGTCATCTCCTGACATAACTGGTTATCAAGCCCTGCGTCGGTGGCACTCTTCAAGAGCGCTCTCGCATATCTGACCGATATTACTCCTATATCCATACGTTATTCCATTTATTTTTTAGCAGAAACTTCATCCAGCATACGGTCAATCAAATCCATCTGAGACTTGTCGTCCTTTAAGTTTTGCTTCAGGACTTTCTCTGCGATGTCAACACTCAGGGCGGCTACTTGTTGGCGAATATCGGCAATGGCGGCCTTCTTCTCCTGTTCAATGGCAGCCTTGGCCTCGTCCATCAGACGGGCACCCTCTGCCCTAGCCTTTTCCTGGGCTTTTTCTACCATCGCATCACGCGTGGCAGCAGCCTCCTTCAATATCAGAGCCTGCTTCTCGCGAGCCTCCTGCAAGATGGATTCACCTTCTTTCTCGATATTGGCTAAGCGCTCCTGGGCCTCATGGGCCTTGCGAAGACTTTCGTCTATGTATTTGTTTCGCTCATCCACCATGTTGATGATGGCTGGGAAACCAAACTTAGCAAGCACCCCAAAGACCACCAAGAACGCCAATAGCATCCAGAACAATAGTCCGAGATCAGGCGTAAGGATTGATGGTAATTGAGTGAAATCCATTTGCTAAACTTATTTGATCAAGAATGCACAAGCAGCAATAGCGAAAAGGGCACAACCCTCAACGAAAGCAGATGTCAGAATCATCTGAGTAAAGATCTTACCAGAAGCCTCGGGCTGACGGGCAATAGCGTCAACGGCACTGCCACCAATCTTACCAATACCCAAACCTGCACCAATTACTGCAATACCAGCTCCCAGACCGCAGCCCAGCTGAGCCAGACCCTCGGCTAAAATCAATGATGTAATCATAACTTTTAAAATTTTTAGTTGTTAATATTAATAATGTATTTGTTTTTTATTTTGTTTATTCTTCGTGATCCTTATGTGCCAAGCCGATAAACACCGCACTAAGCATGGTAAAGACGTATGCCTGAACGAAAGCGACCAGCAACTCAAGTGCATTCATAAAGAGCAGCATGACAATACTGAAGAGGTTCAAGCCAAGGCCATAGCCAACACCCATAGACCACCCGAGGAAGATGACGCAAGTGAAACTCAGTATCACTGCGTGACCTGCCATCATATTGGCAAAAAGACGGATCATCAAGGCAAAAGGCTTGGTAAACACGCCAAACAGCTCTATAGCTGGCATCACAGGGATGGCTTTCAGGAAAATAGGTACATCAGGCCAGAAAATCTCTTTCCAATACTCCTTGTTTCCAAACAGGTTGATGGCAAGGAAAGTACAGAAGGCCAAAAAGAAGGTGATATTGATGTTGCCTGTCACGTTGGCACCACCCGGGAATATTGGAAGGAGTCCTACCAGGTTCGTTACCAATATGAAGAAGAACACCGTAAGCAGATAGGGTGCGTATGGCTTGTAGTGCTTCTCACCTATCGACGACTTAATCACGTCGTCGTTGATCATGACTACCAACATCTCCACAGCACCAACAAAGCCGCCTGGGGCATTGCTGGTCTTATCATGTTTCTTGTACCATCTCGCACAACACAAGAATATAGCCAGCAGTACTGCAACAACTATCCATATCTGCAATACATTGCGCGTAATACTCAAGTCCAGCGGACGCACGGATGATCCGTCAGCCATCTGCTCATAGATCTTTCCATGAGCCTCCTCATTGAAGAAGAAACCTTGAGGCAGAGAGTGTTCTGTACAGAAGAACCATTCACCTGTCTGTTCACTCCTTATGATAATAGGTAGTGGTATACTCAGGTGTTTTCCCTCATATGACGCAATGTGCCACTCATAAGCGTCGGCCAAGTGCTCAAGAACCACTTCTGGTATGTTGAGCTCCTCACCCTGTTGCTCATTTGCCAGCATAGACATTGGTGTCAGTGTCAGCATCAACAAGAGACATATTGACTTTAATTGTTTCATTTAACTTTTTGGGGTTTAAACCGTTATAAGCGATTAGCTATTCTCGAAAAGAAGATAGAATGGTGTATCAGAGAAACCATGTAGAACAATAGGAAGACAACGATAAACGTCATCATCTCTTGACGTCCAGATGCCAGATACCAGATAGCCATTACCATCAATGCTCCCAGGAAACGGAAGCCAGAAACAGCCGTGAAGAACGAAGGCAGCATATCACTGTGTTTTTTGGCTACCCAGCGCCATACAAGTGCAGCAGTTACCTCCAGAACTAGAACAAACAGCGAACTCACCAATACTGGTACTACGATATTGCCTACATAGTGATAGTGCATGGCCACACTTGCCAGGAAATTCAGCAAAATGAACAAGGCAATACACTGAACGATGTAATGGCTACACTGTTTGTCGATATCTACCATCTCTGAACTCAGTTTATTCTATTTCTATACAAAGACTGACGACATTCTTCTGAACTTCTACGAAGCCTCCAATGACATCAAGACTTTTCTTCTCACCCGACGCCAGACCATATACCACCTTCCCTTTGTCCAATGACGAGATGATAGGGGCATGGTTCGTCAGAATCTCAAATTGTCCGAGAGAGCCAGGTACGAGAACACGCTCGACCTCGCCATCGAACTCTATCCGCTCGGGAGAAACTATCTTCAGCTTTAACATATTGTAAATTTACAATTTGACCATTTACTATTTAACCTTTAGCTGCCTCCAACAGTTTCTTTGCCTTCTCCTTCGCGTCTTCAATGGTGCCGACATTGAGGAATGCCTGCTCAGGAAGGTCGTCAACCTCACCGTCCAGGATGGCATTGAATCCCTTGATGGTTTCCTCAATGGGTACCATCACACCTGGCAGACCGGTAAACTGCTCTGCAACAGAGAAAGGCTGACTGAGGAAACGTTGTACACGACGAGCGCGATTAACGGTCAGTTTATCCTCATCAGAGAGTTCATCCATACCCAAGATGGCAATGATATCCTGCAGTTCCTTGTAACGCTGAAGGATCTCCTTCACGCGCTGAGCGCACTCATAATGAGCCTTTCCTACAACAAGCGGGTCAAGGATACGTGAAGTAGAACCCAGCGGGTCAACAGCAGGATAAATACCCAGCTCAGCAATCTTACGGTCAAGCACCGTCGTAGCATCCAGGTGGGTAAACGTTGTTGCAGGTGCAGGGTCCGTCAAGTCGTCAGCAGGCACATAAACGGCCTGTACAGAAGTGATAGAACCTGACTTGGTTGAAGTAATACGTTCCTGCATGGTACCCATCTCGGAGGCCAGTGTAGGCTGGTAACCTACCGCAGAAGGCATACGTCCTAAAAGTGCAGACACCTCAGAGCCGGCCTGTGTGAAACGGAAGATGTTGTCGATAAAGAACAGGATATCTGCTGCACCTCCATCTTTTCCTCCACCATCACGGAATCCTTCTGCCACAGTCAGTCCCGACAGGGCTACTGAAGCACGTGCACCTGGTGGCTCGTTCATCTGACCATAGACTAGTGTGGCTTGTGACTTCTTCAATTCTTCCGGATCGACTAGAGAGAGGTCCCACTTTCCTTCAGCCATGGCCTCCTTGAACTTCTCTCCATAACGGATAACGCCCGACTCAATCATCTCACGGATCAGGTCATTACCTTCACGCGTACGCTCTCCTACTCCAGCGAATACGGAGAAACCGTTGTGTCCCTTGGCGATGTTGTTGATAAGTTCCATAATAAGCACGGTCTTACCGACACCAGCACCACCGAAGAGTCCAATCTTACCGCCCTTCAGATAGGGTTCCAGCAGGTCGATCACTTTAATACCGGTTGCCAAGACCTCTTTAGTCGTAGACAGGTCTTCAAACTTAGGAGCCTCACGATGGATAGGATAAGCGCCTTCCATATTGAGTTGTTTCATACCGTCAATAGGCTGTCCGATAACGTTCAGCATACGACCTTTAATCTGTTCTCCTGAGGGCATCTGGATAGGTGTGCCCATAGGGATAGCTTCCAATCCACGCTGCAGTCCGTCGGTATTGTCCATGGCAACGCAACGTACCGTATCCTCGCCGATATGCTGCTGCACCTCGACAATCAACTGGTTACCATTACCACGGTCAATCTTCAATGCTTCGTGAATTTTGGGGAGCACTTTCTCGGCATCCAGTCCTTTGGTATCAAAAAACACGTCGATAACAGGACCGATAATCTGGGAAATGTGTCCAACAATCTGTGACATAAGCAGTTAAATATTTAAAGTTATTATTGTTTTAGCAATATTGTTGCAAAGATAGAAAAAAAAATTCAAACAAAAAAAACATTTCCGTTTTTTTTTCGGAAATGTTTTCATAAAAATTACTTTTAGAACATATTTTGTCCAATTTGAAATCAAATACTGATGATATTGATTTCTATCCAAAGGATCACATAACCCAGTACCCAGCCTAGCAGGACTTTAGGCGTCAGATGTCTGATATACCAAAGTAGCGAAACATGTTCTGCACGCATGAGGGCTAAGCCGCTAATACTTCCTACGGAAAGCAGGCACCCGCCTACAGCAGTAGTATAGGCAATGATCTTCCAGAAGGATCCATTGGTCGCGATGTCGCCTATTCCGACCACATACAGGGAGATATTGGAGATGGCAATGGTAAAGCTGTCGACGATAGCGCTCAGTAGTCCAGCCCCGAATCCTAATATCCAGATATCATGAACATAGGTGTCCATCCAGTTGGATACGTCAGCCCATACACCTGTCTCCGTAACGACGCCCATGCCTAACATGATACCCATGACGAAGAGCAGTTGTTGCAATACCCCATACTGCAGTGACATCGGGATGCGACGTTGTGTCGTTCTGTCTGAACTGATGAGTCTGTGATTGAACGCCTCGTTGACCACCCATAGCACGCTCAGCACACACAGGGCCCCCAGGAATGGAGCCAGCTTGGTGATGTTGTGGAACGTTGGGATGAACCACAGTCCGCCAATGCCCACAATCAGCATCACGAAGCGCTGCCAGCGGTTCAGACGGGTGTCATCACCACGATAAGGCGAGGGACTCCATGCGGTATCCAGTCTGTCGGGCAGCTCGCGATTGATGAAGATGGTTGGGATGACCCATGCGATGATGGCAGGAAGTGCCAGGTAGGCAGAGAAATGACTTGCCGTCACGGCACCGTTCCCCCACAGGATGAGTCCTGTCGGGTCGCCAATGACCGTAAAGCAACCTCCGCAGTTGGCGGCCAGTACGATGGCAGACCCCACATACATACGCTGTCGTGAGTTCTGCAGGATGTTATGCATGATGACCAGCATCATGGTGGTCGTCGTCAGGTTGTCAAGGTTGGCAGAGAGGATGAACGTGGCCAGTGTGATGGTCCACAGCAGACGCTTGGAATTACGCGTACGTATCCACTCCGTGATAAAGTCGAAGCAGCCGTTGTTGTTCAGCAGTTCTACGATAGACATCGTCGCCAACAGGAACATCACAATGGCCGCAGCCCTTCCCACATATTTCAGGAAGATATTGTCATAGATGAAATATTTCACTGCATCGCTCGATGCCTCGCTGCCGGCAAGCCATTCAAGATAGTCTGCCGGATGCTGGTCCATGACAAAGTCTGAGCCCCAGCACACATAGACCACCCAGCCTACGGTACCCAGGAACATGGCGATGGCCGCTTTGTTTACTCCCGTCAAGTGACCTGTTGCTATCAGCACGTAGGACACAATCAGCATTGTAACGATAATCAGTGTCATATCTCAGTGTCTTTTGTTTTACTTTGTAGTGCTTATTTATTCCTTTGCCGCTTTAAGATACTATAGGCTGTATATAAGCCAAGCTCACCGGCCTTGCTGAGGTCGTTGTTGCCTTCGATCTGTTGCTTATTGGCCAGACGGGCAAGTCCACGGTTATAGTAGGCTTCCGCCATGTTTCCATCCAACTGGATAGCTTTGGAGTAGTCGGCTATGGCCTGTTGGAATTCCAGACACTTCACATAGGCATTTCCTCTGTTATAGTAGAGGTAGGCATTGGCGGGTGCCTGCTGGATGGCCTTTGTCAGAAGCTCTATCAGGTTTGACGTACGCATCGGCAGGTCAATGCTTTCGTCCTGCCATTGGGCGATGGCCCTTATCCATAAGGCCAGTGCCGAGCTGCCGTCATCCTTGAGATAGACTGAAGGGTCCTTGATGTCACTTTCCCCGGCAACGATATACAGCTGTCGGTTTTGGGGCAGCTCGTGGTTCAGCGAGTCCACCTGACGGTCATAGGTCACATAATGCCTGACAGCACTGATCTTCTGTCTGGTAGAGAGGCAGTACATGGGCATGTAGTCCATGTCAACCTTCCTGTTCTGCACACGACCGCGGTATTCACTCTGATACTCATGCTGCATCTCCTCCTCGTCAGCAACAGCCAACTGGTTGTACTTCTCGATATCCTCGTCGCTGCGCTTGCGCATCTGTTTCTTCGAGAGACGGGGCTGTTTGCCATAGCGCTTGTCTATCTGCGCCTTCAGGATACGGAACTCATCCTGTTCTGCCTGCCTGGTCATGCCTAGCTTCCGGTAGCACGAGGCACGCTGTTGGAGTCCTATCCAGAAATTCGGATATTGCTCGATCACCTTTGAGTAGTCCCTGATGGCAGCACGTGGATTACCCGTATTCTCCAACAGCAAGGCACGGTTATAGAGAGCCATCAGGTTGTCGGGCTCCAGTTTCAGCACGAAGTCGAAGTCCGTGATGGCCCTGTTGTCGTCACCCACCTGTGCTCTGAGCAGTCCACGGTTATAGTGTCCCAGGAAGTTGTTGGGGTCATAGTCAAGGGCCATGTCATAGTCAGCCATGGCACCCCGTAGATTGTTCTGGTTAAAGCGGGCCAGGGCACGGTTGATGTATAGTCCTGCCTCCTTCGGCAACAGATGGATGGCCTTGTCAAGATATCCCTCACCCTCCTTCCATTCCTGGCGCGCCAGACTGATGGAAGAGCGCTGTGCCCAGGTGCTTCCGTTGTAGGCATCCATGTCCAGGCTCTTGTCAAGGGCGGCGATGGCCTTGGTGGTGTCCTTCTGTGCCAGGTATACTTCCGACTGCATGGCGTATATCCTGGCATTCCTGCTCCACATGACAGCCATGGAGTCAAGGTCGTTCAGTGCATGGTCATAGTCTTTCTGTTGAATACGACATAAGGCACGGTTATGCCAGATATTCATATTCACGGGATCATAGCGTAGTGCGACGTTATAGTCGCGGATGGCATTGTCATACTGCTTCTGCTGAATACGACAAAGTCCACGCAGTTCATAGATGCCGACGACATAGGGATTTCTTTCAATAGCCTCCGTACAATCTTGTTCCGCACCCACATAGTCGTCAAGATAGAACTTGGCTATCGCACGGTAGTACCAGGGGTCGAAGAGATAGGGCTTGGCAGAAATCGCCTGGTTGAAATATTGGATAGAAAGTACATAGTCCTCATAATAGAGCGCTGAGCGTCCTATCATGACCAAACGGTCTGTGTTGAACTGAGCCCATCCGACCGCAGGATATAACAAGATAAGGAACAAGAACTTCCTAAGCATCGTCTTTCTATCGCTTTGCCACCTTGGTCTTGTATCCGCAACGGAAACGACCTTGCAGCAATGCTTTCAGTTTACTTTTTATCAGCTGTTTCCGCAGTGGTGAGACACGGTCGACAAACATCTTTCCATCCAGATGGTCAAACTCATGTTGCATGACGCGAGCCAGATAGCCTTCTATCCACTCGTCATGGGGTTGCATCTTTTCGTCAAGCCACTGGACATGGATACGCTTGGGACGCAACACCTTCTCGTGGATGGCTGGCAGTGAGAGACACCCTTCCTCCAAGGCTTCTGTTTCCGAGTCGTCATACTCCACGATGTGGGCATTGATGAATACCCGACGGAAGTCTTTGTACTCCGGCATGTCTTCACTGATGAGGTCCAAGTCAATCACCACTACGCGGATAGATTTCCCTACCTGAGGAGCAGCCAGACCTATCCCCTCGCTCTCAGCCAGCGTATCCCACATATCTTTGATAAAAGCGTCCAACTCCGGATAGTCGGCAGGAATATCTTCTGCCACCTTGCGAAGGACGGGCTGTCCATATATATATATAGGTAATACCATATTCTATTATGTTTTTATCGATTTACCATTTTTGGCGCCAGCGCATATAGTCTTGCAGGATAATGGTGGCACTGATCTCGTCCACCAACCCCTTGTCTTGGCGCGCCTTCTTTTTGAGTCCTCCGTCCAGCATGGCCTGATGAGCCAATACAGACGTGAAGCGCTCGTCAAAATAGTCAATGGGCACGTCAGGCATCGCCTTGCGCCATCTGTTCACGAACTGCTGAACGCGTTGAAGATTCTCGCTGGGCTGTCCATTGGGCTGGCGGGGCTCGCCAATGACGATGCACTCCACCTGCTCAGCGGCAACATATTTTTTCAGATAGTCAAAAAGTTCAGATGTAGAAACAGTTGCCAACCCGCTGGCAATCATCTGCTGCGGGTCGGTAACTGCTAATCCTGTACGTTTTTTACCGTAATCTATTGATAATATTCTGGCCACTGCTTATTTAGCATAGAGCAGCCATGCGCCAGGATACTTCGTCTGCAAAGCGTTACGGCTGGCAGCTGCATCGGCTTTTGTATCGAATGTAGTAGCCACTACGCGATACATAGCAGGCGATACATTACTGTTCATAACCACCTGAGCGTCATAGCCCTCGCTCTTCAGCGTCTGCTGCAGACCCTCGGCATTGGCTCTCAGTGAGAAGGAGCCTACCACCACACTGAAGTTCTTCAGACCAGAACCGTTCACAACGGTGACGTTCTCCTGACGAACAGCGATGTTGTCGGCATTGTCCACGACACGTGCCTGGTTAGCGGGCTTCTCTACCATCGGAGCGACGGTGACCTCATTGGCAGCGGGAGCAGTGGCCTGTTGCATCTCTTCCTGCTGTTTAGCCTTCAGGTAAGCTTGCTTATAAGCACTTTCGCTAGACTTACAACCGGTGAAGAGCAAAGCTGCGCACATTGTTGCGCAAAAAACAGTGTACTTTTTCATAATTCCTTTTTACAGTTTCAATATATAAAAATTAGTTTTGTCATAAAAACACTGCGAAGATACGTATTTTTGCAGAAAAAACAACAAAAAACGTGCATAAAGTTTGTTAAATAAAAAAAAACGGCCCTTTTTAACAAAAAATTAGGATTTTTCTGTGCCATATTTCAATTTATTTTTGTATTTTTGCGATGAAAACAGAAACATGTTTAACTCTTAAAAAATACGATTATGAAAAGTTTAGGTTATTTAGGTGCATTCTTCGGTGGTGCTATCGCCGGAGCAGTTATCGGACTTCTGTTGGCTCCTGAAAAGGGCGAAGACACCCGTACGAAGATCACGGACGCTGTTGACGACTTCATGAAGAAGCACAACATCAAACTGAGCCGCAAGGAAGTCAGCGACCTCGTCGACGACATTGCAGATGCAGCTCCTGAGGTATAATCATCTGTTATGGCTATGTTTTCAAGCGACAAGAACGTAGAATCCATTGCTCAACTCATTGAGGTGCTAAAAGATTACATGGGGCTTCAGAAGGAATATCTGAAGCTCGATGTAATCGAGAAAGTGGTACGTCTTGTCACGGCACTCATCCTGGCCTTTGTCTTGGTTGTACTGGGCATTGCCGTGATGTTCTACCTTTCACTGGCCGTAGCCTATTGGCTGACGCCCGTCATCGGTACCGGTTGGGCATTCTTCTTCATTGCAATGGTCTTCTTCCTGCTGCTCCTGCTGGTATTCTCTTTCCGCAAGTCCTGGATTGAGCGTCCCCTTGTCCGTTTCCTTGCAAACATCTTAATGAATTAGAACCATGCCACAGTCCACCTACAGTACTTTAGAACAGATCCAGCAACGTAAGGAAGCCCTTCATGCCAATATCCAGAAGGATAACGAGCAGATCGGCCTCTTGTGGCATCAACTGACAGCCCCCCAGAAGTCAGATTCCAAGGGGGAACTCATTGCCAACCTGATCAGCAACAGCATCACAGCTATTGATGCCTTCCTGCTCGTCCGTAAACTGATGAAGAGCTACGGACATCTCTTCGGCAAGAAGAAACGCAAGTAAAATCAATTCTTTCTTTCAGACTTCAATGACCTGTCCATCGTACGCCAGTTGGATATCACTGGGTAGCTGGGCATTGACCTCCTTGTGTCGACCGATGTCGTGACTGCTATGAATCAGCCACGTCTGTCTGGCACCAATCCTTCTGGCGAAGTCTACAGCCTCTGAAAGGGTTTGATGAGAGTGATGCGGTGTATTACGTAACGCATTGACTACCAGCGTTTCGCATCCTTTTATAAAAGTAATTTCTTCCTCATGGATGGATTTCATGTCCGTGATATATGCCAGGGAACCAATGCGGAATCCAAGGATGGGAAGGTCGTGGTGCATCACTTCGAAAGGCATGATCTGCAAGTCGCCAATCTGGAAGGGATGGTGTTTCTCGATTTGGTGCAACTGGATGGCAGGCACGCCAGGATAGCGGTGCTCTGCAAAGCAGTAAGGCAACATCTGTAACATGCCCTGACATGCCAAGGGATCAGCATAGACATTGATTTCTCCGAACTGGCAATAGGGTCTGATATCATCCATGCCACCCATATGGTCGTAATGGGCATGGGTGATCAGGATACCGTCAATCTTCCTGAACGGCTGCGTCATGATCTGTTGCCGGAAGTCGGGACCGCAGTCGATAAGCAGTCGTGTCTGTTCTGTTTCCAGCAGTGCCGAGCAGCGCAGCCGCTTGTCATGAGGGTCCTTGCTGGTGCAGGTATAGCACTTACACCCGATGGTGGGTACCCCACATGATGTCCCTGTTCCCAAGAAAGTTAGCTTCATATGACGTTCACCTCCGGATGAATGGCAATGCCAAAACGTTGTTGTACATCGCGTTGAATGGTCTCACAAAGGGCCACTATCTCGTTACCCGTAGCACCTCCGCGGTTCACCAGGACGAGCGCCTGTCTGTCGTGCACCCCTGCCCTTCCCTGTGACTTTCCTTTCCAGCCACACTGTTCTATCAGCCATCCTGCGGGAATCTTCTCGTGGTCGTCGTCAATGAAATAGTGTGGCATCTGCGGATATTCCTTCGCCAGCAGCTCGTATTGTTCACGGCTGACAATAGGATTCATGAAGAAGCTGCCGGCATTGCCCAGTACGGCAGGATCAGGCAGTTTCTGGTTACGGATGTCGATGATCGTGTCGCGTAATGCCTGGGCCGACACCTCGTCTATCTTTTTCTCAGCGAGTGCTGTGCGAATATTGCCATAGTCCAGAACAGGCTGGAAGGCGGTAGACAGCTGATACACCACATGCGTGATGAGGTATTGGTTCTTCCACGCATGCTTGAATCGACTGTCGCGATAGCCATACTGACAGTCTGCATTGGAGAAAGAGCACAGCCTGCCGGTTGCTATCTCAACAGCTTCCACACCGACGATCAGGTCTTTCACCTCCACGCCATAGGCACCGATGTTCTGAACGGCCGAGGCACCCACGTCACCGGGAATCAGCGAGAGGTTCTCTGCGCCATACAGCTGATGGGCCACGCACCACGCCACCACGTCGTCCCAGACCTCTCCACTGCCACAGCGGATACGTCCGTCACCCTGCTGTTCAATGCCACGAATGGCGGAGTGTACGACGATACCGTCGAAATCACGTGTGAGCAACAGGTTACTTCCTCCTCCTATAATAATATAAGGTGACGTCAGTTCACGAAGCACGCCAGCCACCTGACAGGCTTCCGCCTCGTCGGCATATTCCAGGAAACGCTGACACTGTGCATCAATGCCGAAGGTGTTATGTCTCAGCAGACTATAGTTCTTGCAATCCTTCATGGCTTCAGGTTGTTAGCTTTACCAATATCCACTTGCCGCCCTTGTTCTTGAACGACATCTCCATCTCCAGACCGTTTGCGATGCCACGCATGACGAAGAGCTTTGTCTGTGCCTCCTTCTTCGGTTGTCCGTAGATGATGTTATAGATCATCCTTGTAGGCAGCTCAGGGGCAAAGGCCTCCCACGTGTCGCGGGTGATGATGCCCTCCATCTGGCTGAAGTCGTCGTCAGGGTCAGGTCCCACAAACTTCACCGTAGCTCCCAGGCTCTCCGTCTGGAACTCCTTGTCAGAGGCGAAGCGGTGATAGAACTGGAGGAACGAGGCGTTGTTCGACTGACTGATGGGGATGGTACGGAGCGCTGTCAGTATCCAGGCCCCCTTGGGACGGTCGAAGATATACTGGATGACCGATGAGGTGTTGAAATAGATCTTCTCCAGTACCGCATGACTGATATGCGTGTCCTTGACAATCTCCATGGCACGCTCATCGTCGAAGAGCACCGTATAATAGCCTTGTCGCATGAAGAAATAGTCCATTTTCCACTCTTTCTTGCTGATCATCTTCTTCTCCCTGCCATTATACGACTGCAAGGGAAAGAGGATACGTTCCATCTGAAGTTTCTTGTTGGCAGCGAAGTTGAAGATAAAGTCGTCGAACAACTCGTCAGCAGCCTTGGGAACAGGCATGCTCTCCATGACGATTTCCATAGAATCGACCACTGTTGTGTCAGTGTTCAGCGTGTCAGGTGCCACTTCTTCGTCTATGTTCTTCGTCTTATTACCGCCACATGAGGCCAGCAATAAGAGCAACAAGCTCATTGAAATAAGGTATCGTTCCATCTATTTACACCAAAAAATCGGTATTCTCTCTAAATTTTGTGCAAAGATAGAAAATAATTATGAATTAATAATTATGAATTATGATTTATTTTGTACCTTTGCATCAAAATTTACGCATTATTAGTCAGATTATGATACTAGATAAGATAGACGAACTTCTGAAAGAAGTACAAACACTAAGTGCCAAGAATGCCGACGAGGTGGAACAGCTGCGCCTGAAATACCTCAGTAAGAAAGGCGAGATCACGGCTTTGATGAACGATTTCCGTAATGTGGCAGCCGACCAGAAAAAGACCGTCGGCATGAAGATTAACGAGTTGAAGGCCCTGGCTACCGAGCGTATCAACCAGTTGCGCGAGGAGTGTGCCAACCAGGAGACTACCGACGAGGCCGTCGACCTCACGCGCACGCCCTACCCCATCCAGCTGGGTACGCGCCATCCCCTGACCATCGTGACCAACGAGATTATCGACATCTTCTCACGTATGGGCTTCGTGCTGGCTGACGGTCCTGAGGTGGAGGACGACCTGCATGTGTTCACCAAGATGAACTTTGCCGCCGACCACCCCGCTCGTGATATGCAGGACACCTTCTTCGTGTCACAGCATCCCAACGACGTCACCAAGAACATCCTGCTTCGCTCGCACACCTCCAGTGTCCAGGCCCGTGTGATGGAGCACATGCATACGGAAGACGGCAAACTGACAGCCCCCATCCGTGTCATCTGTCCGGGACGTGTCTATCGTAACGAGGCCATCACAGCGCGTGCGCACTGTTTCTTCCATCAGGTCGAGGGTCTCTATATCGACAAGAACGTGTCGTTCACCGACCTGAAGCAGGTATTGCTCTCCTTCGCCCGTGAGATGTTCGGAGCCGACACGCAGATTCGTCTGCGTCCCTCCTACTTCCCCTTCACGGAGCCCTCTGCCGAGATGGACATCTCCTGTTTCATCTGCGGTGGTGAAGGCTGTGGCTTCTGCAAGCATACCGGCTGGGTGGAGATCCTGGGATGTGGCATGGTAGATCCCAACGTGCTTGAACAATGCGGCATCGACTCCAAGATATACAGTGGCTATGCCTTCGGTATGGGTGTCGAGCGTATCACCAACCTGAAATACAGAGTCAGCGACCTGCGTATGTTCTCTGAGAACGACGTTCGTTTCCTGAAAGAATTCGAATCCGCCAACTAACCCGTCTTCTGCATGAAACTGGTAGTTATGACACGCCCCACATTCTTTGTGGAGGAAGACAAGATTCTCGCGGCACTCTTCGACGAGGGCCTCGATAACCTTCATCTCTACAAGCCGGGCTCGTCACCGATGTACTCGGAGCGACTGTTATCGTTGCTTCCCGGGAACAACTATAAGCGGATTACCGTTCATGACAACTACTATCTGAAAGAGGAGTTCCAGCTGAACGGCATCCATATCGAGGACGAGACGACGCCAGTGCCCAGCGGCTACAAGGGACATGTCAGTCGTACATGTACCCACCTGGAGCTGTTGAAAGAGGCGAAGCGCAAGGCCGACTATGTGTTCTTGAAATACATTGGCGACAGCCAGTCAGAGCCCGACTGCAAGGCCTCGTTCACCCAGCAGCAGCTGGAGGAGGCGTCGCGCAGCGGACTCATCGATCGCCACGTCTACGCCCTGGGAGGCATGAACCTTGACACGGTCAAGCAGATGAAAGACCTCGGTTTTGGCGGTATTGTCATCTGTGGCGATATCTGGAACCGCTTTAACATCCAACAGGAAGTGGACTATCAGAGTGTGATTGACCATTTCAGTAAACTACGCAAAGCAATCGGTTAACATCAATAAACAACAATGAATCCTAACAAAAACTACATGGTATTTTCGGGTACTGCCACAAAGTACCTTGCAGAGAGAATCTGCCAAAGTTTAGGTTGTCCGCTTGGTAAGCTTCAGATCACGAAGTTTTCTGACGGCGAGTTCGCTGTTTCGTATGAGGAGAGTATTCGTGGACGCGACATCTTCCTCGTGCAGAGCACCTTCCCCAACTCTGACAATCTGATGGAGTTGCTGCTCATGATCGACGCAGCCAAGCGAGCCTCTGCCCGCACCATCAATGCTGTCATCCCCTATTTCGGATGGGCTCGTCAGGACCGCAAGGACAAGCCACGTGTATCCATCGGAGCCAAGCTCGTTGCCGACCTGCTCAGTGTGGCAGGTGTGGACCGTGTCATCACGATGGACCTGCATGCCGACCAGATTCAAGGATTCTTCGATGTACCCGTCGATCATCTCTATGCTTCCGGTGTCATCCTGCCCTATCTGCAGAGCCTGCATCTGGACGACGTGGTCATCGCCTCTCCCGACGTAGGTGGTTCGAAGCGTGCCAACACCTATGCCAAGTACCTGGGCTGTCCCCTCGTGCTGTGCAACAAGACACGTGCCCGTGCCAATGTGGTAGCCACCATGCAGATTATCGGCGACGTTGCCGGTAAAAACGTCGTCATCATCGACGATATGGTAGACACGGCAGGCACCATCACCAAGGCTGCCGACATCATGAAGGAAGCCGGTGCCAAGACCGTTCGTGCCTGTGCCTCCCACTGTGTGATGAGCGGTCCTGCCAGTGACCGTGTCCAGGCATCAGCCTTGGAAGAGATTGTCTTCACCGACTCTATTCCCTATACCCAGCGTTGTGCCAAGGTCAAGCAGCTCAGCGTTGCCGATATGTTTGCAGAAACCATCCGTAGAGTAATCAACAATGAAAGTATCTCTGACCAATATATTGTATAGTGTACTCTTCTTCGGTACACTGACTGCCTGTCAGTCCAATTCCTATCAGGTCACAGGAACCATCGAGGGAGCCGCCGACGGCGACACCCTCTTTTTAACGTCTGACATGGAGATGGCCACTCCCTGTGACACCATCATCGTCGAGGATGGTGCGTTCTCCTTCAGCGGTGAGGTCGATTCCGTTCGTCTCCATATGATCTACAGTGCCAAGCGCAATGAGATCAACGCCCCGTTCTTCATCGAGCGTGGCAATATCAAGATATCCCTCAAGGAACAGCCTGGCACCAGTCGTGTCGGTGGCACGCTGTGCAACGACGCCTGGCAGGAGTTGAACGACTCCGTGATGAGCATCGGCAAGGAGATCAACCGCATTGCCGAACACATTTATGGCAACAACATCAGTGAAGAAGAGCAACAGAAGGGCATGGCACAGATTACCCTGCTCAACAAGCGTTTTGCCGACCTCGTCGTGAAAACCACCGAGAAGCATATCAAGAACGAGTTCGGCTATTTCCTGCTGACCTACTATCCTGATGAGCTGATAGACAATGACGCACGTGCCCGTCTGATCCAGCAACTCCCTGATGAGATGCGCCAGCGTCCTGCCATCAAGCAGATAGAAGAGCGCCTTGCAGCGACTGCCAAGACCAGTGAGGGCGCTACCATCCCTGATTTCTCGCAGCCTGCTCCTGACGGCTCCTCTCTCAGCATCATGAGTGAGGTTGGCAAAAAACGCATCACCATCATCGACTTCTGGGCCTCCTGGTGTGGTCCCTGTCGTCAGGACATGCCCTCCGTCATCGCCCTTTACAACCAATACAAGGACAAGGGTCTCGGCATTGTGGGTATCTCCCTCGACAACGAGAAAGACGCCTGGGTGGGTGCCATCAAGTCGCTGAACATCCCCTGGCCGCAGATGAGCGATCTGAAGGGATGGGACAATGCTGCTGCCTTGATGTTCAACATCACCAGCATTCCCCATACCATCGTTGTCGACCAGAAAGGCAAGGTCCTGCGTCGCGGACTCCGTGGACAGGAGCTGGCAGACTTCGTGGCTGACAAGCTGCAGTGATTTATGAATAAAAAGGAACGCTACGCCTATATTCTGGACTATTTTCGTCAGGAAATGCCCGAGGTACAGACCGAGTTGGAATTCGGCAGTGTCTTTCAACTGTTGGTAGCCGTTATCCTCAGTGCGCAATGTACCGACAAGCGCATCAACCAGGTAACCCCCGAGCTTTTCCGTCGCTTCCCCGATGCCCATGCGATGGCACAGGCTGATGCCGACGAGATCTTCGAATATATACGTAGCGTTTCGTATCCTAATGCCAAAGCCGCTCATCTGTCGCAGATGGCCCGTATGTTGGTGGAGCGTCATCATGGCGAGGTACCCTCGGACATGCGTCAGTTGCTCGACCTGCCGGGCGTTGGTCGCAAGACTGCCAACGTCATCCAGAGTGTTGCCTTTGGCAAGTCCACGATGGCTGTCGACACCCATGTCTTTCGGGTCAGTCACCGCCTCGGCCTGGTAGCCAAGAAGGCGGACACCCCTTATCATGTAGAGAAGGAACTGGTAAAAAACATACCCGCGGAAGATATTCCACGGGCACATCATTGGTTATTGCTTCACGGGCGTTATGTCTGCACATCGCGACGCCCTCACTGTGAGCGTTGCGGACTTAGCGGCGTTTGTCCTTCTGTATGCCTTTCATCCACCCACGGTGAAAATAGTATTCAGCCTTGATAACCTCATAGACCTTTGAGGCAGGCACCTCTTGCATCATCTTCTTGTGATAGCATTTCTCTATCTGCTTCAGCTCGATGTTCACATTGTCGTAGTCCTCGATGACTGAGGCACATGCTGCTTCGTCTGTCGGCTTGTTCTTCGCCAGCCTGTGAACCTTCTTATAGATGGCACGCTGTTTCTTATGCATCTCGCGCAGCAAGGGGAAGATCTTCGCCTCCTCCTGGGGCGTCAGGTTGGCCTTTTCAGAGATATATTCCTCCATGTCAGCCTGAAATTTCTCCGGCGAGAACTTCTTCTTGTCCTGTGCTCCGGCCATCATGACCGTCACCAGTAGCATTCCTATGATCAGAAATCTTTTCATGCCATCATCCTTTCTTTTGTTCAACCTTATTCTTCTGCCATGCAGACGTAGATATCCATATTGTCTATCATGGCATAGTCGGCCAATTCTTCATAATAGTTCGATTCCGAGGGAGCCTCCACATGACTGTTGCCCTGATGGAAATAATAGGTAACACCCATCAGTACGGCAATGACGGTACAGGCTGCCATATAAAGCAACTTACGCAAAACGGTCGTACGGGCCTTTTGCTCCTGCTGGGGCAGGCTTTCCATCACGCTGGCTGACAACTGGTCAAAATAGCCTTCTGGCACTTTGAAACAGTTGCGCTGTCCTACCTTTTCCTTCAGAATTTGTTCTTCTTGTATCATCATTGTTTTGTTCTTTTATTGCTTTGACGTTTCCATTCATGGAAAGTTTAATCCCGTTGCTTGAAAAATTCCGAAATCTTCTTGACAGCAATATGATACGACGCTTTCAGCGCGCCTTCCGACGTGTTCAGTATCTTGCTCATCTCACTGTATTTCATCTCTTGGAAATAGCGCAGGGTAAAGACTGCACGTTGTACGTCAGGCAACTGGGCGACAGCCTCCTGCAATAGCGCCTCCGTCTCATTACCGTCGAAATACTCGTCAGCCATCAGCTGCTTGGCAAGTGCTCCCGCATCAGGATCGTCGGCACTGACCATCTGGTTCTTTTGCTTACGAATGAAGTCAAGACTTTCGTTCAGACCGATACGGTAAAGCCATGTCGACAGGCGGGACTCCTCCTGAAAGTTATCCAGTCCTATCCATGCCTTCATGAACACGTTCTGTACGACGTCGTTGGCATCTTCGTGGTTCAGCACGATACGCCTTACCACCCAGTACAGCGGTTCGCTATACTCTTTAACCAGCCGTTCAAACGCTTCACGTCGCGTCTTCGGGTCTTTCAGTCGTAACATAATAGAATTATCGCAGGGAAACTTTTCTGACTACCTTCCCCACTTTCAGGATGTAACATCCCTTTGGAACATTAAGGTCTATACGTTGTGCCGGAGAGTCAATGCGTACGGTCATCATCTTACGTCCTGTCAGCGAGATGACCTCAAGGGTCTCACCCTGAGCATTGCAGATGGTTACCGACGTACCGTTTACACTGATGGTCACCTCATCGTCCATGTCTTGCTGAACCGTCTCAAACGGAGCATTTGCTGCCTTCAGAATGGTTACTGGAGCCAGCATCAGCGCACTTAATGTGAAGATCAGTAAACGTTTTGTCATACGTACGTATATCCATTAATTGGTGCAAATATACGAAGTTTCTTTCATTCCACCAAATATTTTGTAAGAAAAATCACTTTTCCGTGACAAAAAAATCATACGTCGAACACTTTGTTCTCGTCAGTCAGCAGACTGTTGGGGAAAATTTCCTGTGCTTCCCGCAGCAACACCTGTTCGTCTTCGTAGCGTGACGAGTAGTGTCCAAGCAACAGTTGGCAAACGCCTGCCTGACGGGCGACCATCGCAGCCTCGCGAGCCGTCGAGTGGAAATATTTCTCTGCTCTCAGGTGGTTATCCTCGCCATAGGTGCTCTCATGATAAAGGGTGGTGACACCTTTCAACCGCTCGTGTAAGGTAGGTATGTAGCGCGTGTCACTGCAATAGGCATAGGCCCTGGGGGCATCCGCAGGTGTTGTCAGTCTGCTGTTGGCCACCACCTCCCCTTCTGCTGTCGTCCAGTCCGCGCCCGCCTTAATATTGTCAAACTGACTGACGGGAATACCGTAAAAGTCGGCAACGTCACGACGGATATGTGGCAGCGTGGGTTTCTCCCTGAACAGGTATCCGCAGCATTTCACACGATGTTCCAGCGGGATGGTCTCAACGGTCAGCGAGCGGTCTTCGTACACCACCTGCTGAACCATGGTGTCCACAGGTATGAAGTCCACCTCATATTCCAGGTCACGACAGAACGTGTCCATCTGTTGCTGCATGACAGTAGCCAATGCTGCAGGCGAATACACCGTCAACTTAGCCGTACGTCCCAGCAGTCCGAAGGTACTCAGCAGTCCGATGAGTCCGAAGCAATGGTCACCATGCAGATGGGAAATGAAGACGGCACTGATCTTGGTAAACCGCAGTCTTGAGCGCCGCAGTTGTATCTGCGTACCCTCGCCGCAGTCCATCAGGAACAGCTTGCCCCTGACTTCCACCACCTGCGCTGATGGGAAGTGGCGCAAGGTTGGCAGTGCACTGCCGCATCCTAATATGTGAACTTTAAAAGGCTCCAAGGCTTTTACATCGCGAAGTCCGTAATTGACGACTCCTCCAGTTTCACGTCCTTGCCATATTCCTCGCGAGGCTTCTGTCGACTGTACTCAAACGTCTCCTCGCTGTCTTTGAAGGTCAGTGAGTCAGGTCCCAGCTTCACGATATCATAGAGGTATAGCTCATCCTCACCGCTACCGCCTTCATGCGTCATGATGATTTCCAACTGTCCTTTCACCAGACGCCAGGTCTTATAGACGATAGCCGATTGTTCAATGCCCTCGGCAATACCGCCTTCCTTGATACAGATACCTACCTCGTCGCTGCCGTCAATAGGATTCGGCATCACCCAGTTGCCCAGCAACGAAGTCTGGTTGATCACCATAACTGCCGCCTTCTTGTCCGCTGTCGGAACGACCGCCAGTCGGTCACCCACTTGAAGTCCGCCCAGTACGCGTTCCTTCTCCTGGGCATCTGCCATGTCTATGTTCAGCGTATCTCCGGTGTCCGTCAATAGTTGCAGTGTGTTCATCGCAGTAGCCTCACCACACACACCGTATATGGTAGGATCAACATTTCCCATTCCTGTGGAATCGATTTCCTCAAAAGCTACCTGTTGAGTCTTGTTACCACAGCTGGCCATCATCCATACACAGACAGCCACCATCATGATTACATTAATTCTCTTCATATATTGTTTACTGTTTACCGTTTACTGTTTATTGTTTACCGTTTACTGTTTACCGTTTACTGTTTCTTGCGCTCCGTAGGTGCTCAGGCGAGCAAAGCTCGGAGTCCCGTTTACTGTTTATTGTTCCCGTTCGCTCGAGCTTGCTCGCTTGTTCCGTAGGTCTCAAGAACGTTAGGGTTAAGGTTAGGGTTAAGGTTCCCGTTCCCGTTAACGTTAGGGTTAAGGTTAGGGTTAACGTTTACCGTTTTCGCTTCTTCCCACAATTGGTCCATCTCCTGCAGTGTCATTTCTGCCATGGGTTTCTGCATCTCCTTGCTGCGCTGTTCAATGTAGTTGAAGCGAGAGATGAACTTTTGGTTCGTCATCTCTAACGCATTGTCAGGATTTAAGTGATACAAGCGGGCAGCGTTGATGACGGAGAAGAGGAAGTCACCCAGCTCCTGTTCAGAGGCCTGACGGTCGTCACGAGCCAGTTCCGCCTCCAACTCACCCAGTTCCTCACGCACCTTGGCCCATACGTCCTCGCGGTGTTCCCAGTCGAAGCCCACATGGCGCGCCTTGTCCTGTATTCGGTAGGCCTTGATGAGTGAAGGCAGTGCAGCAGGCACACCAGACAACACCGTTTTGTTGCCATCTTTCTCGCGTTGTTTTATCTGTTCCCAGTTGTCCAACACCTGTTCTACGCTCTCCGCCTTCTGCTCGCCATACACATGTGGATGACGGAATATCAGTTTGTCACAGAGGAAATTACAAACATCAGCCATGTCGAACTGTCCTTTCTCCTCACCTATCTTGGCATAGAAAGCCACGTGCAGCAGCACGTCGCCCAGTTCTTTCATCACTTCATGTTCGTCACCTTTGATCAGTGCGTCACACAGCTCGTAGGTCTCCTCTATGGTATTCGGTCTCAGGCTCTCGTTGGTCTGTTTTCTGTCCCACGGACATTTCACCCGCAGCTCGTCCAATATATCCAACATTCGCCCGAAGGCCGCCATCTTTTCTTCCCTTGTATGTTGTTCCATGCCACAAAAGTACTAATAAGTGAGGAAAACACCAAAGAAATTAAGGAAAAGTTTGGCCATTTCAGAAATAATAACTACCTTTGCATCCGCAAAATCGAGAGAGTTCAACTAAGTTGACTCTCCTCACGCTCGGCCAAATGAACAAGTTCTTTGGCGCTCACTTATTCGGAGAGTTGGCAGAGTGATCGATCGCGCTGGACTCGAAATCCGGTATACCCCTTTCGGGTATCGGGGGTTTGAATCCCTCACTCTCCGCAACAAAAAAAGGAACCACATCGGTTCCTTTTTTTTAGTGGTTAACGTTCCCGTTCCCGTTATCTCACCGCCCTAATGCATCTTCCGCTGAAGCGGTTGCTGGACAGGTCACCGTAATAGACGGAGACGTCTTCGAAGTTGAATTCCAGACACCATGCCTTGTTAGGATTGGTGGTATAGAGCGAGGATGTCCAGTAGATGCCATTGATGGCACGGAACTGCACTTCGCCAAAGAAGCGGCAGCCAGTGATGGGGAAGAAGATAGACTTTCCGGTCTTTTTGCTAGTAACCTTATAGCCGTTCACACCATCCTTGTTAGTCCATTCCCAAGAGCAGTTGGCAGGGTTGATCAGCTCCTCATACTCTGAAACGGTGGGCATACGCCACTCACCACCCCAGTTGGCACGAGCAGCATCATCCGAGAGTGCCAGCTGCGTTCTTCTGTCTGTTGTGGAATACTTCGTCAGGAACTGGGTGTTGCCACGACTCCAGGCATAGGTGTTCCATGAGTAATACTCCTTCGGCTTTGTCTCGCCCCAGGCGAAATACGTACCGAAGCCCGACGACTTCTTGGCTCCCACATTCATGTTAGCCCACTTCACACTGAGTCCCATGTCGACAGCCTCTACACCGTCAGGTGTCTGTGATTTGTTCTCTGTCACATTGACCTTTGCGTGGCCTACCGTCATTGCGAACATAGTAGCCAACGACATTAAAAACATCTTTTTCATATTTAGTTTACCGTTTACTGTTTACTGTTTACCGTTTTTTTCATCTCTCCTCATAATTATTCCTTTGAAGTGCAAAGATAAAAATAATTAATTAAAGAATAGCAAGATATTCTAAAAAAATAACTAATTTTGCAGCATAAAAATAGAATGAAGATGAAAAAAATCGTATGGATAGCTGCTGCATTAGTACTGATGACAGCCTGTCAGGAGACCCTCGAAGACCGTTGTGAGCGTGAGGCAAAGGATTACACTGCCAAGCACTGCCCCACCCTCGTTGCCAAGAATATCGTGATGGACAGCATGACCTTCAACAAGTCCACACACACCATCACCTATGCCTACACCCTGAGTGGTGACATCGATGACTCCGCAGTGGTTAATGGTGTCAACACCCGTGATCTCTTACTCAACGAAGTCAAGAACAGTGCCAACCTCCGCATCTACAAAGAAGCCGGCTACAACTTCCGCTACGTCTATTACTCTAAAAAGAAAAAAGGAACGCAGCTCTTTAACACTACGTTCCGTCAATCAGACTACGTCAAACAATAACCCGCTCGGCATCCCAAGCGGTTTATTGTATATTGTATCTTGGTTCCCGTTCCCGTTCCCGTTAACGTTAGGGTTAGGGTTAACGTTTATTGTATCCCCTCCGGCTTCATATTGGTGTACACGGTCTGTACATCATCGAAGTCTTCGAGTTTCTCGATCATCTTGTCGATGGTCTCGCGCTCCTCGGGCGTAACGTCTTTGAGGTCGTTAGGAATACGGGTGAACTCAGCACCGGTAACCTCGAAGCCATTCTCCTCCAGGTGTTTCTGGATGGCACCGAAGCTGGAGGGGTCACCATAGATGGTGATGCTGTTCTCTTCCTCGTCCTCGTCGTACTCATCCTCCACACCGTAGTCAATCAGGTCGAGAATCATCTCGTCCATATCCAGACCGTCGGTCTTCTTGAAGGTGAACACACACTTGTGGTCGAACAGGAACGACAGTGATCCCTGTGTACCCAGGTTACCGTTGAACTTGTTAAATACTGAGCGGACGTCACCCACGGTACGTGTTGTGTTATCTGTCAGGGTGTCTACGAAGATAGCTACTCCGTGAGGGCCATATCCCTCATAGGTCACCTCCTTGTAGTCACTCTGGTCCTTACCCATTGCGTTCTTGATGGCACGCTCGATATTATCCTTCGGCATGTTCTCGCGCTTAGCATTGGCAATGATAGCACGCAGTGCAGGGTTCATGTCAGGCTCCGGACCGCCAGCCTTCACGGCAATGGCAATCTGCTTACCAATTTTTGTGAACGTCTTGGCCATGTGGCCCCATCTCTTCAATTTCGCAGCTTTGCGATATTCAAATGCTCTTCCCATAAGTTTGAATAATTAACCGCAGATTACACAGATTACACAGATTAATTAATAATCATTAGCGAATCTTTCATACTGCAGACTTTTGTTCTTGAAATTTATTAATAATCCTTTTTTTATTTTTGTCGCTTTAAGATAATGAATCAATTGAGATCGATGAACATCTGTAATTGTCTCAACAGTTTTCATCTCTATTATTAGACCACCATAGCAGACGAAATCAGCTTTGTAGAGTGTCTTGATAGGTTTTCCCTTGTAGAATATATGAATCAGTTTCTCCCTCTCATAAGGAATCTTTCGTTCTTCAAACTCCATTTCAAGAGCATCCCCATAGGCAGATTCAAGAAATCCAGGGCCCAACTCACGATGAACAGCCATTGCGGCTCCAATAACAGCAAAAGTCTGATCATCACGATATTTTTTCAGCAAGTTGTACTCTTCTTCTTCCATTCAGAATAGAAATCAAAAATCTGCAATAATCTGTAAAATCTGCGTAATCTGCGGTCTATTCCCCTATCGCAGCTCAGCATTGAGTTGCTTCTTCAGGTTCTGTATCAGCTTCGCCATGATGGCTTCAATCTGCTTGTCGCCCATGGTCTTCTCAGCATCCTGAAGGATGAAGTTGACGGCATAAGATTTCTTGCCGGCAGGCAACTTGTCACCCTCATAGACATCGAACAGCTCGACACGTTTCAGGAACTTACGCTCCGTCTGACGTGCAATGTCCTCAATCTGCTGGAACTCGATGTTCTTGTCGATGAGCAGGGCGAGGTCACGGCTGACAGCAGGATATTTGGCTATCTCGGTGAACTCCACCTTCTGCTTGCGGATGACCTTCATCAGCGCTGTCCAGTTCAGCTCAGCATAGTATACCGGTGTATCGATATCGAACTGGCGCTGTAGCTTCTTGGTCAGCACACCCAGTTCAATGAGTTTCTTACCACCGCGGTTCTCTATGGTCAGACCAGCAGAGAATATTGCATTGTCCGACTTCTTACGCACCAGCATGCCTGGTTGAGCACCGATACGTGCCAGGATGTTATCAACGTGAGCATCCAGCTCAGCAAACGAGGTATCCTCATCCGCATGCGCCCACGATCCTTCCACACGCTTACCCGTGAGCCATATACCCAAATGATTCTCCTCAGAATAACCATTAGCCTTCAACCAGTCCCCGCTTTTCTCGTTAGGGTTAAGGTTAGCGTTAACGTTAACGTTCCCGTTAACGTTATACACGTTTCCAAATTCGAAGAATCGGCAGTTTCCCTGCTTGCGCTTGGCATTATGCTCGATGCTCTCCAGTCCGCCAAAGAGCAGCGTACCACGCATCACGTTCAGGTCGCTGCTGAGCGGATTCATGATCTTCACCAGCTGAGCCTGCTGTTCCTCGTCATAGTAGGCCGACTTTGTCAGTGAGTTGTTGAGTATCTCATTGAATCCGGCACCTACCAGCTGTTCGCTGACGAGGTTAGCTAACTTATGCTTCTGGTCCTCGTCACCTTTGATGACTAAGCTTGACTTCAACTGCGTGGGAATCTCCACATTATTATATCCGTATATGCGCAGGATGTCCTCGACGACGTCGCAGGGGCGCTGTACATCCACACGATAGGCAGGAATTTCGAGTTTCAATCCCTCATCAGTCTCGCTAAGCACCTTCATCTCCAGCGAGTCGCAGATGCTCTTGATGGTTTCTACGGGAATGTCCTTGCCGACCAGAGCGTGTACATAGCTGTAGCTCAGGTCTACGACGGCATTCTCCATCTTGTTGGGATAGACATCCTTGATCTCCATCGATACCTTACCGCCAGCCAGTTCCTTACACAGCTGGGCTGCATACTTCAGTGCTTCTATCGTACCATTGGGGTCGATGCCACGCTCAAAGCGGAACGAGGCGTCCGTGCTAAGTCCGTGACGACGTGCCGACTTACGGATCCAGGTAGGATGGAAGTAGGCAGACTCCAGTACCACGTTCTTCGTGGTCTCATACGTACCACTACCCTTACCACCAAAGACACCAGCGATACACATAGGCTCCTCCGCATTGCAGATAGCCAGGTCACGGTCAGAGAGCTTGTGCTCCACACCGTCCAGTGTCTGGAAGGGCGTACCCTCCGGCATGGTCTTGACGACAATCTTATGACCTTTCACCATGTCAGCATCGAAGCAGTGCAGCGGCTGACCTAAGGCCATCATCACATAGTTGGTGATGTCCACGATATTGTTGATCGGACGCAGACCGATGGTTGTCAGCTTGTTCTTCAGCCAGTCGGGCGACTCCTTGACCTCACAGCCTGTGATGCTCACACACGCATAACGCTTGCAAGCCTCCGTGTTCTCAATCTCCACGTCGATGGGCAGGCTGTTGTCGTCTACCGTGAACGACGATGCCCCCGGCTTGTGCGTTGCCGTCTTATATCCGTTCTGTTTCAGCCACGCATACAGGTCACGAGCCACACCCCAGTGCGACAGTGCGTCAGCACGGTTAGCCGTGATGTCCACCTCGATGAGCCAGTCGCTCTCCAAGTGGTAGTACTCCGCAGCAGGCATACCCACCTTGGCATCCTCAGGCAATACAATGATGCCGGCATGGTCGTTACCAATGCCAATCTCGTCCTCCGCACAAATCATGCCCAGCGACTCTACACCACGCAACTTCGACTTCTTGATGACGAACTCCTTGTCGCCATCGTAGAGCACACAACCCAAGTCAGCCACAATAACCTTCTGTCCTGCGGCCACATTAGGTGCTCCGCATACAATCTGCTGAGGTTCGCCCTTACCCAAGTCAACGGTGGTGACATGCAGATGGTCTGAGTCAGGATGCATCTCACACGTCAGCACCTTGCCGACGTAAAGTCCCTTCAGTCCACCCTTAATACTCTGAACTTCCTCAAGTGCGTCAACCTCCAGACCCGTGGATGTCAGCGCATCACACACCTCCTGCGGTGTCAGGTCGAAATCAACGTACTCTTTTAACCATTTATACGATATATTCATTGCAATGAAATGTTATATTCTGAAAATCGCGTGCAAAATTACACAAAAAAAATGGACTAACCAAAAGGTCAGCCCAAATTCTTTTATTCTAGTTTACTGTTTACGGTTTACTGTTTACGGTTTACCGTTTACAGTTTCTTGCGCTCCGTAGGTGCTCAGGCGAGCAAAGCTCGGAGTCCCGTTTACTGTTTATTGTTCCCGTTCGCTCGAGCTTGCTCGCTTGTTCCGTAGGTCTCAAGAACGTTAGGGTTAGGGTTAGGGTTAAGGTTAGGGTTAAGGTTAACGTTCCCTTTATCGATTCAACAGTTTGTCACTCAGCCACCACGACAGTTCTGCAGAGGCAAACCCCAGCACGGCACCAGCCCCCACGTCATACCAGTGGTGGCGGTCACTTGCGATGCGTTGGATGCCTACTGCCGTAGCAGCAGAATAGCCTATGATGGGAATCACGATGCTCTCGTTTCTGAACTCCTTGTCGATGGAGCGGGCCACAGCAAAGGCCATGGCGGTATGACCTGAGGGGAACGACTTGTTGTCAGAATGGTCCGGTCTTTCCACTTTGATCATCGCCTTGAGCGCTGTCTTTGCCGCATACGACACCCCTACCGATGCCAGTGTGCTCACTGCAAATCTCGGCCAGTTATGTCCCTCAGGGAACTGGTCCTGCTGTGAGCAGCCTTGCGGATCACTGAGGGACTGTCCCCGATAAGGATAGAACTGGTTCTGTCCCAGGTCATACCTGATACCAGCTCCGATGTCGAAGAAGCCGTTGCTGCCAGCAGCCACCTCCACGCCTGTCGTGCTGTAGCCCATGCCCTCACTCGTCGACACCTGGTACCCCACCCGTCCATAGACACTCGTCCTGTCCGTCAGGCGGTACGTCTCCTCCAGACCTACGCCCATCAGCGGCGAGCTGGAGCCCTCCACAAACTGGCTGATGAGTCCCATTCGCAGATAGGCCGTCGTATGCCATTTCCTGTCAGGGATATAGCCCGCTATCGTATTCGTCATGTTCAGCATGGCATCCAGCGTAGCCACCCCTATTCCACCTTTTTTATAATTATCCTTCGGACTGTCACTGGGTGCCACCCATTCTAGTCCGTTATTCGGAATCATCCCATTCTCCCACTGCACACGGGCACGCAGAGTAAACTCAGGCGTAAACCACTTACCCATTGCACCATTCAGTCCGAAAGTCAACCCCTTCGGAATCACCTTCGAGAAGTTACAGCCGTAGGGGTTCATCAGTCCCATGTCCAGACCAACCTCCACAAACCAGTTGTCCCAGATGCCATTTGCCAGCACCCCACGTCCCTCTTCAATTCTTCCATCCTTCAATCCTTCAATTCTTCCATTCTTCAATCTTTCAATTCTTCCAAGCGTCATCTGCGCTCCCAGGCCTATCGTCAGGTATCCGTTCGAGTTACTTCCCGTCCCGGTACCCTTCACCTTGTCTTTCCCTACGAAGCCACTTCCCGTCATGATATATGCGATGTCCCCATACACGCTCCACCGGTCGCTCAGTCTGTAGGTGTTCAGCAGTCCGATACCTGCCAGCAGCGAGCCCTTCGACACCCCGAAGTTATAGTTCACGCCAATCCTCGGATACAGGCTCATGTTCCACGTCCTGTCCGCCCGGTACGTCCCGAACAGGTTATGCATGTTCAGCAACACATCCCCGTAGAAAGCGACATATCCCCCCTTCTCTCTATTCACCCCTGGTTGGTCAAACGGAGCTAGCCAGTTCGCGTGCCCATTCTTCAGCAGCGGCAACCGATTCTCCCAGTTGAACTTCCCACGGAAGCCTACTTGGTGAGTAAACCACTTACCCACCGCCACATCTAGTCCGAACGACTTTCCGTTTGGAAACACCTTCGCAAAGTCATACCCATACGGGTTCTGCAGCGTCATGTCCAGACCCATCTGCAAAAACCAGTGCCTCCAGAACCCATCCGCCACCACCACACGCTCCGTCTCAACGGAATCACTAACCGTCTCAAACACCTGAGCTCTCGTACACACCGAGCACAAGCCCAGCATAAGACCAACTACAAATCTATACATTACTTTACTGTTACTGTTAACGTTCCCGTTCCCGTTAACGTTCCCGTTCCCGTTGTCAATACGCATGTTCATCATGTATAAATATCGTTTTGACGGTCAGCCATACGATGCGGATGTCCAGCCAGATGCTCCAGTGCTCCATATACCAGATGTCGCGCTTCACGCGTCCCTCCATCTGCCACAGCTCCTTCGTCTCCCCTCGGAATCCCGTCACCTGTGCCCATCCCGTCAGTCCCGGCTTGACGAAGTGGCGCACCATATATTTGGTTATCAGTGCCGAGTACTGTTCCGTATGCGCCAGCATGTGAGGCCTGGGGCCTACAAAGCTCATGTCACCCTTCAACACGTTCAAAAACTGCGGCAGCTCGTCGATGTTCGACTTACGCATGAAGTTACCGAATGGAAATTTCCTCGGGTCGTCTTTCGTTGCCTGCAGTCTGTCTGCATCCTTGTTCACATGCATCGAGCGGAATTTCAGCAACATAAATGTCTTGCCGTCAATTCCCGTCCTCGCCTGCTTAAAGAAGATAGGTCCCGGGCTCTGTATCTTGATGATCAGCCAGATAAAGGGGAACATCAGCGCTGTCGGTATCAGGAATATCAGCGACGCCACGATGTCGAACGCCCGCTTTATCATCCTGTTACCCAAGTTCTGCAGCGGAATCTCATACGTCGTATAGATCTCTATGTCGTCCATCAGTTCCCGCTTCAAGTTCAGTCCTATCGACTCCACCGACACAGGAACATAGAAGAACCTCACCACCTTGTAGTCACAATACCTTGATATCTTCTTAATCACGTCACCATCCCGTCGCGACAGACACACATACACCTCATCACCTAATTGCACATCCTCATGACGCGCCATCGCCGCCAGCATATCATCAATCGAACCCAATCTCCTCAACCCGTAATCCTCAAAGGTAAGGTTATCGTCAGGGTTACCGCTTATCGTCTCCCGGTTCCCGTTCCCGTTCCCGTTAACGTTAACATTAGGGTTAGGGTTAACGTTAAGGTTCCCGTTCCCGTTAACGTTAGGGTTAAGGTTATCGTAATAACCTATAACCCGGTATCCCAACGTCGCATCGTTCATCAATTTCCTGTAGATGTTCACCAGTTCTGTGTCCGATCCCACCAATGTCACCATGCGAGTGTTACGTCCCGCCTCACGGAAGAACCTGATTAACTGGCGTTCTATCATTCTTTTAAAGACCATCGATACGAAGAACACCGTATTGATTTCCCATATCAGCCAACCCACAGGCAAGTTGTAGTCTACTATTTTCAAGAGAAGATAGCCTACTATCGCTTGCAGGATGGTCATTCCCATGATTCTCCGCAAGATGTCCCCTGCCCCCACTACACGCTGGTGGATGGTGGGCGAGAAGCGTAGCTGGCTGATGACCAATGCCAGGTTCCCTACCAGTCCGAACACCTCCAACTGGTTCTCCTCCCACGCCTCTATCCTCCAATGGTTGAGTGCGAACACCCCCAATATCAGGTTAAAGACGATAAAGTCCCCCGCAATGACGCTCTTTTGCACAAAAGCGTTCGTTTGATTATTGCTTCTCACAGTTTATTGGTTATTGTTTAACGTTTATTGTAATTAGCCCTCTGGCCAATATTTAATAAATCACCAAGAATTTTGGTAATTATTCTAGACATTCTCCATTATTGTCACAGTACCAATCAGCTAAAGCATCTTCAAATTTCCACTTAAACTGATAGCCACTGTATTTCATTTTCTTACCACAAATATTCGTTGATATCTGTAGCTTCTTCACGCGAGCAGGACATATTCCCATTGGACTACCAACAAGTTTTGCACATGCTGCCATTGGCATAATGATTGCATTAGGAATGTACGGCACAAACTGTTTCAGACCTGTTACCTCCTTCATCGTCTTCACGATTTTCTCAATCGTATAAGCAGGCTCATAAGTACAATTAAACAAATCAAATGCAGTCTTGCGTTCCTCTACATTCCAAAGAATAAATCTCACCAGTTCTTTTACATAAATACAAGCCTTGATGGTGTCTTTTCTTCCAGGATAAGCAAACGTATGTTTACGAATACCCCAATACAGACGAGAGAAATTTCCATTCTCTCCACGTCCGAACACAACGCCCGGACGGACAATTGTCAGCTTTCGATCTGCACCACCAGCTTGCCAAGCCAGATGAATCTTCTCTGCCACTAGTTTGGATATGCCATAAGCAGTATTAGGAGTTGGAAGAGTCAATTCTGTTTTCAACTGTTCTGATGCACCATACGGAGCAATTGATGAAGTGAAGACAATCTGCTTAATACCATATTTCTCTGCAAATGCACATACATTCTCTGCCCCTCGGATATTCGTTTCAAAATACTCTATATCCTCATGTCCCGGTGTTCGATGAACAGCTGCAAAGTTAAATATCACATCTTCAGGTGTTGGAGCAAAAGGCAGATTCTCGATAGGCTTCCTAACATCACACTCTACGAATGCCGAACCGAGTTTTTCTCCTTCCCTTACTGCAGGCTTATAATTCTTAACTACCGGATTCGGAGTTCCCGGTTTTACAATATCCAGATTCCATACTTTGGCCTCTGGATATACTTCATTCAGTAGATTAGTCAAATGAGTACCGATAAAACCAGTACCGCCAGTTATAATATAATTCATTTCTTCTTTGCAATTTCCTGGTAAATATTTTCCAAATCCTTTATTCTTTTGTCAATCAAAAATTCTCTCTCAAAAACTTCTATTGAAGCTTTACCCATCTTTTCGCGTAATTTCTCATCATCAAGCAGCCGAGTGACAGCTATAGCTAACTTATCTGCATCCATTGGCAACAAATAGCCATTTTCACCATCTTTCACACAATCATTATTGCCTATCACATCACTTGATACGATAGGTTTACCCATCGCCATTGCTTCAAGCACCGCAATAGGCAAGCCTTCATAAAGCGATGTTGTAAGATAAACCTGCGCATATTTCAAATAACCTAATGTTTCAGCATGGTTCAACCATGGTACCATAACAAAACTATCATCCAGACCATATTGATGAATCAGCGCTTTAGTTTTATCAAGCATTGGCGAATAAAAGCCCACACCCACCAAATAAAACTTTACATCAGGGTGTTTCATATGCACTCTTTTCATCACCTCTACCATAAGAAGTGGATTCTTTTGGTATGAGGGACGCCCGATTGATATAACATACTTTTCATGTTTAATAGTTTCATCTGGATCTTGAATATCCTTCTCTTGAATCCGTGGAATAGCATTATTCCACGCAAAAGCATTCTTCATTGTATAGCCAACCTTCTCCATTCCCAACAGACGCTCACTCTCCGAACATCCCAAAAGCACAGAGTTCAGTCTCGCAATTTTTTCTAAAGCCAAAAATACCTTTTGTTTCTTTGTTGACTCTGCAGAAAGAAATGAAAAAGCATGCGCAGTATAAATACTCTTCCTCCTTGTAAAGAATGCTGCAAATCGACCTATTACTCCGCCTTTTGCGCTATGGCAATGTACTATGTCTGGTTTTTCATTTTTTATAATTTTTACAGCTTGAATTACGGCCTTTGTATCTTTAAGAGGATTTAAAGCACGATACATAGCAATAGTGTACTGTTTCAGTGGTTTTCCATGACGGATATAAGGTTCACTATTATCATCAGCACCACCGACAATAACAAAAGTAAAGTCCGAGCTTGCTAACGCTACAGTATTACGGATATATGTATCAATTCCACTTTTAAAATTACCTATATGGAGGACCTTCATAGCAATTTACTATAATCATTTCACTTTAAAATCAACATTATTTCCCTTTAATAATATTTTTACAACATATTTAACAGGAATCAAAGAATACTTGCTATTATTATAAAATTTGTATATTATGGGAATAAGTAACCATTGGACAAAACTATTAGATGTGTCTCCCAATAAGGCGGCAATAGTAACAGAATAAAAAGAAAGAATAATATAAACACGAATTCTGCCCTTTATTAAGAATGTTTTATACCATAATAAAAACCAGAAAACTATAAATAAAAGAAAAGCAATTATGCCATAATCTCCTAGCATAAGCAAAAAAAGACTTAAGTATCCTGTTTCTCGTGTATCTTTTCCATATCCAGGGCCATTACCCAAAAAAGGAGATTTCAATCCATCGGCAATTGCCTTTGCCCATGCATCGCTTCTATCAGAATCGGAAGCGGTCTCACCGCTCAACGTTATTTTTTCTACAAAGGCTAATTGTTCCAAATAATAAGATACCGATTCAGAATAATAAATGACCAATAATAAAAGAAAGAAAAATATGACGCCTAAAATTGTAAACATCTTCATTTTGGGCTGAGTCATATAGAGGTAGAATAACGCCCCCGTAATCATAGTAAATATTCCCGCACTTGAAAATAATTCAAAAATACAGAATATATATAATATTATAAGATAGTATTTCTTAATCCCTTTAAAATAATACAAACAAAAAGGAAAAAGACAATTGATATACAATGCTGTCTCAGCAGGTTCTACACACGGGCTACATGGGGAAGACCAAATTGCCCTGTCAAAATAAGAAGCATTACCAGGAAATCCATATACAAACCAATCATGTATACGGATATTAAAAAAATTTGCTAGTACTCCATCTAAGACTGAGATTAGAATAACAAGCACACCACCATAAGCACACCACTTTATTATTAAATCTGTTTTGATATATGAATATATTACTGCATTATAATAAAAATAGAATACAACTATAACAACTAACATACCCAAGAAATTAGATAATAACTTGGGATGAGGATTAAATATTATATTAAAAATAAACGATAATGATATTATCACTACTAACATTATCATTATAACATTTTCTACAAAAGAATCCTTTGGAAGCGAAAGTTTAGGTAAAGACAAATACAAGATTGCATTAACTCCACACAGAAGTAGAATTAAAAAAATATTCCATCTTAGATACGGTGTCAAAGCGAACCAAACCGTAAATGATGAAAATAGGAAAATTGCCTTTGCAATATTATTTATTATTACTTTCGCCTTCATTTACAACATATTTATATAATCTACCAAGATCTGAGATCATTTTATCTTCTGAATATAATCTTGCTTGTTTTAGTCCCATTAATACTTTTTCTTTATAAATATCTTTATTAAATATCAATTTGTAAATTGATTCTATTAGGCCATCAATATCACCTACTTCAAATTTTTCTGACGCAAATCCAACCACATCTGCAAGACCAGGAACATTTGATATGACAACAGGAATTCCGCATGCCATAGCTTCAATACATGAAAGTCCAAACCCCTCAAAAAATGAAGATAGGACAAACACGTCCGACGACTTGATATAATCATAAACATTAGATTTATAACCACAGAAAAACACTCTTTTAGATAAATTTTGTTCAGACACCATTTCTCGTAATTCTTCTTCACGTTCTCCTTCTCCTAATAATGCCAATTTAAACTTATTTGGCATTCGTGCCAAAGCATTTAACAATGTCAAATGGTCTTTTTGTTTATTGAATCGTGCCACCATTATAATTAGTATATCATCCTTAGATAGGTTCTTATTAATAACCTTTCTCATTACAGGCCTTGCTTGCTTGCACCTGTCTAAATCAATACCATTTTGAATAGTACAAATTTTATCAGATGAAAGATGATAAACCGATGTCAACATTTGAGAAACGGCCTCACTTATACAAATTATTTTTTTATATGGTTTATACACAAATCTATCAATTAGTCGAAACATTGGCTTCTCCAAACGACCATTAGAAGTGTTATGCTCATGAAATATTATCGGACATTTTATACAATGGAATCTTTTTAATAAAGATATATAATACATACCAGGGAACAAGTGCACATGAATGATATCATAATTATGTTTTCTGAAAAAAATAATTAATTTAGGCACTACAAATAAAAGATTATAAATAGAAACATCTGCAAGTTTGTGAACAACATAGCCATCGGCAATTAAACCTTTGGAATATACATCTGCTTTATTCGAAAAGATCAAAGTCTCTAATTCATAATCATCATTATTCATCTTTCTCATCAAGTCGGTTACAAGTCTTTCTGCCCCCCCACTAGACAAAGAATTTATTACATGAAGAATCTTCATCATATTTTCTTTTTTATAAACTTTTGATAATTTATATTACGTTTGACCAAAAAATTAATGATGCGATGTTTAATTTCAAAAGCGATGTATGACAGAGAGTATACATAAAAAGAAAATCCATTTTTCTTTTGGATTATTCTTTTTTCTTTTAAACCTTCTTTATATCTTAATTCAGAAATGCCACCCAAACGCATATTGGCCATTATCTTCTCTACCTTATAAAACTCAAATCCTGATAAATATGCTCTTAAGGTGAAATCATAATCGGCTGATAGTTTGTATTGTAAATCAAATGCCCCTATTCTATCATATACTGATTTTTTTACCATAAAGGTTGGATGATTTAAACACATATAATATCGCAATCGTTTGATGTTTTTGCCTGCCATTAAATATGAATACCCATCATGTCTTATCCTTCTCACTAGACCATGTACAATGGATATGCTCTTCCTTTGTTCAAATTCTCTGTTTGCATATTCTATAGCTTTTGGTTCATACCAATCATCACTATTAATTATACCGATAACATCACCACTAGCCATTCCAATACCCTTATTCATAGCATCATAAAGGCCTTTATCAGACTCAGAGAAAACTCTTAAAGGTATTTTTTTATTTTCAAAAATATGCTTAAATTCTTCTATAATGTCAAGTGTTCCGTCTGTTGATTTTCCATCTATAATTATGTATTCAAAAGGTGACATTGTTTGATTTAATACAGAAAGGATAGTATCCCTAATAGTGTGACTGCTGTTAAAACAAACTGTAATAATACTAAATCTCATTTTTATTCAGCAAATTTTAAAGTATGGTTAATAATTAATATTATCGGCATGAAATTTTGACAATACTTTATCAAAATCCAAAGGAAGGTATGCTTTAAGGAACACCGGGACAGGTTCCTGTTTCATCACATGCGATAAATCATGGTTTTTCCTATTCCGGTCAATCTTTCCAATTGGCGCAGCGAGGCTCTCCTACCCTTCAGCTCTACTAACACAGACCTTTTTATTTCAGCCGGCAATTGCTGAAAAGCGTTGCTATTTGTTGCGCCAGTCTTTTCTTTAATCAGCATCATTACCTGATCGTCCTAAGGACATCGTTTCGAAGCTTCTTCTATATCAAGGCAAGCAATATCATCAGACAGGGGTTCATTCACGAGTTCATTCAACTCACCAAATGGTATTCGGTTCAAAACAGTGAGAGTATCGCACAATGGAATCAGCGTACTATTCTTATCAATGTATTCGCCCCAACTGCTAAACTCATAATCCTTTACCTCATCCACCATCCCTGCCTTCACAGGATTCTAGTGTATATACCTCAGAAGAGTTACGAAATAGGACATATCGTTCACTGGCTCACTCTTATACCGCTCGCGGAACAAATGACCGTCTCTCGAATACATGTGATTATAATAGTAAACATAGGAGGAAGCGATCCTTTTTATTGCCAATCCAATCTTATCATCACGTTCACGAATGAGCAGATGGATATGATTCGACATCAGACAATAAGCATATAGAATATAGTATCTTCCAGAGGGAGTACCATCGGGCTCATACGACTGAGCCATCATTTCCAAGGTATTGAGAAACTGGTAATAGTCCTCCTGTTCCTCGAAAATGTTGACTTCGTCTTCCTCCTTCTTGCAAGGCATAGCTCAAACACGTTTGGCTCTGCGCCTGCTGCGTGCGTCGGTTCTGATGATTTATACCACGCATCATCACGTGATATATACCAGTTCCTGATGATTCTCTTGCCTGCCGTGGCATAACTTAACTATTGATTATCGCTAACTCTTGTTTTCGTGAAACAGGTACCTGTCCCCCCGTTCCTCTGGTGTTAAAGAACTCTATTGTCCCCTCTTTCCAAGGCTATTTGATTAAAAACTATCTCGTTCCAATTATAATGGAACATTATTCTTTCCAATTTATTCCCTTTTTCACTATTCTAGACGGACATCCACCGATAATAATATTAGTTTCATTATATTGCCCAACAACGACCGTACCAGCCGCAACAATGCTATCATTATTAATTCTAGTATTCTTCATAATTGTAGTGCGGCATCCTATCCATACATGATTACCCACTATTATAGGTTTTCTGTTATCTATAATCGTATTATCACTGAGGTCTTGGACATAATGGAAATCTGTATCCATGAAAAGAGTATCCCAACTAACTAACACCCTATATCCAAAACAGATTTCCTTAAAACATATTAGTGACATGGCTGAAGTACATCTAAAAAAATCTCCAAACTTTACCTGTCCCTCTGGGCCAACCACTATTCTAGAGCCATGTCCTATGAAACAATGCCCGAGAAAAGATACTTTTCCTTTTACATCCCAGATTGAGCGCTCATGAGCTTTATCAAAAATTCCGACATCACCAAACCCAATTCTAACACAGCCAAACCCTACCTCCTTCAGCTCAATATCACCTATGCTCTTAATCATGACATTATATCTTATCAAAATAGGAAGATGCAAAGCATTTCTAAAAGAAAGACATCTAAAACAGAAGAATATACTTTTGGGGATTGACAAACTGTACTCTAGTATTTTATTCATTATCATTTCTAATTATTCTAGATGGATTCCCACCTGCTATTTGAGGCAAACCGCAACTCGTCCATATAGGCGATAATCATCTCACCAATGGCATTGGGATTCAACCTATACTTTAAATTGTAATCTTGTCTATTATCTTTCAGAAGAAAGAGAGTAACCACGAGCGGACGTCTAGGTTTATAACATCGTTTTAGAGTTGTTTTTCTTCTACGACGATGCAACAAATCAAGCACTTGACGACGAGCGAAAAAATTAAATTAAAGAACCATTAAGTCTTAACCATGAATTGCGAACCATATGTTAAGGGTATATTCTCCATTTTCGTTGCACAATACGTCCGTTCGCTTGAGTCCGCTCTCATTCAAAAGAAAGAAAAGCTTACATGAGACTAACAGCCAGAAGTACTATCGATATTTCTTATTACCCGACATGGATTACCTCCTGCAATACAATCTGCAGGAATATCTTTTGTAACAATGCTACCTGCGGCAATAATACTACGAGCACCGATATGAACACCTTTCAATATCTGACACCTTGCACCAATCCACACATCATCACCTATTTCTATTGGGGACGTACCAATAGTCTTGTAATAGGACTCTTCACCAACTTCTTTCACGTAGGTCCTACGCCGCTGCTCATAATCTATCGGATGCGCATCATTATCCATAATCAAACAGTCGCCACCTATATTCACATCGTTACCAATGGTAATGCGCTCCTTTGCCCAAAGATAGGAAGATGATATACCAACTCTATTGCCAATCTCTATTCTTGCTTTAGGGGTCATTAGAAACATTGCTCCACGAATATTACGACTAATCGGGTTAATACAGCCGCCAGAACTAAATTTAAAATCGTCACCGATTATAATTTTTCCTTTCCCTAGAATATATATTTTATTAGATACCCGAAGGTGCTTGCCGTAATCAATACCTAGCAGCCAGAAAAAGATCCGATTCCATATTATATACCAATAGAATTTATACTTCGGCCTAAGACGAAAGAGTTTGCGAGTAATGAGATGCATTTTCAAATAAGAGATATGACTATGAACTCCATCCAGTTCATAACGTAAATCATGAATTCTTTCTACGACTTTTTGCAGGTATCCATAATCAGGTAATTTGAATATCCACAATTGTACCACTAAATAACCAACAACATAGATTTCTTTCTTATAACAATCCTCATCGTTTCTTTGGTACACTTGACTCGTCGAAGAACGGTATCATTTTCAGTTCATACACAATACGTCCGCTCGAGTTTACTCGCTTTCTCTAAAAGAAAATTGACAGCTTACAATTAAAATGACAACTTACGCTATTATTTCACATTATCTATAGCTTTCTTAGTAGCTTCTATATAAGCTTTCCCATACTTCAAATCCGGTTCTAGATAATTTCCTTCACCCCATTCATTCCATGCCTTTAGGAACACTATATTTTCTTCATGCGGACGGTCAGAAATCATATTAAACATTTTTTTACATAACATCTCCCACCTTTCAGGAGTTGAATTATGCAATATAAATGCTTTGTTGGAACTTCTTGGAGAATGATCGAAATTAGGCAAAATACAAGGAAGCTGATTCTTCCTATTTGGATTAAAGTTATTAAGAATATATTTTACATAGTCTTGATAATCATAAACTTTATTAGGACAACCAGAAATGTCACGATACAATCTTTTAAAAACATTCTTTGCTAAATTAACTGTATGCTTCATATGATTAAGATAATCTATCGTAACATAATCAAATCCGTTTTCGGAAATTTCATCAAACTCTTCTGCATCATAGGTAAAACCGAAGAATTTGAAACCTTCCAAATCATTATCCCGAGCTAATTTCTGCCATGTTGACGCAAACAACCGAAATTGTTCTTTGCTTATACCAGTTGCAGAAAAGAATCCAAAAAGTAATTTCCCGTCTACTTTTATATACCTCTTATCCTTAAACGCAGGAAGCATTGCATAAAAATGATTAACATAGTCTTCTACTCCCGGGTATGTTTGCTCTATCAGGAGTTTGTCTGGCTTAGTTGAGTCCCATGTCTTCTGATACCAGCTGTGATTTGCCCAGCAGAGGCAGAAAGGGAAATCTGGTTTTCCACTTTCCACTACTTCGCGGAACACCCTATCTAATAATCTGCGACCTGCGAACCAATAATGCCAATAGCAAAATCCTTCGATGCCGGCTTCACGAGCCAACTGTGCCTGCTCTTCACGAACCTCTGGAACTCGTAAATCGTAATAACCTAAATCTGCAGGGACTCTGGGCTGATAATGTCCTTTAAATAACGGCTTTGCATTACCCACATTAGTCCACTCTGTGAATCCCTTCTGCCACCACTCGTCATTCTCCTTCGTAGGATAAAACTGTGGTAAATAAAATGCAATTAATCTTGGTTTTGACATAAATATATATCATTTCAAATGACTTAGTTCTTCTTTTGATAATCTTTTTTCTATAGGGTAAAGCATCGATTCATGCTGCAAAGCTTGTTCTAAGGTAAATCGATTCCTTAAAACTTTTGCTGGTACACCTCCAACAATTGTATAGGGGGGGACATTTTTAACAAGTACAGCTCCAGCAGCCACGACGCATCCTCTGCCAATATTTACACCTTTAAGGATGGTAACATTAGCTCCTATCCATGATTCATCCCCAATAATAACATCTGCATCATCTTCTGGCAATTTCTCGTGGTTATTAATCAATGGAATACCAATCTTTCTAATACTATGATCGCCATTAACTATCGTCACATTAGGTCCTAGGAGAACATTATCACCGAATATAATCTTCTTATATATCGCATATAATACAGCTCTTGGACCAATGGACACATTGTTGCCTAATTCTATCATAGAGGAAGAATTGATTATGCATTCTCGCCCAATTGAACAGTTTGCACCTTTACGAGCAAAATGATAATCTTCGTGCATCAAATAATAAACAAGCTTTCTTAATAAATTCATTCTAAAAAAATACATTAAAAATTTATTATAATTGCTTAATAATCCTCGCAGGCATACCTGCAGCCATACTGTTGCTTGGGATGTCATGGGTAACAATAGATCCTGCACCGATGATAACATTGTCACCAATGGTAACACCACCGAAGATGGAGACTTTATCACCTATCCATACATTTCGACCAATCTTTATCTCGCCTTTTGACGTCAGATGACGGCGAGCAGGGGGCGTTTCAGCTTCTTCCAACGACAATCCGCCATGCGCATTGTCACCAATATAGACAAACCGACCTGTTAACAATCCGTCACCGATTGTAATACGGTTGATTGCCGTAATATGGCAATATTCACCTATACTACAATCATTTCCAATGATAATTTCTGGTTCATAGCATTCGTCCTTGCCATAACGTTCCCAACAGCCAAGCACACAATAAGGTTGGAAGCCTGTTCTATCTCCTATATGTATCCGCTTACTCCCTCCACCTTGCAGTCGCAAAGGGTAACAGAAACAGGAATTCTCACCTACATCACCAATAAAATTCCTAATCCACATCGTATATAGGAGATTCCGACACCTACGTAATTTTTTGCTTAGTGCGTATGGATATATCTTACTGACCATCCACATTAGGAACCCTAACATGCTTTTTATAACAGATTTCATTATTTTATTCACAACATCTGACATCACAGAGAATTTCACCAACTTCAACGAGAAAATTTCGAATCCAGAGGGTATAGAGCATATTCCTCTTATTTCTTAGCCACTCGCTTAGACGGTATGTGTAGAGATGGCTCCAGATAATCGAAAGTTCTGTTTCCAATCTTAAAAAACCAAAATTATCATTTTGATATAGAATTATATAATTCTATATATTTGTCAGCAATAGGAGCCCATGATATAGAGGGAATCCATTCATTTTTTATATTGTTTACCAGACAGTCTAATTTCCTCGGGTTCTTTATCAAATCAATAATCGAACTTGTTAGTTCATAACTATTGCATGGAGAAACAACACAACCGAATTTTTCTTCTTTAATCATTTCAGGCATGTTTCCCGTCCTTGTAACTATAACCGGTTTGCTCAATACCAATGACGATTGAACCACACCACTTTGGGTAGCATCTTTATATGGACATACTGTAAAAATAGAATTTCCAACCAAATTTACTAGTTCTTTCACTCCTATATAATAATTCAGCAATCTAATATAGTCAAGTTTTTCGTATGGAGTATAATCAAAATAAATCTCCCCGCTACCTGCTATTATAAGACCTATATCTGGACATTCATTATGTACCTGAACCATAGCCTTAAGCAGATACTCAACACCTTTATGAGGAGTTATCTGTCCAAAGAATAATATGTAAGGCTTGTCCCAAATTGGTTCAGGATTAGTCTTAACATGGAGCAAACTTGTATATGCACCAAGGTTAGAAATTGTGATTCTACCTTTTTCAATATTATAAGTTTTAGTAAAAATGTCAACCTGGTTATGATTAAGCAACATAAAATAATTAGCCCATTTAATAGACATCTTCCGCTTTTCTTCTTGATCAGATCGCCCTCTTATTCCTGAATGTTGCACAGGGTCATGGACTGTCATAAACCGTTTCCCTTTAAATGGTAGATATTTTAATATCATATCGTATCCTTGAAATTGCCAGGTGATATGAATAGCATCCGCTCTTTGAAGCAACATATGAATATACACCCATATCCACAACACCCATGACAATGGAAACCATTTTGCAGGTTTATCCCCACATATAAAATATAGTCGGTCTAAATCCACACAGTCCTTATATATCTGCATGTCTACAAAACTTTTCGCTTTATATATGCCCCATCTATGGACAGGTTGTTTGAACTCTAAAATACTTGCTATTTGGAAATTAAATCCAATTGGAATATAATACCTAACGTCTATACCTTTATCTTGTAACTCCTTTATTAGAGGAAAATCACAATCCGCAAAGAAACAACTACTATAATATATTATCTTCATTAAAATTAATATTTTAGTTCATTGCATTAGCTATGAAACAGAACGATTTCTCCCTGTAATCCGCTATGGTTTTATTAATCAAATTCCAATTCAAATTGTCACTGCAATCATCTTCTATATCAAACATTCGTATAACACTATCAAACCTGGCATTTCCCCTAAACTCATTTCTTATCAAAAAGAATGGCTTATTGAATATAATAGAAAACACCAATCCGTGATACGAATCAGTAATTACATACTCTGAATCTGAAAAAGACCGGAGCCACTGCTCAATGCTTACAGGTTTATCCAGGCCTAATTCAAAGGCTTTCAGGTTTAGGTCTTTGGCTTTCTGTTGGATTAGGGAATCCATATCATCAGTCTTGTCTAAAATATAGCAGAATAGATTGCCTTCAGGCTGTACAGTATTTCCGCTTTCAATCAGCCGCATATAGTCTTCCTTATACAGAAGCAATGTTGGATCCAGTACCCAAATGGCCTGAGGTTCGTTCCATCCATACAACTTAAACAAGTCTAAGGCAGAATCTTCACGCACAGACACTGCATCAAAACGTCGGTACAAGTCTGACAATTGTTTTATCTCTTCGCTGCAAAATTCATTTTCTGTCACACCTAGCGACACTCCATATGCAATTCTTTTAGACTTCGTATTCTTAGGCAGGAAATCAAGAAACATTGTCTTGATATAGTCGCCTGCTATTCTTTTTCTCCACACCTGGTCACTACCCACAAAGTATGCATCAAATCCGTTGAACTTGCTAAGTTTGCGCAGATCGGTGATCTGCTCCGTATGTTTAACATATTTATTATAGAAAGGCTCGGTGATAGAGCATAACTCTTCGTATGTATGTTGCGCATGCTGCCATCGAGGAATTTTCACATCCTTACCAAGGAAAAACTTTTTAACCATTATTTTTATAAGTGAAAGAAGCATCTTATACCATGGACGATGATAATTAAACCTGAGATTTAAGTGGGTTACATCGTGTCCCATGTCCTGAAGAACCTTCATCAGTGCATACCGCTGAAGATTCCCCCCATAGTTATTATCATATTTTAAGTTTAATAATGCTATTTTCATTTTTTTGCATTTCTATTGTAATACTATATTGTGACCACCCCTTCTGCTTATCACGAAATTTAATAGAACTAATCATATAAGTTCGCAGTATTGCAACAGGAATGGCTACTACATTCAAATTTTCTTTATGTATATTTCTTTGAGTTATTTCAGTTTTGCCCTCCCCCATTATGAAGATTGCTTTTCTAACAATCCTTATAGGGTAAGTAAGCAGCTTTTTTGTAAATGACTTAAGGCACATCTTGGCAGTTGGCCTTAATGATTTACGAATCAATTCTACAACCCCATCTTCGTTATCAAGCTGACGGAAAAACTCTGTACGTCTAGGCCAAGGTTTAGCACTTCTATATATTGCGGAGTTATTACGATAGCCTTCTTCGAAGGTGACCTCGTTATACTTCATCTTATCAAAAGGCACATATCCTTTGCCTTTTGCGGTATGAATCAGGACTAATCCTGTACCCTTATCATCATCCATTGCGGGGCGGATGCTTTGGATACCCCAGAAGTCTGCTATAGTAATGTCACTATGACTACGGCATTCCTTGGCTTTACATGCATAACACGAGGGTCTTAGTATCATGTCTCGAAGAAATGCGTTCATATAGTCGTTCTTTTGGTGCCACGATGACAAGGAAATCATCTTCCCTTCCTTTTTGTAGTCAAGGACAAAATTGAAGCGTTTCCACCCTTCATGCTGCTTATCGCGCATTAACACTCCTTGTAAATTTACGGTTTCGACCAGTTCGTGAAGATATTTCTCCCACACCTTAGGACTTGGAACTCCGTGGCATACAAAATCAACCGTTAATAAATTGTCATATTCCTTTCGGAGATAATGTTTCAATCCAGCAATCTGACAAGGTGTTCCAGAATACATAACCTTTCTTCCTGCCTTGAGAAATTTGGAACATTTAGCATACGTATCTCCTACACAAGCCTGAACATATTTACTGCCTCTGAAAGCTGCAAGACCATCTATTGTCTCGGTATGGTCTAAAGTAACCTGCCAATTTTTATCAAAGCGCGCTCCAAATACGACTCCTCCATCGTTTATTACTTGTTCAGCCAATAATGTGAAGATACCTCCTGAAGAACTCTCCATGCGGACTTGCTCATCATTATTGATGGCAGCATAAGAATGAATAGGTGTTCTTGACTCGTAAGGATGAAGGAAAGGACACACCTTTTCGCACAAGCCACAGTCTATACAGCTTGACGTGTCGACCTGAGGATACAAGAATCCTTCTGCATCCTGTTGCATTGAGATACATTGCTTAGGACATGCTTGCTGGCAGGCTGAACACCCACAACAGTTATGTTTGTCACTAATAGTCATCATTTTCTTATCCTTTCTATTGCCAACTTCGTCTTATCCCAAATGAAGTTGCGCTCATTCTTGGTCAGACCAAATAATATGCAACAAACTACCGTCCAAAGAACACATATTGGAACATTCACCAAGAAGCGTATTATACCAGGATTAATATAGTAACATATACCAAGTGGGACGATGAATGAAGTAATAGATACCATCACACATGGTATTATGACCTCTTTTATATGTTGTCTTATAGAGAATTGCATGAGTTTTTTTATATCATAGAACCTAACCAGATTAAGTACCACAAAATCTATAATGAAAATAACGTACGACAACCATACCGGTGCCCCTAAAGTATATGCTATCCACGTAAGAGGAAATATAAAACCAGCGGTAATTGCTGCATGAATGGTGTAACTCTTTACATGACCATCTGACTGAATAAGACGAAAGAGATTCTGTCCGGAACATACAGCCAAAGATTCGAACATTGCAAAACGAAGGAATAGAGCAGACCATTCTGGTGCTTTTCCTAACCAAAGTCTAAGAAGCGTATCTGCTTCACAGCAAACAGGTACGATGAAAATGTACATCAGCAGCCACGAAAACTTCGTTCCCCTATTACCAAGGTGGATAGCATACGCCTTATCTCCTGACGCATATGATTTGGTAATCTGAGGAGAAAATGCCATAGTAAAGTTTCCCACAAAACTCTGCACTGCGGCATTAACAGTATTAGCAATACCCCTCGCGGCATTGTATGCAACTCCAAAGAAAACATTGATTAGCATATTAACGCCTTGAGTTGCAAAAGTGTATGCACCATTATTCAGCAAGTTCCATCCACTGAACACGGTCAATTCTTTTAATAATCCTTTATCAAATATCTTTGGACTATAATGAGCTTCATAAAAGTTCTTACCACAATACCATCCATAGAATATGCGCATTCCAAGTCCTACCAAAACGGTGAGGATGGCAAGGAGTATAAGACGATCTCCACCATAAGCCAATATGATGAAGCATATAGCCAGTTTAAGCATTGCTTCTGCAATACTTGTATATGCATATATTCCCATTCGCTCATGTGCCACGAGCAGTGCATTATATGGGGAACTGACGAGGCCAATGGCCAGCGAGATTAGAGAACATTGAAACACCCAGAAAGCAGCCATTTCTCGTCCTTGTGGAATTTGCGCAACGGTATTCAAGAACCACAGACCACCTATTTCCAAAACGACAATTGCGATTATTGACATTACAATCTGAGCATTGACAGAGGTCGAGAACATCGTCTTCAACTGGTCTTTGTCACCTTTTCCCAGGGCATAAGTAATATAACGTGAGATTGCTGCTGACATAGTAGCAGTAATGAGCGAAGACATTGCAACTATGCTACCTACAACGTTGTTGATGCCATAGTTATCAACGCCAAGGGCATGAAGCATCACACGCCCCGTATATAATCCCACAATCATTGTGATGAATGTGCGGAAGTACAAGGCGATAGTGTTTTTGGCTATACGTTTGTTATTTGCTGATATATCGGACATTTTACGATAATATCGGTTATATTTTAGCAGTTAGCATACAAGTCAACATCAATTGAGAAGGGACTATCAAAGTCCTTTAGTAAGGCGTGCCTTGTATCTTTTTCGCTCAAAACGGCTTTATCAGTTGGAATCTTCCAGTCAATGCCCAAACGATCATCAAGTATGCTTATACCACCATCTGCCTGGGGTGCATAGAAGTTGTCGCACTTGTACTGGAAAACAGCGGTTTCACTCAATACGGCAAAACCGTGGGCAAAACCACGAGGGACAAAGAACTGGCGGTGGTTGTCCTCAGTCAGTTCCACTGCCACATGTTTGCCATAAGTAGGGCTGCCTTTGCGAATGTCAACTGCCACATCAAGAACAGCACCTTTCACGCAACGAACAAGCTTGCTTTGAGTATAAGGAGGATTCTGGAAGTGAAGTCCTCGCATTACACCATAAGAGGACATACTCTCATTATCCTGAACAAAGTTTATGGTATGCCCAAGAATTGGAGTCACCTTCTCGTCAAACTCGCGTTGTGAGAAAGATTCAAAGAAATAGCCACGGGAGTCTTCAAATACACGTGGTTCGATGATAAGGACACCGTCAATTGCTGTTTTTATTACTTCCATTTTTTTCCTCGTTTAATGGGATGAAGGCTGAGTTTATACTGAGTACCAACAGACTGTGTCTCGTCATGGTATTTAGATTATGAAAGGTTTTTACATTTAGGGTAATTATATTTTATGTATTTTTGGGGTGCATTAACGACTGAAAAAAGGTGAGTTAACTCGATGGATCGAATGAGTTAACTCGACCCTAAAATATATTCTAATTTTTCATTAATTGTCTTATTACTCTGCACGGATTCCCTCCTGCTATTACATCTGAAGGAATATCTTTTGTCACTACACTTCCAGCAGCAATGATACTACGAGGACCGATATGAACACCTTTTAGAATGACACATCTAGCACCTATCCATACGTCATTTCCTATTTCGATAGGGCCAGAAACAATCGTCTTTTCATAAGCCCTTTTACCGACACGCCTTTCATATTCTGATATACGCAATCTATAATCTATTGGATGTGCATCATGATCCATGATTAGACAATCCCCCCCAATATTTACATCATTACCTATAGTGATACACTCTTTAGCCCATATACAAGCTGATGTGATAGCTACCCGATTGCCGATTTCAATACGAGCGTCTTTATTCATTGTGTACAGTGCCCCTCTAATATTTCTACAAATTGGGGTTATACTATCACCCGAAGTAAATCTAAAGTCGTCACCAACAATGTACCACCCCCGACCGTTAATACAGACCTTGTCATATACCCTAAGATTTCGTCCATACTTAATACCTATCAGCCTAAACATAATCCTATTATAAAGTATCCAACCATACATCCGAAACCTTGGCCAAATACGAAAGAGTTTGCGAGTAATGAGATGCATTTTCAAATAAGAGATATGACTATGAACTCCATCCAGTTCATAACGTAAATCATGAATTCTTTCTACGACTTTTTGCAGGTATCCATAATCAGGTAATTTGAATATCCACAATTGTACCACTAAATAACCAACAACATAGATTTCTTTCTTATAACTAATCCTCATCGTTTCTTTGGTACACTTGACTCGTCGAAGAACGGTATCATTTTCCAGTTCATACACAATACGTCAAAATTGACAGCTTACAAAAAGACTGTGTTTCGTTATGGTATTTAGGTTATGAAAGGTTTTTACATTTTGGGTAATTATATTTTGTGTATTTGGGGGTGCGTTAACGACTGAAAAAAGGTGAGTTAACTCGATGGATCGAATGAGTTAACTCGATCGATTAAATGAGTTAACTCATTTGGAGAGGGGCTAAATGTTAAATTATGTTAGTAGTTTGAAAGGATTTCGGATTTCTTTACAGATTGTGTGACCATTTTGGTCACATAAGGTGTTTGCGGATTTTGTATCTTTGCAGCCGATAAAGAATTAAAATTGATTCGATATGATGAGAAGTGCGTACAACAAATACCTCTGCGGAAACGGTCGGCCAACGGATCCCTGTTTCTTTTTTAAAATTCATTGCCCCCTTTATAGGGGGGCAATAATTTATTTTTTTAATTTAATTATCTATTACGCGCAATGTGCGCGAGAGAATTTATTCCTTGTCGCCTTTAAGGAGACGGGCAAGGTCGGTAAGGGAGAGGTCGTCAAGATCGTCCTCCGGGCTATTGGAGGGTTTGAAGAGGGGGATGAGGTGTCCTTCCTTGTAGATGCAGTACACTGTAGTAGCCAGGAAAGCGAGGAAGAGGAAAATCAGGACGGTACGGGTGCGCTTAGGACCTTCCTTCTGAACAGGGACCGTAGCACTTTGCAGGGTGGTGAAGGCAGGGGTCTCCTCCTGTACCTTAGCCTCGGCAGCCAGGAGCTGGGCGGCGACCTGCGTATAGGCGTTGTACTGCAGCTGCATCTCGTTCTCCAGGTCGGTCTGCTTCTGACGGACGGTCTGCAAGATGATGTCGTGGTTGGCGTCCATGAACTCGGCATATTTCTGACGTGCCTTCTCGTAGCGGGCCTTGGTCTCTTTGTAGATCTTCTTGTTGTAATCGAGGTCGACACGCACCTTGGAAGTGCGGTAGTCGGTGATGAAGTTCTGCAGGCGGTTCTTGACGGTGTCTGCCATCGTGGCACAGATAACAGGGTTTTGGTCGGTAACGGAGATGGTGATGACCATGGTCTTCTTATCGACATCGCAGACCACATTCTTGTTAATCGCCTTGACGATGTCTGCTTGCTCTTCAGTCAGACGGAAAGGATTGACTTTATCGTTTTGCTTGGAGTCATCAGATTTAAGCATGGAGAGGACAGCCTTCATAGCAGCACTCCACCAAGGGGCTTTCTGCTCGTTGCTCAGGTAATCGTAGTAAGACATGGTGCGGTCTGCCTCACCCTCTTCCTTATCGCCCTCGATGGTGACAGGCACATGGAAGAGCGTGGTCTTGAAGTCGGTACTGTTGACCAAGTCAGGATACAGTGTGGGGAAGAGGGCTTCAGAACCTGCGCCATTGTTACCCAAATTAACACCGAAGCTGCTGGCGAGGGAGGCCAAACCAGAGGCACCGCTACGGCTGCTCAACTCAGGGCTAAGCATAACGGTACAGTTGTAGTAGTTGGGGATGCTCAGCATGATAATAGCTGCCAGCACGAACGTGATGGAGAGAACTTTATAAAAAAGTTTCTTATGCTTCAGCATGTCTTGCCAGACATTGGAAAAGGAAACCTTTTCCTGAATATTTTCAATATTCATAAAATTTTGAAAAAATTTTTAACCTTAACGTTAACGCTAACCTTAACCCTAACCTTAACCTTAACGGGAACGGGAAACAATAAACGTTAACCAATAACCGGTAAACAATAAACTGTAAACGGTAAACGGTAAACGGTAAACGGTAAACTGTAAACGGTAAACTGTAAACGAAAATGAGAAATTTAGAGTTTAGTGAGGGCTATGATCAGAGTGGCGAGGGATGCCAAAGAGGTGCCGATGCCTGTGATGCCTGCGAGGTTGAGCGGGGTGCGGCGTTTCTTAGAGGGTACGATAATCTCGCAGCCCGGCTCGGGCTTGGCACCCTTGGAGACCACACCGACATTGCCGTTCTGGTAGACAATGAAGGTCTTCGACTTCTTGGCACGGTTGCCATAGCCTCCTGCCTCGTTGACATAGTATTTGGCACTCTTGCCTTCCTCGTAGGTGACCACATTGGGATAGAACACATCACCGGAGATGCGAACCATGCCACAGTATTCGGGGATGAACAGCTCATCGTCCTCACGCATCAGGATGTCCTTGTCGGAACCCGGGTGCTTGACAGCCGCCTCGAGGTCGATACCCACCAGGTAGGTGTTCTCTGCAGCTGCCAGGGCTTGCATGGAGATAGAGTCGCCACGCTCGGTCAAAATGCTACGCAGGGCCTTGACGGTGGACTGGGCGCGCATGCGCTCCTCGGCGTTCATCTGACGGACGAGGCGGGCGCCACGCAGATAGGCGGCGTCGGTGATGCCACCTGCCATCTTGAGGGCATCGGAGATGCGAATCTTCTTGGTAGGCAGCGTGAAGTTGCCTTCGTAGTTGACCTCACCACGTACGGAGATGTTACGGGCGGCACTGAAGGCTGGGCTGCGATAGACATGGACAACATCATAGGGTTCGAGGACGAAGCCCTGGCTGCCGGTCATCACGAGGCCGTCCTTCAGATCGAAGGTGAAGGTCTTGGCAATGACATTGCTCTTCGCAGTAGCATACGGGTCGAGGATGCGACGGCTGACCTCCACCTTGGCAAGGGAGGCCTGGTCGCGCAAGCCACCTGCCATGACGATAAGGTCCTGGATGGTGGTGTTGGTGGCATACTCATAGGTGCCGGGACTCATCACCTCACCTGTGATGGTGAAGGTGCGCTCCTGACGGAGGTCTTCCTGCGTCATCACGAAGAGCACATCCTCGTTGCGCAGGGGGACATCAGCTGCCGTACCGGACATGATGCCTGCCAGGTCGAGGGAGACGGTCTCCAACGAACGGTCTGCCTTCAGGCGGTGCAGGACGGCACGACCAGTGAAGGCGTCCTCTGTCAGTCCGTCGGCAGCCTTGACCAACGAGCGGACACTCGTCACATTGCCACCCAGATGGAACTGGCCGGGACGGAACACGGCACCCTTGATCTCAACCATGTTCTCGAAACGGTTGATCATGCCGTCAATGGTCACGGCATCACCATCCTCAAGGGTGAAATTGGCCATGTCGAACTCGTTGACATTATACACCTGATAGTGCTCGCCAGACTGGCGCACCAGACGGGCGCTCTTCTTGTTGGCATCGCCGGTATAGCCACCGGCATAGCGCAACAGGGTGGACAGCGACTCGTTCTTACGCATCTCGTAGAACATGGGGCGCTTGACATTTCCCGTGATGCCCACCAAGGCCTGGTAGGGCTCCACCATGATGACGTCATTGTCCTGCAAGCGGACATTGCCTGCCATACGGCCGTTGAGGATGTACTGGTAGAGGTCGACAACGGTGACCAGATGACCATTATGGTAGACCTTGATATTACGCAAGGTACCGAGGTCGCTGGTACCACCGGCACGGTAGAGGGCGTAGAACACATTGGCAAAGGCTGAGAGGTGATATGTGCCAGGACTACGCACCTCTCCCATGATATTCACCTGAATGGTACGGGTATTGCCGATGGTCACCTTGAGGTCGCTGCTCTTATAGCGGGAACCCAGCGTATTGCGCAACTTCTTTTGGGCTCCTGCTACAGAGAGGCCACTGAGGTAGATAGGACCATAACCGGAAACGGTGATGGTTCCCTCAGGGCTAATGGTATGGATTATGGTGTTTTGGGAAGCGCCATAGATATCGACGACGACTTGGTCGCCGGGACCCAAGACATAGTTGTCGGGGATGGGCATGTTGGCATTGGGCTGGAAATTGGGGTTGGCCTGACGGAAGATATCACGACCAAAGACTCGCTTGCCAGCGGCATCAGGTGCCTGGCCCTGTGTGGCCTGCACGTCGTTCTCGACTTTCTCCACATCAGCACTGGCATCGGTCTCGATTGTTCCTGACGTACCTACCTTGGCGGTATTCAACTCCTGGGAGGTCGTACCATCAGAATTGCCTGACATGCGGCGCGTGGCCATCTGGACAGCACCATCGGCAGCAGCGGAAAGACCACGCTTGGAGAGCTGGTCGTCGTACTGATTGCGTAAACGACGAATCTGGTCGATCTTCGCTCCTTTCTGCATGAGCTTGGTGACAATCTGAGCCTGTGAGGTCCCTGCCCGAGCCTCTGAGGCAATGAACTGCAACACCTGCTGGTCGCTCATCTGAGCGGAAACCGTGAGGTGCATACAACAAAGGAGAAAACTTAATAATAATATTCGTAAATTCATATTTTTTGGTTTACTGTTTCTTGTTTACCGTTTACTGTTTACTGTTTACTGTTTACCGTTTACTGTTTACCGTTGATACTTCGTATCGAGCCTGCTCACGCTCGGCAAATCTAAAGCAAGCTTTATTTGCTCTCGCTTAATCGCAGCCTTTACTGTTTATATGTTAACCTTAACCCTAACCTTAACGTTAACTAAGCGAGCGATGCTCGAGCGGGTTATTGGTTACCACTTACTTCTTTGTCATCGATTAGTTCGATGAAACTTGGGGGTAGTTGCGTGATGGCGACGGCGGCGATGCCTTTAAGAAGAACGACGACGATGCGGTCGCGCTTGATGCGCTTGATGACACCCTCGACACCGGCGAAGTTGCCGTCGATGATGCGGACACGCTTGCCTTGCTTGTCGAGGTAGTCGCTATAGGTCAGGTGGCGCACATGTTCGTCGAGCGAGGAGGAGACACGGATGAAGTTTTCCATGGCACGACTGGGCACCACAATGATCTCGGACTTCTCGTCGTCGGCACTATTGCTCACCATATATTGTAAGGTGGTACATTTCTTGTTATACATCTTCAGCTTGGTAATCTCTCGCTGACTGCTGTGCACGAAGATGAGGTTATGGATGGCAGGGACGAGCTCGCGACGTCGCTCGCCATCGTGCTCTACCAACTGATATTCCATCGGGAGATAGTACGGTACGTGCAAACGGTCGAGTTCCTTCTTTACCTTCAGTTCACTCCTGTAAGAACAGTACATGGGGAACCAACTGATGTCGTCAAGACTTCGTGACATAAGCGGGAGCGGAAAGACAAAGAGAGAGAGTGCCTGCGTAACGGACACAAGATGTAAGTGAAAACTCGAAAAAATAAAAAATGCAGCTCACTACTCAGTGCTTTCCCAGCAACCTTTTTATACTGACATAAATAAAACATTAGGAAAACTTTACGCAAAATCCGACACATTTTATCATGTGTCAAAAAAAGCGGGAGCCTAACACTGTTGCTCATTCCGCTAGTCAGGCTCTCGCATTGCCCTCAGTTCAAAACGAGCAACGCAAGACCCCACGCTGAGACATATTTAGATTAAACTAAATTGTTCCCAAATATGGGCATCTTACCGTTGCAATGTCTTGGAACTGTAGGAATTTGCGAGATTCGACTAACCAAAACAAAGCGCAGTAGACGCCATTTCCAATGTAATACCCACCCTACCACCTCCGTCTTTCGACTTCAGTTTTTCAGCTTGGGCAATGCAAAGATAGTAACTATTTTTGATATAAACAAAGAAAAGTGAAAAAATCTAGCAAAAGATTTTTTCACTTTTTCGTTAGTTGATACTTCGTATCGAGCCTGCTCACGCTCGGCAAATCTAAAGCAAGCTTTATTTGCTCTCGCTTAATCGCAGCCTTGACAGTTTACAGTTTACTGTTTACAGTTTACCGTTTCTTGCGCTCCGTAGGTGCTCAGGCGAGCAAAGCTCGGAGTCCCGTTTACTGTATATTGTTCCCGTTCGCTCGAGCTTGCTCGCTTGTTCCGTAGGTCTCAAGAACGTTAAGGTTAGGGTTAACGTTAAGGTTCCCGTTCCCGTTCCCGTTAACGTTCCCGTTAAGGTTAATCTTGCTCCGGTGCAATGAGTTTATAACCCTTGCCATGGATGTTGATGATCTCGATCTGAGGATCGTCTTTGAGGTGCTTGCGCAGCTTCGTGATGTAGACGTCCATGGAGCGGGCATTGAAGTAGTTATCGTCAATCCAGATGGTCTTCAGGGCGAAGTCACGCTGCAGGATCTCATTGGTGTGTGAGCAGAGCAGGGCCAGCAGCTCGTTCTCCTTGGTGGTCAGCTTGGTCTGCTTCTGACCAATGGTGAGCAGTTGCTTCTGGGTGTCGAAGGTGAACTGACCGATGCGGTAGACGGAACTCTCCTTGTTTTTCTTGCCACGTACACGACGTAGGATAGCTTCGATGCGGAGCACCAGTTCCTCCATGGAGAAGGGCTTGGTGATGTAGTCGTCGGCACCAATCTTGAAGCCTTCGAGGATGTCTTCCTTCAGTGTCTTGGCTGTGAGGAAGATGATAGGAATTTCGGCATTGGCCTGACGGATCTCCTGGGCCAGTGTGTAACCGTCCTTCTTAGGCATCATCACGTCAAGGACACAGATGTCGAACTTAGTCTTCAGGAAGGCTTTGTAGCCTACCTCTCCATCGGGGCAGAGTTCTGCCATGTAACCCTTTGCTGCGAGGTATTCGCGCAACAACATTCCAAGGTTCTCGTCGTCTTCACAAAGAAGAATTTTCAGCTTTTCGTCCATAATGATAATTTACAATTTGACTATTTACAATTTACTATTTATTGTTCAATTTTAGTATTTAACTATTCTCTTACCTCTCTCCACTTACCTCAAAGATAGGTAGTGAGATCGTGAACTTGGTGCCCTTCCCTACTTCACTTTCGGCTTTGATTTCGCCTTGGTGGAGGTCGACGACTTTTTTGACGTAGGCAAGGCCGAGGCCGAAGCCTTTGACGTCGTGCTTGTTACCGGTGTGTACACGGTAGAACTTATCGAAGATCTTGCGGAGGTTCTCCTTCTTGATGCCCTGGCCGGTGTCGCGAATGGAGAGGTAGAGCTTGTCGGAGTCGTTCCAGGTACGGATGTAGATGTCGAGGGGTTCGTCTTGCTTGCGGTACTTCACGGCATTGTCCATCAGGTTGGTGATGGCATTCTGGAAATGTACCTCGTCGACATAGATGGCGGAGTCGACGGCTTCTATCTGGGTGTATATCTTGCCTCCCGTATGCTCCACACGCAGGGTGAAGGTCTGGGCTATCTGCTCCACCATCTCGTTGAGGTCGAGCTCTTTCTTCTTGAAGATGATGCTCTTCTTGTCGAACATCGACATCTGGAGCACCTTCTCCACGAGGAAGCGAAGGCGTTTCGTCTCGTCGGCAATGACACCACCGAGGTGCTTGGTCATCTGCTCGGACTTCGTGACGGAGTCGTCGTTCATCATCTGGACAGCCAGCGAGATGGAGGCTATCGGAGTCTTCAACTCGTGTGTCATGTTGTTGATGAAGTCGTTCTTGATCTCGGTATACCGCTTCTGACGGAAGATGACGACGATGGTGAAGATAAAGGTGATGAGCAGCACGATGGTGAAGATGATGCTGGGGATCATGAAGCGCACACTGGAGAAGATGTAGGAGTTCATCTCGGGGAAGTGGATGCGCACGACACCACGCTTAGACTGCGGGTCGTAGCGGAAAAGCACCTTCTCGTAGGTATATTCCTTACCTTCGTCGGTATAGTCAGGACAACGGTAGACCTCACGACCATCAGTGGTAGAGACGGTCAGATGATAGGGAATATTGATGCCGTTGTTGATGAGCTCGGTACGGATATCCTGGTCGAGCATGCGGAAATTGACACGCTCCTTCAGGGGTTTGTCGCTGGCGGTATACAGGATGTTATAGACCACCTCGTCGAGCAATGCCTTCTGATAGACATAGCGGTTGCGCACTATCTCCTGCATCGACTTGGTGGCATCTGCCAACGTGTTCTTATCCTTGCGCATGATGATGGCCTTGGGGATGGAGGCGGGCTTCATCTCGAAGGTCTTCAGCTGGAATGACGAGTAGACGGTGCCGTCGTCAGCAGCCACTGCAAACTGGTGGGAATGCTTGATGGTGCCATCGAGTCCGTCGACCATCACGGAGTCTTGCGTGAACGCCCTGCGCTCCGTCGCATTGACATCCTTCTCCAGGTAACGGAGGGTCTCGTTCATCTCCATATTACGGGAGACCTGGTAGAGCGAGCGGTTCACACTCTCATCGAACTGCTCCTTCTTCATCTTGACCATCTCCTCGACATAGGAGAACTGAAGGAAGAGCAGCGCCAGGAACGAGAATCCCATGATGGTGGCTATTGCCCAAATAGTAGACTTCTTCATATCGGTTGCAAAATTAACATTTTCCCCGATATGAAGAAGTCTTTTAGTTAATTAATTCCGTTAATTTTAACGTCTTTAACTATTTTGCCGTGTTTTAATTAAAAATGAATACTTATATCAACACCCATCTGGAACGGATTACCTCGCTGGGCGAAGTAAAGTTTCTCGCCACCAAAATTGCTGTCGATGGCAAATGTATTATAATTGTTGTTGGTCAGGTTGCGTCCCCATACCGAAACGGTAACAGGTGACAGGTCGGCATCAATATGGGCGCCCAGCAGCATGTAGAACTGCTGGTCGTAGCTATTGGCAGAATCCCAGTAGGTCTTACCCTGTGCGTTCATGTTGACACCCACGGTCAGGCTGTGCAACACAGGACTGTCCACGTCGAAGCGATAGTCGGCATTGGCTGCCAGCGTGTGTTGAGGAACGAAGGGCACATACTTGCCGGAATAGTCGATGGGCGACGTCTTGCCGTCTACGCTGACGCTGTCCATATACTCCTTGAACTTAGCGCGGGTATAGCCGTAGCTGATCCCCCAGTTCAGATGGTCGTCGAAAGCGCTACCACGCAGTGTTGCCTCCACACCGCAGCTGTAGCTCTTGCCGGCATTCACCATGGAACGGCCAAAGCCATACTGTGTGGCAAAGACGGACAGCTGCTGGTTGCGAATCTGCATATAGTAGGCACTGAGGTCGAGGTGCAGGACATTGTCGAAGAGGTTCAGGTGGGTACCTACCTCATAGTTCCACGACTCTTCGGGACGGTACTGAATGGTGTTGCGGATGTTGTCGTAGCTTTGCTCGTCGTGGGCAATCTCCATGTCGCCACGTACTGACTGGGCCTGTGACTGCAACTCGCTTTGGAGGATGTCGCTGAACATCTGGATATTGAAACCACCGGCACGATAGCCTTTCGATACGAGGGCATAGACATTGCTGCCGCTGTTGTCGATGCGGTAGGTCAATCCTATTTTAGGCAGGAACTGGTTGAAGGTGGCATCCTCCTGATGTTCGAGGACGGAGCGCACGGTAGCCTTCACGTTGACACCCATCACGTTCTCGTCGAGGTGGGTAATAGCACTGGTGGCATAGTCGATCTTGTTCCGTGTGATATCATAGCGGAATCCCAGGGTGGCCTTCAGACGGTCAGTGAGCAGGATGTTGGACTCGTGGAAGAGACCATAGTTGGTCTGGGGAGTGCGGAACAAGCCGGGAATCGTCTCGGTATCCATCGTGATATGACAGCCTCCGGCACGTTCAATCATTGCCTTGGCAGCCTCCATACCCATACGCTTTGCCATCGAGTTGAGCATACCATAGTAGGCATAGTCCTCAATAGTCTTCGAGAGGAACTTGTTCATATCGGTATCGAAGAACACAGGGGCGTCGGTCTTCAGCCACTGGTGTGAGAAGAAGAGTCCAGTGGTGCCTTGCCAGATACCCAACTGATGACTTTTCAGCATGAGTTCCTGAGTGATCGTGTTCTGCAACTGTTTCTCCTGCATGTGCATGAAGTCGAGGGGACGGTAGTCGATATCCATCAGCATATCGTCGTTGAGATACTGCCAGCTGGCGGTATAGATGAGGTCAGCCCAGTCAGCGGCATAGTTCACGTTGAGGCCGGTGTTCAGCATGTTACGCTTGTAGTTGCCCTGACGGTTGGTGTTGGGATGGGCTGCATACTTGCGGTCGGCATCCAGCAAACCGTAGGGAAAACCGTTCTGGCGTACGAACTGATAGTCGGCCATCAGGTCGAAGGTCAGCCGCGTGGAGGGCTTGGCCACCAAACGCAGTCTGCCACCGGCCTCGTCCATCTTGTCAGCACGCTCCTGATTGAATTCGTTGCGGAAGAATCCGTTGGTTCCGTTATAGAAACCAGCCAACGAAAGGGCCAGCTGGTCACTGAACTTGTGATAATGGGCAGCCTCTACGGTGCGGTGGAAATGGGTGCCTACACTGACACGGAGGTCAGTGCCCTGGTAGTTCATGGGGTTCTTGGTGAAGATACGCACCAGTCCACCCTCGCTATTGATGCCGTAGAGCGTTCCCTGAGGTCCACGAAGCACGTCGACACGGTCCAGTCCGTAGAAATGCGTGTTGAATGCCGACTTGCTCATCAGCGGCATGTTATCCACATAAACACCCATCGAGGGACTGTTGATGCGCGAGCCAATACCTCTGACATACATCGACGACGTATAGCGCGACCCATAGGCGGGCATCACGAAGGAGGGAACAAAGGCGGAGGCGTCGCGAAGGTCATAGATGCCCCACTTGTTCATCTCGTTGGAGGTCAGTACCGAGGCACTCATGGGCTGTTGACGCAGTTTGTAGAAATCCTTGGACTGAGCGACGACCACCACCTCGTCCAAATCGTAGACACGGGAAGAGTCTGCCAATTCGCTGATGTTTCCTGCCACTGCAGGCAGCATCATGCTGACAGCTCCGAACATAAGAAGCATTTTTCTCATTACTAATAAGGTTTATTACACATTGAAAATTTGCGAGTGCAAAGGTACTGCTTTTCCTTTACACTCGCAATCATCATTTATGAGGATTTTTAACGTTAACGGGAACGGGAACGTTAACAGGAACAATTTGGAGGTGAGTGGAGAGAGGTGAGAGCTTACCTCCAATAAACGGTAAACGGGACTCCGAGCTTGCTCGCCTGAGCACCTACGGAGCGCAAGAAACGGTAAACAGTAAACGGTAAACAGTAAACTGTAAACGGTAAACAGTAAACTAAATAAAGCAGCTGCGCTGCCTGACTGCTTCAAACATGAGGATGGCGGCAGAGACACTGACATTCAGGGAGTCGCCTATGCCGAGCATGGGGATGCGGATGTGGGCATCGGCGGCCTGGCGCCACTTGTCGGTGAGACCGGTAGCCTCGGTACCCATCACGATGGCGGTGGGCTGTGTCATGTCGGTCTCGTAATAGTTGGAGGAGTCCTGCAACTGGGCGGTCAGAATCTGAATGCCGTTGTCCTTCAGCCACTGGATGCACTCCTCGGAGGTACAGGCCACACAGGGCACACTGAAGAAGGCACCTACGGAGGCACGGATGAGATTGGGGTTGTACAGGTCGCAGAGGGGGTCGCACACAATGACAGCATCGACGTTGGCAGCATCAGCGGAACGGAGGATGGCTCCTACGTTGCCGGGCTTCTCGACACTTTCCATCACCACGACGAGGGGATGCTGCTGTAACTTCAGGTCCTGGAGGGTGTGCGGTCGACAGACCACTTCTGCAATGATACCTTCGGTACCTCCACGGTAGGCCACCTTATTATATATATCGGCAGTCACCTGGAAAATACGGGCACCAGCAACCTCGGGTTCTTCGGGTCCGAAGATGTCAGGACACCAGAAAAGGGTGTCCACCTGGTAGCCGCTGCTGATGCAACGCTCTATCTCACGACGACCTTCCACCACGAAGAGACCACTGCTGCGACGCTCAGCAGACTTCTGCTGCAACGCCAGCAGGCGCTTCACCTTGGGGTTCTGGGCACTCGTTATCAGTTCCATGACTACAACTCCTCACACTCCTTCAACCATAATGTGCTGCAGGCATCACTCGGCATACGCCAGTCACCACGCGGTGAGAGCGACACACTGCCCACCTTGGGACCGTCAGGCAGACAAGAACGCTTGAACTGCTGCGAGAAGAAACGACGACAGAACGTGGTCAGCCACTTTTTGATGGTCTCCTTCGGATAAGCATCGCCAAAGGCTTTCTGTGCCATGAGGTAGATCTTGGCTGGTCCGAAGCCAAAGCGCAGGAAATAGTAGAGGAAGAAGTCGTGGAGCTCGTAGGGACCTACCAGGTCTTCCGTCTTCTGTTTGATGTTACCCTGCTCGTCAGCAGGTGTCAGCTCAGGTGATATCGGGGTGTTGACAATGTCTATCAACGTGTCGCGCTGGGCACTGAACATCGGCAACAGGGCGATATAGCGTATGACATACTGGATCAGTGTCTTGGGGATGCCGGCATTCACGCCATACATCGACATGTGGTCTCCATTATAGGTGGCCCATCCCAACGCCAGCTCTGAGAGGTCACCGGTACCTACCACCAAGGCATTGAACTTGTTGGCGAGGTCCATCAGGATTTGGGTACGCTCACGGGCCTGTGCGTTCTCGTAGGTGGCATCATGCCTGGTGGCATCATGACCAATGTCCTCGAAATGCTGCATGACAGCCTTGCCAATAGGTATCTCCATCTGTGAGATGGCGAGCGTCTGCATCAGCGAAGCAGCATTGTCGTGAGTACGGTCGGTAGTTCCGAATCCGGGCATCGTCACACCAATGATGCCCTTGCGGTCCAGTCCCAGCTTATCGAACGTACGCACGCAGACGAGCAACGCCAGCGTGGAGTCCAGTCCACCACTGATACCTACCACCACATGTTCACAATGGGTGTGCGTCAGTCGTTTGGCAAGACCGGCAGTCTGGATATTCAGGATTTCCTCGCAGGTCTCTGCCATCTCCGTATGGGAGGGGATGAAGGGATGCGGGTCGATATCCCTGACTAACTGGAAAGGATCGTCAGACTGCTTCGACTTGGCATCGACGACGATGGCTTCCGCATCACGCTGCGCACAGATAAAGGTGGTGTTGGTGTGGCGCTCCGTGCGCAAACGCTCCACGTCAATCTGGCTCACCAGCAACTGGGGCTGAAACGAGTAGCGATCGCCCTCGGCAAGGAGCTTGCCATTCTCGAAAATCATGGCATTGCCACCGTAGACGACATCCTGTGTCGACTCGCCAAAGCCACACGAGGCATAGACGTAGCCGCTGATGGTACGGGCACTCTGCTGTGCCAACAGGGAGCGCAGGTAGCGGTGCTTGCCTATCAGCTCGTCGCTGGCGGAGCAGTTCAGGATGATGTCAGCACCAGCCATCGTCAGGTTGTTGCTGGGCGGTATGGGTGCCCACACGTCTTCGCATATCTCAATGCCGAACTTAACACCATCGCCGGTCTGGAAGAGCTGTGGCTCTGACGACACGGTGATAGGCGTTCCAGCCAGATAGGTCTCCGTGGGGTTCAAGTCGAAGGCGGAGGCGAACCAACGCTTCTCATAGAACTCATTATAATTAGGCAGGTAGGTCTTGGGAACGACACCCAGCAACGTACCGCTCTGAATGACTACGGCACAGTTGAGCAACAGGCCGCCAATCTGCACGGGCATGCCTACCACACAGATGATATCGAGTTTACGGGTGAAGTCAAGCAGGGATATCAGGCCGTCCTCAGCCTTCGACAGCAACAGCTGTTCCTTGAAGAGGTCCTGACAACTATATCCCGTCACACAGAGTTCCGGGAAACAGACCACCTCAGCGCCCTCTCCGTCAGCAAGACCTATCAGGCGCTCTATCTCTTGTACGTTATACTCCACATCAGCCACTCTCACAGCAGGAACAGCAGCTGCCACTTTGATAAATCCGTACTTCATATTATCGTATCTAATTAATTGGTTTTCAATATATTATTACTCACACACCTACGGTATCAACAGCGAGGAATCGCCATAGCTCAGGAAGCGGAAGTCGTGGGCCAGCGCATAGTCGTAGATGCGGTGCCAGTCGCCTTTCACGAAGGCACTGACCAACAACAGCAACGTGGACTGGGGCTGGTGGAAATTGGTGACCAGCATCTTCACGATATGATAGTTATAGCCGGGCGCAATGATAATCTGTGTCGAGGAATGCAGCGTGGTGAGCCGATGACGGTCCATCCAGTCCATCAAAGCCCGAAGGGCTTCCACACCTCTTACCTCTGACCTCTGACCTCTAATCATTTCTCTCACCTCTCCCCTCTCACCTCTCACCTCTTGATACGGCTCCCACTGATTAACATGCAACTGCTCTTCCGTCAGGTCGGGACAGTTCATCACCTTCAACCCCATATAATAGAGGCTCTCCAACGTGCGGACACTGGTAGTACCTACGGCAATGGCCTGTCCGTCGTGAGCCAGCAGACGTTCCAGGGTATGGCGCTTGACAGCCACATATTCCGTGTGCATCTCATGCTGTCCGATGGTGTCGCTCTTCACAGGCTTGAAGGTGCCGGCACCCACGTGTAGCGTCAGCTCCTCACGTTCTATGCCATGGGCATCGAGGGCTTCCAACACACGGTTGGTGAAGTGCAGGCCGGCAGTAGGAGCAGCCACACTGCCCTTGATCTTTGAATACACCGTCTGGTAGGTGGTCTTGTCACTCTCCTGCGTCTCACGGTTGAGATAGGGAGGGATGGGCAGCTCACCAATGGCATCCAGTATCTCGGCAAAGTTCACCTGGGGGTTGTCCCACGAGAAGTTCACCCACTGACTGGTACCATGTTCCCCACGACGGGCAGCCGTCAGCACCACCTGTTCATCCTTCACCTGCAGGACTCTCGTCAGCGCCCCTTCCTTCCATTTCTTCAGGTTACCCACCAGACAGAGCCACGAGCATCGTTCCGTAGTCTGGAACATCTGTTCGTAGTCAGCAGGCTGGGCAGGTTCCAGGAGGAACACCTCGATCAGCGCTCCCGTCTCCTTGCGGAAATGCAGGCGGGCCTGGATAACCTTGGTATTGTTGAACACCATGAGTGCACCCTTGGGCAAGTACTTGGGCAGGTTGAAGAAGAGGTCCTCTCCCACCTCACCATGATGGTAGATGAGCAGTTTCGACTGGTCACGCTCTGCCTTCGGGAATTTCGCAATGCGCTCGTCGGGCAGATCGTAGTTATATTCGCTAATATGTATCTCTTGCGTATTCATAACAGACTGCAAAGTTAATGCTTTTTTACGACATGATGAAAAAAAACGCGTTTTCTTTTGTGTTTTTCGCCTTTTTGTACTAATTTTGTCGCGCCGATGGAAAGAAGCCCCGCTCGTTCAGGGGTACCGTCAGGTAAGATAAATCGCATAGCAATATGAAAGTACTTAAATTTGGCGGAACGTCCGTAGGTTCCGTGAAAAGCATTCTTAGCTTGAAGAAAATCGTGGAGACAGAGGCTCGGACGCAACCTGTCGTAGTGGTAGTAAGCGCACTTGGCGGCATCACCGACAAGTTGATAGGAACCTCGCAAATGGCGCTGAACGGTGATGACCGGTGGCGTGAGGAATTCGACGCCATGGTGACGCGCCATCACCAGATGATAGACACCATCATCACGGATGACAAGAAACGTGTAGACTTATTTAATAAGGTAGACCAGCTCTTCGACCAGTTGAAGAGCATCTATTACGGTGTCTTCCTCATCCACGACCTGAGTGAAAAGACACAGGCTGCCATCGTCAGCTACGGTGAACGCCTGTCATCCAATATCGTGGCGTCGCTCATCAAGGGCGGCATCCGCATGAACAGCCGCGACTTCATCCGCACAGAACGCAAGAACGGCAAGCATACGCTGGACTCAGAACTGACCAACCGCTTGGTGCGTGAGGCCTTCCGTCCCGTATGTTGCAGTGCTACTGCAACGAATAAAACGGTGGCTGTCGTACCGGGATTCATCTCGCGCGACCGTGACACTGGGGAGACCACCAACCTCGGAAGAGGCGGCTCTGACTATACCGCTGCCATCATCGCAGCAGCCCTCGATGCCGAGGTACTGGAGATATGGACGGATGTCGACGGTTTCATGACCGCTGACCCGCGTGTCATCAAGACAGCCTATACCATCAACGAACTGTCGTATATCGAGGCGATGGAGCTTTGTAACTTCGGTGCCAAGGTCATCTATCCGCCTACCATCTACCCCGTCTGCGTCAAGAACATACCCATCAAGGTGAAGAACACCTTCAACCCGGAACACCCGGGAACACTCATCAAAGACCATATCGAGAACGACCAGAAACCCATCAAGGGTATCTCCAGCATCAAGGGCACCACCCTCATCACGGTGACAGGTCTCTCGATGGTGGGTGTCATCGGTGTCAACAGACGTATCTTCACCACCCTCGCCAACAAGGGCATCTCCGTGTTCATGGTCAGCCAGGCGTCGTCAGAGAACTCAACGTCTATCGGTGTGCGCGACGAGGATGCCGAGGCTGCCGTAGAGGTGCTGAACGAACAGTTTGCCAAGGAGATAGAGACGGGTGCCATGTTCCCCATGCATGCGGAGAGTGGTCTTGCCACCATCGCCATCGTCGGTGAGAACATGAAACACACCCCGGGTATTGCAGGTAAGCTGTTTGGCACCCTGGGACGCTCGGGAATCTCCGTCATCGCCTGTGCACAGGGTGCCTCGGAGACGAACATCTCGTTTGTCGTTGACGGACGCTTCCTGCGCAAGTCACTCAACGTGCTGCACGACTCGTTCTTCCTCTCAGAATATAAGGTGCTCAACCTCTTCATCTGCGGTGTCGGAACGGTGGGTGGCATGCTCATCGAACAGATTCGCTCGCAGTATGAGGTGCTGATGCAGCGCAACGGACTGAAACTCAACGTGGTGGGTATCGCCTCGTCGAAGAAATACATCCTCGACCGCGACGGTATCGACCTCGCCAACTATAAGGAACAGCTGACGAATGCACCGCTACCGGAACAGAAACTGGGCGATGCCATCATCCAGATGAACATTTTCAACGCCGTCTTCGTAGACTGTACGGCAAGCAAGGACATCGCAGCACTGTACCAGTCATTCCTCGAACATAACATCAGCGTCATTGCCGCCAACAAGATAGCGGCTTCCAGCGACTATGACGCCTACCTCCGACTGAAGAAGACAGCCCGCGACCGCGGCGTGTGGTTCCGCTACGAGACGAACGTGGGTGCCGGACTGCCTATCATCGGAACCATCAACGACCTGCGCAACTCAGGTGACGAGATCCTGAAAATCGAGGCGGTGCTGTCAGGAACGCTCAACTTCATCTTCAACGAGATCAGTGCCGACGTGCCCTTCTCAGAGACCGTACGACGTGCCAAGGAACAGGGCTATTCCGAACCGGACCCACGCATCGACCTCAGCGGTACCGACGTGGTGCGCAAGCTGGTCATCCTCACCCGTGAGGCTGGCTATCAGGTGGAGCAACAGGATGTCGAGAAACACCTCTTCGTGCCCGACGAGTTCTTCAAAGGCAGTGTCGACGACTTCTGGCAACAGCTGCCTGCACTTGATGCAGACTTCGAAAAACGTCGCCAACAGTTGGAGGCGCAGGGTAAGCGCTGGCGCTTCGTGGCTACGATGGAACACGGCAAGACGAACGTCGCCCTGAGAGAGGTAGACCGCAATCATCCGTTCTATAACCTCGAGGGCTCCAACAACATCGTATTGCTGACCACTGAGCGCTACAAGGAATATCCCATGCAGATACAGGGCTATGGTGCCGGAGCCTCCGTCACTGCTGCCGGCGTGTTTGCCAACATCATGTCGATTGCTAACATCTAAGCCGCTATGAAACATATCATCATTCTCGGAGACGGTATGGCTGACCACCAGGTGGCCAGCCTCGGCAATCAAACACTCCTGCAATATGCACGACCGGAATATATGAACATGCTGGCGCGCGAAGGGCGCACAGGACGCCTCGTCACCGTACCTGAAGGATTCCCTCCCGGTTCGGAAGTGGCCAACACAGCCATCCTAGGCTACGACCTCAACAAGGTGTATGAAGGACGTGGACCCCTGGAGGCTGCCAGCATAGGCTACGAGATGGCTGACGACGACTTCGCCATCCGCTGTAACATCATCACCCTGGAAGACGGAAAAATAATCACCCATAATGGCGGCAACCTGGAAACAGAGGATGCCCGCCAGCTCATAGCATACCTCAACCAACACCTAGGATCTGAACGCGTCAAGTTCATCTGTGGCATCCAATATCGCCACCTGCTCGTCATCAAAGGCGGCAACAAACACATCATCTGCAATCCGCCACACGACCATCCCAACGAGCCCTGGCGCCCCCTGCTGGTCAAAGCTGACCCATCAGCCCCATCAGCCCCATCGGCCCCATTATCCCCCCAAGCCACCGCTGACCTGCTGAATGACCTCATCGTGCGCTCCCAGGAATTGCTTGCCAAGCACCCCTACAACCTGGCCAAGGCTGCCAAAGGCGAGCGTCAGGCCAACAGCATCTGGCCCTGGAGTGGAGGCTATCGTCCATCCATGCAGACACTGATGGAGCAGTATCCACAAATCAAGAGCGGTGCCGTCATCTCTGCCGTAGACCTCATACAAGGCATCGGCAAATATGCCGGACTGCGCATCATCAAAGTACCGGGAGCCACCGGACTGGCCAACACCAACTACGAGGGAAAGGCACAGGCGGCCATCGACGCCCTGCGCACGGACGACTTCGTCTTCGTACACGTAGAAGCTACTGACGAGGCAGGGCACGACGGCGACATCGACCTCAAACTGAAAGCCATCGACTACCTCGACAAGCGACTCATCAAGCCCATCTACGAGGCGGTACAACAGATGGACGAACCCGTATGCATCGCCATACTGCCCGACCATCCCACTCCCGTCGAACTGCGCATCCACGTCAACGAACCAGTACCCTTCATCATCTGGTACCCGGGAATCACTCCCGACGACGTACAACACTACGACGAGACCTCCTGCGTCAACGGCTCGTACGGCCTACTGAGGCTTCATGAATTCTTGGAGGAATTTATGAGTGTTTAGAGGTGAGAGGTGAGAGAAATGAAAGAGGTGAGAGAAATGCCTGAGTTTATCAAGCTATTCTCTCACCTCTTACTTCTTACCTCTCACCTCTTATTTATCTGCTTCTGCAGCCTTGGTCTTAGGATCGTCGGCACCATAGAGACCATAGTAGGCCTGGTAGCGGTTGTAGCCCCAGTTGGCAACCTGCTTGTTGGGGTCGAGTTCCTTAGCCTTGTCGAAGGCTTCGATGGCCTGCTTGTAGAGCTCCTTGCTCTTGGCAGCATCGTTCTCGTTGGCAGCCTGTACACTGAGGCAAGCACCCAGATAGGTGAATACGACAGCATTGTCGGGCTTGGCAGCAGCAGCCTTGCGGAGCCACATGGCACCCTCCTCGGCATTGTTGGCATTAACGGCCATCAGACCCTTGTTAGCCAGTGCTGTGAAGGAGTTGGGATACTTAGCCAGGTGCTGGTCGAGGAACTCGTTCTGGGCCTTCTTGTCAAGACCTTCGTACATGCCGTTGATAGCATCTACGATGACCTCGTTCTCGGGCTCAGCGGCATACATCTGCTTCAGCTGGTCAACGAAAGCCAGTGAGTCAGCATGGTTCTTCAGGTTAGAACGCATGGCATAGAGCTGGAAGTTCTCAGCATCCTGCTTCTGGGTGGGATCCTTCTTGGCAATCTCGAAATAACGGTTGGCACGTGCCATATCCTTGGCGTCGAAAGCATAACGACCAGCGAAGAAGGCAACCTGTCCGGCATACTCCTTCTCGGGAGTCTTGTCCATGGCTGCGAAATAGGGATCAGCAGCAGAGTCGGTGAACATACCCCAGAACTTCAGCACGGAGGCATTGTCACCCTTGCGGGCTGCTTCCTGACCGATGTTGACAAGGTGAGAGCGAACGGCCCACAGACGGGCGGCGTTCTTCTCGAACTGAGGCTTTACCTTACCCTTGGCGTTGGGCAGCTGGTCATACTTATTACACTCGATGGCATTCTCGATGGCATCGCAGATGGCGTTAGCCAGTCCGAGGGTGTCGTAGGGCTTCACCTTACCGGTACCCATCTGGACAGCCATCTGGTTCTCGGTCATCGTACCAGTCTCGTTGCTCACCTTGTTCATGGCGAGTTCCACGAGGTGGTTGTAGGCCTCTGCTTTCTCTGCATTGTCAGCCAACTCGTTCAGGTGCTGTTTTACCAGCTGAACGGCCTCGGCATAGTCTTTTGACTTGGTGATGAGCTTGATAGCATCACTCTTGGCAAAGGTCATGGTGCTGGCCATGAGGGCGATTGCCATTACAATTACTTTCTTCATACGATTTTCATTTATTGGTTAGACAATTATTGTTCTTGGTTCAGTTCCTCGTCAACAATCTCAGCTTCCTCCACATCCTCTTCCTGGTTGGACATCACCTTGCAGACAGAAGCAATGGTGTCGTTCTTCTTGGTGAGGTTGATGAGACGGACGCCCTGGGTGGCACGTCCCATGACACGGACGTCAGCAACTTTCAGGCGGATGAGGATGCCCGACTTATTGATGATCATGAGGTCGTTCTCGTCGGTGACCACCTTGATGGCTACCAGACGACCGGTCTTCTCCGTGACAGCGAGCGTCTTGACACCCTTGGTACCACGGTTGGTCTTGCGGTAGTCCTCGATGTCGGAGCGCTTGCCATAGCCATTCTCAGAGACAACCATGATGGTCTCTGTAGCGGGATCGTTGACACATACCATGCCGACAACCTCGTCGTCGCCACCATCGATACGCATACCGATGACACCGGTAGAGACACGTCCCATGGTACGTACCTGGTCTTCGTGGAAGCGTACGGCACGTCCGTTGCGGTTGGCGAGCAGCAGCTCGTTGTTGCCGTTGGTCAGACGAACACCTACCACCTCGTCGCCTTCATTAATATTGATAGCGCGCACACCTGCCGCGCGTACATTCTTATATTGGTCGAGGCGTGTCTTCTTGATGATACCCTGCTTGGTGGCGAAGACAACATAGTGTGACTTCAGGAACTCCTCGTCGTTGAAGTTCTTCACACGCAAGACGGCATTGATGGCGTCGTCGGGCTCGATGTTCAGCATGTTCTGGATAGCACGGCCCTTCGAGTTCTTGTCGCCCTCGGGAATCTCGTAGCACTTCTGCCAGTAGCAGCGTCCCTTCTGGGTGAAGAAGAGCAGCGTGTTATGCATGGTGGCAGGATAGATATACTCGGTGAAGTCGTTGTCACGATGACGGGCAGCCTTGGCACCCACGCCGCCACGTCCCTGCTCATGGAACTCGTCGAGCTTGGTGCGCTTGACATAACCCATGTGGGAGATGGTGATGACAACGGGATCGTCGGGATAGAAGTCCTCGGCATTGAACTCGTGGTCGAAGGGGATAATCTCGGTACGACGGTCGTCGCCATACTTCTCCTTCACCTCCTGCAGCTCCTGCTTCATGACTTCCTTACAACGCTCGGGGTTGTTCAGGATTTCCTCCAGGTCGGCGATGAGCTTCATCAGATCGTCGAACTCCTGGTGCAGCTGGTCGACACGCAGACCGGTCAACTGGCTCAGACGCATGTCGACGATAGCCTTGGACTGCAACTCGTCGAGGTTGAAGCGGGCCTCCAAGTTACGCTGGGCGTCACTGGGGGTCTTGCTGTTTCTGATAATATGTACGACCTCGTCGATATTGTTGACGGCAATGATCAAACCCTCGAGGATGTGGGCACGCTCCTGGGCTTTCTTCAGGTCGTACTTGGTGCGACGGATGGTCACATCATGACGGTGCTCAACGAAGTACTTGACGCACTCCTTCAGTGTGAGCAGACGGGGACGACCCTTTACCAAGGCGATGTTATTCACTGAGAATGAGCTCTGTAGAGCCGTCATCTTAAACAGTTTATTCAACAACACATTGGCATTGGCATCACGCTTGCAGTCGACCACGATACGCATACCCTGACGACCGGACTCGTCGTTGACGTTGGCCACACCTTCTATCTTATGCTCGTTGGCGAGGTCAGCGATATACTTCACGAGGTCGGCCTTGTTGACACCATAGGGAATCTCGGTGACGACAATCTTGTCGTGGGTCTCGCCAGACTCTATCTCAGCCTTGGCACGCATCACAATACGGCCCCTACCCGTCTCGTAGGCATCACGAACACCCTGCAGACCGTAGATATAGGCTCCTGTGGGGAAGTCTGGTCCGGGGATATAGCGCATCAGTCCATCGGTATCGATATCGGGGTTGTCGATATAGGCACAGCAGCCGTCGATGACCTCACCCAGGTTATGGGTGGGCATGTTGGTAGCCATACCCACGGCAATACCATTACCACCGTTGACCAGCAGGTTAGGAATCTTCGTAGGCATCACGCTGGGCTCTACCAGCGAGTCGTCGAAGTTGTTGACCATATCGACGGTGTCCTTCTCCAGGTCGTCCATGATATGCTCACCCATCTTCGAGAGACGGCACTCGGTATAACGCATGGCGGCTGGTGAGTCACCATCCACAGAACCGAAGTTACCCTGTCCGTCGACGAGCGTATAGCGCATGTTCCATTCCTGGGCCATGCGTACCAAAGCGCCGTATACAGAGGAGTCACCGTGGGGGTGGTACTTACCAAGCACCTCACCGACTACGCGGGCACACTTCTTATAGGGTTGCGTACTGACGTTGTTGATGCCCATCATACCATACAGGATACGGCGATGAACAGGCTTGAAACCATCGCGCACGTCAGGAAGAGCACGCGCCACGATAACGGACATCGAATAGTCGATGTAAGAGGACTTCATCTCCTCTTCGATGTTGATTTTAACGATTCTGTCGTTGTCAAAAGTTTGATCCATCTTATTATTTGACTATCTAATTTATTTGACTATTTTACAATTGGTAACCCTAACCCTAACCTTAACCTTAACCCTAACGTTAACCACTTGGAGGTTAGTTCTGAGCGAAGCGCGCTCGACCTATGGTCGCTTTCTGAGCGAAGCGCGCTCGACCTATGGTCGCTTTGCTTGCAAAGAATTTAATCTTTAATTTTTAATCTTTAATCTCCAACGTTTATTGTTATTTCGCGTTTAAGGCCATTTTAAAGCCCGCTGACGCATTTTACCTATTTTTTATTAGCGTACAAAGGTAGAAAAAATTTGGGAAATAAACGAAAGAAAACGAAAGAAAACGAAAGAATTAAGGAATTTTTAAGAGTTTTATTCGTCACGGTCGTCCAGAACGCGGAATTTTGCCCTTCTTCGCGCTAATTCTGCCAAATCCAACTCGACGGTAAGGCCTTGTTGGAGGTGTTTCTGACATTGTGCCAGGGTGCGTCCGATAGCATCCACCACCACACTGGCACCGGCATAGTGGCTATAGGCATCGTCGCCCACCCTGTTGACACCTATCAGATAGCACTGGTTCTCGATGGCTCGTGCCCGCGTGAGGATCTGCCAGGCCGACTGACGCGACTCGGGCCAGTTGGCAACAACCACGATGGCATCGTAGGCGCGGTCGGTAGCATAGCGGCTCCAACAGGGGAAGCGGAGGTCGTAGCAGGTGAGCAACAAGAGGCGAGAACCCGCGAATTCAACGATGGCATGCTGTTGACCTGCCGTATAGTAGCGGTCTTCATGGCCATAGGTAAAGAGATGGTGCTTGTCGTAGTAGGAAACGCTACCGAGTCGTCCGTCAACGAAATAATGGCGGTTGCGATAGGTGCCGTCAGTCAGCTGGAGGGCCACACTGCCACTGATGGCACAGTGGCGCTGTCGGGCTTCCTCTTGCATCCACTGCAGCGCACTGTTGTCGCACTCCTGATGGGCGATACCCTCGGGCTTGGTGGCAAAGCCTGTCGTCCACATCTCAGGCAGCACATAGAGGTCGCTGTCCGGATGTGCATCGAGCAGTCGCGCAGCCTCCTGCATGTTAGCCTCAGGCTGTGCCCAGCGGATGTCTGTTTGTAAGAGTGTTACTTTCAATATTCCAACAAGTTAGTGGTCTGCTTGCCATCAAACGAGATGACGTTCTCCACCAGGTAACAGGAAGCATCACCCGGTACGCAGATGGAGGCGTTGAGATGGAAACCCTTGGCGTCGGTCTTGTCATACTGCAGGTCGTTGAGCACCGACTGTGCCAGCAACTGCTCAGGGACACGCTTCTGGTACTGCTGCTTGCGGAAGTCCTTGGAGAACAGCTGACGGTCGCCACGGAAGATGCTGAGGTGGATGATGTTGTCGTAGTAGACATTCTCCACGTCCAGCCCGTCTTCATTCAACGTATGACGCGTGACCTTGTATTTCGTCGGATTGATGGCGATATAGAGGTGGTAGCGCTCGTTGTTCCAGAAGACGACGGTATCGCGCTTCAGCACGCTGGTCAGCGTCAGCACCTTCGTATCCTCGCGCTGGAAGTCGTCCTTGAGGTCGTCATCCTTGTTGAGCTTCATCAGTTCGTCGTTCTGTCCCCTGAACCACAACACATGCTCTGTGTGTTTCTCGATATGATATCGTGCCGTACTTCCGATATAAAGCGTATCGCCCACCACCTTGAAATAGGAGGGCACACTGGTGGAATCGGCATAGAACACGCTGTCGCCTTGTATCTTGAAGACCACATCCTCCGTGTCATCATCCACCCAGACACCCTGGAGCAACTGCTTGGCCTCCAGACTCTCCGGAGCGTCAGCAGGATTGCCCTGACGCCCACCACAGCTGGTAATCGCTGTGGCGAGCATCATCATAAGGGCGAGCACTTTTAGGTAGTATTTCATTTATTTTCCAATACAATGGTATTCAAAGCCGTTCTCTGCCAACTCTTCTGAATCGAAGATGTTACGGCCGTCGATGACCAGCGGACGACGCATGGCTTTCTTGATGACTGCCCACGTAGGCAGACGGAACTCCTTCCACTCGGTCAGCAACAGCAGGGCATCAGCATCCAGCACGGCATCGTACATATCATTACAGTAGGTCACCGTGTCGCCTATCCTGCGATTGCACTCATCCATGGCGACAGGGTCGTAGGCACGGATGGTACAGCCAGCATCCTGCAACAGCTTGATCATCACCAGTGCGGTGGATTCGCGCATATCGTCAGTCTCGGGCTTGAAAGAGAGGCCCCACATGGCAATGGTCTTGCCCTTGAGCGACTGACCACCATAGGCTTTCTGCAGTTTCTCGAAGAGGATGCTCTTCTGACGCTCGTTGACACGCTCGACAGCCTTCAGCACTTCCATCGAATAGCCGTTCTGGTCGGCCGTCTTGATGAGGGCCTTCACATCCTTGGGGAAACAGCTGCCGCCATAGCCACAGCCGGCATAGAGGAACTTACGACCAATACGGGTGTCGGCACCAATACCTGCACGTACCATGTTAACGTCAGCCCCTACCCGTTCGCACAGGTTGGCAATGTCGTTCATGAACGAGATACGGGTGGCCAGCATCGAGTTGGCAGCATATTTGGTCATCTCTGCCGAGGGGATATCCATGAAGATCACACGGAAGTTATTCAGCAGGAAGGGCTTGTAGAGTTTGGTGAGCACTTTCTTGGCGTGCTCGCTCTCCACACCGACAACCACACGGTCGGGTGACATGAAGTCCTTGATGGCGTTACCCTCCTTGAGGAACTCAGGGTTAGAGGCCACATCGAACTCCAGGTCCTTGATGCCACGCTTCTCCAACTCTTCCTCAATGGTCTTGCGCACTTTGGCAGCCGTTCCTACAGGAACTGTCGACTTGGTGACCACCACCGTATAGTGGTTGATATGCTGACCGATGGTACGAGCCACCTGCAGCACGTATTTCAAGTCGGCAGAGCCATCCTCGTCAGGGGGTGTTCCCACGGCAGAGAACACGATCTGCACATCGTCGAGCACTGAAGCCAGGTCGGTGGTGAAATGCAGTCGTCCTGCCTTGACATTCTTAAGAACGAGCTCGTCAAGACCCGGTTCGAAAATGGGTATCTCACCGTTCTTCAGACGTTCTATCTTCTGTGCGTCTACATCAACACACGTCACATTGGCACCCGTATCAGCAAAACATGTTCCTGATACCAGACCCACATATCCTGTTCCTACAATTGCTATATTCATATCTCTGAGCCGCGAAGCGGCGAATTTAATCTTTAATTTTTAATCTTTAATCTATTCGAAGACTTCCGCGTCCTTCAGGAAGGGCTGCTTCAGGTCTTTCTCACTGGTGATGACCTTGCCGAGGTCGATAGGCCACTGGATGCCTACGTCGGGATCGTTCCAACGGATACCGGCATCAGCCTGTGGGGCATAGGCATTATCCACCTTATAACAGAAGATAGCCTCGTCGCTTAATACGAGGAAGCCATGGGCAAAGCCACGGGGAATAAAGAACTGACGCTTGTTCTCGTCACTCAGCTCCACCATGACATGCTTGCCAAACGTAGGACTCGACTTGCGGATATCGACAGCCACGTCGAGCACCTTGCCCTTGATGACACGTACCAGCTTTGCCTGTGAACAGGCGCCCTTCTGGTAGTGCAGGCCGCGCAAGACACCATAGCTGGACTTCGACTCGTTGTCCTGAACGAAGTCTATCTTACCAATATGCTGTTCGAATTCCTCCTTCTTCCAAGCCTCAAAAAAGTATCCGCGCGAATCGTTAAATACGCGTGGTTCAATAACATACACCCCTTTGATTAAAGTTTCTTTGTATTCCATTAACTCGTTATTATAACTTTTATTGGGTACAAAGGTACAAAAAATTTTTGGCACAACACTTGTTTGTTTCGTAAAAAAATCGTAATTTTGCAGACGATGATTGAGTTAAATCGACATATAGAGATACTCCTTTTGGAGAACGAATGTGTGATAGTGCCTGATTTTGGGGGATTTATGACACATTACGTCGCTGCACGATATGATGCCGACGACCAATCTTTTATTCCTCCTCTACGGACACTCGGCTTCAATCCGCAGTTGCGACTGAACGATTCCGTATTGGCACAGTCCTATGTGGAAGCGTACGACATCAGCTATCCTGAGGCTATGCGCAGGATAGAAGAAGAGGTAAAGGAACTGAAGGACATCTTGAGCGAGCAAGGCAGCTACGCCATGAGCAACCTCGGTACGCTGACCGTCAACCAGGAGGGTAACTACGAGTTTGAGCCCTATGAGTCGGGCATCCTCTCTCCAGAGCTGTATGGCCTTAATTCTTTCCAGTTCCAGAAGCTGAAGACAGGAAAGATGGAAGAGAAGACTGCTGCCAAGCAGGTGCTACTCCCTACCCGACACGAGATAGCAGAACAGCAGGAGGAAGAACCTGCCTTGATAGAATTCGGAGAGACCAGTGATACCGATAACCACAGTGATGTGTTACGCATCAAGATGTCGTGGATTCGCAATACGGTAGCCGTTGCTGCCGCCATCATTGCTTTCTTCCTCATGAGCACACCGGTCATTAATAGTGATTTAGGTACGCGCACGATGAGTAACCTGCAGGGCAACATCATCTACAAGCTGATGCCCAAGGACAGCAACGTCATTCCCGCTGACCCCGTCAAAGACACCATTCCCACGAAGAACGTCCAGACGAGTCCCGTCAGCAAAAAGGAGGACACCACTCCGAAGCAGGCTGAAGAGAGTGCCAATGCCAAGCGCTATTGCGTGGTGGTTGCCAGTCAGGTCAGAAAGAGCAATGCCGAGGATTTTGTTGAGCAGCTTCACCGTCAGGGATATCCCGAAGCCCGTATTTACATCTACAAGAATGTTGTTCGCGTGCTGTGCGGTGAGTATGACACTGAGGCTGAAGCCAACAGCAAGAAACAAAAGCTGAATCAGAAACCGGGCTTTGAAGAAGCTTGGGTTTACAAGAAAAAAGCAGAAGTATAAAGCATGAAACGTGTAAGATGCCCCAAGTGCGACAGCTACATCACGTTTGACGAGACGAAATACACGTCTGGTCAGTCGTTGGTATTCAAGTGCAATGAGTGCGGAAAGGAGTTTGGCATTCGCATCGGCGTATCCAAACTACGCAGTACCCAGAAAGAGGAATCCAAAGAATTAGACCAACTCACCTCCAACAATTCTCTCACCTCTGACCTCTCACCTCTCACCTCTAAAACTGGCTGCATCATCGTCATTGAGAACGTGTTCCACTTCAAACAGGTCATTCCCCTGCAGATGGGCAACAACGTGATAGGCCGCTACCAAAAAGGGAATCCAGCCAACTGCACGTTCGAGACCGTCGACCCCAGTGTAGACCTGAACCACTGCACCATCAATGTCAGCCGCGACAAGAAGGGCGGTCTTCGCTATACACTTTTTGACAACAACAGCAATACCGGTACGTTTGTGGGTGACGTGGAGTTACAGCCCCGCGAACGTCGCATCATAGAGGATGGCACCCTCTTCACCTTAGGTGCCACCAGCATCATCCTACGCACTGCCGATAGCGAGGAAGATCATTCCCAACAAGACTAATGCCAGGTCGAAAGCCTTCGCCTTAAGGTTCTTCTCGTGAAAGAAGGCTGCTCCGAACAGGAAACTGACCACCACACTACCTCTGCGCACCATAGACACAATGGATATCATCGCTTCCGGCATCGACAGCGAGTAGAAATACATGAAGTCTGCTGTAGACAGGAACAGGCTCACCCCAACAATCGACCAATGCCAGTGGAACGGGGTGATCTCCTTACGATGGGGCCACCAGATAATCACCAACATGGCCAGCATCAACCCACATTGGTAGAAGTTATACCATGCCTGCACCAGCATACGGTTCAGTCCGACGCCCCCACTCTCTACCGGAGCCATCAGGTATTTGTCGTACAGGCCACTGACAGCACCCAGTGCCGACGCACCCACTATCATCCATATCCAGTGGTCGTGCTTGAAGTCGATACCTTCTTTCTTGCCACTCTTGCTCAACAGCAGGAAGGAGAGCACCGCCAGTGCCACACCAGCCCACTGCCATCCGTTCAGTCGCTCGCCAAACACCAGCAGGGCACCCACCAACACCATCACCGGACGTGTGGCATTAATCGGACCAACTATCGTCAGCGGCAGGTGCTTCATGCCGAAATAGCCCAGCACCCAGCTGGACAGCACGATCAGCGCCTTCACGAGAATATACTTATGCTCATTCCATCCACCATCCGACACGTAGAAGATAGAACCATCCAACGTATCCGTCGTTGCACTCAGCACGATAAACGGCAAGAATATCAGCGACGAGAACAACGTATTCAAAAACAATACCGGAATAACGGCATTCGACTTCAACGCCTGTTTCTTAAACGAATCATAGCACCCCAACAGGGCTGCTGACATAAATGCTAAAATTAACCAAGCCATATTTAACCTTAACGTTAACGTTAACCTTAACCATTTCTCACCTCTTAATTCCTAAGCCGCGAAGCGGCGCATTTAATTTTTAATTTTTAATATTTAATTTCTTCAAGGAAGAGTCCTTTCGCTGGCATCGACTCACCCGCCTGCGTACGTTTCTTACCCTCAATGACCAACCGGAACTCATCCAGCGACATGCGACCACGTCCCACCTCAACCAGTGTTCCTACCACAGCACGTACCATGTTACGCAGGAAGCGGTTGGCCGTAATCTCGAAATACCACTCCGTAGGCGACGTCTGCACCCAACGGGCCTCTGTCACCTTGCACAACGTGGTCTTCACGTCAGAGCCAGCCTTGCAAAAAGCCCCGAAATCCTCATATTCCATCAGTATCCGTCCAGCCTCATTCATCAGCGCATAGTCCAACTGATAATGTATCTCCAGAGAATACTGTTGCAAGAACGGCGACTTATGGGTATGTATATAATAATGGTACGTGCGCGAGGTCGCAGAGAAACGAGCGTGCATATCATCAGCCACCCGCTGGATGCTATATACGGCAATGTCGTCGTGCAGCAGACCGTTCAACTTCTTCACCATCAGGGCGGTGTCCAACACCTGCTCCGTGTCGAAATGGGCAGCCATCTGTCGGGCATGCACACCAGCATCCGTCCTTCCGGCACCTGTCACACTGACCTCCTCACGCATCAACAGCGACAGACAACGCTGCAACTCACTCTGCACCGTCACCCCATTGGGCTGTATCTGCCAACCGTGATAGTTGGCCCCATCGTAGCCAAACCAGATAAAATATCGCATAATCGCCTGCAAAGTTACCACTATTTTTGCACTTTATGGCTGTTTACAAAACAAATTTGCAAATTATTTCGTAATTTCGCAGCCAGATAATTTTACGAATAGTGATATGATTTTCTATTTTTCAGGTACAGGAAACACGAAATGGGTGGCTCAGCAACTGGCTGAGGCTACTGGTGACACGTTATATTACATCCCCGACGAGTTGCGCAAAGGGAAGCTTCACTACACTTTGCAACCGGGTGAAAGACTGGGATTCTGCTTCCCTACTCACGGATGGCAACCGCCACATATCGTCAGGGAGTTTATTAAGAACGCTAACGTTAACCTTAACGGGAACTATATTTATGCGGTGACGACGTGTGGGGATAATATGGGGTATGCGATGCGGATTCTGAACAAGGAGTTGAGCGCTAAGGGGTTGCAGACGGATGCGACATTTGCCGTGCTGATGCCGGAGTCTAACGTGTGTTTCTCTTTCCTGCATCTGGACACGCCAGAACGGGAACAGCAGAAAATCACGGCGGCACGGGAGAAGGTAGCACATATCTGTCAGGTGGTGAAAGACAAGCAGCAGGGTGTCGAGGAACTCATCAAGGGTGCCATCCCATTTACCTATACCTACGTCATTGGTGGCTACTATAACAAGCACCTGATTACCGACAAGCACTTCTGGGTGGACGAGGATGCCTGTATCCAGTGTGGATTATGTGCCCGCCTGTGTCCTGTCGATGATATAGAAGGACTGCCGCCACGCTGGAAGCATAACGGCAGTTGTACGAATTGTCTTGCCTGCTATCACCACTGTCCCAAGCATGCCATACACTGGGGGAAAATGAAGAGAGGACAGTACTTGTTTAATCTTTAATTTTTAATATACCCTCGGTCCAAAGATTGTGGTGCCGACGCGGACCATGGTGGAGCCTTCTTCGATGGCGATGAGGTAGTCGTGGCTCATGCCCCAGGAGCGTTCGCAGAACCAGGGGGCGTCAGCGAAGTACTGGGCTTTCAGTTCGTCAAACAGGTTGTGGGCGATGCGGAACTCAGAGCGGATCTGTTGCTCGTCATCGACATTGGAGGCCATCATCATCAGACCACAGATGCGAACGTGCTTCAAGTCACGCCAGGCACCATCGGCCAACAGTTGGCGACAGGCATCAGGCGTAAGACCGTATTTCGTCTCTTCCTCTGCGATGTGCAGTTCAAGGAGCACATCGATAACACGCTCATTCTTAGCAGCTTCCTTGTCAATCTCACGAAGTAACTTTAACGAGTCAACAGCCTCGATCATCGTGATGTAAGGGGCAATATACTTCACCTTGTTGGTCTGCAGATGACCGATGAAATGCCACTGGATATCCTTGGGCAGCGTCTCCACCTTGCCACGTAGTTCCTGTTCGTGGCTCTCACCAAAGATGCGCTGTCCTTCCTCATAGGCTGCCTCGATATACTCATTGGGATGGAACTTGCTGATGGCCACCAGTCGGACACCCTCAGGCAAGTGACTGAGAACAGCGTGAAGACTCTCTTTTACGTTAAACATTAACTAAAATTGAAGAATTGAAAAATTGAAAAATTGAAGAATTCTTGGCAGAGCCAAGCGACCAAAGGTCGAGCGCACCGCTTCGCGGTTCAAACACATATTAACCAATAACTGGTAACCAATAACCGTTAAGAGTTAGGGTTAGGGTTAACGTTAGCGTTATACTCAAAGACGTCCATGAGGGTGGTTTCGGCAACGGAAGCGATGACGTAGTCGATCATGGAGCCGCCCATGACTTCGTCGATGTTCTTCACGGCACCATTCAGGGTTCCGGCCTGTACCAGGTAGTTGACGTTGGAGCGTTTCTCTTTCTCGGTCTTCTCGTCGATGGTGATGAACTGCAGTTTGGCCTTATACCACTTGTCTGCCATCTCCTCATCGCTGAAGAACACCTCTCCATAGGGGGCTATCTTGATGTCCTTGACCTTGAATTCACCGCTGATATAGCTCGACATCTCTTCCATGATGCGCTTCTCTGCCTCGGTGAAGCTCAGGGCGTCAACGACATAATTCTCTATTACTTTCTTCTGCAAGCCGTCTTCCATGACTTTCTCATAGCTTATCTTGCACTCAAACCAGGTTGCTGTTCTTGATCTCATGATGTTGTTATGTTAATTTATTTCTGAATTCCACGGGCATTTGTCGACCCCAACTGACGTCTCTTCTCATTGGTGATACGCTCGATAATCTCGCTGGCAATGAGTTGGGAGCGCTCGGGAGTCAGGCTGGCTTCCTCGCCTAACTGCTGCTGAACCTCCATCAGTTCCTTGAGGGTTGCCTGATTGTCAGCCATGAATTTCTTCTCGCTGACATTCATATAGTCTTTGTTATAGATTTTCGAGAGGATGCGGTCTGCCTCCTTCTCGTAACGCTTGCGGAAAATCTGCTCTGCCTTGGCTTGATACTCAGCGTCATTGGCGGCCATATCAGCACTGTCACTGACGCTCTCGTCGTCAGCAGCACCCAGTGTCGATGGGTCAAAGCCCTCGTCCAACGGGTTGGTCTGCGGATTCTCGGGGGCTGGCTTCACAAACTCTACCGGATGCGACTCAGGGAACATATCGAAATAGACTGCCAGGCACACCAATGCGATGGCACAGGCGACTACCAGACTGATCACGGAGTTCTTCGTCTGACGACGCTTCTGCAGGTTTTTCAACATCTCCTCGGGTGTCTGGAACCGTTCTTCGGGTTCGGTACTGGTGGCTTTCTTCAAGGCCTGCTTGTATTCCAGCGGCATCTCAGCACGTTCAAAGAGCACACTCATGAACTTACCGATGGAGTATACGTCGCAACGCTCGTCTACCGTACCACCATTCAGTACTTCGGGAGCCACGAACTCGGCATCGCTGCCATAGAACGCCTGCTGGTCCTTCATACCCAGGTAATAGGAACCGTGCGACAACAGCTTCACGGCATGGTCACCTTTCCTGACAAACACCGTGCGGGGTGAGAAGCAGACATGGTAGATGCCTTGCTGGTGGAGGTAGGTGGTGATGTCAACCAGCGACCGCATTACCTCGTCGATGAAACCCTTCTGGGCAACGACGGCAGGTGACTCGTTGAGCAACTGCTCAAAAGACAGGTACGTTCCTATCTCTATATCCAGCTGACTAATCTCCTTCTCGTCGGTTGATGGTGCAAAGTGCAACTGGTGGACATTCGACAGCTTGCCATTCTCCTGGCACTCCTTCTGCAGTGCCTTGGTAAACACAATCTGCTGATGCAGTTGGGGATTAATCTTGATGATGCCCCGATACTTCTCGTCAATCTGCGTACGGTAATAGTCACCGATGGGTAAATGTGTCAAATTCTGCTTTCCGCTGCTTTTCGTTGCTAACAATTCCTCGTAGTTCATACGCTCTTTCTTGATTTCGTCGTGCAAAATTACATATAAAAAGGGAAACACCAAAAAAAATTTGGATTTTTGCTCACGAAATTGTACCTTTGCATGCAAAATACGAAAATAAGAGTATTATGCCAGAAATATCAGTACGCGGACTGGAAATGCCGGAGTCTCCTATCAGGAAACTCGCACCCCTGGCCGCTGCCGCTAAGAAACGCGGTACGAAAGTCTATCATCTGAACATCGGACAACCTGACCTGCCAACACCACAAGTAGGACTGGACGCCCTGAAGAAAATCGACAGAAACATCCTTGAGTATTCTCCCTCACAGGGCTATCTCAGCTACCGTGAGAAGCTCGTCAGCTACTACGCGAAATACAACATCAACGTGACGGCTGACGATATCATCATCACCTCAGGGGGTAGCGAGGCAGTGCTCTTTGCCTTTTTGTCGTGTCTGAACCCGGGTGACGAGATTATCGTTCCGGAGCCTGCCTACGCCAACTATATGGCCTTCGCCATCTCTGCGGGTGCTAAGATACGTACCATCGCAACCACCATTGACGAGGGCTTCTCACTGCCTAAGGTGGAGAAATTCGAGGAGCTCATCAACGACCGTACGCGTGCTATCATGATCTGTAACCCGAACAACCCAACGGGCTATCTCTATACGCGTCGGGAGATGAACCAGATCCGTGACCTGGTGAAGAAATACGACCTATACCTCTTCTCTGACGAGGTGTATCGTGAATATATCTATACGGGATCACCCTATATCTCTGCCTGTCATCTGGAAGGCATCGAACAGAATGTCATCCTCATCGACTCCGTATCAAAGCGCTATTCTGAGTGTGGTATCCGCATAGGAGCCCTTATCACGAAGAATGCCGAGGTCAGGAAAGCGGTGATGAAGTTCTGTCAGGCACGTCTCTCCCCTCCCCTCATCGGACAGATTGTTGCCGAGGCTTCGCTGGATGCTCCCGAGGAGTACTATCGTGACGTATATGATGAGTATGTAGAGCGTCGTAAGTGTCTGATTGACGGACTGAACCGCATACCGGGCGTCTACTCGCCCATCCCAATGGGTGCTTTCTATACCGTTGCCAAGCTGCCCGTTGACGATGCTGAGAAGTTCTGCCGCTGGTGTCTTTCTGAGTTTGAATATGAGGGTGAGACGGTGATGATGGCTCCTGCCGCCGGTTTCTATACCACACCAGGAGCAGGCATCAACCAGGTACGTATTGCCTACGTATTGAAAAAGGAGGATCTGGAACGCGCCTTGATAGTATTAAGCAAGGCCCTAGAGGCGTATCCAGGAAGGAAAGATTAGGGAAGAGAGGCAAGAGGTAAGCAATGAACCTTCCACTTTTCATAGCCAAAAGAATCTATCAGGCTGACGGTGACCGCCAGGAGGTGAGTCGCCCAGCTATCCGTATCGCTACCATTGGTGTTGCCATCGGACTGGCGGTGATGATTATCACCGTGAGTGTCGTGTTCGGTTTCAAGCACACCATCCGTGACAAGGTGGTGGGCTTTGGCAGTCATATACGCGTAGAGAGCTTTATGGCGCAGCAGACGGCCAGTCCGGTACCTATCTGTATCAGTGACACGCTGATGCGCCAGTTGCGGAAGACGTCCGGGGTGCAGCATGTGGCACGATACACCATGACACAGGGTATCCTGAAGGTAGAGGGTGACTTCATGGGGGTGGCCTTCAAGGGTATCGGACAGGACTATGACACCCACTTCCTGCAACAGCACCTGACAGACGGCAAGATGCCTGTCTTCAGCAGCGAGAAGCTGTCCTACCAACTGCTGATATCACAGTGGATGGCTGACAAGCTGTCACTCAAGGTGGGTGACCGCGTGTTTGCCTACTTTATCGGTAAAGATGATGTGCGCACCAGGAAGTTCACCATCTCAGGCATCTACCAGACGAACATGACGCAGTTCGACCAACTGCTCTGTTTCACTGACTACCGCATACCCATCCGACTGAATGGCTGGGAGGCTGACCAATGCAGTGGGGCGGAGATTCTCGTTAAAGACTTCAACCAACTGGACGAGACGACGCATGCCGTGCAACGGTTGGTGAACCACGACAGTGACAAATATGGGGAGACCTATACCTCGCAAAATATCCACGACGCCTATCCGCAGATATTCTCATGGCTCGAACTGCTCGACATCAACGTGTGGATCATCCTCGTACTGATGGTGTGCGTGGCAGGATTCACCATGGTTAGCGGACTGCTTATCATCATCCTGGAACGTACCCAGATGATTGGACTGCTCAAGGCGCTGGGCGCCCGCAACAAGACGGTACGCCACACTTTCCTGTGGTTTGCCGCCTTCATCATCGGAAGAGGTCTGCTGCTGGGTGACCTCATCGGCATCGGACTGGTCGTCATCCAACGACAGACGGGGTTCATCACCCTCGACCCTGCCAGCTATTATGTAGACACGGCTCCTATGGAACTCAACATCCCCATCATTGTGGCCCTCAACATCGCGACGCTCATCATCAGTGTCCTGGTGCTGATAGCACCGAGTTTCCTGGTATCACATATCCATCCGGCGAAGTCGATGCAGTTTGAATAAGAATTGAAGAATTGAAGAATTGAAGATTAAAGATTAAAGATTAAATTCGCCGCTTTGCGGCTCAGACATATAAAAATTAAAAACTTATTATCTATGAGACTGAATGAGATTATCAGCGGACAAATGAATGCCGCAGAATGGGAAGCAAAAGGGTATGAACTGCCTAAGTATAATATTAAAGAGGTTCGCGAGAAGACCGCCAAGGAACCGACATGGGTTCACTTTGGAGGTGGTAACATCTTCCGTGCGTTCCCCGCAGCCATCCTGAACGATGCGCTGAACACAGGAAAGTACGACCGTGGTGTCATCGTGGCAGAGACCTTCGACTTCGAAGTCATCGACAAGGCCTATGCACCCTATAACAACCTGTCGCTTTGCGTGAACCTCTGCTCAGACGGTTCTATCGAGAAGAAGGTCATCGCCAGCGTGACAGAAGCACTGAAGGCTGATCCGCAGTTTGAAGACTGGAACAGACTGGTGGACATCTTCAAGAACCCATCGCTGCAGATGATCTCATTCACCATTACGGAGAAGGGCTATACCTATAACGAGGCTGACCTCGCCCGTGGCATGAAGCCTCTGTTTGCAATGGGTAAGGTATGTGCACTGCTCTTCGAGCGCTTCAAGGCTGGCGAACTGCCCCTCACCATACAGTCGATGGACAACTGTTCACACAATGGCGACAAGGTGAAGGCAGGTGTCTTTGCCTATGCCGAGCGCTGGGTGAAGGACGGACTGGTTCCTGAGGCTTTCCTCGCCTATCTGAAAAACGAGCAGAAGATTACCTTCCCTTGGTCTATGATTGACAAGATCACGCCGCGTCCTCACGAGAAGGTGAAGAACATGTTGGCTGAGGATGGTTTTGAAGATAACAACTATATCGAGACTGAGAAGCACACCTTCACAGCTCCGTTCGTGAATGCCGAGGAGGTGCAGTATCTGGTGATTGAAGACCACTATACCAACGGACGTCCACCACTCGACCTGGGTGGTGCGCTCTACACCACACGAGAGACTGTTGACAAGGTGGAGACCATGAAGGTGACAACCTGTCTGAATCCCCTCCATACCGCCATGTCTATCTATGGCTGCATGCTGGGCTATACGCTCATCTCTGCAGAGATGGCTGACGAGGACCTGCGTCCCTTCATCCAGAAGATTGGCTATATGGAGGCCATGCCCGTAGTGACTGACCCCGGGGTGCTGAATCCCTACGAGTTCATTGGTGCCGTCATCAACCGTCGTCTGCCCAACCCCTTCATGCCCGATGCGCCACAGCGTATCGCCATGGACACATCACAGAAGTTGCCTATCCGCTTTGGTGAGACCATCAAGAAATACCTGGTCCGTGGCTTGGATATGAGCAACCTTATACTGATTCCGCTCACGCTGGCTGGCTATGCGCGTTACCTGAAAGGTATCAAGGATGATGGCACTGCCTTCGAACCTTCTCCCGACCCCATGTTGGAAGAACTGCAGGCTATCGTTGCACCCCTGGAGATTGGCAAGCCTGATCAGGACTGGAGTCCGCTGAAGAAACTCTATTGCCGGAAGGATGTCTTTGGAGTAGACCTCTACGAAGCTGGTCTTGGCGAACAGATTGAGGGCTATGTCAAAGAACTCTTTGCTGGTAACGGGGCTGTGCGCAAGACGCTACATAAGTACGTGGAGCAACGTTAACGCTAACCTTAACCCTAACGTTAACCTTAACGGGAACGGGAACGCTAACGTTAACCTTAACCCTAACCATAATGGGAGGGAACGGGAATATTAATAATAAATATGGAACTAAAACTGGCAAAATTGTTAATTTTGTCAGTTTTTTAAGGTTTTAACCGTTAATTTCTAACAGCAGTTAAGACAACGGGGGTAAGTGTTAAATTGCGACAAAAAGATACGACAAATTGTCAGTTTCTCATTTTGTTGCCCTAAATTTGCATCGTGATTCAACAAACAAGACTCATTAAACATATTAAATGATAACGAATATGAAAAAGATTGTAAAGACTATCATGCCGGCTGTTTACCTGATGGTAATCGCATTCTCGGCAGCTTCATGCAACAAGACACAGGCAGCACCTGCCACTGCAGCTGCTGCACCCGCAGGACAACCTGTAGACCTGACCTATGCAGCAGAGAAGTCTCTCCCCTCTGTCGTCTATATCAAGTCCGTCATCAACTCAAAGACACAGACCGTAGAGTACAGTGATCCTTTCGAGGATTTCTTCTCTGACCCCTTTGGTGGCTTCTTCGGACGTGGACAGGGCAACAACGGTGGTACACGTAAGCGTCAGGTACAGACACCTAAGCGCGCTGCTGCCGGTTCAGGTGTCATCATCTCTGCTGACGGATACATCGTCACCAACAACCACGTGGTTGACGGGGCTGACGAGCTGACCGTTACCCTGAACGAGAACTCTAAAGAGTACTCTGCACGCATCATCGGTGCTGACAAGGCCACTGACCTGGCACTTATCAAGATTGACGCCAAGAACCTGCCCGCCATCGTCATTGCCAACTCTGACGACGTGAAGGTTGGTGAATGGGTACTGGCTGTAGGTAACCCGCTGGGACTGAACAACACGGTGACAGCTGGTATCGTCAGCGCCAAGGCACGCACCATGAATACGGGTGGTATCACCTCGATGATCCAGACCGATGCCGCCATCAACCAAGGTAACTCAGGTGGTGCACTGGTGAACACCCGTGGTGAACTGATTGGTATCAATGCCATGCTGGCTTCGCCTACCGGTTCGAACATCGGCTATGGCTTCGCTATTCCTACCTCGATTGTCAACAAGGCTGTTGACGACTTCAAGAAGTACGGTACCTACCAACGTGCCATGATTGGCATCAAGGGTAGCGACGTCAGCACTTACGTAGACGTGGAGAAGGAAAAGGGCAACGAGGTTGACCTGGGTACCATGGAAGGTATCTACATCGCTGAGGTCGTAGAAGACGGAGCTGCTGCTGACGGTGGTCTGCAAAAGGGTGATGTCATCACCAAGATTGACGACCAGAAAGTGAAGCAGTTCGGTGAGTTGCAGGGCATCATGGCACAGAAACGTCCGGGCGACAAGGTGAAGATTACCTACCTGCGCAACAAGAAGGAGAAGACCACCACGCTCACCCTGAAGAACGAGCAAGGCAACACCAAGGTGGTCAAGAATGCCGATGTCGATGTGTTAGGTATTGACGTACGTCCTGTTACCGACTCACAGAAGAAACAGCTGGAGATCTCCTACGGTCTGGAAGTGCTGAAGGTCAGCGAAGGCAAGATGAAGGAGGCTGGCGTACCCAAGGGCTTCATCATCCAGGTTGTCAACGACCAACCCATGCGTTCGTTCGATGACTTACAGCAAGCCGTCAAAGATGCCAAAGACCAGATGCTGGTCATCAAGGGTATCTTCCCCACTGGAAAACGAGGTGGCTTCGTCGTTTACCTGCAGAATGAGTGAGGTTAGAGGTTAGAGGTAAGAGGTAAGAAAAAAGTAAGGTATTTTTTTGGTTATTCCGGAAAAATACCTTACTTTTGCATGCTGAGATTGGAAAATCAACTAACACGTACATCAGATGAGACAACTAAAAATCACGAAATCTATAACCAACCGTGAGAGTGAGTCACTTGAAAAATACCTACAAGAGATAGGAAAAGAGGAACTCCTTTCCACGGATGAAGAAGTGGAATTGGCCCAACGCATCCGCAAGGGTGACCGCAAGGCACTGGAGCGACTGACGAAGGCTAACCTAAGATTCGTGGTTTCTGTTGCCAAACAGTATCAGAACCAAGGTCTCTCGCTTCCTGACCTCATCAATGAGGGCAACCTGGGATTGATCAAGGCTGCAGAGAAGTTCGACGAGACAAGAGGTTTTAAGTTCATCTCCTATGCCGTCTGGTGGATACGACAGAGCATCCTGCAAGCCATTGCCGAACAGAGCCGTATCGTACGTGTTCCGCTCAACCAGGTAGGGTCAGTCAATAAGATCAACCGCATGCTCAACAAGTTTGAGCAGGAGAACGAGCGACGTCCGTCGTCAGTGGAGATATCAGAGCAGACGGACATCCCTCAGGAGAAAGTTGATGAGGCCATCATGGTCAATTCGCGCCACGTCTCCGTAGATGCTCCTTTCGTGGATGGAGAGGACAACAGTCTGCTCGACGTGCTGGTCAACGATGATGCGCCCATGGCAGACCGTCAGCTAGTCATAGAGTCGCTACGCTCTGAGATAGCCACCGTTCTGAAAACGTTGAATGAGCGCGAGCGCAACGTCATCACCGCCTTCTATGGCATTGGACAGCCAGAGATGACGCTCGAAGAGATCGGTAACAAGTTCGGCCTCACCCGTGAACGTGTGCGACAGATTAAGGAGAAAGCCATCCGTCGGTTGCGCAACAGTACGAATAATAAATTATTAAAATCATATTTAGGACAATGAATTTTCTAAGGTACATCACCCTTGCCTGTATGCTGACACTCGCCTTTACGTGCGAGGTCATGGCCAAACCCATCAAACCGGCACATGTCTATATGTTCGGTTTCTCGGCATCATTCACCGATTCGACCATCTACGTCACAGACATACAGGATGTGCAGGGTGCATGGATTGACAGCAAGACCAAGTTTCTGTTAGGACGCGACAACTATTCGTATCAGTTGAAAGAATACTTCACAGAGAAGATACAGCAGCCCAACCGCATCTGTATGGTCTTCTTCGCTACCAACAAGCGAAAGATTGAGAAAGCGATGAAGAAGCTGATGAAGAAATACGTTCCTGACACGAAAAAGAAGAAGAAAAAGAAACAGACATGGCGACCTTATGATGTCAACTACCTGACATCAGCAGACTTTAAGTTTGAAGCGATAGACATGTCAGAAGAACAAAAATAGAGGTGAGTTTTCTCTCACCTCTATTTTTATGGTTTATCGTTGGGGTTGTTCCATCCTACAGGGTTTGTCGTCAGCCCGGTATTTCCGAAGAAGGGGAATCTCCTGACATAGCGCATCAGCCAACAGACGAGCCACCTGATGAGCTCCCCAGATATTATAATGGGTATTGTCCTGACGACCATTTGGCAATGCCGGATGTTCTCCGGGCTTATACCACATGTGCAGTTTCTTGGAACCTTCCTTTCCTAGTCGCGTCTCCAAGTCGTGCGTAATCTGGTTGGCATCAATGAAATAGGTGTTCATACGCTCAGCCACCAGACGGGGAGCCATTCGATAGTCACCATGGGTATCGACCAGGGTGTCACCCTCAATGACCTTGGGAGCATCCTTGAATGTCGTGTTACGCAAGGCCTCGTCGTCACCTTTCTGATCAACCTTGACGGTATAGTTACGACGGACCACACAGTTCATCAGGATGGGAATGCCCCCACGCTCACGTGTCTCTCGGACATAGCGCTCAAGCATCCACTGGAAGGTGGAACCAGCCTCAGTATGACGATCACCCTTGGGCTTCTCGTCATTATGTCCAAACTGGATGATGACATAATCGCCCGGACGGATTTTCTCCAACACCTTTTGCCAACGGCCCTCGTTATAGAACGACAACGAGGAGCGACCATTGACAGCATGGTTGTCAACACGGATAGGGTCAGTGAAGTAACACTGCAGGGCCATACCCCACCCTCGTTCAGGAGAGCCTGTGGAGAGGTCTTTCTTTGCTGCCGTCGAGTCACCAATGATGAATATCGTGGTGGTCATCTCCTGTTGAAAGGAGCTCAGCACAAGACAGGCCACCAGGGCCATAAGCACTTTCTTCATACCAATGTCTGAATGAGTTCTTCGGGTGTCAGCAACTGCTGTTCACCTGTTTCCATATTCTTCAGCGTCACCTTGCCGGCATTGATCTCATTCTCACCAGCCAGTACCACATAGGGAATGAGCTTGGCGTTGGCATACGACATCTGTTTCTTCATCTTGGCTGCGTCAGGATAGATCTCTGCACGGATACCATTCTCGCGTACCTTATTTATAATAGGCAGGCAGTATGCCGTCTCGCGTTCACCGAAATTGATGAAGAGCACCTGTGTCGTGGTAACGGAATCCTTAGGATAAAGGTCCAGTTGGTTAAGCACATCGTAGATACGGTCAGCTCCAAAGGAGATGCCTACGCCTGAAAGTCCGGGCATACCGAAAATACCTGTCAGGTTATCATAGCGTCCACCACCCGTGATGGAGCCTATCTGCACGTCAAGGGCCTTCACCTCGAAGATAGCCCCCGTGTAATAGTTTAGTCCACGGGCCAAGGTAAGATCTAGTTGAATCTCATTCTTGAGGGCTGAGCCGTTTGATGTAAGCGGTGCGAGAATAGTACGGATCTCCTCTACTCCACGCATGCCAATCTCGCTGTCTTTCAGCACGGTAGAGATTGTCTGCAACTTCTCTTCGTTGGTGCCACTGAGCATGATAATCGGTTGTAACTTCTTAATCTGCTCGTCGGTAAGTCCGTCCTCACGCAGTTCCTGGTTAACATTGTCGATACCTATCTTATCGAGTTTGTCAATGGCTACGGTGATGTCAACAATCTTGTCAGCAGCACCGATGACCTCAGCAATACCCGTCAGGATCTTACGGTTGTTGATCTTTATCTGCACGCGGATTCCAAAACGACTGAACACCGTGTCCACGATCTTCATCAGTTCTACCTCATTGAGCAGGGAGTCGGAACCAACAACATCAGCATCACACTGATAGAACTCACGATAGCGGCCCTTCTGTGGACGGTCAGCACGCCATACAGGCTGTATCTGATAACGCTTGAAGGGAAGCTGCAGTTCCTCTCTGTGCATGACGACATAGCGGGCGAAGGGAACGGTCAGGTCGTAGCGCAGACCTTTCTCACAGATCTTGGAAGCCAGGTGCAGGGCATTACGCTCCAACAGCTCGTCATCGCTACTTTTCGAGAGGAAATCGCCAGAGTTCAGCACTTTGAAGAGCAACTTATCGCCCTCCTCTCCATACTTACCCATCAGCGTCTGGAGGGTCTCCATAGCAGGAGTCTCTATCTGCTGGAAGCCATAGAGTGCATACACCTCACGGATGGTATTGAAAATATAATTGCGCTTGGCCATCTCAATAGGGCCAAAGTCGCGCGTACCCTTAGGAATACTTGGTTTCATATTATATTAAATTTCAGAAAGATTAAAAATTAAATCTTTAATCTTCTCTCACGATGGTTTGATCACGGTCCGGGCCAATAGAAATAATACGGATTGGCGTTTCCAGCTCCTTCTCCAGGAAGGCGATGTAGTCGCTGAACTGCTTGGGGAACTGGGACTCGGAGGTGAAGTGCGTCATATCAGTCTTCCAACCAGGGAGTTCCTCATAAACAGGTTCGATGCCCTCTTCGATGTTATAGGGGAAGTCACGTGTCAGTTCACCATTCACACGATAAGCGGTACAAGCCTTGATGGTGTCGAAGCCATCAAGCACATCACTCTTCATCATGATGAGCTGGGTGACACCATTCACCATAATACTGTAACGAAGGGCTACGAGGTCAATCCATCCACAACGACGCTCACGACCAGTGACGGCACCATACTCATGACCGAGGTCACGAATCTTCTTGCCAGTCTCATCGAACAGCTCTGTGGGGAAAGGACCAGCACCTACACGTGTGCAGTAGGCCTTCATGATGCCAAAGACCTCGCCAATCTTGTTAGGACCGACACCCAGACCTGTGCAGGCACCAGCACAAATGGTGTTGGAAGAGGTGACAAAAGGATAAGAACCGAAATCCACGTCGAGCATCGTACCCTGGGCACCCTCACAAAGGATGGACTTGCCCTCACGAATGGCTCGGTTTATCTCATGCTCAGAATCAACCAAGTGGAACTGACGAAGATACTCAATGCCCTTGAGCCATTTCTGTTCTACCTCAGTGATGTCATACTCGAAGTTGAGCGACTTCAAGATAGCCTCATGGCGTGCCTTATGAGCGGCATACTTCTCCTCGAAATGGTCCAGGATATCACCTACGCGCAGACCATTCCTAGAAACCTTGTCTGTATAAGTAGGACCGATGCCCTTACCGGTAGTACCTACCTTATCCTTACCCTTCTGTGCCTCATAGGCAGCATCCAGCACACGGTGGGTAGGCATGATGAGATGAGCCTTCTTGGAGATGTGCAAGCGCTCCTTTAACTGATGGCCACTGGCCTCCAAAGCCTGCGCCTCCTCCATAAAGAGGTCGGGAGCCAACACCACGCCATTACCGATGATGTTTACCTTACCCCCCTGGAAGATACCTGAGGGAATAGAGCGAAGCACATATTTCTGACCTTCGAACTCTAAGGTATGACCAGCATTAGGACCACCCTGAAAACGAGCTACCACATCGTACTGAGGAGTCAGTACGTCGACTACCTTTCCCTTTCCTTCATCGCCCCACTGTAATCCGAGCAGGACATCCACTTTTCCTTGATTCATTTTTCTTTCTTATTTTTTTGAAGTTTCTTTTTTTCTTCTAATTTAGCCTTGCGCGTCATCTTTGCCTGACAATTGCTGCAGATTCCATATATATATAAGGAATAGCCATCTTTACGAAAACGCTTCGTATGTAAGCTGTTAATGACTTCTGTCAACTCTTGCGACTTGATTTCAGTCACCTGTCCACACATGGTGCATACCTGATGACTATGACTGTTGTTATCGTAGCAGGCTTCGTATTTTGTCGTTGACTGCAGTCGATGACGGATGACCAGACGTAACTCGATGAAGAGCTTCAGCGTATTGTAAAGCGTCGCTCTGCTAACAGGAAAATTATATTCACTCACGAGTTTTTCGCTCAACTCGTCAAGGGTGAAATGGCCGTTGATGCTATATACCGCATCGAGGATGGTAAAGCGTTCCGGCGTCTTCCTGTTTCTATTAAGTTCCAAATAGTTGGCCAAGATGACCTTGACCGTTTCTTTAATATTCTCTCTCATTTTATGTGGTTAAACTGGTTAAAAACCGCACAAAATTACGAAAAATTATTCAGAAAAGGGCAATAATAATTTAAAAAAAATCTAAATTGATGCTTTTCAAGGCACTTTTTGCCAATCGCTCGTATAGCAGGCCCAGTTCTGCAAAGCGGACAACACTCTGCATAGCGGCTTTACGAACAGAAGGATAAGGACCTTGCAATGCCGACAGCAACTGGTCGACATACTCATTGATGCCCCGTTCGTTGGGTTCCTGTCCATTCATGAAAAGGCGGGTGAGCACATGGAATCCGCAATACTGGTCGTACTCTCTTTCCGAGGCCAGCCACTGATAGGCTTTCTCCGGGGCATAGGGCAAGTATTGCCAAAGGTTGAAGGACAACTGTTCAGCAATCTCCAGAGACGGTATCTGGTCCATCCAGATATCGACGACCTCCGGAAGTATCTCGTCAGGAGGCATCAGCATGGTTGCCAGTATCTTACACTCACGCACATTCTCCTTCCACAGGGCAATGGCCAGGTCGTAATCAGGTCCTATCTCATCAGCCATCTCACGCAGACGAGGCAGGGTGGCTCCCCAGTTCAGGTGGTAGTTCACACCCTTATCACGCATCGACTGGGCCACCGCTCCATCCATCATCTGACGGAACGACTGCTTGATCTGCTTGATTCTTTCCGCTGTCTGGTTATTCATATCAGTGTTGCATATTCTGAGCTATATCGCAGCATCTGATGCGCATAGCTCTCAGAGTAGTTCAGTTGGATGTCACAGATAGACCCCTGGTCATCGAACACGGGTTGCATCACAGGATTGATAAAGCCCTTGTAAGGTGCCAGGTTCAGTTTCCGGTAGCGTGCCAGCACCTCCTCATGGAGGTCGGCATCCACCTTCACGGCATATTGCTCAACCAGTTGGCGGGCAGCCTCGAAGTCCCCTTCACTCTTGATACGCTGTATCTCTGCCAACAGACGGGCAAAGAGCTGGCGCAACTGCTGATAGTCGGAAATCTGCACATAAGTCTTTCCATCCCGTTTCACCAACTGGATGACATCACCCTGCTGGTAACACCAATGGGCTATGAGCGCCCTGTTCCGCATGTGGGCCTCTTCTATCTGATGACCAGGCTGTATGCGGATGAGCTGTGTCATCAGTCCATTCATAATATAAGTATAATATTGCGACTGATAGGCATCCTGGTCAGGAACAAGTCCCAGTTCGACCAGTTTCTCATCAGCGATATAGTACAATCCGAACAGGTCGGCACGAGCCTCTTCTATCGTGTTGCCATAGGCTTTCAAGGCATCAGGGTCCGTACCGGGAAGCAGTTGTCCGCTACCATGTCCCAGACACTCATGGAGATCTGTGTGTAAGTCGTCGCAGACATCTCCATAACGCTCTATCAACTTCAGTGTAGACTCGTCGATGACGAACTCCTCCTTGAACCCATTGCCGTGGGCTGCTTTGTTGTAGGCATCGGTGATATTGCTGATGGTTATACTCTTGCTGCCATGCTCGGCACGTATCCAGTCGGCATTGGGCAGGTTGATGCCTATCGCTGTAGAGGGATATTCGTCGCCACCCAGCATAGCGGCACAGATGGCATTGGCAACGACACCCTTCACCTTCGCCTTGCGGAAGCGGGCATCAACAGGAGAATGGTCTTCAAACCACTGGGCATTACGGCTGATGGTCTGCGTGCGCTTGGTGGCCTCCAGGTCCTTATACTCGACGATGCCCTCCCAGGAACCTTTCATGCCAAGGGGATCACCATACACCTCTATGAATCCGTTGACAAAGTCGATACGTCCGTCATGCTCGCCAACCCATTCAATGCAATAGTCATTGAACAGCTCGAGGTCACCGGTCTCATAATAGGCGATAAGCAGTTGAATGACATGTTGCTGACGTTCGTTCTCAGCCACCTCAGAGGCTTTCTTCAGCCAATAGACAATATGACGGATGGCATTGGCATATTTCCCTGATGCCGACCATACCTCCTCGTAGACAACGCCCCCTTTCTTGACCAGTGTGGAGTTGAGTCCATAGGAAAGTGGTGCAGGATTGGTCTTGTCAGCCTCCTTCATACGCGCATAGAAGTCTTCTGCTTCTTGCTGCGTCACGTCCTCATAGAAATGACAGGCAGAGGTCTGGAGAAGGTCCTCGCCATCCGCTTTGTTGACACGTTTAGGCAACATGTTCTCGTCGAAGATGACCGGGAAGAGCTCATGACAAAACTGTTCCAAGGTCTCACCATCTCTCAAGGGGAGTCGTGAGGCGTCCACCTGATGCAAGACCTGATGAAGATACTGTTCACTAAAGCCCGGCTTGAATTTCTCGCAACCATAATGATGATAGATACCATTGGAGAACCACACCCGCTTCAGATAGGTTTCCAGCGCGGCAAAGTCTGTTGTGTCGTGTGGGATGGTCAGGTCAGTATATATCACCTCCAACATCTTGCGGATGCGGAGGTTATAGCGTCCAAACTGATCGAAGGTGATATCACGTCCGTAGAGAGTAGCCTTCGAGAGGTAATAGACCAATATCTTCTGAGACAAAGATAATTGCTCAAATCCGTTAAGACGGTATCTGAGCAATTGAATGTCCGCAAAACGTTCGTCGGAATACTTCATTTCTTTGTTTTCTTCGCACGTTTTGCCTGTTTCTTCACCTTTTCCTGAGGATGCTGAGCCAAATGCTGCAGGCGGTAGTCGCGAGGTGTCATTCCCATCAGTTTATAGAACGATGCGTAGAATGACTGGCGATTAGAGAATCCCACCATATCACTGACCTCTTCCATATTGAGATCCTGATACCTGCGATCCACAAGAATGGCCATCGCCTCTTCAATTCGAAACTTGTTGACGAACGAGGTGTAGTTCATGTGGAAGCGGACATTGACAACAGCTGAAATGTAGCGTGTGTTAGTTCCTAAGTCATCGGCTAGTTTCTTGGCTGAATAATCTTTGTCTTTGTACTTCTTCTGCATGACGATGATGTTCAGAATCCTCTCCTTCATCTCGTCCATCAACTGAGGGCTCACGAGGCACCTATAAGCTGCCTCTTTCTCTTTTTTTTCTGTAATATTATACTTTGCCATAAACCCTGAGGAAACAAATTATACATTTCCAACTGCAAATATAGTCATTTTTTTTCTATAATCGACAATTTTTTCCGAAAAAAATATTAATTTTGTGCAAAAATTGAAGAAATGCAGGCAAAAGAGATTCTAAAACGCTATTATGGATATGATTCTTTCCGTCAAAATCAAGCGGAAATCATCCAAACCATCATGAATGGAAAAGACTGTGTGGTATTGATGCCTACGGGTGGAGGCAAGAGCATCTGTTATCAGATTCCTGCCATCGCCATGCAGGGAACAGCCGTAGTGGTATCACCATTGATCAGTCTGATGAAAGACCAAGTGGAAGCGTTGCGTGCCAACGGCATCGAGGCAGAAGCGCTGAACAGCGGCAACGAATACAGTTCCGATACGATTATCCGACGAAAGTGTATGGACGGCTCGCTGAAACTATTGTATATCTCACCGGAGAAATTGCTGACAGAGATACCTTATCTTTTAAAACATATCAAGATTTCCCTGTTTGCCATCGACGAGGCTCACTGCATCAGTCAATGGGGACATGACTTCCGACCGGAATATACGCAGTTAGACGTATTGCACAAGGAGTTCCCGCAGGTTCCCATCATGGCACTGACGGCTACCGCAGACAAGGTAACACGGCAGGACATCGTCAAACAACTCGGATTACACGATGCCCGTTTCTTTATCTCCAGCTTCGACCGCCCTAACCTCAGCCTGGACGTCAAGCGAGGCTACACGACAAAAGAAAAGGAACAATATATCCTGAATTTCATCAAAGCGCGTCCAACGAGCTGTGGCATCATCTATTGTCTTAGCAGAAAGAATACGGAGAAAGTGGCGCAATTCCTGCAAGGACACGGTATCAAGGCGGGTGTCTATCATGCCGGACTGAACCAGGCAGAACGTAACCAAACACAGGAGTTGTTCAAGCAGGACACCATTCAAGTGGTCTGTGCCACCATCGCCTTCGGTATGGGCATCGACAAGAGCAACGTGCGATGGGTCATCCACTATAACATGCCTAAGAGCATCGAGAGTTTCTACCAGGAGATAGGACGTGCCGGGCGCGATGGAGCTCCTGCAGACACCGTGCTTTTCTATTCGCTCTCGGACATCATCCAACTGGAACAGTTTGCCAAGGACAGTGGACAACAGGAACTGAACAAGGACAAGTTGCGCCAGATGCAAGAGTATGCCGAATCGGGCATCTGTCGCAGACGTATCTTGCTCAACTATTTCGGAGAGCAGATGGACCACGACTGCGGCAATTGTGACATCTGTGAGAATCCCCCGAAACGGTTCGACGGTACACGATATGTACAGATGGCGCTAAGTGCCATCAAGCGGGCAGAAGAACAAATTCGCACTTCTACCATCATCGAAATTCTGAAGGGCATCCCCTCACCTACTGTCAAGCGGATGGGTTACGACCAGCTGAAGACATTTGGTGTGGGCAAGGAACTCTCGACACAAGACTGGCAGGACTATCTCCTACAGATGCTACAGTTGGGATTCATCGAGATTGTCTATGACCAAAAGAACATTGTGCGCATCACCCCCAGTGGCAATAACGTCCTCTTTGGACGCGATAAGGCAACCTTATGTGTGATTAACCGTACGTTAAAGGAAGCGCAGAAGTCCAAAAAACGATTACACTTAGAGATTCCGTCCATCTCGATTCCTGGATTAGCCTCTACTTCCGGACAAGAGGACAAAAAGCTGTTTGAAGCCCTACGCGTCCTTCGTCAGCAATGTGCCAACGAAGAAGGTTTTCCACCTTATATTGTGTTCAGCGACAAGGTGTTACACTCGTTAGCTACCATTAAACCTACAACACTGGAACAATTCGGGTTTATTTCGGGAATCGGAGAACACAAGAAACAAAAATACGGTCAGCGTTTTGTAGCTCTCATACAAAAATACTGCAGCTAAAAAGGTTTACAAATCTTTAAGAGCTATCTTGCGGGCTTCACGCAGATATGAACCCCGTAACTCAATAGCCTTTGCCCATTCATCGGAGAACAGATCACTGACATTCAGGTCTATCTTCCATTGACCGGCAGACTCCAGCCGGTCTATCATGGTACCTAATGTCAGGTTATGGATGTCCTCTGCCGGCATAAAGCGTGAGGTTTCCCCTTTCTCGTCGCTGGTTATCTCAACAATGAGTCCGGCATTCATCAGGTCGAACAACAAGTCGTTCACAAAACGGATGGGGATGGTCGTCTCCTCACGTAATTCCATAGCTGTCAAGGGTTTCTTTCCATCGGCAAAGCGACAACAAATCCTCTTCATTAACAGCGCAGCCAACATCATGCGATAACGATGACTGATCTCACCCGTCTGTGCGTCGTAGTCGTAGAAGTCGAGGTTCTGATTCGTATAGCACAATTCGGCACCAAACAGGCAGATGGTCCACGATATCTGTACCCACAGCATGAACAACGGCAGTGCGGCAAACGAGCCATAGATGGCGTTATAACTGGAAAGAAACATCTGTGAATGAATGTAGAATATCTGCAGTCCTTGCATGGCAATACCTGCCAGAATACCTGGGATGACGGCACTCTTCACCTTTACGTGCGTATTGGGCATAAAGACGTAGAGGGCAATGAACATACAAGACATCAGCACATAAGGGATGAGGTCTATCAGAAAGCGGATGGTCGGTCCCAGCAGCAGGAAGTCTGGCATCGAGTCGGCAATAGCCGCCATGAAGATGGAGATACCCGAGGTTATCACGATGATGATGGGAAACACGAAGAACATAGCCAGATAGTCAGTAAACGTGCGGAAGATGCTACGAGGCTTCTTCACCTGCCAGATGGCATTAAACGTGTCTTCCACATTGCTCACCAACATCAGCACGGTATAGAGCATGAATAACAGACCGACGCCCAGGAACACCCCACTCTTGGTATGAACCAGGTAACTGTTCACAAAGCCTATGATGATGTCAGCCGCCTGAGGTTGCGACTCAAAGGCGCTACGGAACCACACCTCTATAAACTTGTTATAACCGAAACCACGGGCTATGGCAAAGACAACAGCAAAAATGGGCACGATGGCCAACAGGGTGGAATACGTCAGGGCTGATGCTTTCTGCAACACCCGTTTAGCCGTGAAGAAACGTACAGCCAGCACGATTTTCTTCAGCACTTCCAAAAACAGAAATTTCAGTGGAGAGACATCACCTTCCGTGATTCTCCACAGATCTGTCTGAAAAAAACGTATGATACGATCCATCGTCCCTCACCCCTTCATTGTCAAAGTTAATCATTCAGTATTTAAAAAAAAGCAGTGTCCCTATAAGCCGGGTTCTGTACCCCTTCAAAGAAAGGGCGTCTGTCATTTATCTAGTCTGCCAGTTACCTGACAGCTCAAGCATTCCACCCTCCATCGTAACCCGCAAGGAGTTTTGGGCGGACAACCCTCAACCGATGGTATACGCGAACTTGCAGCCGCTAGATGGAACAGCCCGACGATCACCCGCCGGCTGGTGGTCTCTTACACCACCTTCTCACCCTTACCTCACCGAAGCGAGGCGGTCATTCTCTTCTCCCATATCCTACTGTCACCAATAGCTGGCATTTTCACCAGTAGCGTGTCCTATGCTGCCCGGACTTTCCTCTCGTGCTCTACCCTCTCCGTAAAGAGGCGGTTAGCACCAGCGACAAACCGTGACACTGCTTTTTCTGTCTGCAAAGGTAGTGCAAATCGAGTGAAATACAAAATAAATCCAAATTTATTTTTTTTCCGAGATGCAGCCTACCTTCGACCAAGGGGTCAGAGGTAGTGCAAATCGCGTGAAATACAAAAAAAAGCAAATTTATTTTGTATTCTGCAAGATTTGTGTTACTTTTGACCAGCAAAAACAAATAAATGATGAATCATACAGTAAAAGCAGTTATTATAGGAGCTGGTCCCGCAGGAACCTCCTGCGCCTATATGCTCCAGAAATCGGGAGTAACATGTGTCTTGGTGGATTTTGCCACTTTCCCCAGGCAAAAAGTGTGCGGAGGCGGACTTACCCCCAAGGCCTATAAGCTCCTGGAAGACATCTTCCCAGGTATCGAGTATACCTATAAGTCCATCGGGAAAATCAAGTTAAGCATTGACCATCGGTCTCCCAAGATGATAGAAGTGCCAGAGCCGATCAGACTGGTCAACAGGAAGGACTTCGACAACACCCTATTACAACAATACCTGCAGATTGGGGGACAGTTTATACAGGACGCCTTCTCCCGTTTTACGGTAGCGCAAGACAATACCATTACCGTCACTCTCAAATCAGGGAAACAGCTTCATTGCAACTACCTCGTCGGTGCTGATGGCGCTAACAGTCGTGTACGCAAACAAGTCGTCGGCAACTACCACGGTAATGTGCTATGTCTGGAACAACGTATAGCGGAAAGGAGTGATGTCATCGAGGGTGTCATCTCCAACGAATACAAAAACGGCTACTATTACCTCTTTCCCAGCATAGGATGCGACATTGTCGGACTCGGATCTGCCAATGTCACCCTGCAGCAGTTCCGTGAAGTGCTCGACAAGTTAGGCATCCAAGAAACCAAGATTAACGGAGCCAACATTCCCGTGGAGGAAGTTGACTCAGGCATGGATAACGTCATTCTGATAGGTGATGCTGGTGGATTTCCCAACAAGATGACCTACGAAGGACTGTACTATGCCTTTGCCACCGGACGAAATGCTGCTGAAGCCATTCTCACCGGCAAGTCCTTTAAAGAGACCAACAAAGACATCCTGCGACGCAAGCGCAAGGAACGTATCCTGACCGATTTGCTCTATCGTCCCTCAAGTATACGTCTACTCCGTTACCTGACACATTGCAATTCGCTGATGCGTAAGCTCTTCGTTGCAGGACTCAGCAAATGACAACACATAAAACTAAATATAAAAATGTATCAAGTGTCAGTAGTGACGCCATTCCACAACGTGGATATGAGCATGTTTGAGAAGTGTGCCGAGTCGATGCGAGCACAGACCATTGGTTTCGAGCGTATAGAGTGGATTATCGTCGTACACAACAGTGAGCCACACTACATGCCGACGCTAACGGAGATGTTCAAGGACGACAAGAACGTCATCCTCAAAGAACTCAGAGACGGGATGCACACGCCCGCCACACCTCGTAATTACGGTATGCATCTGGTGACTGGACCCTATCTGGGATTCCTCGACGCTGACGACAGCTACACCCCGGAGTGTCTGGAGGTGGCTATCCGTGAGATGCAAGAGACCAAGTCGCAGGTGGTGACCTTCCGTCGCGAATACGAGTTGGAGAAAGAGAGTCTGCATCCACATACGGAGACGGTATTATGGAATCAGACTGAATGGCGCATCGTGATGGAGCGTAAAGACTTCCAGCAAGACAAGATGTTCAGTGGACTGTGGCCTTTCTCAACATCACGTCTGTATGATACGGAGTTCCTGTTCAAGAACGACCTGTTCTTCTCAAAGGACGTGATGTGGGTGGAGGACGTTTGGCATACGGGAATGTGTCTGATGAAGGCTGACCGTGTGTGCTACCTACCCCAGTTCATCGGGTACCACTACTTCATCAACAGCGGTTCCATCATCCAGGACAAGAAGAAGTCGTATGAAGACTTGCTGGACTGCTTCCGGTCAGCACAACACATCATCGACGATCTGAAAGCAATTGGTGTGGACACCAACGATACAGCGACAACCCTCATGATACTGCTGACACAATACTATCTGGGCTCTGACCTCACCATCGACCAACGTCGCACGTTGAGCGACATGATACGGCCGTACCTGATGCAGGTGAAGAAGTTGACACCCTCGAAGATTCACAGTCCAGAGGAGTGTTACCTGAACTACCACCTGCCACGCGAAGTGCTGGGTAACCCCGAGAACCCCTGGGCAAGTCCGACACTCTACGACGAGCGCAACGGATGGTCGGCTATGATGAAGATTCTACGCAGCAACTCTACTACCGACTTCGGACGCCGTTATCACTTCAGCGAGATAGAGACACTTGCCGACTACCAGCAAAAGGTGCCTATGACCGACCAAAGCAACTACAAGCGGTTACTGGACCTGCAGGCCAACATCGGGGAGAGCAGTATCCTTACCTCCGAACCCACCAGCCTGTATCTGATTAACGCCAAAGGACAACGGGTGCCCAGTACGCAGAGTCATATGCGCCCTTATATGGAGAGCTTCGCTACCACATTGAAGCACCATCATAACCTATTGGTGGCCTTGGTAGGTCTACGACAGAAGCAGACTAACGACGGATGTACGGTAGAGACATTAGAGAGTGAGATGGTCAAGAAATATATGTGGTACTACCACTTTGCCCGTGGCAAGCGCCGTGCGACATTCTCCATGTCTGACGACCTCTTCTTCAAAACCAATCCCCACGAGGAGATGCGCACCATCTGCTTCTATGCACTCGCAGACCGGGACATCGACCAACTGGTAGCCATCAACACCCGACGCATTGCAGACATGTTCGAATATATGTCAGCCCATCGCGAGGAGCTGATAGAAGAGATACGGGGCATCGACGCCCTACGTGCCAACGAGGTGGAAGTGGCCTTCCACTCCGGAGAGCCATTAGCCAACGCCCTGTGGCCCAATCTACAACGCATCGTTGCCTTTGGCACAGGAGAATACTACGATGCCACAACCCAGATGAAGGTGTATACGGGACAGACACCCCATAACAACGGCTACTACTATACCGAGGAGGCCGTCTACGGAAGGGCGGTAGCAGACAACAGTGATGTGTTCGAGACTATTCCCTCGACGAGTTTCCACGAGTACCTGCCTCTGGGCAGCGACGACACTGCAGCCACCGTCCTCTCGACCGACGTAAAGGTGGGAGAACCCTACCAGCTGGTGGTCACTAACAGTTCAGGACTGTACCGATATGTCACCGACCACATCGTGCGCATACAGGAGAAACAGGACGACAAGGTACTGTTCACCATCTACTAAGGGAAAAGAGTATCGATATGCAGGAATCATACACGTTAGCAATTTTTAAATAGGAGATGTTTTGTCGTCTCCTATTTTTTTTATAATTTTGCACGCTTGAAATGCAATCAAAATTAACTTCATTATATGGATAAAAAACTCAAGAAGGTGCTCGTACTCGGTTCGGGTGCCCTAAAAATCGGACAGGCAGGTGAATTTGACTACTCAGGTTCACAGGCGCTCAAGGCTTTGCGTGAGGAGGGAATCTCCTCGGTGTTGGTAAACCCGAACATCGCTACGATTCAGACCTCGGAGGGTATTGCCGACAAGGTGTACTTCCAGCCAGTGACTACTCATTTCGTCACGGAGATTATCAAGAAAGAACGTCCTGACGGCATTCTGCTGGCCTTTGGTGGACAAACGGCACTGAACTGCGGTACAGAACTGTATCAGACTGGCGTGCTGAAGGAATATGGTGTTGAAGTGCTTGGTACATCGGTGGAGGCTATCATGAACACGGAGGATCGCGACCTCTTCGTCAAGAAGTTGGACGAGATCAGTCTGAAGACTCCCGTGAGCCACGCTGTGGAAAACATGGACGATGCACTGAAAGCCGCCAGAGAGATTGGGTTCCCCATCATGATCCGTTCAGCCTATGCACTGGGCGGTCTGGGTTCTGGTATCTGTCCGGACGAGAAAGCCTTTACCGAACTGGCTGAGAGTGCCTTTACCTTCGCCCCTCAGATCCTGGTGGAGGAATCGCTGAAGGGATGGAAGGAGATTGAGTTTGAGTGTATCCGTGATGCCAATGACCATTGCTTCACAGTAGCCTCCATGGAGAACTTCGACCCACTGGGCATCCATACCGGTGAGTCGATTGTGGTGGCTCCTACCTGTTCGCTGACTGACGATCAGGTGAAGATGTTACAGGACATCACCATCCGCTGCGTGCGCCACCTGAACATCGTGGGTGAGTGTAACATCCAGTTTGCGTTCAACGCACAGACCAACGACTACCGCATCATTGAGATCAATGCCCGTCTGAGTCGTTCTTCCGCACTGGCCTCTAAGGCTACGGGCTATCCCCTCGCCTTTGTGGCTGCCAAGATTGCATTAGGTTATACGCTCGACCAGATTGGTGAGATGGGAACCCCCAACTCTGCCTATGTGGCTCCGCAACTGGACTATATGATCTGTAAGATTCCCCGTTGGGACCTGACAAAGTTTGCTGGTGTGAGTCGCCAGATAGGCAGTTCGATGAAGTCAGTAGGTGAAATCATGTCCATCGGACGCTCCTTCGAGGAGATGATCCAGAAGGGACTCCGTATGATCGGACAGGGCATGCACGGTTTTGTGGGTAACGACCACACAAAATTCGACAACCTCGACGAGGAGCTGGCAAACCCCACCGACCTGCGTATCTTCGCTATCGCACAGGCGCTGGAAGAGGGCTACTCCATTGAGCGTATCGAGGAACTGACCAAGATTGACGTATGGTTCCTGGAGCGTCTGAAACATATCGTCGACCTGAAACACCAGTTGCAGCAGTACAACAAGTTGGAAGACGTGCCCAACGCTTTGCTGAAAGAGGTGAAGATATGCGGATTCTCCGACTTCCAGATAGCCCGCTTCGTGCTGAAGCCACAGAACGGCAACATGGAGAAAGAGAATCTGGCTGTTCGCCAATACCGCAAACAGCAGGGCATCGTACCTGCCGTGAAGCGCATCAACACGGTAGCCTCGGAGCATCCCGAGCTGACCAACTACCTGTATTTCACCTATGCAGTAGAAGGTCACGACATACCCTATTATAAAAATGAGAAATCGGTCATCGTTCTGGGTTCAGGTGCCTATCGCATCGGTTCGTCAGTAGAGTTCGACTGGTGCTCGGTGAACGCCATCAACACAGCGCGTAAGCTGGGCTACAAGTCGATTATGATTAACTATAACCCCGAGACGGTATCTACAGACTATGACATGTGTGACCGTCTGTACTTCGACGAGCTCTCCCTGGAGCGCGTACTCGACGTGATAGACCTGGAACAGCCACGTGGTGTCATCGTCAGCGTGGGTGGTCAGATTCCTAACAACCTGGCCATGAAACTGCACCGCCAGGGTGTTCCCGTACTGGGAACAAGTCCTGTGGACATTGACCGTGCAGAGAATCGTGACAAGTTCTCGGCCATGCTCGACAAGTTGGGCATTGACCAGCCTGCATGGCGTGCGCTGACCTCTTTCGACGACATCAAGGAATTTGTCGCTGAGGTAGGCTATCCCGTACTGGTACGTCCTTCGTATGTGCTGTCGGGTGCAGCCATGAACGTGTGCTACGACGACGAGGAACTGCACCGTTTCCTGTCAATGGCCACCGAGGTGTCGAAGGAGTTCCCTGTAGTGGTTTCGAAGTTCATGACGGAGACCAAGGAGATAGAGTTCGATGCCGTTGCTGACAAGGGTGAGGTTGTTGAGTATGCCATCTCAGAGCATGTAGAGTATGCCGGTGTTCACTCTGGTGACGCCACGATGGTGTTCCCCGCCCAGCACATCTACTTCTCTACCGTTCGCCAGATTAAGAAGATTGCCCGCAAGATAGCCAAAGAGCTGAACATCAGCGGTCCATTCAACATACAGTTCCTTGCCAAGAACCGCGAGGTGAAGGTCATCGAGTGTAACCTGCGTGCATCACGTTCGTTCCCCTTCGTATCGAAAATCCTGAAACGCAACTTCATCGAGACGGCTACGAAGATTATGCTCGACGCGCCCTACTCTCGTCCTGATCGTTCGGAGTTCGACATCGACCGCATCGGTGTCAAGGCCTCACAGTTCTCGTTTGCCCGTCTGCAGAATGCCGACCCCGTCTTGGGTGTAGACATGTCGTCAACGGGTGAGGTAGGTTGTCTGGGTGACGACCTGAACGAGGCCATGCTGAACGCTCTGATTGCCACAGGCTATCGCTTGCCGAAGCAAGGAGCAAACATCCTTATTTCAAGTGGTGCTGCCAAGGGTAAGGTCAGTCTGCTGGAGCCCGCCAAGGACCTGGTGAAAAAGGGTTACAAGGTTTATGCCACAGGTGGTACTGCCAAGTTCTTCAACGATAACGGTGTGGAGGCTACAGCCGTCAGCTGGCCTGACGAGGAAGGCGACAACAATGTGATGGACATGATTGCCCAGCACCAGTTTGCACTCATCGTGAACGTACCGAAAAACCACACGAAGCGTGAGCTGACCAACGGCTACCGCATCCGTCGTGGTGCCATCGACCACAACATCCCTCTGATGACCAATGTGCGTCTGGCAAAGGCCTACATTGAGGCGTTCACCGCGCTCAGCGAGAACGACATCAAGATCAAGTCTTGGCAGGAGTATAATGCTTAGAGGTAAGAGGTGAGAGGTAAGAGGTAAGAGATGACAGGGAAGAAGGGGCTGGTTCTGGAAGGCGGCGCCATGCGTGGACTATGGACAGCAGGCGTGACAGATGTCATGATGGAACACGACATCTGGCCAGACGGACTGATTGGTGTCTCTGCGGGGGCTGCGTTTGGCTGCAACTATAAATCGAAGCAGATCGGACGCGCCATCCGCTACAACACCCGCTTTGCCAAGGACCCCAGGTACAGTGGTGTGAGGTCACTGCTGACCACGGGCGACTACTTCAATGCGAAGTTCGGTTATCATGTAGTTCCCTACGAGTACGACCTCTTCGACATCAAGACCTTCGAGGAGAATCCCCTGGAGTTTACCATCGTTTGTACGGATGTGCAGACGGGTCAACCGGTATATCATGTAATGGACCACGTAGACTACGACGAACTGGAGTGGTTGCGAGCCTCTGCATCAATGCCGCTGGCGTCGAAAGTCGTGAAGGTGCAAGGTCACCTGTTGCTTGACGGTGGGGTGGCAGACAGCATCCCCTTGGAATACTTCGAGCGCAAGGGATATGACCGCAACGTGGTCATCCTGACGCAGCCTCAGGGATACCAGAAGGCGCACAACAGACTGATGCCGCTAATGCGCCTTGCATTACATCGCTACCCCCACTTCCTAAAAGCATTGGACGAGCGCCACCAGATGTACAACTACCAGTTGGAATATGTGGCGAATGCAGAGCGACTGGGTCGTTGTCTGGTCATCCGTCCGGATGAGAAGATACCCATCGGCCACATCTCACACAACCCAGAACAGATGCACCACGTCTACGAACTGGGGCGAAAGGTGGGCGAAAGGTATATTGACCGCATCCAAGCGTTCTATGGAATTCATCATTCATAATGCATCATTCATCATTGTTATGAGAATAGACATCATCACCGTACTGCCCGAAATGCTGGAGGGCTTCGTACACGAGAGTATTCTGGCAAGGGCTGAGAAGAAAGGACTTGCTGAGATTCGACTGCACAACCTGCGCGACTACACGCTGGATAAATGGCGTCGCGTTGACGACTATCCCTATGGCGGTAGTGCGGGTATGGTGATGCAATGCGAACCCATAGACCGTTGTATCACGGCACTGAAGGCAGAGCGTGACTACGACGAGGTCATCTTCACCTCACCCGACGGTGAACGTTTCGACCAGCACATGGCCAACGAGTTGTCGCTGAAGGGAAACCTGATTATCCTTGCCGGTCACTACAAGGGCATTGACCAGCGTGTTCGCGACCACCTGATTACGAAAGAGATTTCTATTGGCGACTTCGTACTGACGGGAGGCGAACTGGTGGCCGCCATGATAGCTGACGCGATAGTCCGCGTAGTTCCTGGTGTCATCGGTGACGAGCAGAGTGCCCTCTCCGACTGTTTTCAGGACGACCTGCTGGCCGCCCCCATCTATACGCGTCCGGCAGACTATAAAGGATGGAAGGTGCCTGAGATACTGCTCTCGGGCAACGAAGCCAAGATACGCAACTGGGAATTGGAACAGGCGATGGAGCGCACCCGTCGCCTCAGACCAGACCTGCTGAAAGAATAAAGCGCTCACCTAAGCGGAACCCCTCTTCATATAGGCGTTCCAACTTCTCTACATCCTGAGTGATGCGCCCAACTTCCATAGGTGCCTCCGGACGGATGACGGTTATCTCACCCCAGTCTTCCATCCGTTCTATCAAGTCGAGTTGTTTGTTGTATTCCGCCGTACGTCTGCTTAACGCCACACGCAGACGGGGATACTCCCGATAGATGAACTTTGGCATCTTAATGTCGGGTTCCGACGAACGATAACCACGATTACGCGTTAAGACGACCACATTCTCCTGATGTCCTGTATCAATGCTACGCACGATAGGAATACTGTCGACAATACCACCATCGAGCATCGGGATGCCATCGACATCTACGATATGCGCCACAAAAGGCAGCGCACTCGTCGCCTTCACTATCTGGGTGAGTCGCTGATGGTCATGACGCTCCGAGAGATACATCGCACGACCCGTCCTGCAGTTGGTAGTCACCATCTCAAAGGTTGCCGCATTTGCTTCATACGCTGCATAGTCGAAGGGCACCAACTCGTTAGGAAAACGCTCGTAGAGGATGTCGGTATCGAAGATGCTACCTTTCTGTACCAGACCTTTCAGTGAGATATAATCATACTTCTGCAACATGTCGATGTTCGACCAGCGCGCTCTTCGAGGCTGCCGACTCATATACGACATGGCATTGCAAGCTCCTGCCGACACAGCCACTACATAAGGGAAATAGACCTCATGCTTCATCAAGGCGTCGAGCACACCCGACGTGAACACGCCTCGCATGCCGCCACCCTCGAGAACCAGACCTGTGTTGGATGATATTTGCATTTTAATACTTTTTAGGGTGCAAAGTTAGTGCAAATAAATAAATAATGTGTACCTTTGCGAACAAAATGGACAAACAAACCGATTTTTTGATAAATGTTTAGCAAAGATACGTATATCCGGCGACGTGCCGAACTGAAAAAAATAGTGGGCGAAGGTGTTATCGTGCTGTTTGGCAACAACGATGCACCGTGCAACTATCCCGCCAACTGCTATGCTCCGATGCGACAGGACTCCTCGTTCCTGTATTACTTCGGACAGCATCGTAATGGACTGGTAGGTGTGATTGACATCGACAACGACGAAGAGTGGCTGTTCGGTGACGACATTGACGTGGAAGACATTGTATGGATGGGCTTCACACCATCGGTAGCTGACTTGGCTGCTGAGGTGGGTGTGACGAAGACTGCCCCCATGAAATCTCTTACCGCTCACCTCTCACCGCTCAACTCTCACCACTCACCTCTCACCACTAAAAACATCCACTTCCTGCCACCCTATCGTCATGATACCCAAATCCAAATCATGGACTTGCTGGGTATTCATCCATCAAAACAAAAGGAGGCAGCATCACTTGAGCTCATCCAAGCTGTTGTAAAGATGCGCTCCACCAAAGAAGCACAGGAAATAGAAGCTATTGATCGTGCTTGTGATGTGGGCTATGCGATGCACACCACCGCCCAATTGCTGATTAAGCCGGGAGTGACAGAACGCTTCATTGGCGGACAGGTGGATGGCATTGCCCGTTCACTGGCCGACCAGACAAGTTTCGCCACCATCTTCTCGCAACATGGCGAGATTATGCACGGCAATCCAACGGCAAACAAACTGGAGGATGGTCGTCTGGTATTGTGTGATGCTGGTTGTGAACTGGACGACTACTGTAGTGATCATACCCGTACGATGCCTGTCAACGGCAAGTTCACCCAGCGTCAGCTGGAAATCTACAGCATTGTGGAAGCATGTCACGACTACGTCTTGGAAGTGGCAAAGCCTGGTGTGAAATATATGGATGTCCACTTTGCTGTCTGTCGGATGATGACCGAACGACTCAAGGAACTGGGACTGATGAAGGGCGACACGGACGAGGCTGTAAAGGCTGGTGCCCACGCTATGTTCCTGCCTCACGGATTAGGTCACATGATGGGTATGGACGTTCACGACATGGAAGGTCTAGGACAGATTTATGTTGGCTTCGACGAGGAGACACGTCCCAATCTGGAGCAGTTTGGCACCAACTGTCTGCGCATGGGTCGAAGGCTACAGGAAGGCTTTGTCGTTACTGACGAGCCCGGCATCTACTTTATCCCTGCCCTCATCGACGAGTGGAAAGCCAGCGGACACTGCAAGGAGTTTATCAACTACGAGAAGTTGGAGACCTACAAGGACTTTGGCGGCATCCGCATCGAGGATGATGTACTGATTACCAAAGACGGCTGCAGATTCCTCGGAACGAAGCGCATCCCGTACCACCCTGCAGAGCTGGAAGCATTTATGAGTAAAAACCAATAGATAATTATGAAAAAAATTTTAACCTTTGCACTCATGGCATTCGTTGCCGTTGGTGCTCAGGCTGCCAAGAAAAAGGCACCTGCAAAAAATGAGAACAAACCCGTATTCACCGTCGTCAAGGAAAATCCTATCACGACCATCAAGGACCAGAACCGCTCGGGTACGTGCTGGGACTACTCTACCCTCTCCTTCTTTGAGGCTGAGATTCTGAAGGCTACCGGCAAGAAGTACACCCTCTGTGAAGCTTTCGTAGCCAACAAGACCTATATGGAGCGTGCCATCCAAGTGGTTCGCTATCACGGTGACTGCCAGTTTGCACAGGGCGGAAGTTCTGAGGACGTGCTTCACACGCTGAAGACCCATGGTATCTGCCCCATCGAGGCAATGCCTTTCCCCGGTTCACTCTATGGTGACTCGCTGAACAACTTCAACGAGTTCTTCAGCGTGCTGGAGCCATACGTAGCCGCTGTCGCCAAGAGCGATGCCAAGAAACTCAGCAAGGCATGGAAGACCGGTATGCAAGGCATACTCGACGCCTATCTAGGAAAGTGCCCTGAGAAGTTCACCTACGAAGGCAAGGAATATACCCCGAAAAGTTTCATGGCATCGCTGGGTATCAATCTCGACGACTATGTGAGCATCACCAGCTATACCCACCATCCCTTCTACACCGCCTTCGCCGTTGAGGTACAGGACAACTGGCGCTTCCCATTGAGCTACAACGTGCCAATGGACGAGATGATGCAGATTATCGACAACGCTGTGAAGAACGGCTATACCGTAGCCTGGGGCGGTGACGTCAGTGAGCCTGGCTTCACCCGCAAGGGACTGGCCTATGCTGTAGATGACAAAAAGACACAGAGCCTGCAAGGCAGCGACATGGCCAAATGGCTGAAGATGACTGCCGCCAAGAAGCGTGACATCATCGACTCGCTGGGCTGCACCGTGCCTGAGATTGTTCCTACTCAGGAGATGCGTCAGGAGCGCTTCGACAACTGGGAACTGACTGACGACCATGGCATGCACATCTTCGGTGTTGCCAAGGACCAGAACGGTAAGGAGTACTATATGGTACAGAACTCATGGGGCAAGACGGGCGACTACAAGGGCATCTGGTATATGACCAAGGCTTTCATCGCTGCCAACACCATGGACTTCCTCATCAACAAAAATGCTATTCCCGCTGAGATTCGCAAGAAGCTAGGACTTTAAACCATGGAAGGGGTGTGCCATCATGCGCATCCCTTTCATTTCTTTCACCTAAAACAAACTACTTATGACAAACCTATGGAAAAATGATGAAGAACTGTTCCGTATAGCCCGTAACGAACTCTTCACAGCCTTGATAGGCGATGTCCTGGACAAAATGGGGTATCTGCACCAATTCCTGCCCCCACATATCAAACCCTTACGACGTGACATGGTAGTCATCGGACGCGCAATGCCCGTGTTGGAAGCTGACGTCTTTGCAGAGCGACAGCAGGAGACACAGCTCGACGTGATGCGGAAACCCTTTGGAATCATGTTTGAGGCACTTGACCAACTGAAGGCCGGTGAGGTATATATCTGTAGTGGTTCGTCACCACGCTATGCACTATGGGGCGGACTGATGAGCACACGAGCTATTGCCATAGGAGCAGCTGGCGCAGTGGTTGACGGTTTCTCACGAGACACCAACGAGATACTGCGTCTGAACTTTCCCACTTTTTCACAAGGCACCTATGCACAAGACCAAGGACCTCGCGGAAAAGTGATAGACTATCGGGTACCCATCGAGTTCGGAGGCATTCCCGTTCGTCCTGGCGACATTGTCTTTGGCGACCTTGACGGTGTGATCATCGTACCCCGCGAGGCTGAGGAAGAAGCCTTTGCCGGAGCCATTGAGAAGGCCCGTGGCGAAAAGCTGGTCAAGCAAGCCCTGGAGCAAGGCATGAGCACCGTAGAAGCTTTTGCCAAATTTGGAATCATGTAAAACAAATCAAATATGAATGCATTTAGAATTGACGGACAACGAGCCGTCGTAACAGGAGGAGGCAGCGGACTGGGTCTGGGTATTGCCAAAGTATTTGTAGAGGCCGGCGCCGAAGTAATCATCATCGGTAGAAACGAAGAGAAATTACGCAAGGCTCAGCAACAACTGGGAGAAAAATGCAGCTATCGGGCTTTCGATGTTACCAATACCAATGAGATTCCAGCTCTTGTACAAGACATCGGAGCAGTCGACATACTGGTTAACTGCGCTGGAGTACACCTGAAGAAATGGGCGCTCGATGTCAGCGACGAAGAATTTCTGAGCGTGCTGAACGTCCACGTGATGAGTGTCTTCGCCCTGAGTCGCGAGTTTGCCAAACTGATGGTAGAGCGAGGCAAAGGTTCTATCATCATGATTAGTTCGATGACAGCCATCATGGGGATGGAGCAAGTCGTTGCCTACACAACGGCAAAATCAGCCGTACTCGGATTACAACGCAGTTTGGTGGCAGAACTGTCACCCAAGGGCATACGTGTCAACACCATTGCTCCAGGCTGGATAGACACGCCCATGTTCCATAAAGCCACTGACAACGACCCCCAGCGCAAGGCCAATATCCTGCGCCGCATTCCCATGAAAACCTTTGGCCAGCCAGAGGATATCGGCTATGCAGCACTCTACCTCTCATCTCCGGCAGGCAGTTACGTGAACGGTGTGTTCCTTCCTGTAGACGCTGGAGCATCAGAAGCATTCTAAGGAGCAAGGACTGCGACTATGAAGAAAACGAATATCCGTTGGACGGTGGTGGCCCTTATCTTCTTTGCCACCACCATCAACTACATCGACCGTCAGGTTATCGGACTGCTGAAGCCCTATATCCAAGATGACCTTGGATGGACAGAGGCAGACTATGGGTATATCGTCACCGCATTCCAGGTAGCTTATGGCATTGGCATGCTGTTAGGCGGACGGATGCTCGACCGGCTAGGCAGCAAGAGCGGATACTCTATAGCCATTATCGTGTGGAGCATCGGTGCCGTACTACATGCCACGGTGCGCTCCGTAACTGGTTTTGGAGCAGCACGTGCCATCCTTGGCTTGGGTGAGGCAGGAAACTTTCCCGCAGCTGTGAAGGTCATCGCAGAATGGTTTCCCAAGCGCGACCGAGCCTATGCTACCGGTCTGTTCAATTCCGGAACAACCATTGGCGCCATCATCGCCCCCATCATTGTGACGGCCATCACGCTGGAATGGGGTTGGCGGTGGGCTTTCATCGTTACTGGTATGCTGGGATTCGTCTGGGTGGTCATCTGGTGGATACTTTATCATTCCCCCGACAAGCACCGAGGCGTGAATCAGGCGGAACTGGAGTATATCAAGGGGGAGGAGGAGGAAGATAGGGCTAATAGGGCCAATGAGGCCGATGGGGCTTATGGGGCGGCTGTCACTTGGCGGCAACTGTTCCAGCATCGGCAGACCTATGCCATACTCTTCTCGCGCTTTGTCACCGACTGGGTGTGGTGGTTCTTCCTGTTCTGGACACCAGACTTTCTGAACAAGACACATGGTGTAGACCTGAAAGCCACCGTGCTGCCCCTTATCATTATTTATACGATGTCAAGTATCGGAGGAATATATGGCGGACATGTCTCCTCACAATTCATTCGCCTTGGACGCAGCATCGACTTTGCACGTAAGACAACGATTCTGCTGTTTGCACTACTTGTGCTTCCCCTGAATGCGGTTCCCTATATCGACAACCTTTGGATGGTGGTGTTCATCATCGGACTGGCCACGAGTACTCATCAGGCATGGGCATCGAATATTTTCACCATCGTTTCCGACGTCTATCCCAAACAGGTGGTAGGTTCGATGACGGGCATCAGCAGCGTCGGAGGAGCCGTTGGAGGTGCACTCGCCTCTTCCTTTGTCGGACTAATCTTGGAGTTGACAGGCAGCTATGCCTCTATCTTCATGATTGCCAGCACGATGTATCTGGTGGCCTGGCTCACGCTGAGGCTGTTCGTTCCTATCAGACAAATTGATTTCACGAAATAACTATGGTAATACAAAAGATTGAAACATGGTGGGTACGTCGTAACAAGTGCCTGTTCGACGACAAGCGCAAGGGAAAAAGTGCGATGGACTGGGACGTGCTGGTACTGAAACTGACCACCGACACCGGTATCGAGGGAATAGCCACCGCCCTGGCAGCCCGCTCGGGAAATGTCACAGAGGCATATATTCACGACAATATAGCCCCTGTCGTGCTGGGTCGCTCGCCCTATGAACACGAGAAGATATGGCATGAGTTGTGGAATATTGATCGTCATCTGACGTTCTTCCCCGTCTACCTTCCTGGTCCCATTGATGTAGCGCTGTGGGACATCTGTGCCAAGGCAGCAGGACTCCCACTCTACCAGTACATCGGAGCCTATCGTGAACAATTACCCGTCTATGCAAGCGGTTTGTTCCATACCTCAGAACAAGCATATATCGACGAGGCTTTGTTCTACCAACAAAGAGGTATCAATTGCTACAAAGTGCATCCTTGCGGACCTGTCGAGACGGACATGCGCATTCACGAGAATCTGCGCAAGGCCGTCGGAGAAAACTTCGGGCTGATGAGTGACCCCGTGGCAGAATACACCCTCGACGAAGCCATCCGCGTAGGTCGTCAACTGGAACGATTGAACTATATTTGGTTGGAGGAACCATTCCGCGATTTCGAACTCTATAAGTACACCCAGCTATGCAAAGCACTTGACATTCCCATCGCTGCTACGGAGACCACACGAGGGTGTCACTGGGGTGTTGCGCAGGTCATCAACCAACAAGCAGCAGACATCGTACGCGCTGACGTGTCCTGGAAGTGTGGCATCACAGGTACTCTGAAAATAGCCCATCTGGCAGAGGCTTTCGGCATGAACTGCGAGGTACATACCACGACAATGAACTATATGGACATTGTGAATCTACACGTTTCTTGTGCCATCCGCAACTGCAAATGGTTCGAATACTTCGTGCCAGAGGAAGATTTTCAATTTCCCATGAAGGGACTGCTGCCCATCGATGCCAAAGGCATGATTACCGTACCCAAGAAGCCCGGTATTGGTGTGGAACTCGACTGGCAACTCATCCATGACAACTGTGTGTCTTACAAGATTCTGGAACTGTCATGAAAGGTTATCTGCGCAAAGACGGACGAAAGGGTATCCGTAACGTCGTCGTGGTCACGTATCTGGTAGAGTGTGCCCACCATGTGGCTTCTCGCATTGCCCAGCATTTTCAAGACGATGACGTTCATTTGATTGGGTTCAGCGGATGCGCTCCGAATGACTATGCAGAGTTGATGATGCGCCAATTATGCACGCATCCCAATGTTGGAGCTGTACTGCTAGTGTCGTTGGGGTGTGAGAACTTTCAACGTAATCGCCTCTTGAAAGACATTAAGGAAAGTGGGCGACCAGCCTCTCTGATTGTCATCCAAGAAGAAGGTGGTACGATGCCTTCTATACAAAAGGGCATTTCTATCATCAACTCTTTACTGGAACAAAGACAAACAGTTCCCGTTGTCAACATTCAATGGTCAAACCTCGTCATAGGTACTGTTTGCGGTGGATCAGACGGATATAGTGGTATCACGGCTAATCCTGCTGTAGGTTGCACGTTCGACTATCTTATCGACCAAGGTGCAACCTGTATTTTCGAAGAGCCTGGCGAACTCATCGGTTGCGAACAGCTGCTGCAGGACAGAGCCGTCACTCCGGAATTGGGAGTACAATTATATAACTGCATCGTTAAAGCCAACAATTATTATAAACAGATGGGGCATGACAGCTTCTCAGCAGGAAACGCAACAGGCGGACTGACCACCATCGAGGAAAAGTCGCTAGGATCCTACTGCAAAAGCGGCAGCCGCCCCATACAAGGACTAACCTATCCTGGCATTCGACCGATATCTGCAGGACTATGGATGATGGACGTCGTTCCCGACGGAGAGGCACGTTGGGGTTTCCCGAATATCAACGACAACGCAGAAATCATGGAGATGATTGCTTGCGGATGCCATTTGGTACTCTACACCACCGGACGAGGCTCTGTAGCAGGCTCAGCTATCTCGCCCGTGGTGAAAGTTTGTTCCAATCCTATTACCTATCAGCAAATGGTTGACGATATGGACATCAATGCAGGTGCCATCGTAACAGACGGACAATCATTTAACGATGTCCGCGACCTATTGTTGCAATGTATCGAGAAAACGGCTTCAGGTGTACCCACCAAATCGGAATTGCTAGGACACCGGGAATACAGTTTAGTATATAAATCATTCAAAAAAATATGTATATGAAAAAAATCATCACGACCATCCTCGTCTGCCTGCTGACCATAACAGCATCAGCACAAACCAACAAGGAAGCCAAGCAATGGCTAAAACAAGGTGAATGGCGTCAAGGTTTCACAAAAGCGAAACCTCATAAGACGTTGAACATTAACGAATTCTATTCACAATACGAGAAGAACAAAGCACAATGGGATATACTTTTCCAATGGCTTCGTGACACCGATTTGAAGACCATTTCCAAAGGTAAGCACCCCATCCCTAACTCAACGTTAGTGGCCAGCGTTGAAGACTCAGAGAATGGTCCTCTGGAGAAACGCAACACAGAAAGTCATAAGCGCAAGATTGACTTTCAACTAGTGGTTTGCGGTACAGAAGGATTTGCATTGCTTGACCATCAGACAAGTACCATCAGCGTTCCCTACGACGAGAAAAAAGATGTCATGCGCTATCATTATCAGAAAGAAAAAACGCATTTCTTCGATGTAAAGGAGGGGAATTTCGTTATTTTCTTCCCTACAGATTGGCATATTGCCAAGGTACAAACCAAGAAGAAGGACCAGCGGATCAGAGTCATCGTGGTTAAGATGGACTACGTGGAGTAAGGGGTAAAAAGCATTATAAATGATAAAAACGGAATATAACTGTTAAAAAAACGACAGGATTTTCCGTTTTTTTGTTTTTTCTTCGTAACTTCGCAACGTATTATGGACTGAAGTGTACCATATGCCGTAGTGACGAAAGAAATAAAAATAAATATAAATGCAACTTAAATGGAATTACGAACCACCTACACCAGAGAAGCAACAGGCGGCTAACGAACTGGCCGAGAAGATTGGAGCGAGTCCTATTCTGGCCGGTTTGCTCATTCAGCGGGGCATCAAGACAGAGAGTGCAGCGAAGCGCTTCTTCCGTCCGATGCTGAACGAGCTGATAGACCCTTTCCTGATGAACGACATGGACGTGGCGGTAGACCGTCTGAACGATGCAATGGGGCGCAAAGAGCGCATCATGGTCTACGGCGACTACGATGTCGACGGATGTACGGCGGTAGCATTGGTCTACAAGTTTCTGCAGCAGTTCTATTCCAACATCGACTACTACATTCCCAACCGCGAAGGTGAGGGATACGGTGTGAGTCGTCAGGGCATAGACTATGCGGCAGAGAATGGTGTTAAACTGATTATCGTGCTGGACTGTGGCATCAAGGCTATTGACGAGATAGCCTATGCGAAACAGCGAGGCATTGATTTTATTATTTGCGACCACCACGTGCCTGACGACGAGTTGCCGCCGGCAGTGGCTATCCTCAATCCTAAGCGCACGGACTCCACCTATCCTTTCAAGCAACTCTGCGGGTGTGGTGTAGGCTTTAAGCTGATGCAAGCATTTGCCAAGAACAACGGCATCCCGTTTTCCCGGCTGATACCTTTGCTTGATTTCTGTGCTGTGTCGATAGCAGCAGACTTGGTGCCGGTGGTTGGTGAGAACCGCATCCTAGCCTTCCACGGACTGAAACTGTTGAATCAGAGTCCGAGTATCGGTCTGAAATCGATTATTGAGATTTGCGGACTGACGAACCGTGAACTCACCATGAGTGACATTGTGTTCAAGATAGGTCCACGCATCAATGCCTCAGGACGCATGATGAACGGCCGCGAAGCCGTGGAGTTGCTCGTGGAGCGCGACATGCAGAAGGCGCTCACACAGGCTCTGCGCATCAACGAACTCAACGAACAGCGAAAGGACGTGGACAAGCAGATGACTGAAGAAGCCAACGAAATCGTGGCGCGTCTGGAAAGTCAGCAGCACATGCAGAGCATCGTACTTTATGACGAGGGATGGAAGAAGGGAGTCGTGGGCATCGTCGCATCTCGACTGACGGAACTGTATTTCCGTCCCACCGTCGTACTGACCATCATCGACGGCATCGCGTCTGGTTCTGCTCGTTCGGTAGCGGGTTTCGACATCTATGATGCTGTCAAATCCTGTCGTGACCTATTGGAAAACTTCGGGGGTCACACCTATGCCGTCGGGTTGACACTTCGTCAGGAGAACATCCCTGAGTTCCGTCGTCGTTTTCAGGAATATGTCAGTCAGCATATCCTTCCCGAGCAGACGCAACAGACGATGGAGGTGGACATGGCATTAGACTTCCACGACATTTCGAAGCGACTGCTGGGCGAACTGAAACGGTTGGCTCCGCACGGACCGGGCAACGAGAAACCGCTATTCCTCACACGTAATGTTTACGACTACGGTACATCGAAGGTGGTGGGGCGCCATCAAGAACATATCAAGCTTGAACTGGTAGACTCGAAGTCGGCAGTAGTCATGAACGGCATCGCCTTCGGACAGTCAGCTGCGGCGCACTATATCAAGAGCAAGCGATCGTTCGACATCATCTATACCATCGAGGAAAACAGTTATAAGCGCGGTGAGATACAGTTGCAGATAGAAGACATTAAGCCTTCGGAATGAGAAATGGACATTACTCATTTACTTAAAAAATATTGGGGGTATGATGATTTCAGGGGTATTCAGCGCGACATCATCGAGTCAGTGTGCATCGGTCATGATACCCTGGGACTGATGCCCACGGGAGGCGGCAAGTCAATAACCTTCCAAGTGCCGGCACTTGCCATGGAAGGTGTCTGCATCGTCATCACTCCCTTGATTGCCCTGATGAAAGACCAGGTGCAGCACCTCCGTCAGCGGGGTATCCGTGCGGCGGCCATTTATAGCGGTATGCAACACGACGAGATACTTCGCATCCTGGAAAACACCATTTTTGGTGGTATCAAGTTGCTCTATGTGTCGCCCGAGCGACTCTCGTCACCGCTCTTCCAGACGAAGCTGCGCCACATGAAAGTGTCGTTTATCACCGTCGACGAAGCCCACTGCATCTCTCAATGGGGTTACGATTTCCGTCCTTCATACCTGGAGATTTCCATCATCCGCGAAATACATCCTGATGTACCTGTGTTGGCACTGACCGCCACTGCGACTCCTACCGTCGTGGAGGACATCTGCCAGAAGCTTGCTCGTCAGACATCAGACCTCAGCGCTCAGCCCTTCAACGTCTTCCGCATGTCTTTCGAACGGAAGAACCTGTCGTATATCGTTTGCAAGACGGGTGATAAGTTGAACGAGCTGGTTCATTGGCTACAACGCTACGACGGAGCTGCCATTATTTATGTGCGCAGCCGTCGTCATGCGCGTGAGATAGCCGAGCACCTGTCTGACGCGGGTCTGAGTACCACATTCTACCATGCCGGTCTTGACCATGCCCAGAAAGACGAGCGGCAACAGCAATGGCAACAGGACCAGACGCGCATCATGGTGGCAACCAATGCCTTTGGCATGGGTATTGACAAACCCGACGTGCGACTGGTGTTACACTACGACTGTCCGGATTCCATCGAAGCCTATTTCCAAGAAGCAGGACGTGCGGGGCGCGACGGCAAGACCGCACGAGCCGTCTTGCTATATAACAACAGCGACCGGGCGAAACTGGAAAAGCGCATCAGCGACACCTTCCCGGAAAAGGACTATATCCGACAGGTTTACGAGCATCTGGCTTATTTCTTCCAGATAGCCACCGGAGACGGATACGGCGTTTTGCGCGAATTCAATATCGAAGCGTTCTGTCAGCGTTTCCGACACTTCCCCGTGCGGGTGCATGCCGCCCTCCAGATATTGCAACGTTCCGGATATATTGAATACGACGAAGAAGCAGACAACCAGGCGCGTGTACGTTTTCTCGTAGGTCGTGACGACCTTTACCAACTCGACCATCTGTCACCCGACGAAGAACGTGTCGTTGTCGCCCTGTTACGCAATTATGGCGGCTTGTTTGCAGACTATGCGTTCATCGACGAGAGTATCGTTGCTCAGCAAGCCGGACTGACGCCACCGCAAACCTACGAGATACTGAAAGAACTCTCGCAACGCCGTCTGCTTCACTTCATACCGCGTCGTAACATCCCGACCATCCGGTATATGCAGCGACGCGAGGACGCGGAACACATCGTCATCCCGCCTCACGTTTACGAAGAAAGACGTGAGCAGTACCGGGAGCGCATCCATGCCATGCTGCACTATGCCACTTCCGACGACCTGTGTCGTTCGCGCCAACTGCTGGCATACTTTGGTGAGAACATCACGCATAACTGTGGACTATGTGATGTCTGCCAGTCAAAGCCACAAGATGCTGATGCTATCCGGCAACACGTCCTCACGTTGCTGAACGACCACCAGCCACACCCGATAGGCGAGCTATCTTCGCTGCCCTATTCCACCGACGATGTCAGCCATGTCCTCACCCAACTCATACAGGAGGAACAGGTTGAGCAACAAGACGGACAGTTGCAGGTAACATAAAGAAATGTCCGGTTATATTTGGCAATTTGCCCACTTAATCGTAACTTTGCACACGATATGAGAAAAATAGTATTAGCATTAGGCTTTTTATTAGCCGCATTCAGTATTCAGGTACAAGCACAGGAACATGAAACTCCGAACGCTCAGCAGGCACGACGCATCTTCATGGACATCTACAACAAGCTATACGGTCCGGAAGGCGGTTCGCTGCATTACAAGGTGAACATCATCGGTATCTACAAGACCGAAGGCACGATATGGATGAAGGAGAAGAAGAGCAAATTCATCGACGAGCGATATATTGCATGGAACGACGACGTGACTTTCTACAGGCTAGAGCGTAAGAAGAACCGCGTGGTCGTTTACGATGCCCACTCCGACGATCGCGACAAGTATGCCACGAAGTTTAAGTTCGTCCCTACCAACTACACTTATAGTATCAAGGACGACAAGAAAGGCTTAGCCATCACGCTGAAAGCCAAGAAGGGCGTCAAGGGCATCAAGGAGGCTCGCATCATGTTAGACAAGCACACCCAGTATCCGACCAGCATTCGCATCAAACTGGGCATTTTCCATACCACCATCAAGATTTCCGACTTCAAGATAGGCGGTATCAGCGACGACCTGTTCAAGTTTCCTCGCGAGCAATACAAGCATTGTGAGTTTGAAGACCACAGATAGCCTCATGGGCGGCCTGCGCCATAGCTTCGTAGGCACGCTCGCTGGGATGCAGGTGGTCACCACTGTCATAGCCGTCGGCAAACGCCTTGGGATTAGCCGTGCTGCGAACAGCCTCGTCGAAATCAACGCAGCCGTCGAAGATGGTTGATGTGCGCAGCCATTGATTGAATGCCTGTCGCATCGACTCTCTTTCTTCATTATAGGTACGCCATCCCAAGATAGGCAGTAACGTTCCACTCCATACCTTCAAGCCCATTGCCTTGGCTGGTTTGACGTAGATATCCTCCACACCTTGTTCCATCTCCGCTACCGTTGGCAAGTCACTCCACGGACGGAAGGGATTCACACCGGTTCCCACGGGGTGGATGATGTCGTTGATGCCGTGTTGGATAATCACATCGGTAGCTCCGGCAACGTTCATTTCTATGGGGAAACGCGTAGCGCCCTTCAAGCCATAGGCCTGGTATGTGATGCAGTCGTACTGGCGCAAAATGCGTGTACCACTTACGGCACGACGAATAACAGATACCTTGGAACCGAAGGCAAGCTGTGCCAGATAGTCCGGCCACGACTGGGCAGTGATGGAGTCGCCATAGCACACCACCGCATGGTTGTCAGCCGATGTCAGCACATCGATAGTGTTCAGGAAATAGAACCAGTTGGTACTACGTGACAGGTCGGGCGGCAACGCGTCGGCCTCGGTAAAGTCGCCGTAGGCAAAGTATCCTTTCGACAGCGGTCCAGTTATCAGCGTCCCGCTGTTCATCTGCGTATAGTCAGCCAGATAGAAGCTCACTACAATGGTATCACCACAACTCACGGCATAGCTGATGGCATCGCTCTCTACCTCCTTGCCTGGCATGAGACAGACACTTGGCCCTCCGGAAAAGGTAATCGGCGTATGACCGACAAAGAGCTTCGACAAGGTCACCGGTTCCGTGCCTGTAAGGTTGGAGAACCTGAAACGGAGCATGCTGCCACTAAAGCACATCCTGACGGGGTAACGCAGCGTGAGGTCTTTGGCATAGGTGGCTTCACGCCGGTTGGTGATAGAGGTGGCATTACCCCAGCAAGCCACCCATTTGTGATTAATCATTAACTAAATCTAAATAATATCCAACAAAAACAAGCAACATCTTCAACAGTCTATTTTTTGAATGACAAAGTCTGGGTACATGTGACAGGAACCGACAACCCACCGACCTTCAACTGGAAGTCACCCTCCTCAAGTAGCCATTGGCCGTCGGCTCCGACAAATGCCAGTTCACGTGCCGGAAGACGGAACGTAACGGTCTGCTGTTGACCGGGTTGCAAGTCTACCTTCGTGAAATCTCTAAGCCGCTTGTTGTCAGGAACGATGGAAGCCACGAGGTCGCTAGAATACAGCAATACAGGTTCCTTGCCTGCACGCTGGCCATTGTTCTTCACGTCTACGCTGATGGTCAACACGTCGTCAGCCTTAAACGATGTCTTGTCCACACGAAGGTTGGAGTAAGCGAAGGTGGTATAACTCAAGCCAAAGCCAAAAGGCCATTGCAGACTGACCTTAGCGTCATAGTTATAGGCGCCAGCCATTGTGCCCACCTCTTCGCTGACCTTATAGTCATAGGTATAGAGCGAGTTAATCTCACGCGGATAGGTGTAAGGCATCTTGGCAGAGAAGTTAGCCTTGCCGCTGAGCAGGTTGGCCAACGCATCAGCACCATAGTTTCCTGGTAGCAGGATGTCGACGACCGCTTTGGCAAGCGGTTCGATGTCTGCAATCAGGCGTGGACGTCCTTCGTTCAGTATCAGAATGATAGGTTTGCCGGTCTTTGCCAACTGCTTGACCAGTTCACGCTGGTTCTCCGAGAGCCACAGGTCTGAGAGGTTTCCTGGAGTCTCTGTATAGGAGTTCTCACCGATACAGGCTATGATGATGTCAGCCTTCTGTGCAGCATTGACAGCCTTGGCTATCTGCGGTTCCTTTTCTTCGTAGTAGGCCCCTTCTTCGTTGTAAACGACACCTTGTTCCAGGATAACGTTCTCTTTTCCGTATTCCAGGCATAGTGCTTCATAGATGGTGTTATACTTTTCACTCAGGTCTTCAGCCTTCGAACCCTGCCAAGTGTATGACCAGCCACCGTTCAGACAACGCATCTGGTTGGCATTCGGTCCAGTGAGCAGTATCTTCTTGCCCTTTGCCAATGGCAGGATTCCGCCTTCATTCTTCAGCAGCACCTCACTCTCCTCAGCTGCGCGTAGTGATTTGGCAGCAAACTCAGCACTACCGAACTTCTCGTAGCCCTTGCCTCCGGTATTGGGTTGCTCGAACAATCCGAGACGATATTTGACACGAAGGATTCGACGAACGGCATCGTCGATGCGCGTCATGCTCACCTTGCCCTCCGTTACCAGTTCCTTCAGCAGGATGCAGAAGTCAACGCTATAGGGGTCCATCGACATATCGATACCTGCATTGACGGCTATCCGAACAGCATCTTTCTTGTCCTTGGCCACATGCTCCCGCTGGAACAGGTTATTGATATCAGCCCAGTCGGTAACCAGCATGCCGTCCCATTGCAAGTCTTCCTTCAGCCATTGTGTCAGGTATTCATAGCTGGCATGCAAGGGAACCCCATTGACAGAAGCCGAGTTCACCATCATCGTCAGCGTTCCTGCCAATGCAGCCTGACGGAAAGGCTCGAAATACTTCTCGCGCAACATTTGCGGCGAGAGGTAGGCGGGCGTGCGGTCTTTTCCCGTCCAGGGTGCTCCATAGGCAAAATAATGCTTCGTGCTGGTTCCCACATGATAGCGGTCTATGTGGTTGTTATCCTCGCCCTGATAGCCTTTCACCTCGGCAACAACCATCTTGGAGTTGACGACGGCATCCTCACCGAAACTCTCGTAGATGCGTGGCCAGCGGGCATCACGCCCTAGGTCGACAACGGGATTGTATACCCACGGACAATTAGCTGCGCGACTCTCATAAGCCGTCACCTCAGCCATCTCGCGTGCCAGTTCCACATTGAACGAAGCACCGAGGTTGATGGGTTGCGGGAAGAGTGTTCCCCCCTGGGTATAAGTCACTCCGTGGTTATGGTCGAGTCCATAGATATCGGGAATGCCAAGATAGGTCATCGACTTCTTCTGAATCAGCTGAATCCAGTATTGCCATTGCTCAACGGTAGCAGCACGCGTTCCTGGAGCATTCAGCAGCGAGCCCACCTTCCACTTTGAAATCAAGGTGTCGAGCATCGTCTCGTTCAGTTTCCAGGTGCCTGTGGGGTCGTACTTTCCCATGATGTCCAGGTTCAGTTCGAGCATCTGTCCGATTTTCTCGTCGAGTGTCATCCTCGACAGGGTCTTCTCTATGCTGCTTTCCAACTTGGCATCTCGGGGGATGGCCGGTTTCACACGATTCTGCGCCTGCATCCCCATTGGCAGGATACAAGCCATAACGACTGTCATTACAATAGTTCTCATATACTTTAATATTTTCTTAGGTCAGAGGTGAGTGCAAAGTTACGCAATTTATCTTAATAAATTTGGTTTTTCACGCTTTTTATCATATCTTTGCAAATTGGAATGGAAAAGATCATACTGGGCATCGACCCTGGAACGAATATCATGGGCTATGGCGTCATCAAGGTGAAGGACGGCAAGGCAGAGATGATCACGATGGGTGTCATCGACCTGCGCAAATTTGGTGACGGTTATCTGAAACTGGGCCATATCTTCGAACGAGTGACGGGCATCATCAACGCCTACCTGCCCGACGAGATGGCCATCGAGGCTCCTTTCTTCGGAAAGAACGTGCAGACCATGCTGAAACTGGGACGCGCCCAGGGAACGGCCATTGCCGCTGCTATCCACCACGGGGTTCCCATTCACGAATATGCCCCGATGAAAATCAAGATGGCCATCACGGGCAACGGAGCCGCCTCGAAGGAACAGGTTGCCGGCATGCTCCAACGACTGCTGAAGTTCGACAAGGAGGCGCTGGGCAAGTTCATGGATGCCACCGACGCCCTGGGAGCTGCCTACTGCCACTTCATGCAGATGAACCGCCCGGAGAGCCAAGCCCACTATAAGGGATGGAAAGATTTCGTAAACAAGAACCAAGACAAAGTAAGCAAGACGATATGCAAAAAGTAACAGCCGTCGTAGGACGAAACGGAAGCGGAAAGACGCGCTATATCGACCAACTGCGCAAGACGCTGGCCTCTGACCGCGTGCGCTATATGGCCTTCACCGACTCCTATGGAGTCAATGTTGACGGACAATATTACCTACAACTGCGATGGAACCAGCACGACATCGACCACGAGACGCCTACCGTTGGCGAACTCTTGGAGCGTGCCTACCATTTGGCGGGCGACGACACCGATGAGCGCCGCCAGTTGCAAAAGCACTTGTACCGTCTCTTCCACATGGAGGAGTTCCTGGACAAATACATCATCACGCTCTCGAGTGGCGAACTGCGCAAGTTCCAACTGACGAAGACACTGTTCTCCAATCCTCGGTTGCTTATCATGGACAACCCCTTTATCGGACTGGATGCCGAGACGCGCGACCAGTTGAAGGAACTCCTGAGGATGCTGTCCGAGGAGCGCGACATGGAAATCATGCTGGTACTCTCGAAGACCGACGACATTCCTGATTTCGTCGACAAGATTATCGAGATTTCCGACGATGCCGAAAGTGCCGAATATCCCACGCCCTCCGACTACTATGCCCATCAGCAACCCGTTCCGCCTCACGTGCTGAGCGACGAGAAGCGACAGGCCATCCTTGACCTGCCCTATCACGACAACGACTACGACTGCCAGCGCGTGGTGGAGATGAAGGGTGTCAGTATCCGCTATGGCGAGCGCACCATTCTGAAAGACCTCGACTGGACTGTGATGAATGGCGAACGGTGGGCGCTGTCAGGACAAAATGGCAGCGGCAAGTCTACCCTGTTGTCACTTGTCTGTGCCGACAATCCGCAGAGCTATGCCTGCGACATCACCCTCTTCGACCGTCCGCGAGGCTCTGGCGAAAGCATCTGGGACATCAAGAAACACATCGGCTATGTGTCACCCGAGATGCACCGCTCCTACAAACGCGACCTGCCTGCCATCCGCATCGTGGCCAGCGGACTCATGGACTCCATCGGACTCTATGCCGTTCCCAACGAGCAAGACTACGACAAGTGCCGCTGGTGGCTCGACATCTTCGGCATCGGCCATCTGGCAGAACGCCGCTTCCTGCAGTTGTCAAGTGGCGAACAACGACTGATTCTGCTGGCCCGTGCCTTCGTCAAAGACCCGCAGCTGCTCATCCTCGACGAGCCCCTTCACGGACTCGACCTCTGGAACCGCCGACTGGCCAAGGATGTCATTGAGACGTTTTGTCAGCGCCGCAACAAGACCATGGTCATGGTGACACACTACGAGACCGAATTGCCCAAAGGCATAACTAACAAATTGTTTTTGGCACGGAATTTGTAACCTGCTAAATTGTAAAATTGTAAAATCATTAAATCCCGTGACTAGTCAATTCTCACCAAAAGTATCTGAAGTCCTCGCCTTCTCACGCGACGAAGCCAGCCGCCTCGCCAGCAGCAGCGTGGGCCCTGAGCATCTCTTGCTCGGACTCATGCGTGTCAAAGACGGGCCGGTAACGGAACTGCTACAACGGCTGAACATCAATATCCAGTCGGTGAAGACCGAACTGGAGATGCGCGTCAAGGAGGATGAGATAGGAATGCCCATACACACCCGCGACCTCGTGCTCAACGAGAAAGCCAGCAACATTCTGAAACTGGCTGTCCTCGAGGCACGCCTGCAACGGACAACGCGAGTGGAGGAACAGCATTTGCTGTTGGCTATCCTGCACGACCAAGTGGACAACGGAGCAAAACATGTATTGGAAATGAACAATGTGAATTATGAAGACGCGCTGACCTTGTTCAGCGTGAAAAACGGTATAGGTCTGCCCGACGAAGACTATGAAGAAGAAGAGCAGACCGGCAATGCTGCCAGCGGTAGCCATCAGTCGGGAACGACACAGACCACCACGCAGCAAAAGACGAAGTCGAAGACGCCTGTGCTCGACAACTTCGGCACCGACCTGACGCGTCAGGCTGCTGAAGGCAAGCTGGACCCTTGTGTGGGTCGCGAGCGCGAGATACAGCGTGTCATCGAGATTCTGGGGCGCCGCAAGAAGAACAACCCCATCCTGATTGGCGAGCCTGGTGTCGGAAAGAGTGCCATCGTCGAAGGACTGGCTCAGATGATCAGCCATCGCCATTGCTCTCCCACCCTGTTCAACAAGCGGCTGGTCACCCTCGACATGACGGGAGTGGTGGCTGGCACCAAGTATCGCGGACAGTTTGAGGAGCGCATGAAGATGCTGGTGAAGGAACTCGAGCAGAACCCCGACATCATCGTCTTCGTCGACGAGATACACACCCTCATCGGAGCTGGTTCCACACCGGGTTCGATGGATGCTGCCAACATCCTGAAACCAGCGTTGGCGCGCGGCACCATCCAATGTATCGGAGCAACGACACTCGACGAGTATCGCAACTCCATCGAGAAGGACGGCGCCCTGGAGCGCAGATTCCAGAAGGTGGTTGTGGAACCGACATCCAACGAGGAGACGCTCGAGATTCTGCACAACCTGCGCGACCGCTACGAGTACCATCATCATGTCAACTATACCGACGAGGCTCTCGAGGCATGTGTCAAACTGACAGCCCGCTATGTCACCGACCGCTTCATGCCCGACAAGGCCATCGATGCGCTCGACGAGGTAGGCTCGCGCGTACATTTGAAGAATGCCAACATCCCACCGGAAATCACGGAGAAGGAACAGGAAATCAAGCACGTCACGGAGAAGAAGCAACAGGCCGTCAGCAACCAGAACTTCGAACTGGCAGCCAGCTATCGTGACCGCCAGACCGTGTTGGAAAAGGAACTGCAGGAAATGAACCGCAAATGGCTGGAAGGCGAAACCGATGTCCGCCAGACGGTTACCGCCGAGGAAGTTGCCGACGTGGTCAGCATGATGACCGGTGTTCCCGTCCAGCGCATGGCTCAGGAGGAAGGTATCCGCCTGAGGGGAATGGCTCAGGAGCTGAAAAGCCAGGTTATCGCCCAGGACAAGGCTATCGACAAGATGGTCAAGGCCATCCAGCGCAACCGTGTCGGACTGAAAGACCCCAACCATCCTATCGGAGCCTTCATGTTCCTCGGTCCCACTGGTGTCGGCAAGACCTATCTGGCTAAGAAACTGGCTGAGTTCATGTTTGGCTCTGCCGATGCCCTGATACGCGTCGACATGAGCGAATATACCGAGTCGTTCAACGTGTCGCGACTCATCGGAGCACCTCCGGGATATGTAGGCTACGAGGAGGGCGGACAACTCACCGAGCGCGTTCGCCGTCGCCCCTACTCCATCGTCTTGCTTGACGAGATAGAGAAGGCTCACGGCAATGTGTTCAACCTGCTGCTGCAGGTGCTCGACGAAGGTCGCCTGACGGATGGCAACGGTCGTTTCGTCGACTTCCGCAACACGGTCATCATCATGACCTCGAATGCCGGTACGCGCCAGCTGAAGGACTTCGGTCGCGGCGTGGGCTTCAACACGTCCTCGTCGGCACTCATGCTCAACGAACAGGACAAGGAGCATGCCCGCCAGATTGTGCAGAAAGCGCTCTCGAAGCAGTTCTCGCCGGAGTTCCTCAACCGCCTGGACGAGATTATCACCTTCGACCAGCTCGACCTGGCTGCCATCAAGCAGATTATCGATGTCGAACTGAAGGGGCTCTACAAGCGCATCGGCGAACTGGGCTTCCAGATTGAGCTGAGCGACGAGGCCAAGGCCTTTGTGGCCGAGAAGGGCTACGACGTGCAGTTTGGTGCCCGTCCGCTGAAGCGAGCCATCCAGAGCTATATCGAAGACGGCATCTCCGAACTGATTGTCAACGGCGACCTGCCTGCAGGCGCTACGATATATATAAATAAGGTAGACGGAAAAGACGAATTGTCGTTCGATGCCAAAAGCAACTGATAGCCGATGAGTGACTGCATAGAGATCAAGGGAGCCAGGGTCAACAACCTGAAGAATATCGACGTCAAGATTCCCCGCGACAAACTGGTTGTCGTTGCCGGGGTGTCGGGTAGCGGAAAGTCGTCGCTGGCTTTCGACACGCTCTATGCCGAGGGACAGCGTCGCTATGTGGAGAGCCTGTCCAGCTATGCCCGCCAGTTTCTGGGGCGCATGAACAAGCCGGAGTGCGACTTCATTAAGGGCATCCCGCCCGCCATCGCCATCGAGCAGAAGGTCATCTCGCGCAACCCGCGCTCTACCGTCGGCACCACGACGGAAATCTACGAATACCTGCGACTGCTCTATGCCCGCATCGGACACACCTATTCGCCCATCAGCGGACAGGAGGTCAAGAAGCATTCCACCGAGGACATCATCCAATGTACCCGGCAATATGCGCAAGGCACCAAATATGTGGTGATGGCTCCTATCCGACCGGCTGAGGGACGAACCGTCGAACAACAGCTCCAGCTGTACATCCAGAACGGTTATGCCCGCATGGCTGTCAACGGCAATATCCAACGCATCGACGACTTTCTGGCCGAACATGCTGAGATTGACCAGCACTCGGAACTATACCTCGTCATCGACCGCTTGTCTGTCGACGATGCCAAGGATGTCGTTTCCCGACTCGTCGACTCTGCCGAGACGGCGTTCTACGAGGGCAACGGAAGCTGCCGGCTGATGTTCCTGCCCTCCAATATCTGCTACGACTTCTCGATGCGCTTCGAGGCCGACGGCATCACCTTCGAGGAGCCTTCCGACAACATGTTCTCATTCAACTCGCCTGCCGGTGCCTGTCCTGAGTGTCAGGGCTTCGGCAAGATTATCGGCATCGACGAACATCTGGTCATCCCCAACACCACGCTCTCCGTCTACGACGGTTGTGTGGTTTGCTGGCACGGCGAGAAGATGAAGATGTGGAAGGACGAGTTCTGCCGGCGCGCTGCCCTGAAAGAAAACTGCGACGCCAACGGAGTCGGTTTTCCCATTTTCGAACCCTATTATAACCTGACACAGCAGCAGAAGGACCAGCTGTGGCACGGGCTGCCCTCCGACCGCCATCGCGACATTCACGACCAGGTGTCCATCGACGCCTTCTTCCAGATGGTCAAGGAGAACCAGTACAAGATACAATACCGCGTCATGCTGAGCCGCTATCGGGGCAAGACCGACTGTCCGAAGTGTCACGGCACCCGACTGAAACCCGAGGCTGACTATGTCAAGATTGGCGGGCGCAGCATCAGCGACCTTGTGCAGATGCCCATCGTGCGGCTGAAGCAATGGTTCGACCAGCTGGAACTGACCGAACTGGAACAGCAGACCGGGCGCCGGCTGCTCACCGAGATCAATGCCCGACTGCAATTCCTGCTCGACGTCGGACTGGGCTACCTCACGCTCAACCGCATGTCCAACTCGCTCAGCGGCGGCGAGAGCCAGCGCATCAACCTGACCACCTCGCTGGGGTCATCGCTCGTGGGCTCGCTCTATATCCTCGACGAGCCCAGCATCGGACTCCATCCGCGCGACACTGACCGGCTCATCAAGGTGCTGAAAGAGTTGCGCGACCTCGGCAATACCGTTGTCATCGTCGAACACGACGAGGAAATCATGCGCGCTGCCGACTACCTCATCGATGTCGGTCCTGATGCCGGCCGACTGGGTGGTGAAATCGTCTTCCAGGGCAATGCCGAGGAGGTCACGAAAGCGGCGCTGAAGAAATACCCCAAGAGCTATACCGTTCGCTACCTGACGCATGAGGACGAGATTCCCGTCCCCCAGAGCCGTCGCCCATGGAACCGCAAGATCATCATCAAGGGAGCCCGCATGAACAACCTCAAGGGCGTCACCGTCGAGATACCGCTCAACGTCATGACCGTCGTCACCGGCGTCAGCGGCAGCGGCAAGTCGTCGCTCATCAAGGGCATCCTCTACCCCGCCCTCAAGCGCCATCTTGGCGAGGTGGCCGACGTGCCGGGCGAATATATGGGACTCGATGGCGACTACCTGGCCGTCAAGCATGTCGAGTTTGTCGACCAGAACCCTATCGGCAAGTCCACACGCTCCAACCCCGCCACCTATGTCAAGGCTTACGACGCCATCCGCGACCTCTTTGCCGACCAACCGCTCTCCAAGCAGATGGGCTTCACGGCGCAGTACTTCTCGTTCAATGCCGACGGAGGCCGCTGCGACGAGTGTAAGGGTGCCGGCGTCATCACCGTTGAGATGCAGTTCATGGCCGACCTCGTGCTGCAATGCGAGGCGTGTCACGGCCGCCGATTCAAGCGCGACATCCTCGACGTCAGATACGAAGGCAAGAACATCGACGACGTGCTGAACATGACCATCAGCGAGGCCCTCGAATTCTTTGCCGCCCACGGACAGAAAACCATCGTCAACCGACTGAAGCCGCTCGAGGATGTCGGACTCGGCTATATCAAACTCGGACAGAACTCATCAACGCTCTCCGGTGGCGAGAACCAGCGCGTCAAGCTGGCCTACTTCATCGGACAGGAGAAGCAGGAACCCACCCTCTTCATCTTCGACGAGCCTACCACCGGCCTCCATTTCCACGACATCGAGCGCCTGCTGGCTGCCTTCAATGCCCTCATCGCGCGCGGCCACTCCATCCTCATCATCGAGCACAACATGGAGATCATCAAGTGTGCCGACCACATCATCGACATGGGACCCGACGGAGGCGACCGCGGAGGCGAGGTGGTGGCCACCGGAACCCCTGAGCAGATCATCGCCTGCGAGCAAAGCCTCACGGGAAAGTATCTGAAGTTAGAGGTGAGTGGTAAGAGGTAAGAGGTGAGAGGGATGAGATAAGAAAAAAAGGGGCCGGCATTGATTGCCAGTCCCCTTTCCACTTTGGGTTCAGTCGCTTAACCCTCGTCAACTCCGTCGACAATGCTGCCGCTGTCACCGCCACCACCCTGGTTGTCGCCACCAGTGTTATCGTTAGCGTTAGCGTTAGCGTTAGGGTTAGGGTTAGGGTTAGCGTTCCCGTTAACGTTCCCGTTGTCACCTTTAGCCGCCGCAATCTCCGCCTTGGTCTTGTCGGTCCACGCCAACTTGGCATCCTTTTTCAGCTCGTCGCGGGTGAAGTCGCCTGTAGACTGCGCCAGCAACTTGATGGTCTTCACGGCAGGACCGGTCTTGTCGCCCTCCTTCAGTGTGCCCATTGTAGCCGAAGCCACCTTGTCGCTCTGAGCGTCGTAGAGCACCTCCAACCCGTTAGACTCCACGGTAGCCTTGAAGATAGCCAGGTTGCCCACCTTGACCGTGTTGCCGTTGAGCACCATCTCGCGCACGCACTTCACGAAGTCGGTCAGCACACCCACTATCAAACCCTCGGAGAAGGCCGTGTTGTGCTCCGCCATGTGCTGAGCCATGTCGTGCAGGTCCATCGTTTGTTTGTAACTCACGCGGGCGTACAGCTTGCCCGCCTGTTCAGATTCCGAA
>NZ_FNRE01000036.1 GCF_900107705.1 Prevotella sp. tc2-28
TTTTTTTGTTTTTTTCATTATTTATAAACCTGTCTGTCTTTTCGGAGATTGTGATAGTGGATGGAGTTGAATATGAAATCGTTAAAAAGGCCCAGAAAGCTTCTGTGCATAAAAGTGGAGTATCTTGGAAAGGTGGTAATGTAGTGATTCCTAGTACTATTTTATATAACGATACAATATATGATGTTGTCGCAATTGATGACTATGCATTCGATGTTAATGGAATGTCAGAAGTTCCCTATGGAAACATAACCTTGCCCAACACAATAAAAACTATTGGCTATAGCGCTTTTAGCCATTCTAAAATAGATACGCTTAGAATCCCAGACTTGTCGTTCTATTGCAAAATCAAATTTGATCAAAATTATGGATTAGGAAACATTGCTGTTAACCCATTAGCGTATACGAAGCATCTTTTTGTTAATGGAGTAGAAATCAGAGATTTGATAATCCCAAATGATGTAGATTCTATATCAGCATATGCTTTTTGGAATGCCAAACCAATAATATCTGTTACAATTCCCAAAAGTGTAAAAAGCATTGGAAAGGAAGCATTTCGATATTGCAAATCAATCGGAAGTGTCCAAGTACAAGGTGCAACTGTCATCTCCGAATCAGCTTTTGGAAGTTGTAATAATTTGATAGTTTTATCTTTTAATGATAAAACAGAATTAAAATCTTCAGCATTTTCTGGATGCAATATGTTAGAATCAATAATTGGTGATTCTAATATAACAAAAATGGGTCAAGCAGTATTTTCTGGCTGTATTAATTTGAAGAACTTTACATTATCGAATGAAATAGAAAAGATAGAAACACGTCTTTTTTATAGTTGTAGCAGCTTAACATCAATTACTATACCTACTTCGTGCACTTTAGTAGGTGCTAATGCCTTTGAAGGGTGTAGTGATTTATCTTCAGTAACCATCCCTGACAGTGTCACGATTATTGGAGAAAGAGCATTCTCTGCTTGTACAAACTTAGTTGAGGTTGTGGTCGGAACAGGAATTACTAAAATAGAATCATGCG
>NZ_FNRE01000009.1 GCF_900107705.1 Prevotella sp. tc2-28
GATGGCAGTACCAGCATTACGGATATTGCAGAAAACTACAAAGCCATGATATCATCCAAAGCATGTCAAGGAAAGGGAACTGCTTAGACAATGCTGTGGCTGAGAATTTCTTTGGGATAATGAAGTCGGAACTGCTATATGCAGAAAACTTTGATTCCCCAGAAGAATTTATCAAGGCTTTAGAAGAATATATTGACTATTATAACAATAAAAGAATAAAAATCAAGTTAAATGGTATGAGTCCAGTACAATACAGAATGACTCAATTAAATACGTAAATGTTTAACCCGTCCAACTTCTTGGGGTCACTTCAAAGGTACTCACGCTCGGAAATGCTCAAATAAATTTGGCATTTCGCTCACTTATTCGTACCTTTGTCGGCGAATAACATAAAAATGAGAACGATGAAGAAGATAATGATGATCCTCGTAACGCTTCTGGCAGGACTGACAACCTACGCACAGGAGCTGAATGCCGACAGCTTGACTGCTGTGATGAGATATGGTTTCCTGAGCTACGACTCGGTAATGGTAGCCATGCCCGAATATGCCGAAATGACCACCAGTATGGCAGAGTTGCGCAAGCAGTATGAGGCCGAACAGAAACGCGTGGAGGATGACTTCAACAAGAAATATGAGGAATTCCTGGACGGACAAGCCACTTATCCGAAGACCATCCTGCAAAAGCGCCAGAGCGAACTGCAGGAAATTCTGGACAAGAACATAGCATTCAAGAAAGAGAGTCAGTTACTGCTTGACAATGCCGAGAAAAAACTGACAACGGAGATCATCAACATGATTGACCAGGCTGTAAGCAGCGTTGCACAAGAAAACAAACTGGCTTTTGTATTAAACATGGATAAGGGTGCCGTTACTTATGTCAATCCCGCCCAAGGAATAGACATTACAGAGGCCGTAAAGAAAACGGTAACCAATAAACAAGAAACAATAAACGTTAAACAATAAGATCATGGCAGTTCTCCCCAGCGAACCAGGTCCGATTGGCATCTTCGACAGTGGATACGGCGGATTGACCATTCTGCATGGCATTCGACAGTTGCTTCCCCAATACGACTACTTGTATCTGGGCGACAATGCCCGTGCGCCCTACGGAACACGCTCATTCGATGTGGTGTATGAGTTTACGCGCCAAGCGGTAACACGCCTGTTTGAAATGGGGTGTCACCTGGTCATTCTGGGGTGTAACACGGCTTCGGCAAAGGCCCTGCGCACCATTCAGGAGAACGACCTGCCTAACCTGGACCCCAACCGGCGCGTGTTAGGCATCATCCGTCCAACGGCAGAAGTCATCGGTCAGCTGACGCATTCTCGTCACGTTGGCATCTTTGCCACAGAGGGTACTATCAAGAGTGAGTCGTACAATCTGGAGATTCACAAACTGTTCCCGGACATACAAGTAAGCGGTGTCGCCTGTCCCTTCTGGGTTCCATTGGTAGAGTACAACGAGGCAGACTCGCCGGGTGCCGATTACTTTGTGAAGAAGCGTATCGACCAGTTGATGCGCTTAGACCCAGACATCGACACGATTATCTTAGGTTGTACACACTACCCGCTCCTACTGCCGAAGATTCACAAATACACACCTCGTGGCATCCGCATCGTGTCACAGGGTGAGTACGTGGCAGGAGCATTGCAACGCTATTTCGTCCATCATCCCGCCATAGAGGAGCGTTGCACAAAGGGCGGACACGTTCACTACCTGACCACTGAGAACCCCGAGAAGTTCAAGGAGTCAGCGCAAATCTTCCTCCACGAGCCTGTAGAGGTGGATAACATCACACTTGCTTAGCAAAACGGCTGAGAACTAGTCAGCAATGGTAAAGTCGAGCTGACGTTTCTCCAAGTTGGCACGCGCCACCTTGATACGCACAGCGTCGCCCAACTGATACTTATGATGATGGCGACGGCCTACCAGACAGTAGTTGCGCTCGTCGAAGTCATAGTAGTCATCATCCAAGTCGCGCATGGGCACCATGCCTTCGCAGTGGTTCTCGTCTATCTCGCAATAGATGCCATACGACTGAATGCCGGAGATATGGGCATCGTACTCGTTACCGATCTTGTCTTCCATGAACTCCACCATCTTGTATTTGATAGAGTCGCGCTCAGCCTGCTGGGCAACCTGCTCCATGTCGGAACAATGCTCGCACAGCTCTTCATACTTTTCCTGATTAGCCGAACGACCTCCGTCCTGATACTTGGTGAGCAGACGGTGTACCATCGTGTCGGGATAACGGCGGATGGGTGACGTGAAGTGGGTGTAATATTCGAAAGCCAGTCCGTAGTGTCCGATGTTATGGGTAGAATACTTGGCCTTCATCATCGCACGCAATGCCACGGTCTCTATCAGCTTCTGCTCTTTCTTGCCCTGACAGTCCTCCATCAGCGTGTTCAGCGAACGGGAAATGGCCCCCTTCGTACCACTGGTCTTCATCTTGTAGCCGAACTTCACCACAAACTCACGCAGGGTTTCCAGTTTGGTGGGGTCTGGCTGGTCATGGATACGGTATGGCAGCGTCTTGGCTTTTGACGGCTGACCTTTACCAGCTGGTTTCTTAGCCTTACCGATACTTTCCGCTACGGTACGGTTGGCCAACAGCATGAACTCCTCAATGAGTTGGGTAGCATCATTCGACTTCTTGAAATAGGCACGGACAGGTTTTCCGTTCTCATCAATGTCAAAGTGAAGCTCCTCACGGTCAAACTTCACGGCACCGCCCTTGAAACGCTTCTCACGCAATTTCTTGGCCAAGCGGTCGAGGGTACGAAGTTCATTGGCATAGTCGCCGTCCTTGCCCATTAGGATATCCTGTACCTCCTCGTACGCGTACCTTCTATTACTCTTGATCACCGTGTGAGCAATATGATAGCTCTTGACATTGGCTTCTTCGTCCAACGTGAAGATAACACTATAACAGAGTTTCTCCTCGTCGGGACGCAGCGAACAAATGAAATTACAGAGGCGCTCGGGGAGCATCGGTATGGTACGGTCGACCAGATAGACACTAGTGGCACGCTTCACGGCCTCTTTGTCGATGATAGAGCCCTCCTTGACATAATGGCTGACATCAGCGATATGTACACCGACCTCGTACTTTCCGTTTGCGATGGGACGAAAACTCAGTGCATCGTCAAAGTCCTTAGCATCCTTGGGGTCGATGGTACAGGTAAACACCTCACGGAAGTCCTCACGACGACTTATCTCCTCCGGGGTAATGCCTGGTTCAATCTTCTCGGCAGCCTCTTCAACCTGTTTCGGATACTTGTAAGGCAGTCCGTATTGAGCCAGGATGGCATGCATCTCCACATTGTTGTCGCCCTCTTTACCCAGCACGTCAATCACTTCACCCACGATATTCTTGGAATCCTTCGAAGGCCACTGCGTAATCTTGACGACAGCCTTCTCGCCGGTCTTTCCGCCTTTCAGCTTCTTTTTCGGTATCAAGATATCATGCACGAAGATGTTACCCTCAGTCACCAGGAAGGCATAGTCCTTCTCCACCTTCAGTTTACCAACAGCCTGGTCCATCTTGTGCGAGAGGATCTCAACCACCATCGCTTCCTTGATATGACGCTCACGGCGAGCCATCATAGCAACCTTCACACGGTCGCCGTTCAGTGCGAACATGGAGTTACGTTCCGAAACGAAGATAGGCTTTCCGCCATCGTCAGGCTGGAAAGAATTCTTGCCGTTGGCCTTTCGGATAAAAGTACCTTCCTGCACCTGCGTCTTCAGATTCAACCGATAGGAATTATCAGAAGCCTTGGTGAGAAAGTCGTCCCACGCCATCTGATCCATCAGGTCGACAGCCATCATCTTGACGGGATGCGTATCGAACTTCAACGCTTTGAATATCTGCTTTAACGAGAATGTCTCATTGGGATTCTGCTGAAACAATGTCTGGAGCATTTCCGCAATCTGTTTCTTGTTCAGTCGTTTGCCTTTTCCTTTACTCATAGTATATCATGTTTTTAGTATTCTAAGCGCAAAGATAAGAAATAATTATGAATTATGAATTATAAATTATGAATTATTTTATACCTTTGCACCCATGAATCCGAAAATACTCATTACAGGGGCCAGTGGTTTCATTGGTTCTTTCATCGTGGAGGAAGCACTCAGACAGGGCTTTGAGACATGGGCAGCCATCAGGAAAAGTAGTTCGAAAGCCTTCCTGCAGGATGAGCGCATCCATTTCATCGAGCTGAACCTCTCGTCGGAAGAACAGCTACATGAACAGTTGAAAGACCTGCAGTTCGACTATGTGGTACATGCTGCGGGTGTAACCAAATGCCTGCATCCAGAGGATTTCTTCCGCATCAACACCGAAGGCACGAAGAACCTGGTGCGCGCCCTGCTCGACTTGCAGATGCCCCTGAAACGCTTTGTCTATATCAGTTCATTGAGCATCATGGGGGCTATCCGCGAAGAACAACCCTATCGCGAAATCAACGAGCGCGACAAGGCACAGCCTAACACGGCCTACGGTAAAAGCAAGCTAGAAGCCGAGCAATGGCTGGATTCGCAAAAGGAGAAATTGTTTCCGTATGTGATCCTTAGGCCCACAGGCGTCTATGGTCCTCGTGAGCGCGACTATTTCATGATGTTCAAGAGTATTCAGGCACATACCGACTTCGCCGTAGGATACAAACAGCAAGACATCACGTTCGTTTACGTCACAGACGTCGTGCAGGCCGTATTCCTAGCTTTAGAGAAAGGAGAAACCGGTCGCAGATATTTCTTGTCAGACGGTGAAGTCTACCAGTCGAGCACGTTCAGCGACCTGATACGCAAGGAACTGGGCAACCCCTGGTGGATTCGTATCACGGCTCCTTTGTGGCTGCTTCGCATCATCACATTCTGTGGTGACCGCATCGGACACATGACGGGGAAGATAACCGCATTGAACAATGACAAATACCATATTATGAAACAGCGTAACTGGCGGTGCGACATTGAACCCGCCAGACAAGAACTGGGCTTCGAGCCTCAGGTTCAGTTGGCAGAAGGCGTGCGCCGTTGCGTAGCATGGTATAAGAAGAATAAATGGCTTTGAAAATTGAAGATTAAGGACTTATTCATCATCGAGAAGAAACCTCAGCGCGGACTGCTGGCAGTGGAATGGATCACCATGAGCTACATGGTGTTTACGTTGCTGATGATGCTTTTCATGTGGACCAAGCTGGTCAATCCCGAACCCATGCTCTGGGGGCGTTTCCAATATACTGCAGTGACATTGGCCATGTGGGTAGTGTACAGGATGGTACCCTGCAGGCTGACCATGCTGGCTCGCATCATCGCTCAGATGGCTTTCTTGGGATGGTGGTACCCTGACACCTACGAACTGAACCGCTTGCTGCCCAATTTGGACTATGTGTTTGCCCAATGGGAACAAAATCTGTTTGGTTGTCAGCCATCATTGCTCTTCTCTCAGGTAGTTCCCTACGGGTGGTTCTCGGAACTGATGTGCCTGGGATATGTGTCGTACTTCCCCCTCATTGCCACGATTACCCTCTACTATTTTTTTAAGCGATACAAAGAGTTCCAACTGGCTACCTTTGTCATCCTGACATCTTTCTTTATCTATTACTTTATCTTCATCCTACTGCCCGTCACAGGACCTCAGTTCTATTACCTGGCTGTTGGTACGGATAAGATAGCTGCAGGCATCTTCCCCCATCTCGGTGACTGGTTTCTGACGCACTCAGAGCGTATGGCAGCCCCCGGATGGAATGAAGGATTCTTCTACCACCTATTGGACATCACCCACGATGCAGGCGAACGACCGACAGCAGCATTCCCCAGCAGTCATGTCGGTGTCACCACCGTCCTGATGATGTTAGCCCTTCGCACACGCAGTCGCAGGCTCTTCTTCGGCATGTTACCATTCTATCTATTGATGTGTCTTTCTACCGTTTACATCTACGCCCATTACGCCATCGACGCTATAGCCGGACTTATTACTGGCATTTTATTATACTATATCTTGTGCTTCTGCTACAAAAAGACATAAAAAAATGGGGCTCCGCTGAACCCCTAACCTTTGTTAACCTTAAATCTAATACTATGAAAAACACATTGCAAAGATAAGTTTTTTAGGGGAAACTCCAAGAAATCGCCTCCCGAAAATAGTGTCCACATCACACTTTCTTGACTTAAATCAAGCAAAAATTAAAGTTTTTTGCCGAAAATTTGGTCGTCAACAAAAAAATCACTACCTTTGCAAACGAAAATAGGACATAGAGAGATTCAGGGATTCCGACGATAAGATGGGTCGGAATTCTTTTATTTTTTACGTCCGACTTAAAATTGTAAATAGAAAAAGTAAAATAGTAAATTGTAAAAGTATGGCTTACATGTCACAAGAAGGCTATGACAAACTCATAGCCGAACTGCACCGCCTAGAAGCGGTAGAACGCCCCAAAGCCTCAGCAGCTATTGCAGAGGCACGTGAGAAAGGCGACCTTAGTGAGAACAGCGAGTATGATGCCGCCAAGGAGGCACAGGCTCATTTGGAAGATAAGATCAATCGTCTGAAAGCGACCATTTCAGAAGCCAAGATTGTAGACACCTCCCGCCTGAGCACCGACTGCGTTCAGATTCTGACCAAAGTGGAGATGACCAACTTGACCACCAAGGCCAAGATGTCATACACCATCGTCAGTGAGAACGAGGCTGACCTGCGTGCAGGCAAAATCTCTATCAAAACCCCGATTGCACAGGGACTGCTGGGTAAGAAGGTAGGCGACGAGGTAGAAATCACCATTCCTCGTGGCACCATCAAACTGCGTATCGAGAACATCTCAATTGCATAATTATGGATATATTCAGTAAGATTGCTGCCGGTGAGATTCCCAGCTATAAGTGTGCGGAGAACGACGAGTTCTATGCTTTCCTAGACATCAATCCTCTGGTAAAAGGTCACACATTGGTCATTCCGCGTCGTGAGGTAGACTACTTCTTCGATATGGACGACGATGAGCTGGCCCGCTATCAGCAGTTTGCCAAGCGCGTAGCCATTGCCATCAAGAAGGCCTTCCCCTGCAAGAAAGTCGCCCAAGTGGTACTTGGATTGGAAGTGGCTCATGCCCACATCCACCTTATTCCCATGCAGAGTGAGGCCGACGCCGACTTCCGTCGCGAGAAACTGAAGCTGACCGAAGAAGAGTTCAAGGAGATTGCCGACAAGATTCAAAAAGCATTTGTATGATATTACTCAGTTTTGATACGGAGGAATTTGATGTTCCTCGTGAGCATGGTGTAGACTTTACCTTGGAAGACGGCATGAAGGTGTCAGTAGAAGGCACCAACCGCATCCTCGACGTCCTGAAACAGAACGGGGTGAAAGCCACGTTCTTCTGTACGGGCAACTTCGCCAAGAATGCCCCAGAGGTGATGCAACGCATCATGAACGAAGGGCACGAGGTGGCTTGTCATGGTGTAGACCATTGGCAACCCAAGGAGACCGACTTCGCCGTATCAAAACAAATCGTAGAACAAGTGACCGGGCGCCAAGTATATGGTTACCGACAGCCACGCATGTTCCCCGTCAGCGACGAGGAGATAGAAAAGGCGGGCTACCGATACAACTCCTCACTGAACCCCGCTTTCATTCCTGGGCGCTATATGCACCTGACAGAGCCCCGAACCTGGTTTATGAAGGGTGGTGTCATGCAGATTCCTGCATCCGTCACACCACTCATCCGATTCCCGCTTTTCTGGTTGGCATTACACAATCTGCCACAAGCACTCTACCATTGGATGGTACGACGCGTGTTAAGCAAGGACGGCTATTTCGTCACCTATTTCCATCCCTGGGAGTTTTACGATCTGAAGGAGCATCCTGAATTTAAGATGCCTTTCATCATCAAAAACCATAGCGGACGCCAGATGATGCAGCGCTTGGATAGCCTCATCAAGATGCTGAAAGACCGCAACCACGAGTTTATCACTTTCACCGAATTTGTTAACCGACAACATGTCTAGCAACTACTTTTCTGGCATGAGCAGTGCCTGTCTTACAATATGTCGTAACAACATCTCACAGTTGCTTAGGAAACCTTTTTTTCACGACTTTCGAACCATCCTTCTGCTCTGGGTTCTGATTTGCTTGATTGTTTCCTTGACTAAAGTCTACAATAGCGACAATAACTTCATGGTATTCAGAGGTGTCTGGGAACATACCTTGGCACAATTACCCTTATATGACGCATACCCACAAGAATATAACGACATCAACCACTACGGTCCGTTTTTCTCTTTAGTCATAGCTCCTTTCGCACTCATGCCAAGATGGATTGGACTCTTATGTTGGCTCCTATTCTTAAGCCTGTTCCTGTACATTGGCGTTCGTCGCTCAGACCTGGCTAAGTTCCAACAGCTTTTTATCCTCTGGTTCTGTACTCATGAGTTACTTAACGCCCTCTTCATGCAGCAGTACAACATCGCAATCGTTGCAGGTATCTTATTGACATTCACCATGATAGAACGTGGTAAAGATTTTTGGGGAGCATTCTTTATAGTGTTAGGAACCATGATAAAGCTCTACGGTATTGTTGGACTTGCATTCTTTTTCTTTTCCAAGAATAAAGTGACGCTAATCCTCTCATGCCTATTTTGGGGAATTGTCATGTTTGCTGCCCCCATGTTGATATCAAGTCCTGAATATGTTGTACAACAGTATGGCGAGTGGTATACTAACCTTATCGAGAAAAATGCCGACAACACCAACGTATTAACAGGCAACATGGCTGACCTCTCAACAAACATCTCACTATTGGGCATCGTGCGCAGGACTACTCAGATTATCACGTACAGTGATCTTTGGCTCATCATCCCTGGTGTCATTGCATTTGGCATTCCCTATCTGCGCATCAGCCAATACAAGAATATCGCTTTCCATCAGACGTTATTAGCTTCTGTATTGATGTTTACGGTATTGTTCAGTACTGGTTCAGAGAACAGCACCTACATCATCGCCTTCGTTGGAGTTGCCCTTTGGTATTGTTGTGCTCCTTGGAAGCGTTCAAGATGGGATGTGGCGCTAATGGTTATCGTTTTTATATTCTCCAGTCTTTCCCCTGGCGACCTTTTCCCAAAAGTTATCTATCGTGAGATTATACAACCTTATGCGCTGAAAGCCCTGCCAGTCAGCATTGTTTGGTTTAAACTCTGTTACGAGATGTATAATCGCGACTATTCGCCTCAGAGACCAGCAACCTCACTGACCACATAGACCGGGCGCCCTTTGGTTTCATAAAAAATACGTCCCAAGTACTCACCGATGATTCCAAGCGACAAGAGCTGGATTCCCCCTAAGAATAGGATTACGGTAATCAAGGTCGGATAACCTTGCACAGGGTCTCCCCAAACCAAAGTGGTAAGCAACACATAGCACATGAAAGCAAAGGCTACCAACGACACGATGAGCCCTAATAACGTTGCCAAACGTAAAGGAGCCGTCGTAAACGAGGTTACTCCGTCAATAGCCAGATTGAGCAGTCGGAAGAAATTAAAGGAAGACTTTCCCGCAAAGCGGTCACCTTGTTCAAACCAGATTTCATGCTTTCTGAAGCCAATCCAACAATACATGCCTTTTGTATAGCGCTGTGTCTCACGCAGTTCCTTCAGTGCATTGATGCACTTACGGTCCAACAGGCGGAAATCACCTACATTTTCTAAGATTTCCACACGTGTTGCATGCTGCAACATACGATAGTAGAGCAAAGAGAACTGCTTGCGCAACCAACTTTCCTTTCCGCGCGTTATTCTTCTGGCATACACATCTTCGTAACCTTCTTCCCACTTTGCCAACATATCAGGGATTGCCGTAGGGGGATGCTGTAAGTCTGCATCCATAATGACCATACAATCACCTGTGGCATAATCGAACCCCGCCAACATCGCATTCTCCTTTCCGAAGTTTCTGGAAAGATTCACATAGCAAATTCGTGGATCCTTCTCACGCAGTTGTTTGATAATATCAAACGTATAATCCTTACTGCCATCGTTAACCATTATGACCTCCCAATCATAGTTCTTCTGGCTATCCATCAACTCCTTCAATGCCTCATAGAGTGCATGCAAGGAAGCTTCTTCGTTATAACACGGGATAAGAATCGAGACCTTTTTCATTTCTTTTATTAAATTAACGCACTGCAAAGATATGGATATTTTCTGAATATTCCAAGGAAATTTGCTATATAGTGCAAGTTCTTCTGGCACAAGACAGGAATAACATCAGCCAGATTCCAGAACGAACAATCTACTATCTTATCGCTTCATGGTTCTTAATATAAGAATCAGAACATCCAGAGAGTTTACATTTAAAACTACAAACTATTGGCGATTTTAGTCTCCCTCGCCATCCTGTCTTTACCTCTTCTTAAAGGCGAAGAACTTCTGTCCTACGTAGTTGATAAGCATAAACAGACCCGTACCTACCAGCATGGCGATATTCTCAACAATAGTCTTGCTGAAGTGCATACTCTCCAGCGCATAACGCGTCAGAGGCAATGCCAAGCTATAGGCTATCAAGTAGCACACCACGATGTTCAGTGCAAACTTCACGATGCTTCGCCAGTCAGTGCCCTGATAGTGGAACGTGAAATGTTTGTTCAGGAAATAGCTTAGGATACTGCCAAAGAAATAGTCACAAAAAGAACTTACCCAATAACTGCAGCCAAAGACGTTGTAAAGCACAAACATGATAGCGGTACCGAACAGCGTATTAACCACCCCCACCACCAAAAAGGTCAGAAAGGTCTTATCGAATACTTTTTGCTGCATAGTCCTTAGTATACATCTCAAAACATAACTTCAACCAGATAAGCGTGACAGGCAGAGCCTTCAGGGCATAGGGTTGTACCCACTCCTTGCGGAGATAGGCGGGGAACAAGTCGCTGGGAGACAAACTGCTCAAGATGAAGGCAAACACCAACAGCGCCACATCCCAACCGTTACGTTGCCACGGAGCTGCAGTATACCAAATCACTATACCTACGAAGGGAATGATATAGCCACTCGACTCACTGCCGGTAGAGAACAGCACTACGAACATCAGCACCGAAGCGAGCAGGGTCTGACGGAAAGCCACATGCTGATATTGGCTGAAACGCAGATAGGGAACTGCAAACATCAGAAGTCCAGGAACGATGAGCCACAAATCACTGAACGTCACGCCAAAGATACGATGTACCATACCTAAGACTGAGATATTCTGCGCTATGGAGTCTATATTATCGCCATTCTTAGCCACGATGTTGGCATACCACTCCTGGTATTGACCAATAATGTACTCGGGGCTACTAATCAACATAGGAGCCACGAAAAGAACAATGCCCCACCCTATCAACGACAAGACAAAGCGCACCTTATGCTTGGAGAAGAAGAAGAACGCCAAACCCACTATACCATAGAGCTTCACAAACGTACCCAGCATGATAAAAAAGGCCGCTTCCGTATCTCGCTCCTTCTCAATCAGGAAGAAGGCAAGCACGATGATGGCAGCTATAGCGATGTTAAACTGCTGCATATAAAGGGCTGTCAACAGTTCATGGGCACAGAACCACAAAACGAACAACTGCTGGTATTTCGTCATGTCGGAACGACGGATAGCCACATACAGGAACAACGACAGAGCCACACACCATAACAGCATGCCAAGCCACTCTGGCACAACGGCAAACGGAGCGAAAACGAGTGAGAACAGCGGACCGTAGTGGTTGATATCCCAATACTCGGCAGGATATTCCGCAAAGAGTGATACCTGTTGCCATGTATGCCAGAAGACACCTCGGAAAACAAGGAAATTATTATGACTATGCATCTTCATGACAGCTGCCAGAACACCTAACAGCAACCACAACCCTAACAGGGTGCGATAGTCATGAAAAAACGGTTTGGCGAAAAACGCCTTGCACTTATCTTTCATTATTTACATATTTTGTTTGCAAAATTACAAAAAAATCCCTAAATTTGCACACATGAACGAGAAAAATAAGATATCAGTAGTCATCAACACCTATAATGCCGAGCAGCATCTGGACAGGGTGTTGACTGCAGTCAAGGACTTTGACGAAATACTGATATGCGACATGGAGAGTACGGACCACACACTGGAAATCGCCCGAAAACACCATTGCCGCATCGTCACGTTCGAACGCAAGCAATACAATATAGTGGAACCTGCCCGTGAATATGCCATTCATGAAGCCAGCAACGAATGGGTACTCGTAGTAGATGCAGACGAAGTGGTTACACCCGCACTGAAAAACTATCTCTACACGCTTGTTCAGCAGGAGCATTGTCCTGACGGATTATTCATTCCACGCAAGAACTACTTCATGGGACGTTTCATGCGTTGCCACTATCCTGACCACATCCTACGTTTCTTCCGTAAAGACAAGACCCACTGGCCTGCTATTATCCATTGTGTACCTGAGGTAGCAGGACGGGTGGAGAAGATTCCCGCCAAACGAAAAGAGTTGGCATTTGAGCATTTAGCCAACGACACTATAGAGAACATTGTCTACAAGACCAACCAATACACTCGCAACGAACTGGAACGGAAGCAGCATAAGCACTATGGGACAATGGCTTTTTTCTGGCGTCCCTTCTTCCGTTTTTTCAAAACCTACATCCTGAAAGGCGCCATTCTTGATGGTCGTCCAGGATTTATCAAAGCCGTATTGGAAGGCTATTATCAGTTCATCTTCCTCGCCAAGAAATACGAGCAATCTATTTGATTAGTCCGATTCTACGTATCAGCTTACGAAACCAGGTATTGGTGTGTTCACGCCCTTTGTAATTACGGAGCCAACTACGTCCCAACACATCTTCTTTGCGTCGGAGAATTATTTTGGCATGACGAGGCTCGCTCCAGTTGGCAGGTTTACCCATCACACGTGTCATGCGCTTCACGCTTTTACCGACTAAGAATCGATTAAGAACAGACTCGTCGTGCCAAATCGGCATAATGCCATGTTCCAAATCTAAATCAACCAATCGGTTACATTCCTCTATCAGCTGTAAATAAGGGCGGCACTTTCCACCGTTCAAAGCTCCTGAGAAGTAGTAGTCAGTTTCTCCAGGAGCGACACAGTTCACAGACGCCATACGCGATTCGTGCCCGAGATGATCTGGAGCCTCCGCCATGCATAGGGCAGAATAATCCTCATCGACAGGCAGCAGGTCGCTTGCTGTAACCTGTGCTACAATCTCTGCATTGGCGTTAAAAAAGAAAAGATAGTCGTTATCTTGTAACTGTTCTTTGATTCTATTAAATATTTTAAAACGGAACAAGGAGTTGCACGGCCAACCCATATCGTCTTGATGGAATACCTGCACCTGCTCATTGGACTCAATATCCGCTTCTTTATCTGTAAAAACGTAGTAATGTTTCTCTGCCTCCGTAACCAAGAACTGTTCACAACTCTTATAAAAACCAGACCAGAAACAAGCATAACGTCCTATCCCTATATATAGTATTCCTATCTTCATATCCGTAATCATTATAGTTTGTTTAATATACGCTCACGCTCCTTCTCATCGGGGAAATAATCCACAAAATCTTTCCACTTTCTTTTCCATCGGTTATGGCTCCACAACCAATACTCTGGATTACGCATAATGCTCTCCTCTAATAAACGATAGTATTTTTCGGTTATCGCAAACTTGGGAACATTCTCCAGGTCATCACACATCTTTATCACCTTGGCGACATAGTAACCCCTACGGGGTCTGTAGATATCCAAATAATAGACGGAAGTGTTCAACAAGCGAGCTATACGTTCTGCGCCAGTGTATGTAGGAGTCTCATGATGTAAGAAAGTAGGCCAGTAGTGCATACTGCTGAATCCGGGAACTTGATCAGAGATATATCCCGTCACAGACAAGCGTCCCTCCTTCTTCCATTGTCGCAGTATGGAAAAAGCTTCTTTCATTATCAGTGAATGTGCTCCGAAACGTTCTCGTGAGCGAAGGAAGAGTTTATCTATTGACTTATTTTCTATAGGATGATACAATTGAGCAAAGGTTCCTTTATCTTTGACATGAAGTGGCAACGAACTTATCCACTCCCAATTACAATAGTGTCCCAGATAGATGGTTATATCACGACCGTTATCCAGTTCTGCATTGAGTTGCTCCACACCTTCAAATTGCATACGACGACGCATCTCATCTCGGGATATAGAAAACATCTTAACAGTTTCTACTATATAATCACAAAACCAATGATAAAAGCCGTGTTCAATATGTCTAAGTTCAGCGTCAGATTTCTCTGGAAACGATGTTGACAGATTATTTCTTACCACCTTCTTCCGATATCCGGCTATTCGATATATAAAGAAATACAATATATCTGAAATCACATAATGCACTCGAAAAGGCAGCAATGAGAAAATATACCAGAAAGCAAAGATTATATAATACATTATTTCCCGTTTTTAACTTTTGCAAAGATACATAATAATGAATAAAAGACCTAATTTTATGGGACTTTTCTTTCATTTTTGTAGAAACACACCCCTAAACCCTTCACGCTTATCGAAAAAAAATGAAAATTCTGGCAGACAAGGAGAAACTCATGAAGAGAAATCCTAAATTATCCTAAATAGAAATATTATAACTTGGATAATCAGCGCGAAAGAAGTATCTTTGTACCAAAAAGAGCGATCATGAAACATATTTTGTTCATCCTCAGCAGGTTCCTTGACGGAGGCATTGACATAGTACTGGTCGACTACCTACGTCAATTGGCGCAATGCCCTGATTATCAGATAGGATTGGCTGTCAGCACGAAGATGGACGAACTGGAAGTTTTCTCTGACATCGTACCTCGGAACGTCAGTGTATATCATTTAGTAGAAAGTAAATATCTGACCCGTTGGCGAAAACAAAAAATTGTCAGCAAGCTGCCCCTTATGACTAAGATATACGACGAGTTACTACTGTCACCTATTCGTCGTTACCTCATCAAGAAAGGATTAAACGAGCTTGCACGCAAATATGACATACTGATAGACTTTGACTGTTGCCATTACGCCTATCTGAAGAGTATTCCTAAAAAGAAAATTGCATGGTACCACTTTAGTTTCAAACATCTCATGGAACAAAATCCACGCAGGACGACGCGAATAGGGAAGTATCTGACCTATTACGACCACATCGTCGTCATCTCCAAAGCTATGAAAGAAGAAGGAGAGGAACTATTCCCGTGGCTTGACGGAAAGTGGAAACTCATTTATAACGCTAAAGATAAGCTATTACTTGAACAACGGGCAAACGAAGCCATTGACGACCCACGTATCCATCAGTCTTATATTCTAGCCGTAGAACGGCTGGAAGAATCTCAGAAAGACACGTCAACCCTACTTCAAGCATACAAAATATTAAAAGAAACCTATCATCAGCCCGAGAAGCTTTTCATCCTTGGAAAAGGGCGTGACAAAGACATGCTACAACAGCTTGCCGTAGAATTGGGAATCCCGGAGAATGTCGTTTTCCTAGGGTTCACCGCTAATCCATATCCTTGGATAAAGCACGCCAAGATGATAGCCCACAGCGCAAAAATGGAGGGACTGCCCACCGCTATGATAGAGTCACTCATCCTCGGAAAACTGATTGTTGCCACAGATTGTCCAACAGGGCCTCGTGAGATTCTCGACGACGGGAAAGCAGGATTGTTGGTGCCTGTAGGAGACGCACGAGCAATGGCAGAGGCCATTCATCAGCTACTGTCTGACAAGCAACTGCAACAACATATACACCATCAGGCAGAAAAGCACCAACAAGAATTTCTCTTTAAATCCACTCTTAAACACTTCAATGAACTGATATGATATTTGTCTCAGACAAAGGCCGACTGGCCAACAACATCTTCCAATACGGGCAGTTATACGCCTGGGGACGTGAGCATGGACGGAAAACAATGTCTATGCGTTTTGCGTACAAATATCCAGATTTCAGGATATCACATACACGTTACCACCATTTCTATATGTATGTAGTTGGGAAACTAGCAGCCAAAATGCATCTCATTCCCACGGTAGTCTTTGATGGTAAGGACAGAAAACAGATTGAGGTGATGGAAAAACACCACCATGTGTTGGCTATAGGATGGAGTGTCAGATTCCCAGAATTGTTTCAGAAATACAAAAAGGAGATTGTTGAATTGTTCGATTTTGCTCCTCAAGTACGAAACAATGTGGAGAAGGTCCTGGAATCCTCAGACAAAGATTCCCTAAAATTGGGCATTCACATCCGTCGAGGAGACTATAAGACTTGGTGTAATGGACGATTCTATTTCACCGACGAAGAATACATCAGTGTCATACAACAGTTCTGCCAACTACATCCAGACAAAAAGGTCGATGTGTATGTCTGCAGTAACGATCCTCAGCTAAATCAGTTAATATTCAGCCAACGACTGGGTAATGCCGAGGTCTTCTTCCCTAAAGGCACACCAGCCGAGGACCTCTGCCTGCTCTCAGAATGCGACTACATCATCGGACCAGTCAGCACCTTTACGCTGATTGCCTCCATGTATCGTGATGTACCACTCCATTGGCTCGCCGACCACGACTTACAGTTCTCCATGCAGTCGTTCCGTCTTTTCGATTATCAATCTCGCCACTACGACGAATATTTCAGATAATTATCAAGTGTATATAACCAACTAACCACTATTAGCATTTATATGAATATCACATGTGTTATTGTAACCTACAATCGTTTAGCGCTTCTCACAGAATGTATTGAAAGTGTACTGAAACAAACTTACCCCGTCAGTCGTATCATCATTATTGATAACCATTCTACAGATGGAACTTCCGACTATCTCTCATCTTACAAGAACGACCCTCTATTTCATATCATCACAATGACTGAAAATATAGGCGGAGCAGGAGGGTTTTCCGAAGGTATTAAGCAAGCAGCACTGACTCACGCTGACTGGATTTGGATTATGGACGATGATACTATACCTCATCCTGACACATTAGAGCAGATGATACCATACACCCAAATAGAACGTTTGGGCATTATTTGTAGTAAAGTTGTATGGATTGATAATACTATCCATAAAATGAATGCCCCAAGGGTTATGCTAGATCAAAGCCTCAAACCACAAGTTTTTGAATCTGTAGCTCTTCCTTACGATGATGTAACATTAATTGAGCATGCTTCATTTGTATCAGTGTTAATTAAAGGAAATATTCCTTGGGAAGTTGGCTTACCCTATAAAGAATTTTTTATATGGTGTGATGATTCAGAATATACAAATCGCATAATACAAAGTGGGTATTATGGTATTTATGTCCCAAAAAGTGTTGCCTTGCATAAAACGGCAGAAAACTACGTTTCGTCATTGTATACCGTTCCTGCATCTGCTGCATGGAAAGTGTTTTATGGTGTACGAAATGAATCTTTTTTACGTCGTAAGAGAAAAGGATGGTTAAAATTCTTCTTCGCACAAATAAATTGCTTCCATTCCCATGCCCATCATATAAAAAAACGCAATTTGCCGAAAGACGAAGAAAAGAAACTGCTAGATGCCAATAGGAAAGGGCTACTTGCAGGTTTTACATTTAGTCCCAAAATAGATTTCCTTCATCAAGGAAAAGAATAGTTTTATCCACCTATCTTGATTGAAAAAGCTTTCTCCATAGTTGGAGCCATATCATAGTACTTATACTCAGCCAAACGGCCTCCAAATATGATATTAGTCTCCTGGTCAGCTAATTGCTTGTATCTATCAGCTATGTCTTGATTATATTCATCATTCACGGGGTAATAAGGCTCCATTCCTGGCTGCCATTCCGTAGAGTATTCACGCGAGATGACTGTATGAGGATTCTTGTCTACGTCTGCTCCAAAGCATTCAAAGTGTTTATGCTCTATAATACGCGTATAAGGGACATCGCGCTCGGTATAGTTGACCACCGCATTACCCTGATAGTTTGACATACTCATAACTTCAGTATCAAAACGCACAGTCCTCCATTGTAGTCTACCAAAACGATAATCATAGAAGCGGTCTATTTCACCCGTATATACTATCTTCTCAGCCAAGTTATCAAGTTCTGTACGATGAGTAAAATAGTCTACTCCCAATCTGACCTCACAACCCTCAAGCAATTTGTCTACCAACAGATTATAACCTCCAATAGGTATTCCCTGAAAAGCATCATTAAAGTAATTATTGTCAAACACCATGCGAACAGGCAACCGACGGATTATGAAGGCTGGTAATTCCGTACAATCCCTTCCCCATTGCTTTTCCGTATAGCCTTTTATTAGTTTTTCATAGATATCCCGACCAATAAGGAGTAAAGCCTGCTCTTCAAGGTTACGCGGTTCATCCACCCCCTGTTCTGCCAACCGCCTTCGAGCCGCTGCACGTTGTTCTTCCAATTTGACTAAAGCTTCCGCAGGAGTACATACACGCCACATCTGATGGAATGTATTCATGTTAAATGGCAGATTATACAATTCGCCCCTGTAATTAGCCAGTGGACTATTTGTGTATCGGTTAAAGGGAACCAGCGAGTTGACAAATCTCCACAACTGCTCATTATTCGTATGGAAAATATGTGCACCATAACGGTGTACATGAATACTTTCAATCTCTTCACAATAGATGTTTCCGCCCGCATGCTCACGACGGTCAATCACCAAACAGGTCTTACCCGCCTGACGAGCTCGCCAAGCAAAAGATGCCCCGAATAGCCCTGCTCCTACAATAAGGTAATCGTACTGTTTCATTAGTGGAATATATAAAATCTTAGTATTACAAACATTAATATTACCAGCAAAAGAGATGAGATACACGCAAACAACTTGGTCAATTTACGGTATTTTGCCAATTTCCCCGTTAGTTTCAAGGCCAATGGCGAAATATCTATTCCAACACCTTTTAAACCCTTATAGGCTTCCATAAATATCTCACTCTTTGAGATCTCGTCATAACGTGCCACATATTGCAGTGCAGGAGAAGTCGTTGTGTCTATTCTTTGCTCACGTAATATACGACACATCGTGCTAAATATCTCTTCGTAATCGCTTGACGGAGCCATGTTGTATGCATTCCAGAAATTATCCTCATATAACTTCGTCATCTTGCTTCGTAGTATGTGCTCAGAATGATGTAATACGGCAAAGTTGAAAATGTCTTCTAGAATAAATATATGATTGATGCTCATTCTGGGACTTTTCTTGAACGTATCGCTCATGATGGAGCCTTCCATATGACGATGGTACTTAACAATAGGTGTCTTAACCGTATGAATATAAGGAGCTACCAGCAAATATTTCCATAAGAAACATGCATCTTCATATAACAGCCCTGAAGGGAATTTCACCTCGTTAGCCTTGATGATGGACATACGCCACAATTTTCCCCAAGCATTGACAGGTAGGTTCATCGTGGTACTGATGTCAGATAAAGCATTTGTTTTTATTTCATGTTTTATCGTAAAATAATTCTTGTCATTATCTACCAAAATCCCATACTGCTCCTTGTCTTCCTCATAGTTAACAATTGCCCCACCTACAACAACGCAGTCGTCATCGTCCATAGACGTGTAAAGTTTGGATATACTCTCTGGCAACAAGCAATCATCACCATCGACAAACATTACGTATTCCCCTTGACAATACTCAAGCCCCAGATTGCGCGAATCAGAAAGGCCGCTATTTTTCTCCGTTGACAACCATTTTATACGGTTGTCCTTCTTCATTGTCTGTCGAACCAGCCTTTCCGTATCGTCCGTCGAGCAGTCATCTACACATATTATCTCAATATTGCTGTAACTTTGATGAAGTATACTGTCCATACATGACTCAATATACTTTTCCGTGTTGTAACAGGCAACCACAATAGATATCAGAGGTTTGTCAAGCATCATAATGTGCAATAGATTATATTAATTATGCAAAGATACGGAGTTTTTTTTATACGACAAAGAAAAAAACTATTTATCAAAGATTTTTCGTGACTTTGTATGACACCCTTTTCTCCCCTTATTTTGAGTTGAGTTAACTCGATTAATCAAATGAGTTAACTCAATCAACCATTTGAGTTAACTCATTTTTTAGAAGGCTTTTTGCTAATAGTTGCCAAACGCCTAGAAATATCAAGAAAATTTACCTGCTTAAGTCTGCATTCTTACAGCTGCTGCATGTCATAGAGGCGCTTATAGTATCCGTTCTTGGCAATGAGCTCGTCATGCTGGCCGCACTCCACGATTTCGCCCTCATAGAGAACATATATCTCGTCGGCATTCTTGATAGTAGAGAGGCGGTGGGCAATGGCGATGGTTGTGCGACTCTTCATGAGGCGCTCCAGAGCCTCCTGCACGAGTCGCTCCGATTCGGTATCAAGGGCTGAGGTAGCCTCATCGAGAATAAGAATGGGCGGATTCTTCAGAATGGCACGGGCTATGGATACTCGCTGGCGCTGACCGCCTGATAGGCGTCCGCCACGGTCGCCTATCATCGTATCGTAGCCCTGCTCGCTCTCCATGATGAAGTCGTGGGCATTGGCTATCTTGGCGGCCTCTATGACCTGTTCCATCGTCGCATTCTCGACACCAAAAGTGATGTTGTTGTAGAAGGTGTCGTTGAAGAGGATGGCCTCCTGGTTTACATTGCCGATGAGGGTGCGGAGCTCTGAGATGCGCACGTCCTTGATGTTCCGGCCGTCAATGAGCACCTCGCCGGCACAGACATCATGATAGCGGGGGACGAGATCGACCAGTGTCGATTTGCCTGAGCCTGACTGACCTACGAGGGCAATGGTCTTGCCCTTGGGCACCTTCAGGTTGATATGCTTCAGCACCTCACGTCCTTCTGTATAGCTGAACGACACGTCACGCAGCTCGATTTCTTTCTCGAACGACGGCATGGGCGCAGGATTGGCAGGCTCCTTGATAGGGTTCTCAGCCTTCAGGATGAAGTCGATACGATCCATGGAAGCCAGTCCGACAGGTATCTGATAGCTTGCCTTCGACAGGTCTTTCAGCGGGTTGATGACACTATAGAGAATGACCATGAAGAAAATGAAAGTGGAGGCGTCTATCAAATGGGAGTCGCTGAGGATGAGAAATCCTCCGAACCACAAGACGACCACGATGATGACCGTGCCCAGGAATTCGGACATAGGGTGAGCAGCACTTTGGCGAATCGTCATCGCATTGGCCTCCCGACGATAGTCGTCGTTGATATTGATGAAGCGCTGAAGCATCTTGCGCTCAGCAATGAAAGCCTTGATGATGCGCAGTCCACCGAGTGTCTCGTCAAGCTGAGCCAACATGTCGCCCCACTTGCCTTGTACACTGGCCGACTGGCTTTTCAGTTTCCGGCTGACAGTACCCATGATCCATCCAGCCAGAGGTGCTACGACAATGACAAACACCGTCAGTTGCCAGCTGACTGTCAACATGGTGGCGAAACACACAATGATGGCTATCGGTTGACGTATCAGCATATCAATGCTGCTGGTGATGGAGTTCTCCACGGCACTCACGTCTGCTGACATGCGGGCAATGATATCACCCTTTCGCTCTTCGGAGAAGAAGCTCAGTGGGAGTTTCAGGACTTTCTCGTATACCTCGATACGAATATCGCGGACAACACCTGTACGCAAAGGTATCATCACAGCCGAAGAAGCAAAATAGCCCAGTGTCTTCAATCCAGTCATAATCACCAATGCAAGTCCCATATACACCAGCGTCAGGAAGGCACCATTGGTATTGATTAACTCCTGCACATAGGCATAGGCATTGTTGACCACGAGGTCTTTGTCCAGCGTGTCCCATGTCCAGGGCTTATAGGTATATACTGCCGTATCGATCTTGAATAGGATGTTCAGGATAGGGATCAATACTGCAAATGAGAAGACATTCATCCACTGTGACAGGAAGTTGAGCACTACTGACCAAGCAAGGTATTTACGATAAGGCTTGAGGTAACGCCCCATGACGGAGAAAAACTGTTTCAGCATATAACTTATTTACAATTTGACGATTTACAATTTACAATTGATTTTGCGATTTTAGGGTTGCAGACGGTCTTGCGTCATGCGACTCATATACTGCTGGATGATGGCTTTCACCTCACGTTCCATCTCAGAGGTAAGCGGCGAGGGGTGAGAGGTGAGAAGATTGTGCTGCATCAAGGAATCAGTAAGGGCATAGACTGCTTTTGTCTTTTGTCCATCAAACTGGATGACATGTCCATGCTTGACATACTGATAGATGCCATTAAGATAGTTCACTGCCCAGGTGTCCTCAGCAGGTGTGTTCAACACATCGATGCCGAAACCAAAGTAAGGCTTGGGATAATGCAGACGCCCCATCACCGTTGGCAGGATATCAATCTGCTGGGCAATCTTCTGCTGTACCTCTGGCTGGCTGTCCGTAACACCAGGCTCGTAGATAATAATCGGTGAGCAGAAACCACCTAAGTCGGTCTGGTATTCCTGATGGTCAGAGAGGTTGGTGTGGTCACTGGTCAGCACGAAGATGGTGTTCTTGAACCACGGCTGACGACTGGCCGTCTGGAAAAAGCGGCCCAAAGCCATATCTGTGTAACGGATGCACTTATGAATGATGATGCCTTCCTCCGGATAGACATCCTTGTATTTCTCAGGAATAACATAGGGATGATGGCTGGAAGCCGTAAAGACAGCAGTCATAAAGGGTTGCTTCATCTCTGACATCTTGGTGGCATAGTACTGCAAGAACGGTTCATCCCAGATAGCCCATATGCCATCGAAGTCGTCATCTCCTCCGAAACGGCTATCAGCGTCATAGTCCTCGCGCCCATAATAGGCCTGGAAACCTGTGCTTCGTGCAAAGGCCTGGAAACCCATTGAACCACGCTGAGCCCCATGGAAAAAGGCCGTCTGGTAGCCTTCGCCTGCCAACAATGATGCGATTCCGCTGACATGGTTCATCGAAGCTGGAGTCAGGAAGAAGGGTTCGACGAACATCGGGATGCTCGACAGGATAGAAGGCATGCCGTCGATGCTCTTACGTCCGTTACAATAACTATGACTGAAGGTAATGCTTTTGGCTATCAATGAATCGACATGAGGGGTGTATCCTTGATATCGGCTGTTATCGAGTGTGCGGTTTAATGCGCCGATATACTCGCGTCCAAAACTCTCCACAATCAATACCACCACATTCTTCTTCATCATGGGCACGGAATCGTTGGGGACATGAACAGGCGAATAGACGGCGTCCACCTCTGCTGCATCCCGAAAGTAGTCGGGTACGACAAAGACAGCCTTACCAATGGTGCGATATAAAGAGAAGGGGGTATTGAGCACCAACGCTGCATCAATAGGACGATTGACGTACTGATTGGCATTGCTGATGGTGATAGGACGAACAGCTGTGGTAAAGCCACCTCGGATGCCTGCCACCACGAAAGGGGCAAAGGCTGCCAGAGAAAGCAGCGTTGCCAAGTCATAGTGCCACCACTTTAGAGGTGAGTGGTGAGAGGCAAGTGGCGAGAGGCGATATAGGCGGTACATTGCCCATACGATAAACACAAACAAGATGACAAGATAGAAATGACGGAGGGTCTCTGTCATGAAGATACCACCTAAGTTGCCCTCGTTAGAGAACTCACTGAACACGGTGGTGGTGGTTCGACGCATCGTGAAGCGGAAATAGACGGCATCGCAAAGGTTGATAGCCAATGCCAGTCCGTTTATCAGCAGAAAGATAAAGCGGCACAACTTCTGATAGAATATTGTCTCCTTGAAATGCAAGGGGAACAACATCAGCACGATATAAGGAATATTAGTTACGAGAATGGCACTCGTATCGAACACCAAGGCACCTCGCATCATCTCCATGATATAGGAAAAAGACAGACCTTGCGAGAAGAAACTATAATTCTCACAAAAATAGATGATACGAGCCAAGAAATAGGCTCCATAGGCTATCAGCAAGTTGCAGAGCGTAGCCGCTAAAGGTGATAATAGTCCGAGTCGTTTCATCATTGCATGTCTTTTAAGTCTTTTGTCGTGGCCTGTAACACCGCTTTGCCCAACTGTTCAAGTCGCTGGGCATCGCTGCTACGGTTCACCATTATCTGTTTGGAATTCAGGTCGTAGACCATGAAACCTGTAGAGTCAATCATCGTAAAGCCGTTGTTGAAATTATGAACAGCCAACGGATACTGATAAGTCTTGCTGAGCACATCACGGCTCCAACGAAAATCATCGTGCGGGAGTCCGAGTTGTGCCAACAACGTTGCTGCCAGGTCGGTCTGGTTGCAAATCTGACGAACGTCCCTTGGAGCCTTCACTACCCCACCCGTCCATACCATCGGGATACGATTGCGCGCTTCTTTCGACTCATTCAATTCGCCATAGTCAATGCTATGGTCAGGTAAGAGCACGATAAGCGTGGAGTCCCACTGTGGTGTCTGACGCAACTGATCGATGAAATGTCCGATACAATCATCCAGATAATAAAAAGCATTCTTGATAGGCTCATCAATCTTTTGCAGGGGGACATCCCAGGGCTCGTGACTGCTTAACGTTGAAAAGCCTATCAACTGTGGCTTCTCGTGGTGGTTTGTCAGCTTCTGATAAACAGCCTTAAACATGATATCATCGCGTACTCCCCATTCAGAGGTCTCTTGCTCGGCCTTGCTGAAATCCTTCATCCACGTCAATTGCTCAAAGCCCGTACCTACCAGGTAACTGCGCATATTCGTGAAATTGATGTCACCTCCATAGAAATAGCTGGTCTGATAGCCTGCTTTCTGCAATGTACGGGCGATGCTGGGAAGATGCTGGGTCTTGCTGGGCATCTTCATCACAGAAGATGTGGGAAATGAAGGGTAACCGCTGTAGGTACAAACCGTTCCTCGGTCAGTACGCCAAGTGTTACCATAGCAGTTTGAGAAATTGATGCCTTCCTTCTTTAACTGCTGCAAACGAGGCATCACATCAGCCAGAAAGTCACCAGCACTCTCCATCAGGATAATGACGATGTCAGGTCGTTGCATTGTCAGCAAGGTATCAGTATCGACGGAAGTAACGGGATAGACGCCTTCCAACAGGCTATTGCACGCTTCCTGTGAATAATAGTCGTAGTCTACAATATTATTTGCCGTCTTCTCGAAAGAAGCCAGGAAACTGAATACGGGATTAACAGCAGAGTGGTTGAGGAACTGGTTCTGCGAATAATAAACCTGTCCGATATTCGTCGTCGACTCACCCAAGCCACCTCGTATGCCAATAACAAAAACAGGAATGGACAATATGAACGCTAATAGTCCGAGCAAGGCGGACTTGTAGTCCGCCCGGGGCGGACTGGCAGTCCGAGCAGGGCGGACTGTTTTCTGGTATGCTTTAAATATCAGCCAGGCAACCAGCACGAATATCACCAGTCTAATGGCAATATATCCCCAACTGACACTTGCCATTGCCTCTGTGGGTGTTTCCAGATATTGCAGGCACGAGGCGTCAAGTTTGAAATGCCAGAAACCATATAGGCTGGTATCTGCTACAAAAGCCAACGCAAAGGCTATGGCAATGATAAGATGGTAAACACGCAGAAGAACAAACAAGGGTTTCTTCTGCCAATAGATGCTGATGATGGTGATAAGGAAGGGCAATATCAGAAAATAGAGAGCCGTACTGAGGTCAAGGCTGATGCCGTGGTATATGACGTCTACGACATCACCAGCCTTGAACGGGTTGCCTGCTGCGTTGCATAGCATGAATAACACCTTGGCTGCTATAAACAACAGCAATGTTAACAGATAGAACCTCAACAGATATTCTGCTCTCTTCAACATCTCATCATCTATATGATTTCTCCTAATAATGTGGCACTGGTAGAGCCGGTGATACGTACCCGTACGGTTTCACCGATATGGCGGGAGCCCTTGTCTACGACGACAGCTTTATTCTGCTCAGTACGACCCATCAGTTGGTTGCGACTGCGCTTCGAGAAATTCTCCAGCAACACATCGAACTCCTTACCTTCATCCTTCTTATTTTGCAGGGCAGAAATTTCCGTCTGCAAGGCTATCAACTCGTTCAACCGGCGAATCTTCTCTTCTTCGGGAACATCGTCGGGAAGGTGTTTGGAAGCATAGGTACCAGGACGTTCGGAATATTTGAACATAAAGGCAGAGTCATAGCCCACCTCACGCATCAGCGAAAGAGATAGTTGATGGTCTTCCTCCGTCTCAGAATGATAACCCACGAAGATATCCGTCGACAGACCACAATCAGGGATGATACGACGGATAGCCGCAACCCGGTCGAGATACCACTCACGGGTATATTTGCGATTCATCAGTTTCAATATACGGTCTGAACCGCTCTGCACCGGCAGATGGATATGTTTGCAGACATTAGGCATTTCCGCTATCACATGCAGTGTCTCGTCACTCATATCCTTGGGGTGTGATGTCGTGAAACGTACACGCATGGTTGGTACTTCTTCTGCTACACGACGCAGCAGTTCGGGGAAACCTATCTCCTCAAAATGGTAAGAGTTGACATTCTGACCAAGCAGGGTAACCTCTTTAAATCCACGGTCCCGCAGATCTCGTACCTCACGCAGGATGCTTTCTATATCTCGACTACGCTCTCGACCACGGGTATAAGGAACGATGCAATAATGGCAGAAGTTGTTACAGCCTCGCATGATGCTGACAAAACCACCTATCTTCGCTCCATGCAAGCGTTGGGGTACAACGTCTTTGTAAGTCTCACTGGTCGACAACTCGATATTGATCGCCTTATGACCGGTTTCAGCCTGTGCTATCAGATCGGGCAGAGAGAGATAGGCATCAGGGCCGGCAACCAAGTCGCAATGATGATGCTCCAGCAGGTCTTCCTTCACACGTTCAGCCATACAGCCCAACACACCGATAATCATGGGATGTTTGCGACGCATGGCATCGAGTGCATCCAGACGGTGATAGATTTTCTGTTCGGCATTATCTCGTACGGAACAGGTATTCAGGAATACGGCGTCAGCCTCCTCAAGGACCTCTGTCGACTCATAGCCTGCCATCTGCATGACAGAGGCAACCACTTCAGAGTCGGCCACATTCATCTGGCAACCATAGGTCTCGATATACAGTTTCTTCATCTTTCGTTGAAAAAAGCACCGCCACAACAGCATGCGACGGTGCCTTCTTATTTATGAGTTAATGATTACTAGCTTACTTCTCGTCAAGAACGGCCTCTTCAGCGTAGTCGAGCACATTCTTTTTGTTAGCCTGCATACGCTCGTACTCTTCCTTCGAACCGACAATGATCTTGTCGAACTCACGAAGACCTGTACCAGCAGGAATCAGGTGACCGGCAATCACGTTCTCCTTCATACCCTCCAAGTGGTCTTCCTTACCACGGATAGCGGCTTCGTTGAGCACTTTGGTGGTCTCCTGGAACGATGCAGCAGAGATGAACGACTTGGTCTGCAGAGCTGCACGGGTAATACCTTGCAGAATCTGCGTTGACGTTGCTGGAACGGCATCACGCACCTGTACAAGTTTCAGGTCACGGCGCTTCAACATGGAGTTCTCATCGCGCAGCTTACGAGCCGTGACAATCTGACCCTTCTGCAGATTCTCAGAGTCACCGGCGTCAACAACGACTTTCTTACCCCAGATGCGGTCGTTCTCCTCAGCGAAGTCAAGCTTGTCGATGATGTCGGACTCAAGGAACGAGGTATCACCGGCATCGTTGATCTGTACCTTACGCATCATCTGACGGACGATAATCTCAAAGTGCTTGTCATTGATCTTCACACCCTGCAGACGATAAACGTCCTGTACCTCATTGACGATGTACTCCTGAACGGCCGTAGGACCTTTGATGGCAAGGATGTCGGCAGGAGTGATAACACCATCAGACAACGGCGTACCAGCACGTACAGCATCATGCTCCTGTACCAGGATCTGCTTTGACAAAGATACGAGGTATTTACGCTGCTCGCCTGTCTTAGAGGTTACGATAATCTCACGGTTACCACGCTTTACCTTACCCATGGTTACCTCACCGTCGATTTCAGATACGATAGCGGGGTTAGATGGGTTACGAGCCTCAAACAACTCTGTAACACGAGGCAGACCACCGGTAATATCACCACCCTTGGCTGCAGCACGAGGAATCTTAACGAGAGTCTCACCTGTTTTGACGGTCTGGCCGTCTTCTACGACAACGTGACCACCCACAGGGAAGTTATAGGTACCAATCACATCACCATTAGCATCAATGATGTCACAAGTAGGAACCTTTGACTTATCTTTCGACTCTGTAACAATCTTCTCGGTCAAGCCGGTTGTCTCGTCAGTCTCAGCGCGGAAGGTGATACCCTCTACTACATCATGGAACTTCAAAGTACCTGCGTATTCCGTAACGATAACGGCATTGAACGGATCCCACTGAGCAACCTTGTCGCCTTTCTTCACGGTATCACCGTTCTTGAAATAGAGCGAAGAACCATAAGGAACGTTAACTGTAGACAATACGATATTGGTGTGCGTATCAATAAAGCGCAATTCACCCAAACGGCTCACTACCATCTCGCACTCGCGACCATCCTCGTCGAACGGTACAACACGTACTTCTTCCAACTCGATCTTTGAGTCGTTCTTAGCCACAATGCTGGCATTTGCTGCTGCGTTAGCAGCCACACCACCAGCGTGGAACGTACGCAGTGTCAGCTGAGTACCTGGCTCACCAATAGCCTGTGCAGCAATCACACCAACGGCCTCACCCTTCTGTACCATACGACGGGTTGCGAGGTTACGTCCGTAACACTTCATGCAGACACCATGCTTTGACTCACAGGTGAGTACGGAACGAATCTCGACGCTCTCAATAGGAGAGTCTTCGATAGCCTGAGCAATAGGCTCCGTAATCTCCTCACCGGCAGCTACAATCAGTTCACCCGTAGAAGGATGGATGATGTCATGAACAGATACACGGCCAAGGATACGCTCATAAAGGGTTGAGATGACCTCATCACCATTCTTGAGAGCAGTGCAGACAAGACCACGAAGGGTACCACAGTCTTCTTCGTTGATAATCACGTCATGTGATACGTCGACCAGACGACGTGTCAGGTAACCGGCGTCAGCCGTCTTCATAGCCGTATCGGCAAGACCCTTACGGGCACCATGTGTAGAAATGAAGTACTCCAACACGGACATACCCTCCTTGAAGTTTGACAGAATCGGGTTCTCAATAATCTGAGCACCCTCTGCACCGGCCTTCTGGGGCTTGGCCATCAGACCACGCATACCAGAGAGCTGACGAATCTGGTCCTTACTACCACGGGCACCGGAGTCAAGCATCATGAATACGGCATTGAAGCCCTGGTCTGCCTCAGTCATTTCCTTCATCAGCACATTGCCGAGGTCATTATTAATATGCGTCCAGGTATCAATAACCTGATTATAACGCTCATTATCGGTGATGAAGCCCATATTGTAGTTCTCAGTAATCTGACGAACCTCCTCGTTACCTTTCTCTACTAGGTCTTTCTTGGCCTCAGGGATAATGATGTCGTCAAGGTTAAATGACAAACCGGCCTCATAGGCCATACGATAACCAAGGTTCTTAATACCATCCAAGAACTCACATGCCTCTGCGAAACCTACGTTCTTAATAACGTCAGCAATGATGTCACGCAGTGACTTCTTAGAGATAATCTTGTTGACATAACCTACTTCCTTCGGAATGATGCCATTTACAATGACACGGCCGACAGAGGTCTCAACCATATGCTTCTGGGGCTTTCCGTCAACAATATCATCAACCATTACCTTCACCTGAGCATGCAGGTCGCACTTGCCCTCGTTGTGGGCAATGATAGCCTCTTCTGGGCCATAGAACGTCAGTCCCTCACCCTTTGCACCTGGGCGGATCTTTGAGATATAGTAGAGACCGAGCACCATATCCTGTGAAGGAACGGTGATAGGAGCACCATTGGCAGGGTTCAAAATATTATGGCTCTGGAGCATCAGAATCTGAGCTTCCAGAATGGCTTCATTTGACAAGGGAAGGTGAACAGCCATCTGGTCACCGTCGAAGTCGGCATTGAACGCTGTACAAGCCAATGGATGCAACTGGATTGCCTTACCCTCAATCAACTTGGGCTGGAAGGCCTGAATACCCAGACGGTGCAGTGTTGGTGCACGGTTCAAGAGCACAGGATGACCCTTCATCACATTCTCCAGGATGTCCCAGATGACAGGCTCACGACGGTCAACTATCTTCTTAGCGCTCTTCACCGTCTTTACAATACCACGCTCGATGAGCTTACGGATAATAAACGGCTTATAGAGCTCTGCTGCCATCAGCTTAGGAAGACCGCATTCACCCATCTTCAACTCAGGACCTACAACGATTACCGAACGGGCTGAGTAGTCGACACGCTTACCAAGCAAGTTCTGACGGAAACGTCCCTGCTTACCTTTCAGTGAGTCAGAGAGTGACTTCAACGGACGGTTTGAGTCGCTCTTCACTGCTGATGACTTACGGGAGTTATCGAACAATGAGTCAACTGCCTCCTGTAACATACGCTTCTCGTTACGGAGAATCACCTCAGGAGCCTTAATCTCCATCAGTCTCTTCAGACGATTGTTACGGATGATGACACGACGATAAAGGTCGTTCAAGTCGGAAGTGGCGAAACGACCACCATCCAGCGGAACGAGCGGACGCAACTCGGGAGGAGTTACGGGAATAATCTTCATAATCATCCATTCAGGACGATTAATGCCCTTCTCAACACTGGTGCGGAATGACTCAACAACTTGCAGACGCTTCAGTGCCTCGTTCTTGCGCTGAACTGAAGAGTCGCTGTTGGCACGGTCACGCAACTCATATGAAAGCGAGTCGAGGTCAAGACGGATGAGCAAGTCGTAAATGGCCTCAGCACCCATCTTGGCGATGAACTTATTAGGATCACTGTCATCCAGATAGGCGTTCTCAGGAGAAATCTGATTGTCGACAATGTCGTTATACTCATCCTCTGACAGCAAATCATACATATTAGCACCAAGGGCATCATTTCCCTCTGCGTCTTTCTTACCTGCCATAACGCCTGGCTGGATAACCACATAACGCTCATAGTAAATGATGGCATCGAGCTTCTTGGTGGGAAGACCAAGGAGGTAGCCAATCTTATTTGGAAGGCTACGGAAGTACCAGATGTGGGCAACAGGAACAACCAGTTCGATATGACCTGTACGCTCACGACGTACTTTCTTCTCAGTAACCTCTACACCACAACGGTCGCAGACAATACCCTTATAACGGATACGCTTGTACTTACCGCAGGCACACTCGTAATCCTTGGTAGGACCGAAGATGCGCTCGCAGAACAAACCGTCACGCTCAGGCTTGTAGGTGCGGTAGTTGATGGTCTCAGGCTTTGTCACCTCACCAAAAGAACTTTCGAGGATTTCCTCAGGAGAAGCCAGTCCGATGGTAATCTTGGTGAAGTTTGTCTTTATCTTTGAATCTTTCTTGAAAGCCATAATTTTCTATTTTCTTTTTTTCAATTATCCATTATCTATTAGTCCATCTTGATGCTGAGGCCTAGACCCTTCAACTCATGCAGCAACACATTGAGTGACTCTGGAATACCAGGAGTCGGCATCGGGTCACCTTTGACAATGGCCTCATATGCCTTAGCACGACCCACAACATCATCAGACTTGATGGTCAAGATCTCTTGCAGTACATGGCTGGCACCGAAGGCTTCCAGTGCCCAAACCTCCATCTCACCAAAACGCTGACCACCAAACTGTGCTTTACCACCGAGGGGTTGCTGTGTAATCAGAGAGTACGGACCGATGCTACGTGCGTGCATCTTATCCTCTACCATGTGGCCGAGTTTCAAGAAGTAGGTAATACCTACCGTTGCAGGCTGGTCGAACTTCTCACCCGTCTCACCATCGTAAAGATGAGTAGAGCAAAGACGAGGCAGGCCAGCCTTATCAGTCCATTCTGCGAGGTCGTCAAGTTTTGCACCATCAAAAATCGGAGTAGCAAACTTCACACCCAGACGCTTACCTGCTGCACCAAGAATAGCCTCGAAAATCTGACCGAGGTTCATACGAGAAGGCACACCCAGTGGGTTAAGTACCAAATCAACAGGACGACCATCCTCCAAGAACGGCATATCCTCCTGACGTACCACCTTCGATACAATACCCTTGTTACCGTGACGACCGGCCAGCTTATCACCGACACCAATCTTACGTTTCTTGGCTACATAAACCTTTGCCATCTGCAAGATACCTGAGGGCAACTCGTCACCAATGGTGATCGCAAACTTCTTACGCTTCATCTCAGCGTCAAGCAGTTTGAACTTCTTCATATAGTTAATAATCAGTTTGGCGATAAGCTCATTCTTGTGCTCATCACTTGTCCAATGACTGATCTGTATATCACCATATTCCAAATTCTTCAGGTTGGTAACAGTAAACTTACTGCCCTTCGAGATAATTTCTGCACCAGTATAATCTTTAACACCCTGTGAGGTCTTACCCTTGGTGAGCGTCATGAGTTTCTCTACCAAGATATCCTTCAGGTCGTCAATCTTTGCCTGATGCTCTTCGTCAATCTTAGCCAGGGTAACTTTATCCTGTTGCTTTGTCTGACGTGTCTTAACGGCACGGGTAAAAAGTTTCTTGTCGATGATAACACCAGTCAACGAAGGATTGGCCTTCAAAGAAGAGTCCTTCACATCACCAGCCTTGTCACCAAAGATGGCACGCAGCAGTTTCTCTTCTGGTGAGGGATCGCTTTCACCCTTCGGTGAGATCTTACCAATAAGGATATCACCAGGCTCTACACGAGCACCGACACGGATAACACCGTTTTCGTCGAGATCCTTAGTAGCCTCTTCGCTAACGTTGGGGATATCTGCGGTAAATTCCTCTGCGCCACGCTTTGTCTCACGAACATCCAGTGAGTACTCATCAACGTGTACAGAAGTTAAGACGTCCTCACGAACAATACGCTCATTGAGCACGATAGCATCCTCATAGTTATAACCCTTCCAAGGCATGTAAGCCACAAGCAGGTTACGACCGAGTGCCAACTCGCCATTTTCTGTAGCATAGCCTTCTGTCAGGATATCACCCTTCTTGACACGCTGGCCCTTATCACAAATAGGACGCAGGTCAATGGTCATGTTCTGGTTAGTACGACGGAACTTCGGAATACGATATTCCTTCAATGCCGGTTCGAAGCTGACAAACTCTTCATCCTCAGTACGGTCATACAGAATGCGGATTGTTGTAGCATCCACATAGTCTACGATACCATCGCCCTCGGCAGTAATCATTGTACGAGAGTCCTCGCACACCTGTTTCTCAATACCAGTACCAACAATAGGTGCCTCGTTGTGAAGCAGAGGAACAGCCTGGCGCATCATGTTCGATCCCATCAGCGCACGGTGAGCATCGTCGTGCTCCAGGAACGGAATCAGCGAAGCAGCAATTGAGGCAATCTGCTGTGGAGAAACATCCATCAAGTCAACCTGCGTAGGAGGCACGACAGGGAAGTCAGCATCCTGACGGCACTTGACAACAGGACGGATGAAGGTACCATCATCATTCAATGGTGCATTACCCTGTCCGATTACGTGATCTTCCTCTTCTTCGGCTGTCAGGTATACGATGTCATTATTATTCAGATTAGCGACACCGTTTTCAACCTTACGATATGGTGTCTCGATGAAGCCAAGTTCATTAATCTTTGCATATACGCACAATGATGAAATCAGACCGATGTTTGGTCCTTCAGGGCTCTCAATAGGACACAAACGGCCATAGTGTGTATAGTGTACGTCACGAACCTCGAAACCTGCACGTTCACGCGAGAGACCACCAGGACCCAGAGCGGAGAGACGACGCTTATGCGTTACCTCAGCCAACGGATTGGTCTGATCCATGAATTGTGACAACGGGTTCGTTCCGAAGAACGAGTTAATAACGCTGGAAATAGTCTTGGCGTTAATAAGATCTGTCGGCGTAAACACTTCATTATCGCGGACATTCATACGTTCGCGAATGGTACGGCTCATACGGGCCAAGCCAATAGAGAACTGGTTAGACAACTGTTCACCGACTGTACGTACACGACGATTAGACAGGTGGTCAATATCATCGACGGTAGCCTTTGAGTTTATCAATTGAATCAAGTACTTGATAATCTCAATAATATCTTCCTTTGTCAGGACACGAACATCCATCTCCGTGTTCAGGCCCAGTTTCTTGTTGATACGATAACGACCTACATCACCCAAGTCATAACGCTTGTCTGAGAAGAACAGGTTCTGGATAACCTCACGTGCGCTTGCATCATCGGCAGGATCTGCATTACGCAGCTGACGGTAGATATAGAGCACGGCCTCCTTCTCCGAGTTCGACGGGTCCTTTTGCAGGGTATTGAAGATAATAGAGTAGTCTTGTGCTACCGACTCGTCTTTGTGTACGAGAATCGTTGAAGCACCACTCTCCAGGATCTCCATCATATTATCATCGGTTATCTCCGTCTCACGCTCCATGATGACTTCGTTACGCTCAATAGATACAACTTCACCTGTATCCTCGTCAACGAAATCCTCATTCCAGCTCTTCAAGACACGAGCGGCAAGCTTACATCCGACAACCTTCTTGAGCGAAGCCTTATTGACTTTCACTTCCTCTGCAAGGTTGAAAATCTGTAAGATATCCTTATCAGTCTCGAAACCAATGGCTCTCAGCAGTGTGGTAACAGGTAACTTCTTCTTACGGTCAATGTAAGCATACATGACGTTGTTGATATCAGTAGCAAACTCTATCCATGAACCTTTGAATGGAATGATTCGTGCAGAATAGAGCAAAGTACCATTGGCATGTACGTTCTGTCCGAAGAACACACCAGGAGAACGGTGCAACTGTGAAACAACGACACGCTCGGCACCATTTATCACAAAGGTACCATTAGCTGTCATATATGGAATAGGGCCAAGGAATACATCCTGTATCACTGTTCCAAAATCTTCATGGTCAGGATCAGTGCAATAAAGTTTCAACTTAGCCTTCAAAGGTACGCTATAAGTCAGGCCGCGCTCAAGACACTCGTCAATGGTGTAGCGGGGCGGGTCAATATAGTAGTCCAAGAACTCAAGAACAAAGTTGTTACGCGTATCTGTAATGGGGAAGTTCTCTGCGAACACCTTATACAGACCGTCGTTCTTGCGTTCCTCAGGTGGAGTGTCCAACTGTAGGAAGTCTTTGAAAGACTTTAATTGCACATCGAGAAAATCCGGAAACGGCATCGGATTCTTGACGCTGCCAAAGTTTACTCTGTTATCTATTACTTTTGAAGCCATATATTATTGTTTTGATTTATAACCGGAAATTCCGGAGAATCCGGACAGCCCGGATTATAAAAGACAAGAAAATGGTCGGGAACCCTCTACTGGAGAGCTCCCAACCATATTTATTGTTGTTGTGCTAAATTATTTCAGCTCAACTACGGCACCAGCCTCTTCGATAGCCTTCTTCAGGTTCTCAGCCTCGTCCTTAGACAGGCCTTCCTTCAGAGTAGAAGGAGCACCGTCTACGAGATCCTTAGCTTCCTTCAGACCCAGACCGCAAGCTTCCTTAACGGCCTTAACTACCTGGAGCTTAGCAGCACCAGCTTCCTTCAGAACAACGTCGAAAGAAGACTTCTCCTCAGCAGCAGCGGCAGCGCCACCAGCTGCGGGACCAGCAGCAACAGCAACAGCGGCTGCAGCGGGCTCAATTCCATACTCGTCCTTCAGGACTGTTGCCAACTCTTGTACTTCCTTAACTGAGAGGTTTACCAACTCTTCAGCAATAGCTTTAATATCTGCCATTTTATTTAAAATTTTAATTGTTTTTTAATGTTAATGTTTTTACTCGTTCGCATTATTTGTTACGCTCTGCGATAGCGTCAAGCAATCCGTGAATCTTGCCACCAGCATTCAAGCCAGACACCACAGTCTTGATAGGAGATTGCAGCAATGTGACAACGTCGGCAATAAGTTCGTTCTTGCTCTTGATAGCAACCAGCTCTGACAGCTTGTCTGCACCTACGAAGAAGCCCTCTTCGGCATAAGCAGCCTTCAATGCGGGAACACCTTCCTTGGCATATTCCTTCAAGAGCTTAGCAGGTACGTTAGCTGTATTTGCGAACATCACAGCTGTACTGCCTTTCAGGCTATCATAAAGAGGTTCAAAATCTACATCAGAAGCCTCAAAAGCCTTGTGGAGAAGCGTATTCTTCACTACGACCATCTTAATCTCATTCTTGAAGCACTTACGACGAAGGTCGCTAGTCTGCTCTGCATTCAGTCCGGCAATATCAACCAGATAGAAATGAGGATATTCCTTCAGCTTCTGTCCAAGTTCTACTACGATAGTATCTTTTAATTCCTTTTTCATTTTACTAAACTTTTACGAGTTATTCAACTGATTTAGGATCTACCTTGATACCAGCGCTCATCGTGCTGGAGATAAAGACACTCTTCATATAGGTACCCTTGGCAGCAGCCGGCTTCAGCTTGATAATAGTCTGCAAGAACTCTTTTGCATTCTCGAAAATCTGCTCGGGAGTGAAAGAAACCTTACCGATTGAGGCGTGTACAATACCTGCCTTGTCAACCTTGAAGTCAATCTTACCTTGCTTTACTTCCTTGACTGCCTTAGCAACGTCCATAGTAACAGTACCGCTCTTGGGGTTAGGCATCAAGCCACGAGGACCCAATACACGTCCGAGAGGACCTAACTTACCCATGCATGAGGGCATTGTAATAATCACATCAACATCAGTCCAACCCTGCTTGATCTTCTCGATATACTCGTCAAGACCAACGTGGTCGGCGCCAGCTTCCTTAGCAGCAGCTTCCTGATCGGGAGTACAGAGAGCGAGGACACGTGTAACCTTACCAGTACCATTCGGCAGTGATACAACACCGCGAACCATCTGGTTAGCTTTACGCGGGTCAACACCCAAGCGTACATCGATATCGACAGAAGCATCGAACTTAGTAGTGGTAATTTCCTTTACCAGCTCTGCAGCTTCTTTCAAAGAGTATGCTTTCCCTGCTTCAACCTTATCAGCTACCAACTTTTGATTTTTTGTCAGTTTACTCATTTTCTTAATTGAAGTTATTTGTTATTTAACCAGGGAAGTCCCCTTTAACAGTGATACCCATGCTTCTAGCTGTACCAGCAATCAGCTTCATAGCTGACTCAATTGTAAAGCAGTTCAAATCGCTCATCTTATCCTCAGCGATTGCACGTACCTGATCCCAAGTAACGGTAGCAACCTTCTTACGGTTAGGCTGAGCAGAACCACTCTTCACCTTAGCGGCCTCCAGTAACTGTACGGCAGCAGGGGGAGTCTTGATAATGAAGCTAAAAGACTTGTCTGCATAGTATGTGATAACAACAGGAAGAATCTTACCTGCCTTATCCTGGGTTCTGGCGTTGAACTCTTTGCAGAATCCCATAATGTTAATACCCTTCGAACCCAGTGCAGGTCCTACGGGAGGAGAGGGATTCGCAGCGCCACCTTTAATCTGTAATTTGATTAATCCAGCAACTTCTTTAGCCATTTCTGTTTATTAATATTTATTGATTGTTATATAAGCCGCAGGAGTGGAAGCCTCCTATGACCGTATATAGAACAGGTGTACCGTAACATTTACACCTTATTCTTTCTCAACTTGTGTAAAAGCCAACTCCAAAGGAGTCTTACGTCCGAAGATCTTTACCATCACCTTCAGTTTGCGCTTCTCTGCGTTAACCTCTTCGATAACGCCACTGAATCCACTGAACGGCCCATCAGTAACCTTGACTGTTTCATCAACACTGTATGGGATATTAACCTCAGCACTTTCTATTGTCGTCTCCTCGGCTGTACCCAGAATGCGATTGATGTCCGACTGACGTACGACCTGAGGATTATCCATTCCACCAAGGAATCCTAAGACATTAGGAATAAAGCGAAGCATATGGGCAACCTCACCTTGGAGATGAGCTTGAACAAGCACATAACCCGGAAGGAAGAGCTTCTCCTTGATAACACGCTTTCCATTACGGAGCATGGCATATTTCTCTGTTGGAAGAAGGACTTCACCAACGTGACTTTCGAGCACATCATTATGCTTCTTTGCAGCATCGATGAACTCTTTAACTTTTCCTTCTTTTCCACTAACAGCACGTAGAACGTACCATTTCATCTCTGAAGCCTCTGCCATCTTCCGTTCTATTCTTTAGTTAGGATAAACTGAACTCATGACTGCCTTGAACGCAACGTCCATCAGCCATACTACTATTGCAATAATAAGCGAAGCAGACAACACAACCACTGCACTTTGTGTCAGTTCCTTATAGGTTGGCCAAGTCGTCTTGTGCGCAAGCTCTTCATAGCAAGCTTTGCAATAATTGATGAATGTCTTAAAAATCTTCATACTATCTTCTTTCTTAGCACGGGAAGGAGGACTCGAACCCACGACCCTCGGTTTTGGAGACCGATGCTCTACCAACTGAGCTATTCCCGTATAAAAGCCCCCACCCATAAGCGGGGGCTATTTTATTTAGTTGAGTGTATTGCGAATAATCGCAATCTATTGAACAATTAGTCTTCGAACACCTCAGTGATCTGACCAGAACCAACGGTGCGACCACCTTCGCGGATAGCGAAACGCAGACCCTGGTTCAGAGCAACAGCGTAGATCAACTCAACAGTGATCTCTACATTATCACCAGGCATTACCATCTCAACACCTGCAGGCAGAGTGATCTCACCGGTGCAGTCCATAGTGCGGAGATAGAACTGGGGACGATACTTGTTTCCGAATGGTGTGTGACGGCCACCCTCTTCCTTCTTCAGGACATAGATAGAAGCCTTGAACTTCTTGAAGGGCTTAATCTGACCCGGATGGCAAAGTACCATACCACGCTTGATTTCGTTCTTGTCGATACCACGGAGCAGCAGACCTACGTTATCACCAGCCTGTCCCTCATCAAGGATCTTACGGAACATCTCAACACCAGTAACAACAGACTTCTTGTCTTCACCCAGACCGAGGAGCTCAACTTCATCACCTACGTGGATAACACCAGTCTCGATACGACCAGTAGCAACAGTACCACGACCAGTAATTGAGAACACGTCCTCAACAGGCATCAAGAAGGGCTTGTCGGTAGCACGAGGAGGCTCCTGAATCCAAGTATCACAGGTATCCATCAGCTCCATTACCTTCTGCTCCCACTTCTCAACACCGTTCAGTGCGCCGAGGGCAGAACCACGGATGATAGGAGTATCGTCCTCGAACTCATACTGAGCGAGAATCTCCTGAACCTCCATCTCTACGAGTTCCAGCATCTCCTCATCCTCAACCATATCACACTTGTTCAGGAACACAACCAGACGGGGAACGTTTACCTGACGAGCGAGCAGAACGTGCTCACGAGTCTGAGGCATAGGACCGTCAGTAGCAGCAACAACAAGGATAGCACCATCCATCTGAGCAGCACCAGTTACCATGTTCTTCACATAGTCGGCGTGTCCCGGGCAGTCAACGTGAGCGTAGTGACGCTTAGCTGTCTCGTACTCAACGTGAGCGGTGTTAATGGTGATACCACGCTCCTTCTCCTCAGGAGCATTGTCGATCTGGTCGAAAGACTTAACCTCAGAAAGACCCTGCTTAGCCAGTACAGTAGTAATAGCAGCGGTCAGAGTAGTCTTACCGTGGTCAACGTGACCGATAGTACCAATGTTTACGTGCGGTTTGGTGCGCACAAAATTCTCTTTAGCCATAGCTTTTCTTTGTTTATTGTTTTATTAAATGAATTATTCCGATTTAAATCGTTTTCACTAACGTTTTGAGCTGTTACTGAGATTTGAACTCAGGACCTCTTCCTTACCAAGGAAGTGCTCTACCACTGAGCTATAACAGCGAGCATTGAGCGGAAAACGGGGCTCAAACCCGCGACCCCCAGCTTGGAAGGCTAGTGCTCTATCAACTGAGCTATTTCCGCAACATTAACTTCCTCTTTTGGAAGTGGGTGGTGATGGATTCGAACCACCGAAGTCGAAAGACAACAGATTTACAGTCTGCCCCATTTGGCCGCTCTGGAAACCACCCTCAATGTTTTTGCCTCGTCTCAGCCTTTTATTGGCCTCGTCCTTCCGAGCCTCTTGTCGGATTCGAACCAACGACCCCGAGATTACAAATCACGTGCTCTGGCCAACTGAGCTAAAGAGGCATTTAAGCATCCGCTCCCCGATGGAGTCTGAATGTCGGAAAGCGGATGCAAAGGTAGGCATTATTTTTGAATTACCAAAACTTTTCGAGATTTTTTTTATCTATTACGCATTTTTTCCTTCATTTTCTGTAGCTGGACCTTCATAGAATCAACACAAAGGTCCACACTTTCCTCAAATGTATCGCTCACTTTCTCAACAAAAAGCGTTGATCCAGGAACGGACACATTCAGGCTGACCTCCTTATTTTGTGCCGTAGCTGGCTTTACAACCTTACACTGCACTTCGACGGTTTTGATGTCTTCAAAAGTTTTTTCCAACTTGGCGACCTTTTTTTCGATGAACGCCTCGAGTTTCTCAGTTGCGTCAAAATGAATTGACTGAATCTTAATTTCCATAGTTACCTCCTATTTTTTAGGGTAAATAATAAGGTTAAGCCCTTGGATGGGCATTCTCATATACTTTTTTTAGTTGTTCAAATGTCGTGTGGGTATAAATCTCGGTTGTGGCAACACTCTCATGACCCAAGAGCAGCCGTACACTCTCCAGCCCGGCTCCGTTGTTTAACATGGCTGTCGCGAAGGAATGCCGCAAAACATGAGGCGACTTTTTCTTCAGCGTCGTCACCAGTGAGAGACACTTCTTCACAATCATCTCTACCTGGAAACGACTCATCCGCTGACCTTTGTCACTTAGAAAGAGTGCATCATCAGCTGGATTGACAAATTTTTGGTTCCGATGCTCGATATAGGTCTTCAAAGCACTTTCGAGTTCTTGCCCGAAAGGGACTATCCGCTGTTTGTTGCGCTTACCAGTGACTTTCAGCTGACGGGTTGCAAAGTCAATGTCATTATCTTTCAGTCCAATCAACTCAGCCAAACGGATTCCTGTCTCATAAAATAATATAATAATAGTACGCGCGCGAAGATCTTGATAGGTATCGCTCCACATTTCCGAAACGTCTATCAACCGATCCATTTCATCTTCACGTACAAACTGGGGAAGTGGCTTTTGTTTCTTAGGACCTTTAATGGCATAGGCAGGGTCACGTGACACCAAGCGACGGCTCATCGCAAAACGAAAAAAGGAACGCACGGCACTCAAACAGTTATTCACTGTTGATGCCATGTCGCCTTTATCCATCATACTCTCCATCCAGTCACGGATGATATCCGAGTCTACCGACTCCCACGAGAGATGACTATCTCGATTTTTGAAGTACGACTCAAAGTCTCTCAGACTTCGCTCGTAGGTGCGCACCGTTAACTCCGAACGGTTTCGCTCATAACGGAGGTAGTTTAAGAATTCTTTCGTCATATTCATTCGTTGCATCTCTTTTTCGGCAACGAATTTACAACTTTTTCTTCAAACCACCAAATAATTCCGTGATTTTTTTACTCTTCAGTGGCGCGCAACTTCTGTACGTAAATAGCGTGCTCCATCTTCAGGCGCTTGAGTACAGAAGGTTTGTCGAACTGCTGGCGTGCACGGAGTTCCTTGATGACACCGGTCTTTTCAAACTTTCTCTTAAACTTCTTGAGGGCCTTCTCGATGTTCTCGCCTTCCTTTACTGGTACGATAATCATGTTCTTTCTTGATTTTAAAATTTTACGTTAAACTTATGCCTTCGGGCACAGGTGCCACGAAAAGCGGGTGCAAAGTTACAACATATTTTGCAACCCACCAAATTTTTCCATCGTTTTTTCTTTACCAAGGTGTTGTTGACTGTCTCAACCACGCTTTCTCATCTTCGTCCAGATAAGGCGAAAGACGCTCATAAACCATGCTGTGGTAGTCGTTCAACCATTGTATTTCCTCTGGTGTCATCATCTCTTTTATCACTGGTGACAAATCAATTGGACAAAGGGTCAATGGGGCAAACTTCAGGAATTGTCCACATTCTGTCTTGTCTGCAGGCACGACAAGCAGAACATTCTCTATCCGGACCCCGAATCGTCCCTCCAGATAGACACCTGGTTCATCAGTTACTGTCATACCCTCACGCAACTTTGCCGGACGCCACTCCATGCGTATCTGATGAGGTCCCTCATGTACATTCAGATAACTCCCCACCCCATGACCTGTACCATGCAGATAGTTCAAACCTGCTTTCCACAAGTCTTGTCTGGCTACAGCATCCAGTTGGGTACCACTCGCCCCGTCAGGGAAGTGAAGATTCTGCAATTGCAGATGACCTTTCAGAACCAGGGTATAGACCCTTCGCTGTTCCTCGGTCAGCGGTCCCAGCGCTATAGTACGGGTAATATCCGTCGTGCCATCTTGATATTGCGCTCCACTGTCAATGAGCAACAAGCCCTTTGCTTGCAACTCCACATCTGTTTCCGGGGTAGCCTCATAGTGGACGATAGCCCCATGTTCCTCATAGCCAGCTATAGTGTCAAAGGAGAGGCCCCGATAGAGTGGTTGTTCCGCACGCAATGACTCCAACTTGTCGGAAACGGAAATCTCCGTCAACTTCTCTTTACCGATTCGCTCATCCAACCATTTCAGGAATTTAACCAAGGCGATGCCGTCACGCAGCATCGCCGACCTAAAACCCGTCAGTTCCCTTTCATTCTTTATAGCCTTCAAGGCAGGAATAGGCGATGCTTCCCTTACGATATGACGCGTTACCTGCTGATAGAGCGTATAACACACTTCGTCAGGGTCAAGCAGGATATTGTATTCGAAATAGCCTTTCAGTCCTTGAACGATTTCTGTGTATTCAGCCACCTCAACGTCTTGGCTCTTCAGATAGGAAAGCACCTCGTCCGACACTTTTTCCTTATTAATATACAGCGTGGTCTTATTAGATGCTATCAGCAAGTAGGAAACAAACACCGGATTGCAATGCACGTCACTGCCTCGCAGATTAAGCGTCCAGGCTATCTCATCCAATGCCACCACCAACATTCCATCAGCATGTAGCTTGCGGAGAGCTTGACGAATGCGATGAATCTTCGATTTTGCCTCTTCGCCAGCGAATTCAATAGGCTGTATCACGACAGGGTTCTGAGGTATCGCCGGACGGTCCTTCCATATCCGCTGTAAAGGGTCGAAGTTAGTACGCACGGTGATGCCACCCCTACGCTTCACTTCCTCTTTCAACTGTTCCACGTCAGCTACAGAAGTGACCGAACCATCTACTCCTATTTCCTTGTCTCTCATATCAGTCAATTCGCCGGATATCCACTCACGAATAGTAGGTGTTCCATCCACTTTTCGCTTCATCAACTGAAATTCCGTCCCTTTGAGTTGCTCTTCCGCTTGAATGAAATAGCGCGAATCCGTCCATAGTGCTGCACTTTTCAGCGTTACCACGGCAATACCGGCTGAACCAGTAAAGCCACTAATCCACTCACGACCCTTCCAATGGTCCGCCGTGTACTCACTGTTATGAGGGTCACTGGTAGGAAAGATGAAAGCACTGAGGTGCTCGCGTCGTAATTCTTCTCGTAAAAGCGCTAAACGCTCTCTAATCATTGCCTTATCCATCACGTTTTGTCATTTCCACTTTGCAAAGATACACTTTTTCAGAATAAATAACAAATAAATTTCCATTTCACAACGGTCAATTCACAATTATTTTATAACTTTGCAGCACAAAGAATAGATAATTATAATAATACAACGAATTATGGCATTTTTAACTAACGACAAACTGACCATCGTCGGCGCAGCTGGCATGATCGGTTCAAACATGGCTCAGTCTGCCCTGATGATGGGTCTGACAAGTGAAATCTGTCTCTACGACGTATTCTCTCCCGAGGGCGTTGCAGAGGAAATGCGCCAGAGTGGCTTTGACAATGTGAACATAGTAGCCACCACCAATGCCGAAGAGGCATTCAAGAACGCTAAGTACATCATTTCTTCCGGTGGTGCACCTCGTAAGGCTGGCATGACCCGTGAGGACTTGCTGGCTGGTAACTGTAAGATCGCTGAGGAACTGGGACAGAACATCAAGAAATACTGCCCCGACGTAAAGCATGTTGTTATTATCTTCAACCCTGCTGACCTGACTGGTCTGGTTACCTTGCTTTATTCAGGTTTGAAACCCGGACAGGTTACCACACTGGCTGGTCTGGACACCACTCGTCTGCAGTCTGCACTGGCCAAGAAGTTTGGCGTAATGCAGAGCGAGATTGAGGGTTGTGCTACCTATGGTGGTCACGGCGAGCAGATGGCTGTATTCGGTAGCCACGTTACCATCAAGGGCCGCAAGTTGACCGATATCATCGGCACCGCAGAATTCCCCGCTGAGGAGTGGGAGCAGATGAAAGTTGACGTCACCAAGGGTGGTGCCAAGATCATCGAGCTTCGCGGACGCTCTTCTTTCCAGAGCCCCTCTTACCTCTCCGTAGAGATGATTCGTGCCGCTATGGGTGGTGAGGCTTTCCGCTTCCCCGTAGGAACATACGTTAAGACTGACAAGTACGACCATATCATGATGGCTATGAAGACCACTATGACTGCTGAGGGTGCCAAGTACGAGATTCCTCAGGGCACTCCCGAGGAGAACGCCAAGCTCGACCAGAGCTACGAGCACCTGTGCAAGATGCGTGACGAGTTGGTTACACTGAACATCGTTCCCCCCATCTCAGAGTGGAACAAGATCAACCCGAACTTGTAATTCAAGATCAACTACAAATAAAAAGCCCGTCATTAACGACGGGCTTTTTCGTTTATACCTTTATTTTTGTCCGAACGCCTCGGACTCCTAGTCCGAACGGCACGGACTAAGAGTCCGAAGCCTACGGACTAACGGGTAGCCTTTAGAAGAAAAATATTCGACTCCAACCATGAGAGGAACTGGTCCCAATCGTAAGGCAACACAGTATGTCCCCCCGCTCGTGTATGATACGCAATACCATCTTTTTGATACAACAGATATACCGGCTTTGCACCCTCTGCTCCCAAAAATTCACCACGAGGGTCAGACCAACGGTCATCCGAAGCACTAGAGATATACACAAGACGTGGTGCTATCATTGCAATTACTTCATGTTGGTCAAAAGGCATAAACTGCTCACGACCGGAGAATTGTTTAAAATTACCACAGAACCAATAAGGAAGAATCGTGTTTACAGACTCTACCGTCTCTCCTATTCCGCGTCGCGACAATGCAGCACCACAACAACCAGACTGTGCTGCAATGACTGCCGCAAAACGCTGATCTGTAGCACCTGTCCACAACGCGACCTTCCCTAAACGGGAATGTCCCATCACCACAATCTTTTCTCCGTCTACTTGATTGTCCGTCTGCAGATAGTCCATAGCCTTGCTTGCAGCCCATGCCCAAGCAGCTATACTTCCCCACTGGTCTGGATCAGGATACATCTGACCTTTTCTGTAAAAGTATGGGATAATGCCCTGCTGGTAAGCAAGTGTTGTATTGGGGTTGTCAGGACATACATCTTGATAATAGAAGGTTGCCAGTCCCACACCACTACCAAGAAGTTTCTTTAATGGCCATTCCGTTGCATTTTCGATTTGCTCATTCCGTTTGAAGGATAGACCAAGTATAACAGGCATCTTACCCTTTGCAGCATTCGGAAGAAATAATTGTAGATTGAAAGAAGGGCCATCGATATCATCTGTCATACAAATTTTGATGGACTTTCTAACAGCTTTTCCCCCAAAAGCGTTATGTTCAACAACTTCCACCCTATGTGGGAAAGGTTGGTTTGCAGCCTTAGGAACACGGCCATACATATATGTCGTCAGCATCTCCATCAGCTCTGGCCTCCTTTTCTGCTCCCATTCCGTGACAGTGGTCACTATACTGCCATCCAAATAGCATAACGGATCGGGCAAGGTATACTCAGGAATAAGATTCTCATCATAAACAGCCGTCTGAAAGAAATAGTTGAAATCCTTCTTGACAGGTTGTACAGCCTGAGCCTCACAGAGACTGCAGACAGCCAACAACCACAATCCTATTATTTCGCGAATCATCATTGCCTGGTTAAAGATGTTGCCACGGAATTAGCATCAATCCCGTGGCAACCATATATACATCAGTTTAGTTCTTATACTTTATATAACGAGAATCCTCTACATTGTTGGGATTCTGGATCAAATCTGAGTTTGCACTCAGATCGGTATTAGAAATCCACCACAAGTGAGTCTTACTAGGAACGAATTCCAACGGAAGCACCTGGTTATAGCCCATCTTATTGTACTTCTGAACAAAATAGCCCACGCGTTTGCCCAAACGGTCTGTACGGAGTTCGTCGAAATAGATGACTCCCTCACCGATAAACTCGCGTCCGCGCTCCTGGAAAATGGCCTCGTCGACAGCATCAGCATCACTTGAAATGCTGCAACGCTCATCATTCTGCCAAGTGGCCTTAGCAATAGCAGCTGTCATTGCAGGTAAGCCGGCACGTTGATGAACCTTGTTGAGATAAGTCAGAGCTGTAGCCTGATCACCTAAGCAGTTCATTATCTCAGCATAATCCAACAATACCTGCGCATAGCGCATTACCATAAAATTGTTGCCTGAGCGCAATGCGGAACGTGCCTCCTTGGAAAAATCATGAACTTTAATGTTACCAGGACAGCAACTTCCCCAACCCAAATGACCTTTCAAGGAGCCCTTGTCTACATCAGGGTCAAAGATGCAATGTACAGTATTACCACCTTTGCTATACGTTCCCTCTGAGATAAGCACCTTTAGTCGCTGGTCTGCTGCATCATAACTCTTCCAAGCTTCTACGGAAGGACCTGTACGCAGATAGTAATAACTACCACCACCACCTGTCGAGATGGTCTTGCCGAATGAAACGAATTCCTCAGGATAAGTAGAATCGGCAAACATACCAAAGTTTTGGTGCATACCATTCTGCTGACCATTCAAAGTTGAGAACTGAAGTTCTACTATAGATTCCTTATTATTACGGGCATTGTCGCCATTCAGCGAACACCAGAGGTTCCCAAAGTCAGACTCCAAGTCATAAGCATTTGACTGTATAACCTTCTCACAATACTCCTTAGCCTTTTTCAACAATTCCTTGTCAAAAGTGGTATAGCCTCCAGAACCTGCCATAGAAGCACGATAGAGATAGAGATTAGCCAGATAAGCCTGGGCTGATCCCTTAGAGAAACGCCATACATCATAACCATTGGTGCCCCGTACGGGAAGATTTTCCTCTGCATACTCCAAGTCCTCAATGATGAATGCATAAGTATCATCCAGACTTGCGCGTGGGAAGCTAAGATTGTCAATACTGGTGGTAACAGTTTTGATGATAGGAGCTCCACCATAGATACGGGCTATTAGGTAATAAGCACCTGCTCGCATGAACTTTGCTTGAGCAATGGCTCGCTTTTGCAGGGTCGGTTCCATGTTGGCAGCCTCAAACTGTGCAATCACATTATTTGCACGATTGATACAGGCCATGCCCTTTGTCCATATAGCAGTGAATGTTCCTGCATTGTTGGCCTGGTTTTGGTATTTCCAAGCATTGATGTCGTTGATGTTGTTCTTATTACCTTCACGGTTGGGCTGTCCATAGTCTGTGCAACCTTCCAGGCGCATAAACGTACCTCCATCATTGTAAATAGAACGGAACGAGTTATATACCGTGTTTAAAGCAGAGTTCAACTGTTCCTCATTCTGATAATACGAAGCTGGATCAACGAACGTATAAGGTTTCTCCGTCAAGTCGGTACAACCGCTAAGCATGGTTGCGCCAAGGAGTCCTGCTGCAATATATTGATATAGTTTCATAATAATTATTCTTTTAAATTGATTCAACATACTAGAGTTTCAAGTCAACACCAAAGATGATAGCTTTAGCCCATGGGTTTGATATATCACCATTAACAGGGTTGTATCCACGATGATTTGCAAAGGTAACAAAATTCTGGAAGTTCAGATTAACCTTCAAGCCCTTGATTGTCTTAACTTTCAACAACTTTGTAAAATCATAGTTCAACTGGATATTTTTCAGAATAAAATAACTCCAGTCACCGTTAGTACGATCCGAAAGATAGGTACCATGAGAACCTGCTGCAGGGAATTCGCCATCAGGATTCGTAGGACTCCACATGCGCTCATAAGCATAGGTAGAGGGCAGATACATACGCTCCTGAATATTATTCTCACCCCAAAGCAAGTAACTTCCATTATCAGCATAACTCAGAGCCCATTCTGTACCATTGTTGCCACTGCTCTCTGCACCAGCAATAGAGGCATATTTGAAACCTCCCTGTCCATAGATATTAATTGAGAAGTCTTTATAACCTGCGCTAATATTCAGACCATAAAAATGTTTAGGCTGAACAGAACCAATGCAGATATAGTCATTCAAGCCTATACTTCCATCACCGTCTATATCCTCGTACATCTCATCACCCAACTGTGCGTTAGCTGTTGTCTTGGGAGCATACTGCTTGTACCAGTCTAACTGCTCCTGAGTCTTGATGATACCAAGCGAATGGCGTGCATAGAGTCCGTCAACAGGTTCACCAACGACCAAACGACGATCTAGTCCTGTACCGTCTGAGCGAAGGATAATCTCCTTAGTCTCTACACCACTGACGTTGTAGAGTTCTTTGATCTTATTCGTGTTATACGACCAGTTAACGCTAGCATCTACAAACCAGTCCTTGTTCTTGAAGATTGTTCCACCAACGGTCAACTCCCAACCCTTATTCTGCGTAGCACCTACGTTGCTCAGCAAGGTAGAGAAACCCGTTTCACGAGGCAGGGGCACCTCGTAAAGCAATTTATTGGTATCACGGATATAATAGTCGAAGTTGATATTGAAACGATTGAAAAGACCGATATCAATACCGAAATCCCACTGATTGGTACGCTCCCACTGCAGGTCAGGATTGGCCAACTTGGTCTGGGCATAACCAGTCAACTCAGCATTGTTATAGACATAATTAGTTGCACTGCCCGAGCTCTCCAATACGGCCAGCGACTTGTAGTTACCAATTTCCTGGTTACCAGTTACACCAAAGCTGGCACGAACCTTCAAATCACTGAGCACATCCTTGATGTTCTTCATGAAGTTCTCCTCAGTAGCTCGCCATGCAAGACCCACAGAGGGGAAAAAACCCCACTTCTTATCCTCACCAAAGCGTGACGATCCATCCCAACGGGCCGTTGCAGTCAGCATATAACGGTCAGCATAAGCATAAGTAACACGACCTGTATAAGAGATTAGGCGGTTGCTATAGCGCGTAGAACTCGGGGTATAAGTGCTCGTCTCACCCTTTGTGATATCCCATGCGCCCAACTGGTCGAGCGTGAAGCCACGTGCAGAAACGCCTGTGCTTTGGTAGTCATAGTCCTGCCACGAGTAAACACCGGTTGCTGTAAAGCGGTGAACATCCCACTGCTTGCTATAGGTTAGGATGTTTTCCATCAGTCGGCTGGCACCTTTATTCCAAGAATGACCACCATTACCGGCTTTACTAGCCATGTTACCTACGAGTTTGCTAGTATTGTAGCTATAACCGCGATTGATACGAGTATCGTATCCGATGCTGAGGCGATACGTTAATTCAGGCAAGATCTTTGCCTCAGCAAATGTATTGATGATAACACGGGTTGTATTGGTACGACTAGTGTGCTCGGGGAAATCAATCAGTGGATTCCATGCATCAGAAATATAAGGATTCGTAGGAACCACAAGATTGCCATTCTTATCGTAAGGAGAGTCTGTTGCCCAACCATAACGAGCAGCATTACTTACTGCATTATCCTCTGCATTGCGAGTAGAATAGGTGAACTGAACACTACCGCCAACCGTCAACCACTTGTTGAACTGATGACGCAGATTGGTATGCATGGAGAACTTCTCATAGCTCTGTGTCTCAACCAAGCCATCCTGCTTGTAATAGCCACCTGACAGCATATAATCAGTACCATTAGCACTACCGTCGAAGCTAAGATTGTAGTTTTGCAGCCAGGCATTGTCACGCAGCAGTAAATCTTCCCAATCTGTGTCTGCGGCAGGGTTTGTCGTCCAAGAAGTATCACCATTGGGGAACGGAGCCTTTGATGCATCGTTGTTATAGTTCGTATAGGCAGCATTCATAAAGTTAATGAAGTCCTGACCTTTCACAATGTTTAATTTACGGCCTGGCATCTGCGTTCCTACTGATGCATTGAATGTCAAGTTCTTACGGCCTGCGCGTCCAGACTTGGTGGTAATCATTATAACACCATTAGCGCCACGTGAACCATAGATAGCAGTAGAAGAAGCATCTTTCAGCACCTCCATCGACTCAATGTCAGCTGGATTAATGTCGCTAATATCACCATCACCCATTAAGGGAAAGCCATCAACAACATACAACGGAGCATTGCTGGCATTGATAGAGCTGGAACCACGAATACGGAGCTGAGGACTTTCACCAGGCTTGTTGTCATTAAACACAGCAACACCAGCAGCCTTACCTTGCAGGGCTTCCAATGCATTACCTGTTACATTAGCCATGATGGCTCCTGTTTTGACATTAGCAGTAGAGCCCGTCAAATCCGACTTCTTCATCGTTCCATAGCCCACAACCACAACATCATCCAATCCTAAGACATCTGGTTCCATCTTGACACTCATCAAACCCTGACCAGCTCGTACAACCTGAGTCTTGTAACCGGTGTAGGAGAACTGAAGCTGTTTGCCTTCTGCACCCTGAACTGAGAAGTCGCCATTAACATCCGTAATGGCACCACCATAAGCACCGACGATTTTTACGGATACGCCTATCAGAGGCTCACCGTTCTCGTCCACCACATTACCTTTAACTGGCTTGGCTTGCTGCTGGGCAGCTGCCTGAGGAGAGGGAGTAACATCATTAGTCGCCATAGCTCTTGTCGGCGTCAACAGAAATGCTACCAAACCAAAAGCCATACAGGTCTTAATAGTTTTTTTCATTTTTGTTAAGTTTTAGTTAATATTAGTAGTATAACGTTAAATAGACGCATAGGGTGTAATATTGTCACCATTTCGCCGAAAAATATTAGGAGTTCGTTGATATTTTTTCCCTATGAACACTTTTCTACCTACCTTTGCATTATCATAACAGACAGATTTTTTCATTTGCATAAGCATTAGTTAGTAGTTTTTTCATAGTAATTGGATAATAGTGAAGGTTTTAACACTTATGAAGAAGGCTCGTCGTGATGACGAGCCTTCTTTTATTTCGTTTCATATACGATGTCTTGTTGTCGGGATTGTGGGGTGACTTTCACGTTTACCACCTTTCCTCCTTGCAGTTCTGCTTCTACAATAGTATTATCGGAGGCATGGAGCTTAAAGCGTACATCCCACTCACGAGGCCAGGCCGGGAAGAGGTATATCTTGTTGCCAGCCTCTTGCATCAGCATCTCCTGCATTCCAATCATGCCCGACCCACCCCAGTTGTGGTCTGGTGACCAATCGAATCCTGGTCCCCAGAAGGCAGGGAATCGATGAGGGCCATCACCCATCTTCAACTCAAGAAGACGACGGGCTTCGTCAGTCAAGCCCAGACAGGCTGCCCAAATCAAGTCTTGCTTCCAACCAACATGAGAACGGAACTGGATAGCCAGTGAGTCGTTTAAATAGGTATTACGCGCTATATCCAAGTTGGGACGTCCTACTCCATACATACGCCAAGGGAATACAGGATAGAGCTGCATCGTTTCCGTATTATTCACGCGTTCATAGTGCAAGGCTGGTTGGATCTTACCATCACGAATGGTAATGTCGGGTAAGCGACCCAACAGTGCCGTATCGCCAATAGCTTCTGCGACAGTACGAAGAGCGGCAATAGTGGACGTAGAATTATAGGCCATCTTATAGGTCTCTCCTCCTGAACCAGGGTAAAGCACCAACTTACCATTGCCATCCAGTCGTTTGGCACCACGCATATTGGCCAAATACTGATAATGTTCATCAAAGAAACGGAGACAAGAGCGAATCATAGGCAGATATCTATCTATGTTCATTCCGCTATACCGATGAGCCTCCAGTGCCATCATACAAAACTCCAGACAAGTATCCCACTCATATTCCAACCAGGCATTACGTTCTACACCTGGGTCAAAACCAGCAGGTCGCTTTGTTCCATATTCTGGATAACATGGCAGACCATAGTTCTCTACCTGTTCTGTGATACAGGCACCTTCGTGTCCCCAATAGAGTCGACTACGCTCCTCTGCGTTCGGATAAATACGAAGATAGAAATCCAATTGTGGACAAAGCATATCGAAATCCCCATTCTTCAGCATTGGCCAGTACACGAGACGTTGGTTCTGTGATGTATGTACACCTCCTCCCCAGTTACGATAGTCGGGGGTTAGCCGGTATTCCGGTGCCTTTTCTACATATTCCGGATCAAAGGTAAAAAGACCTCCATTAAACTTGGTGGGCCAGCCGCCTCTACTATTACAGCCCAGCATATAGCGGAAGAGCGTATAGTTGCGCGCCAAAGTTCCTTCTTTCATCTCTACATAACTACGCTGCCAGAACTGATGCCACCAGTCACGAGTCTGTTTCCAGTCACGTTTTGTCTGTATCTGACGCTCGGTTTCCCGTAACAGCGACAGCCAGTCAGCGAAGGAACCTTGTTTTGTTGCCAAAGCAATCGTAAAAGCATGGCGTTGAGCAGGGCGTTTGGAGCTGTATGTCCATCCCTGATAATCGCTGCTGGCATATCGTCCCTGCGTAGTTCCTTTCAATACAAACTGATCCCCATGCAAACGTCCTCCGAAAATGAGATTTTTCAGGGGGTTGTACAGACGGTCTTTCACCGCATCCATCTGCTGCTGAGTCACTGTTACGTCAAAAATCGTCTGTTCACCATTCTGATGAACAAAGGTCAAGCCATCGGTAGCAGCGATGATGCTGTCACGCTTAGTGGTGAGACCTTGGGGGGCTGAGAACTTATAGCTAGTTTGAAAACGCTCACGATGGGTAATCTCCCTGTCGTGTGTTCTCCACGACTCATAGGTCACGTCCACGTCTGTAAGTTCCTTTTCTATAGACACCTCTACATGTACAACGGGTTTGTTGACATCCGCCCATATCTGCACCCACTTCTGTCCATCTGTCACCTGAACATAGCCGTCTTTCAGCACCAACTGCTGACGAAAGGAGGAGAGGGCAAAAGGTTTGGACAGGTGAACACGGAAACGTCCCAACTTCAAAAGCGTATTGTTCTCATCAAAGCATCCACTTCGTGAAAGATAGAACAACACATCTCCATCCTCTACCCACACATTCATGCCAATGTCGCCACCACCGCAAGGCATCGACTCTGACGAATTCTTACTTGGCGTACGCCACTCATAGTCCTTTGGTTGGCCATTTACCGACAAAAGGAAACTGATAAAAAAGCAAAAAAGTAATACTCTCTTCATATTTATATGACGGAAAAGCAATAACTTTGTACCCAAAAATAACAAAAGCAAATGAAAATGATGTGGATGTTGGCTTTCACACTACTACCTGTATTGGCTATAACCTACATTAGTTGGCACATATGGTGTCTGCTTCCTTTATCGTGGATTTGGAAAACGATAGCCATCGTGTTGATAGCAGGTTCTTTTCTGTTGATGTTTGCAGGCATTTGGCGCTCTACCGACCGTATGCCCATGCCTCTGGCTATTACCGTATATGAAATCGGCACGTCAAGCATCTTTATCCTACTTTACCTGTTCATGCTATTCTTGGTGTTAGACCTTGGTCGCCTGCTACGGATTGTCTCGCGTACCTTATTATATAATAATGGATGGACAGCAGGTGGCATCGCCCTTTTGATGTTCGGCCTGTTCCTCTATGGCCATCTGCACTATAAGCATAAATACCGTGAAGAAATGACGATAACCTCTGAGAAAGTAACGAAACCTATCAAACTGGTCATGATGAGCGACTTGCACCTGGGATACCACAACCGTCGTGATGAATTACACCGCTGGGTGGATATGATCAATGCAGAGCATCCTGACCTTATATTGATTGCCGGTGACATTATTGACGGAAGCATGCGCCCATTGAAGGAGCAAAAAATGCATGAGGAGTTCCAACGTCTGAACGCACCTGTCTATGCCTGTCTGGGAAACCATGAGTACTATAGTGGTGAACCTGGTGCCCAGCTATTCTATAAGGACGCTGGCATCCATCTGTTGCAAGACTCAGCAGTTATCGTAGGAGACCTCGGCATCATCGGTCGCGATGACCGTACCAACCAGCATCGTAAGTCATTGGGGAAAATCATGGAACTCGCGACTCAACATTTACCGCTTAATACCAAATACACCATTCTACTAGACCACCAGCCCTATCATCTGGAACAGGCAGAGCGCCATCATGTGGACTTCCAGTTCAGTGGTCACACCCATCACGGACAAGTATGGCCCATCTCCTGGATTACTGATGCCATCTACGAGTGTTCCTTTGGTGCATACAAAAGAGGCCACACTAACTATTACATCAGCAGCGGCCTAGGTATTTGGGGCGGCATGTTCCGTATTGGAACCCGCTCAGAGTATGTCGTCGTAACTATTCAGCACTAAATAGGCATTCAGGATTCTCTTCCTTATAGAACTTTGCGTACTCAACATAGTGCTTGGCATTATCAGTTTGCCCAGGACTGGTTGGCTTAATATACTTGGCTGGTACCCCACCCCATATCTCATGAGGACCTATCTTGGTATTCTGCAATACCAGTGCACCTGCCGCAACAATAGCGCCCTCGCCTATCTCGCAACCATCAAGTAGTGTGGAACCCATTCCTATCAAAGCACCATCATGGATAGTACAGGCATGGACGGTGACATTATGACCAATAGTCACATCACAGCCTATGTACGTGGGACCCGTTTCATGAGTCACGTGGATACATGAACCGTCTTGCACATTGGTCCGGTCGCCTATCGTGATAGGTGCCACATCACCACGAACAACGGCATTGAACCACACGCTGCACTCGTCGCCCATCATCACCTCACCGACTATAGTTGCATTCTCACTGAAATAGCAGTCCTTTCCCCATTTAGGAGTAAGTCCGCGGTAACTCTTTATTAAAGCCATCTTGATTTACAATTGTACATCTTCCAGAATTTTCTGCGTAGCACCGGTCATCTGCTTCACAAAGGCGCCTGCTTTCTCACCCAGTTCCTTTGCCAGAGTAGGATTGTCAACGAAGCCGCTCATAAGCCGACGGAAATCGTCAGCATTGGCGATTTCCAGTCCTGCACCACTCTGCTTCAGTCCCTGTGCCTCCTGGAAACGCTCGTTGTTAGGACCGAAAAAGACGGGAACATCCCAGACTGAAGCCTCCAACGTGTTATGAATACCCACGCCAAAGCCACCTCCTACATACGTCACATTAGCATAGCGATAGATACTTGACAAGAGTCCGAAACAGTCAATTATCAAGACGTCTGCATCTTGAAGTGACGCATTTGCTGCCTGGCTATAGCGTACAATCCTACGACCTGCCAACAACTTTTCTATCTGCTGCAGATGTTCTTCCCCTATAACATGGGGAGCGATGATAAGTTTCCACTCCTTATGTTCGTTGAAGAAAGGAATGAATATCTCCTCGTCAGGCTGCCATGACGAGCCGGCAACGAACACGTTGGCATCCTGACAGAAACTATCTACAATAGGCAACTGCTTAGCAGCTTCCTTGATTTGCAGGACACGATCAAAACGTGTATCGCCCACCACTCGGACATCTGTAATGCCCAACTTTCCTAACAATTCCCTGCTGACCTCGTTCTGCACATAGAACCGGGTAAAGCACTTCAGTACGTGGGCATACTGTCGTCCATACCATCGGAAGAAAATCTGTCCTGGACGGAAGATACTGCTCACACTATATACGGGAATGCCGCGATGACGCAGGATATGCAGGTAGTTATACCAGAACTCATACTTGATAAAAAATGCCATCACCGGGCGCACCGTACGTAAGAACCGTCGTGCATTTGTGATGGTGTCAAGCGGCAGATAGCAGATTATGTCGGCTCCTTCATAGTTCTTTCGCACCTCATAGCCTGACGGTGAGAAAAAAGTGAGGAGGATTTTATACTCCGGATGGTCGCGACGCAGTTGCTCCATCAGCGGACGCCCTTGTTCGAACTCACCCAGCGAGGCAGCATGAAACCACACATATTTAGCCTGAGGATCCATCTTTTCTTTCAGAATTCGGATGGACTCTCGTTCACCCTGCCACATCTTGCGAACCTTCTCGTTGAAAAGGCTCGCAACAATAACGCCTAATTGATATATATATATGATCAGATTATACATCAACCCAATATTTCTATGGCTCGTTTCATGCGACGCAGTGTCTCTTCCTTGCCCAAGAAAGCTGAGATGTCAAACATACCAGGACCCTTGCCCTCGCCAACCAATGTCAGTCGCCAAGCATTCATAATGTTACCCAGTTTGTATGCTTTCTGCTCTATCCAGGCATGTACAATCTGCTCCTGGTTTTCCAGAGAGAAGTCGTCAATACCCTCCAGCACCTGCATCAACTCTGTCAATTGCTGGGCAGAATCTTCCTTCCAACGCTTCTTGGCAGTCTTTTCGTCATACTCCGTAGGAGCTACGAAGAAGAATGAGCACAAGGGCCATAACTCATGGACAAAGGATACTCGATCCTTCATCATCGAGGTTACCTGTAATATGCGCTCAGAGGTCTCATTAGGACAATGTTCCTTGACCATCGGTTCGAATAGGGCAGCAATTTCCTCGTTAGACTTCTTCAGGATATACTCATGGTTGAACCAGATGGCTTTCTCATAGGCAAACTTAGCACCTGCCTTCGAACATTTGGAGATATCAAACAAGGGAACCAACTCGTCCAAGGTAAACAATTCCTGCTCCGTGCCGGGGTTCCATCCCAAAAGGGCAAGGAAATTGATGACAGCCTCAGGGAAATAGCCATCCTCACGATAACCACGCGAGGTCTCGCCAGATTTCGGGTCTGTCCATCTCAAGGGGAACACAGGGAACCCCAGACGGTCACCATCACGTTTCGACAACTTGCCTTTACCATCTGGCTTCAACAGCAACGGCAGGTGTGCGAACTGGGGCATGGTGTCTTCCCAGCCAAAAGCACGATACAGCATCACATGCAAAGGAGCAGAAGGTAACCACTCCTCACCACGGATAACATGCGAAATTTCCATCAAGTGATCGTCAACAATATTTGCCAGATGATAGGTAGGCAACTCGTCAGCACTCTTGTAAAGTACCTTGTCGTCACAGATATCACTCTTGACACGCACCTCACCACGAATCAGGTCATTTACCAATATCTCCTGTCCAGGCTCCACCATGAAACGAACCACGTATTGATGACCAGAGGCAATCAGTTGCTCCACTTCTTCTTTAGGAAGGGTAAGCGAGTTACGCATCTGACTACGTGTATGGCAGTCGTATTGGAAGTTCTGTATCTCACTGCGCTTCTTCTCCAATTCCTCTGGCGTGTCGAAGGCAATATAGGCCTTGCCTGCATCCAGCAGTTGCTTGACATACTTCTTATAGATGTCACGACGCTCGCTCTGACGATAAGGACCCTTGTCGCCACCGAACGAGACTCCCTCGTCAAACTGGATACCCAGCCATTTGAATGACTCGATGATATATTCCTCTGCACCCGGAACGAAGCGATTGGAATCAGTATCTTCAATACGGAACACCAAATCGCCGCCATGCTGACGGGCAAACAGGTAATTATACAATGCCGTACGTACTCCTCCTATGTGTAATGCCCCCGTGGGACTCGGTGCAAAACGCACCCTTACTCTTCTTTCTGTCATGTATATATATAGATTTTAGGTGCAAAGGTACAACATTTTATTTTATTTTTATTATCTTTGCAAACAAAATAACAAAAATGAGCAGTACATTCCAAAAAGACGAATTGAATTGGCGCGATATTCTCATACGTTCCGCATTAATTATCGCGACTGTCATCATTGCAGTGTGGGTCATGCCTCATGACAACCGCAGTTACTTCCATGTAGAACAAGGTCGTCCTTGGAAATATGCCGACTTCACGGCACCCTACGACTTTCCTATCTACAAGTCGGAGGCTGCCATCGCACAAGAACGCGACAGCGTCATGCGCAATTACGAACCATATTACAGGCTCGACAGGGAGATGGAACACCGGATGGTTGAGAAGTTCAAAGCCGACTATGCCAATGGCATCCCCGGACTGCCCACCGTATTCGTCAGCATTATCTCCAACCGGCTCCACAGCCTATACCAACAAGGTATTATTGAGCAGAAGGAATATGCCAGACTGCATAACGACACGACACAGATGATACATATCGTCAGTGGAAAGGAGGCTGCCAGCATCTCCGTTGAAGAGGTCTATTCCCCCAAAGCTGCCTACGAACAACTTTTTAGCGAGGAGCAACTTCAAGTGGTACGTCCAATCTTGCAAAAGTGCAACCTGAACACCTATATCGTGCCTAACCTTATCTACGACGCAATACGTAGCGAAACAAGCCGCAACGACCTGTTGGCAGGCATCGCCTTAGCCAGCGGACTGGTACAGAAAGGACAGAAGATTATCGGGCGCGGTGAAATCGTGACGGACAAGACCTACCGCATCATCGAGTCGTTCATGAAGGAGAACGAACGACGCAACGAGGACACCACCCAGAACCGTATCTCTATCCTCGGGCAGGTAATGTATGTTGCCATCCTCATGTTTTGCTTCACCCTCTACCTGACGCTCTACCGCAAGGACTACTTCGAGAAGCCCCGAAGCATCGCCATGCTTTACACACTCATCATCATGTTCGTCCTGCTGACGGCACTAGTCATGCGCAACACGTTCATCCACATCTACATCCTACCCTATGCGATGGTGCCCATCTTCGTGCGCGTGTTCATGGACTCCCGAACAGCCTTCATGACACATACTATCATGGTTCTCGTATGTGCCACCATGCTGCAACACCCTTATGAGTTTGTAGTCATCGAACTGATTGCAGGTCTGGCAGCCATCACGTCACTCCGCGAACTATCCCAGCGCTCTCAGTTGTTCAAGACAGCGATTGTCATCACCATAACCAGCGTTATTGTCAACCTGTCTTTCGACTGGATGACAGCTGACACCATCACACAGATAGATTATAATACCTACAACTCAATTATTGCCAATGGTGTCATTCTGCTCTTTGCCTATCCACTGCTCTATCTCATCGAGAAGACCTTTGACTTTACCAGTGACATCACGCTTATCGAACTGTCCAATACCAACAGCACACTGCTTCGCCAGATGAGCGAAGTGGCTCCCGGCACCTTCAACCACTCCATTCAGGTGGCTAACCTGGCAGGTGAGATTGCCAACAAAATTGGAGCAAAAGCACAACTGGTACGCACAGGTGCCCTATATCATGACATTGGAAAACTGGCCAACCCTATTTATTTTACAGAAAACCAGTCGGGCATTGATCCACATGAAACACTGACCGACATTGAGAGCGCCCAAATTATCATCAGTCATGTCACTGAAGGGTTGAAGATGGCTGACAAATACGACCTGCCACAGGTCATCCGAGACTTCATTGCCACCCACCACGGACAAGGCAAGGCCAAGTTCTTCTATATCCGCTATCACAACGAGCATCCCGACGAACCCGTTGACGACCTGCTGTTCACCTATCCTGGGCCGAATCCTTTCACCCGCGAACAAGCCTGTCTCATGATGGCAGACACCGTGGAGGCTGCCTCACGCTCACTGCCCGACTATACAGAGCAATCGATACGCGGACTAGTAGAACGACTTATTGATACTCAGGTAGCAGAAGGCTATTTCCGCGAGTGTCCTATCACCTTCCGCGACATCCAATATGCCAAAACGGTACTCATTGAGAAGTTGAAGACCATCTATCATACACGCGTCAGTTATCCAGAAAAAAAGAATTAGTTCCAGATAACAGGCCGGCCTCTGTTTGCGCACACAAAAACATGCACACTTTCGCACATTTGTGCAGGAAGTGTGCCATTTTTAGTTAATAAGTATTAATAATATATGCACTTTTAGCGCCATTTTGTGCAATTTCCTTACCTTTGCAGCCGTTTTTGGCAAAATAAGTTTAAAAGTAATGAAAAAGATTTTAGTTTCATTCGTTGTTTTCATGATGACAACAGCCACCACCTTTGCCGGTGGTATTCTTACTAACACCAACCAAAGTGTTGACTTCTTGCGAAATCCCGCACGCGATGCTGCCATCAGCCTCGATGGTGTCTACTCAAATCCTGCTGGTGTAGTCTTTATGCCAGAAGGCTTCCATCTGGGTATCAACTGGCAGTATGCTCACCAGACGCGTACCATCACGTCAACTAATCCCCTTTTCCAACTAGGAAGAAAGAACAATCAAACCAGCCCTGTTAAGACATTCGAAGGAACAGCCAATGCACCTATCATTCCTTCTATCCAGGTTGCTTACAACATGGAGAACTGGAGTTTGCAGGCTAACCTGTCCGTTCCTGGTGGTGGCGGTGCTTGTGAGTTTGAAGATGGTTTGGGTTCCTTCGAGAGCGTTGTCGGCAACATTGCCGCTATGCTGAAACCTTTTGGCGCTCAAGGTTACGATATGGACGGATACATGAGAGGTCGCCAGTACTATTATGGAGTCACGGTGGGTGCAGCCTGCAAGGTCATTCCTAACCTCTCGCTCTACGGAGGTCTGCGCATGGTATATGGTGATGCTACTTACAAGGCTAAGATCAGCAATATTCAGGTGAAAACAGGTGCCGGTTATGTTGACTTCGGCAGCTACCTTCAGCAGGTTACCGCTGCCGGTTATGGCGACAAAGTGGCAGAACTGCAGAAGTATGCCGATGGTGTTAACCTCTTGTGTAACCAGGATGGTGTCGGCTTTGCCCCTATCATTGGTATTGACTACAAGCTGAATAAGTTCAACTTCGCTGCCAAGTACGAGTTCCGCACTCAGATTCGCATGAAGAATGAGTCTACTGTCAACGAGGCCAGCGAGATTGCTGCTGTCAACAAATTCCGTGATGGAGAGAAGATTAACGAGGACATGCCAGCCCTGCTGACTATCGGTGTTCAGTACTCTCCTATTGACATTGTTCGCATCAATGCCGGCTGGCACCACTTCTTCGATAAGGATGCCTCATGGTACAACAACTCACAGGAACTGCTGAGCCACAACACCAACGAATTCCTGTTGGGTGCTGAGTGGGATACCACCGAGAACCTCACTTTCTCTGCTGGTGGTCAGCTGACACGCTATGGTAATACTGACGAATACATCAACGACATGTCGTTCGTTGTCAACAGCTACAGCATCGGTTTCGGCTTCAACTACAAACTGTCTTCAAAGGTATCTGTAAAGGCAGCCTATTTCCAGACCTACTATGGTGACTACGACCGCACATCAGCAACCAATCCACAAGTGAAGGATTCCTTCACCCGCACCAACCGTGTGTTCGGTGTAGGTTGCCAGCTCCACCTCTAAAGCGGGTCTGCATCATAATAGATTTGCAACGAGGCATATCGTTTGTCCGCGAGCATCTGCGATTGCGCAAGCAGCAGGTACTTGCGGACTCGTTTCATGTCTATGCCATTCTCCAGCTTCAGCACCAGCTTGCGGATATTCTGTGACTTCACCTTGGCAACGGAAGGTTTGTCTGGTCCCAGCACGCGTCCTCCGAACCACTGGCGCAGTCGGCTTCCCATCTCAATGCCTGCCGTATTGACCACATCATCATGACTATGTTTCATGAAGACATATACCAAGTGGTAGTAAGGCGGATAATGGAAAGCCTGTCGTTCGGCAGCCAGACTCTTATATAAAGAGGTATAGTCGTTGCGAACCACTTGTTGGATGACAGGCAGGTCCTTCTGCTTCGTCTGCAGGATAACCAGTCCGCGCCTGCCCTTGCGTCCAGCTCTTCCACTAACCTGTGCCATCATCATGAAGGCATGCTCGTAGGCTCGGAAGTCGGGATAGTTCAGCATCGTGTCGGCATTCAGGATACCAACCACCGACACTTTGTCGAAATCAAGTCCCTTGGATATCATCTGCGTACCTATCATGATATTCGTACGTCCTGCAGAGAAGTCTGTGATGATGCGTTCGTAGGCATTGCGTGTCCGTGTGGTATCCAGGTCCATGCGAGCCACACGCGCTTCAGGGAACACTTCCCTGACCTGTTCCTCTATCTTTTCCGTGCCATAGCCCTTGGTGCGCAAGTCTGTCGACCCGCAACAAGGACATTCCGTCGGCACACGATAGGTGTAGCCACAATAATGACACGTCAACTGGTTCAACTGGCGGTGTAGTGTCAAGCTTACATCACAATGCTGACAACGGGGCACCCACCCACACTGCCTGCACTCGATCATAGGCGCAAAGCCTCGCCGGTTCTGGAAGAGGATAGCCTGCTCTCCACGCTCCAACGCCTCCCTGACCTTTGTCAACAGGAGGGGTGAGAAAGGCCCTGCCATCATCTTACGGTGTTGCAGATCTGCGATGTCAACCACCTGTATCTCAGGCAGTTCAATGCTTTTGTATCGCTCCGTCAATTCCACCAGTCCGTACTTACTCGTCTTGGCGTTATGGTAGCTCTCCATCGAGGGTGTGGCAGTGCCCAGTACCACTTTGGCTCCCTGTTGCTGTGCCAGCATAATAGCGGCACTGCGGGCATGATAGCGGGGAGCAGGGTCTTGCTGCTTGTAGCTTGTCTCGTGTTCCTCGTCGACAATAACGAGTCCTAACTGCTGGAAAGGCAAGAGCACGGCAGAGCGCGCTCCCAGAATCACGTCGTAGGGATTCTTCGAGAGTTGTTTCTGCCAGATTTCCACGCGTTCCGCATCTGAATATTTGGAATGGTAGATGCCCAACCGATTGCCAAATACTCGCTGCAGTCGTTGCATCATCTGCACCGTCAGCGCTATCTCTGGTAACAGGTATAGCACCTGTTCCTTGCGTTCCAGAGCCCGTTTGATAAGATGGATGTATATCTCCGTCTTTCCGCTCGACGTCACACCGTGCAACAGTGTCACGCGGTGCTTCATCATCGACATCAGAATGGCATTATAGGCCGTTTGCTGTGCCTCGCTTAACAGTTGGATGAGTTCAGGACGATATTCGCCACTATGGTTCAGTCGTCCCACTTCCACCTCATACGTTTCCAGCATCTGGCGCTTCTCCAACTGCTTCAACGTCTCTGCCGAGGCGTGACTGGCGTTCAGCAGTTCCTCACGCGTCACCTCGACAGGCTTCACACCATCCTCCATCTCGTCCCAGTGAGACAACTCGAGGTAAGCCGTGAAAGCTTCCAACTGCTTGGGCGCACGTCCCAACACGTTCAGTGCGATATGCAAAGCTGTCACGTTGCAATACTGCGCCGTCAGCCGTATGTATGTCTCGGTCTTCGGCTTATACCCTTCCTCCGCTTTCAACCCTGATGGCAAAGCCGCCTTATACACGTCGCCGATGGGTGATAGATAGTAGTCGCTGATCCATTGCCACAACTGCAACTGTCGTTCGGTTACGATGGGTTCCTCATCCATCACCTGCGCTATCGGCTTCACCTGATAGCCCTCTGGCTTTACGTCGTGCACCTTAGCAACAATAGCCATATACGTCTTGTTACGGCCGAAAGGCACCAGCACGCGCATTCCAACCCTCACGCTCATCCCTTCAGGAATGGCGTAGGTGAACAACCCCTGTAGGGGCACAGGTAATATCAAGTCGGCGTAGTGCATCATATTTTGCAAAGGTACAAATAAGCAAGTGAAACGCAAAACGAAAACCCGATTTTCTTTTCATTTGGTAGCCCTAAAAAAGCGACCTCACTACACGAGGCAGTGGGTCGCATAAAATATGGGGACGAAAATTAGTCTAGAAGAAATAGGCCGCTGATATCTGCCAAGAGCTGGCCTTGCCGTCAGTAAAGGCATTCCACGTCTGCTTGGTAGCATCCCAGAGCTCAACCTCACCAGTCTTGCCGAGTGCAAAGTTGTAGTTGGCAGTAATCTGAAGGTGATCGAGAATCGTCGTACCAATACCAAGGTTGGCGCTGACATTGGAAGAACGAAGCGTCCAGTTTGCGGCATCGTCGAGAATCTTCTTGTTCTTGTCACCCAGGTTGAAACCAAACTGAGGACCAGCAAAGGCAAACAGGTTGGCAACACTGCCCAGACCTACGGCATAGCGAATATTGATGGGCACCTGGAGTGACTGGCTCTTCAGGGTACTTTCAACCTCTGCGCCACTAACTCTCCTCGTCACGCTGACCTTGGCTGAGCGCTGGTCATAGAGGGCAGAAGCGTCGACACTCAATCCTGGGACAGGCAGGCCTATCTTCACCGTGGGTCCGATGTGGAAACCCTCCTTACTCTTCAGGTTGTTACCGATTGACTCGCTCAGCGATAGGTTCGTCAGGTTCAATCCACCTTTCAGACCGAACTTCACCTGAGCCTGCGAGGGCAGAGACAATGCTACTGCCGCAAAAAGGAGCATCAATATCTTCTTCATATCCTGTATACTTTAATGAATTGCTTTTCTGTCTGCAAAGATAAGCATTTCTGCTCATATTTGCAACCTTTTCCCGTTGTTTTTTTAAACTTTAGTGGCGCTGACGACGAACAGTGACACGAGCTGAGCCTGACGACGAAGAACTGCCACTGCTCTTGGTGCGCGACTTACGAACGCTGGCTGAACTGCCCTTACGGGCCTTCTTGGCTGCCAGCTTCATCTGCTGTGGGTCTAGACGGGCTATGGAATCCAGCGAATCTTTACGATGCTTGTCACCGAAGATATTCTGCTCGAAGGCTACCAGCTCAGCCTCAATCTTCTTCTGTTCCTTAGCCAGAGCAGAGTCGTTAGAACAATACTGGGCGAGCGTCTTACCCAACATATTGGTGGTCTTGTATATTTTACCTTCGTAGCGGTTCAGCGTGAAGTAATCCTCCATTGACATGGTAGCAGCATTGTTCAAGTTGGAAGTCATCACGGTCTGGCGACTCAAGAAGGGTTCCAAATCAGCATAGCGCACCCAGAACAGGGGATATTTGGAGGCCTCGCCTCCGAAATCGTCCTCACGCAACATGACAGGACACACTGCGAGCACCTTGCGGTGGAAGGTGGAGTTGGCCTGGTCGTAGTAAGCACTCTCCTTCAGATAGTATAGCTTAACCTCAGCAGAAGGTATATCGCTATTCTCGACACGCAACTTGCCGTTCTTCTCTTCATAGAAGATGTGGTAGTTGTCGAGTACCGTCTTCATCTGCACACGGGCAGAATCGTTAAATGCCTCATTGCCATCCAAGCGGTATTCATAGACGGGGATATAGCCGTTGAGCGCCAGTTTGAAGATGTAGGTAAACAGGTTCACCTGCTTGTCAATAGGTTCCACGGGGAAGTAGAGGCCTGCATTGCTGTCGCTGTTGAGGTCGATTTCGCGATAGATGTCGCGACGCCACACCACATCCTCAGGCATATCGATGGCTGTAGGGAACATCAGACGAGCGCGCATCGACATACCCTGATTCTGAGTTGCCTGCTTCTGCTGCTGTTGCTGCTGCGATCTCTGCTGCTGGCGACGAGCTTTAGGCTGCGCACTTACGGCACCAGCCATCAGCGTTATCATCAATAAGAACAATACTCTCTTCATAATTATCTGTTATCAATTGTCATTTCTCTATTATTTCACAATCACCTCCATCGACGCATTCAGCTTACGCGAAATACCATCGGGACCGATAGCATTCACCCTAGAGATGTAGAAGCGACGGTTACGTTGCAACTTGCGGAAGGCGTCCTTCTGACGGGCTGAGAAGCTGGCACCATCACTAATCATAGGCACCGCATTACCCATATTATCGAAGAAGACGGTCTCGAAACTCTGCACACGAAAGGCAATATCGAGAATGCCGTCGTCGATAGCCGCGCCAATGCCGTCTACCGCCATCAGCTGTGCTTTAGACAAGCCACCTCCTTTGTATCGAATAGGGCTTCCTGACTCGTCTTTCATCGCAATGAACGGTGTGGGGTCTGGCAGACGGCGAACACGGAAAGTGAACTGTCCCATCTGCTGGGCGCGCCCTGTGTTCGTCGACGTCACCGTGATGGTAACATTCTGTCCTACAGCAGTAGGACGGGCGATGTAACGCCCTGGGCCGACGGGTTGCAGAGAACCGCCACTCATCGTGGCCTGTACCTTGTTGACGGGTACACCAGGAACCGATACGCTCAACGGGTTGTTATAGCCGGCATAGAGCACATTCATCAAGTCGGCAGAAACCGTTGCCGACGGGTCTACCACCGTATATTTCTGTTCGAAGTTACGTTTCAGCAGTTCGCCATTGCCGTTCTCCACCTGGATAAAACCGCTTAGCGTGAAATCGCCCGTACGACCGGCAATGGTCTCATAAAGTCCACCGGGCAGGTTGACCTCCTTGCCACCGATGAATATCTGAGGCTGTTGTGTCGTATCGACAGCAGCCATAACAATGCGTGCCGAGAACTTATCACCACGCACGATAGTCTGCGAGTTGGGGATGACGAAGGCGTTGAATGCGTTAACGCGGATATCCTTCACGTCGATGTTGCTGACCAGCGTGTGGAGCACCTCACCCTCAGCATAGCGCACGTCGCTCTGCATCTTGCTGAGTAGCGTGACAGCAGCAGCAGCAGGCATCGACTCGAACATGTATTCCTGCCAGTTCTTGCCCATCGTCTGCGCATTGTCGGGTAAATCGGTGGAAAGGTTCGACGCGATTGTCTTCTTCTGACGGTAGTTAGTGACCATCTGGAGCATCTTGTTGCGATAGGCGGTAATCTCGTCAAACAATTCCTTACCGCGTCCGCGTCCTGGAGCGAGCATCACCTGATTGGCAGCCTCGATGTCATCCTTGTTACGAATATCATGTACGTCGCCATCCTTGCCGTCGGCTTCTTGAACAATAGCCAGTTTCAACTCGTCAAGGAGGTTGTAGAGATTGTCGCTCAGCTGCTTCACCTCTTGCGACTTGTCGTACCACTGACGGACCTTCTGCGGGTTCTTCTTCATCTGGGTGGCAAAGTCGTCGTAGATAGCCTGATTCTCCTGAATGGACGTCTGCGTGGTGCGCTTCAGGCTCTCTTCCACAATAGAGAAGCCGTTGAGCACCTCCGTAGAGATGTTCAATGCCAGCATAGCCATCAGAACAACGTACATCAGATTGATCATCTTCTGACGGGGCGAAACGGGTCTCTTCTTAATTGCCATAGCTTACTTCTTACATCTGACTTCTAATCTGCATGGCTTCTATCATGCGAGCATAGATCTTGTTCAACTCTTGAATCTGCTCAGCCATGTGGCGTGTCTGTTCGTTAATCTCGTCGATGGTGCTAATCTGCGAACTGGCCGACTTTAACTGCATCTCGTAGACACGGCTGATACCTGTCAGGGTGCGGTTCAAGTTCTCCATCTCCTCAGAGTCGCGCGTCAGGCGCTTGCTCTGTTCAGAGACCAATGTCAGCATCTCAGTCAGACGGTTCAATTCCTCGATATAGTTAGAGGTTGCATCTTTCAGCTCTTCAACCATCGGTTGCTCTACTGGCTGCGGCGGAGTAACGACTGCCGGACCACCAGCAAAGCTGATGGGCTGGCCCTCCCAACGTGAGGCTTCATCGCCATTTCCGACGACACCACCTACGACGGGGCCTCCTCCACCACCATTGATAACAATAGTACCACCACCGGCAACGGCAGGTGATGATGCAGCATCTGCTGTTTCTTCTTCCGGATGGATGTTGAGTTCCATACCATCTGTTGTCTTGTCAAACGGACGGTCAAAGGCAGCCAGGAAGAACACGAAGACTTCAGTACCCATACCCAAGAACAGGAAGAAATTGGCTCCGGGCAGGTGGGTCAGCTTAAACAACGTACCTAGGATAACGATGGACGCACCCCATGAATAGGCATAGTTCAGAAACGTTTGGCCTGGCACACTGTCCATCCACTTCTGCAAGCGGTAGATAAAGTTCAGTTTGCTGTATGTTGTCATTTTTTCTTTCCTTTCTTCACTTTAATCTTATCACTGGTAGTATTGGCCAGACTACGCACACAGCGGAATCCGATGTACGAGCGGGGCTGGTTCTGATATTCATACGAACGCCATGCAGAACGGATATAGCTCTCAGGATCTTTCCACGAGCCACCGCGCACGCTCTTCTTTTTCAGGCGATAGGGATCTTCGCGGGCAGCATTATACCGCAACTGCGGATTGATGTCGTTCATCGCCTCCACACCGGCCTCGGTATAGATGGTAGAACACCACTCGGCAGCATTGCCAGCCATATCGTAAAGACCGTTGGAGTTGGCACTATAAATACCTACCTTGCTGGTTATCAGATTGCCGTCCTTGGTATAGTTACCATTATCGGGCTTGAAGTTGGCAAAGAAACAGCCGTTGCCTGACATCACGTTCTTGTCTTCCCAAGGGAACTCATTCTGGTCCTTGCCACGAGCAGCAAACTCCCACTCAGCCTCGGTCGGCAGACGGTAACGCTGCACAAAACGGGCAGCAGGACCCAGTCCGCGCAAGAGATACTCCGTGCGCCATGCACAGAAGGCGTTGGCCTGTTCCCATGTAACACCTACCACAGGATAGTCGTTATAGGCGGCATTCGAGAAATAATAGCGCATATAGTTCTCGTTCTCAGCATTAGGGAAGTCGTTCACCCAACAGGTAGTATCAGGATAGATATTGACAATATACGTGTTGAGGAAGTCCCATGGTCCCGTATACTGACGGGTGATAGTTTCACGGATAATCTGACCTTCATCGTTCACATAGGCGGTATCCTTCGAAATCCATACCTGTTCGTTGGGATTAGGGCGCACGTCGGTGTTCAACACACGTTCCTCATGGCGTTCACGGTATTTGCGCTTGGCAGCCTCCGTATAGTCGTAAATCTCATAGCGGTAGTTCATCTGACGCCAGTCGAGCATCTTCTCACCTGTCGCAGGATTGGTCACATAGAGACTCTCGAAAGCACGCTGCTCATCCTCGTTGGGCTTGCGGGGCAGCGCCTTCTTCCAGTTCAGGTGAGGCTTCACGGGGTCACCGTTCTTGTCTTCCTCTATCTTATAGCTCTCGTCACCACCATAGGCAGGGTCGGCAAGGCGCTCACGCAGAATAGAGTCGCGTACGTAATTGACAAACTGGCGATACATGGAGTTGGTCACCTCATGCTCGTCCATCCAGAAGCCCTCGATGGAGATATCCTTAACGGGCGTCTGCTTGCCCCATAGCGTGTCTTGCTTGTCAATACCCATCTTAAGATGACCACGCTTGATGAGTGTCATACCATAAGGGGTCGGCTCGCTGAAGGGCCGTCCGCTCACGCCAGTTACCTCACCGCCTGCCGACGAGGTCATCTTACTGCCGAAACAGGCCGTCAGCAACAGCGATGCTGAGAAACAGAGCACTATGTTTACTACTTTGTTCATATACCTTATTTATTATTATAATATTCTCACACTCTGATGACGGTTGCGACCTTTCTTCTGAAAGTCCAGATCCGTCTGATAACCTACAAACAACTCGTGACTGCCGTTGCCTAACTTGAGAGCCTTGGTGTATATCTCATAGCTATAACCCAGCGTAACACCATGAAAGTAGCCTCCGATGAGTGCCGTCACTGAGTTGGTGGGACTGTACCCCGCACCGGCATAAAACATCTTCTGGCCATTCGTGTACTTCACACGCGTTGTCACATTCACCCGATAAGCGGTCCCATCGGTATGGGCTAGCACAGAGGGGTGTACTGATAGAAACGGATTTCTTAGCTTAATATTGTATCCGCCAGTCAAATAATACGTTCTACTGATGTTCAAAATAGAACGGTCTCCCAACTCAACAGAGGGGGCCGTGGCCCGTAGCACAGAGAAGCCAGCATACCAATTGCGGTGTGAATAATACAAGCCTGCCGACACGTCGAGGGCGGTTCCTGAGACGTCCGTTGTACTGAATGCCGGATCTTCTTTCTCTTCCAAATCGAGTTCGCTGCCCTTGAACTTCTCACTGAGCATACCCAACTGCACACCAATACTGAGCATACCTCCAAACATCCGATGTTTGTAGGCATACTGCAACGCCAGGCGCTGGTGGTCGAAGAGTCCAATACGGTCACTCATCAACTGCGCCCCCACCCCATGATAGCTGTTCAGCAGCATCAAGGGCATATCGGCACCGATATACATCGTGCGCGGAGCATGTTCGAAGCCCGTCAGCGTCATCGCATAGGCACCTGTCACGTTTAGTTTTTTCTCCTTGCCGGCTGCAGCTGGGTTAAACGAGGTCTCCATCGCCCAATAGTGGGAGAAGGATGGCTCTTGTTGTGCTGATGCGGTCAACATCAACATCCAAAACATGCCAAACAGGAGTAGTTTTTGTTTTATCACGTTATCATAAACGCAAATTGTGTTCGTTTATTGTATCTACAAATTTGCCAAACATTAGCAAAATTCGCAAAAATGGTTGCAAAATTGACAAAAGAGATACGAAATTTACAAAATGTGAGTCCGAAAGCATTAATTTGGAAGTCAATATGAAATAAAATATGTACCTTTGTGATATGTTTACACTATATCATTTATAATAAATGCAGCAAGGTAGGAAGATTGTTGAGCCCGCTTATTTGAAAGCGGGCGACAAAGTGGCCATTGTGTCACCCGCCTATTGGATATCACAAGATGCTATCCAAATGGCAGCAAATGTCATCAGGTCCTGAGGATTGGTGTCCGTGATTGGACCACATACCAAAGACCAGAATGTCAATGCTTATGCAGGGACGGCTGACAAGCGGGCAGCCGACCTGCTTTGGGCATTGGAAGTCTTGGCTCCTAAGGATTACAGGGAGCTAATGCCTGTCTAATTATCGCGTGCCTATACCCAAACGAATATCCTCTTTTGGGGTTGAATTGTAACATGGAAATGGTATTTTATGCGAAAAAAGTAACAAAACAACAAAAAAATTATGCATTTCGTTTATCATTTGTTACATTTTTTGTACTTTTGCAGCCTAAATGATAAAAAATTACTAAGTGTATGAAGAAAATAATACTACTCAGTCTTATGGTATGGCTCTTCTCTTTGAACTTTGTCCATGCCCAACTGCCCTCTGTCAACTTAAAGACTATGGACGGGCAAAGCGTAAACACTGACACGCTGTCAAATGATGGTAAGCCGTTCATCATAGACTTCTTTGCCACGTGGTGCAAGCCTTGCAACAGGGAACTGGATGCTATTGCGGAAGTCTATGAGGACTGGCAGAAGGAGACAGGTGTCAAGATTGTGGCTGTCAGCATTGACCAGGCCCAGAATATTAACAAGGTGAAGCCCCTCGTTGAAAACCATGGTTGGGAGTATGAGGTGCTGCTCGACCCCAACAGCGATTTCAAGCGCGCCTTGGGCATCCAAATGATACCCTACGTGCTCATCGTCGACGGCAAGGGTAACATTGTCTACAAGCACAATGGCTATACCGACGGTGCCGAGACAGAATTGATAGAGAAAGTCCGTGAACTGATTAAGTAAATGAAGAGAATTTCACTATATGCAGCATTCTTAAGCTGTTCACTTGCCGTTGCTGCTCAGGAAGATCAGTCGCAGCAACAGGGACTAACCCTCTCTGGAAGCATTCAGAGTGACATGCTGATACCCCAAAATGATGACAAGATAGGGGCTAAAAAGACGGATGATTTCCTGACCAATACCTATGTGGACTTGCTGTTGCAGAGCCAGCATGTTGATGCCGGTGCCCGTTTGGAATATTTGGAACATCCACTGCCCGGCTTTGAGAATGATTTCAAAGGATGGGGTGTCCCCAATTTCTGGGTAAAAGGGCGGTTAGGTTGTGCAGAACTGACGGCAGGAACCTTTTATGAGCAATTCGGCTCGGGCTTTATCCTGCGTACCTATGAGGAACGCTCCTTGGGCATTGATAACTCGCTGCTGGGTGGCCGACTTGTGGTTAAGCCTATAGATGGCCTTACACTGAAAGTCCTCTCCGGTAAGCAACGACGTTATTGGAGTTGGAAAGGAGGACTGGTCTCGGGTGCAGATGCAGAGATTAATCTTGATAAATGGTTCCCGGCTCTTCAGCAACATGACACGCGCTTGACCCTTGGCGCCTCTTGGGTGAACAAATATGAAAAGGATGAAGAGATCTTTGCAGACTTGACACATCGTTACAATCTGCCAAAGTATGTCAATGCTTGGGATGTGCGCGCCAATCTGAACCATGGCCCATGGGGCGTGTTGGTAGAATATGCCCGAAAGACGCAGGATCCGTCCTTTGACAATCTTTTTAACTATGATGCCGGACAGGTCGCCATGTTTTCTGGTTCTTATTCCCGCCATGGACTCAGCGTGCTGTTGCAGGCAAAGCGTTCAGAGAACATGTCATTTCGCAGTCAACGGAATATGATGGGTACATCAGCCTTTATCAATCACTTGCCCGCCTTTACCCTTGACCATACCTATGCTTTGGCAGCCCTCTACCCATACGCCACCCAGCTGGCATCGGGCGAATGGGCCTATCAAGCTGAACTGGGTTACAATTTCAAGCGTAAGACGGCTATTGGCGGTAAATATGGCATGAATGTCAAGTTCAACTACTCTTATGTCCGTTCCATTCAGAAAGCGTGGTTCAAGTGGGGAACCGATACCTATTATCAAGACTTGAATGTTCAGCTGACGCGCCGCTTTACCCGTGGCTTCAAGTTGAATTTCATGTATATGAACCAACGCTATAATAAAAGCGTGATAGAAGGCGAGGGTGGCATGGTACATTCCAATATCTTTGTCGGTGACGGTATGTTCCAGTTGGCACCCAAGACCAAGTTGCGTTGCGAATTGCAATATCTGCAGACCAAGCAGGATCAAGGCGACTGGGTATATGGACTGCTGGAACTCTCGTTGGCTCCACACTGGATGGTAACCGTCAGCGATATGTGGAACTGTGGTGACAGCGATATGGCGCAATATAGCGAAAACACCCACTATCATTACTACCAAGGCCTTGTCACATATAACATCAAGTCGCATCGCATCCAGTTAGGCTACGGACGTACTCGTGCAGGCTATAACTGTTCAGGCGGTGTCTGTCGCTATGTGCCTGCCACGAAAGGTGTGACATTGACGTACAATTACAACTTCTAATGGTAACCATAAAAGATGAGCCATATATATATGAATAAGGTAGACGAGTTGACGAGAGTCATCTGGGCTTTGTGTCTCTTTTCCCTGTTGCCCCTTTTGGCAGCCTGCGACCACATAGATTCAAGTGACGAACTGATTTATGTTCCTCAGCCTCCCGCAAAACGCGTAGTGCTGCTGGAAGACTATACAGGCCAGATGTGCGTGAATTGTCCTAATGGCAGCGAAGTGATAGAACAGTTATTAGAAGCCTATCCGGATAACTTGATAGCAGTAGGCATACATGGCGGTCCCTTGGGGTTCAAAGGCAATAGCAGAACCATGGGACTGGCTACGGAGTTAGGCGATGAGTACTACAACCATTGGAAGTTAGAGTACCAGCCAGTAGGATTGATAAACCGTCATGGGGCTGTCAACTACACAAACTGGATAGCGGCCGTGAAAGCGGAAGTGCTGAAAGACTCATATGTGGAGATGTCCCTTTCTGCGGTGCTGCAAGATAATCAAATACTGATAGAAGTCGGTGAACAGTCGCTTCGAGGCGGATATCAAGGAAAAGTGCAGGTGTGGGTTCTGGAAGATGGCATCACAGCATCTCAGAAGATGCCCGATGGTTCCACCAATCCTGCGTATGTTCATCAGCATGTGTTACGAGCTGTAGTCAATGGCACGTGGGGTGAAGACCTGCAAGTTGCCGAGGGCAAGGCGAAAGATCAGACCTACAAGTTTGCTGTCGACCCCTCATGGAATAAGGCAAACCTCAGCGTCGTTGCTTTCGTATATAACGACCAGGGTGTCGAGCAGGCTATCAAGGCAAAAGTAGAATAATAATCAAATAAACAAGATGCTTATGAAGAAGATTTTTACACTTTTATCATTTCTGATGTTGGGTGCGATGGCTTTTGCCCAACAGTATTATGTTTTTGCAGACAAAGACGGCAACGTCATTGAAGACGGGGCAACCATTACCCGTACAGAGGTCGAGGACGATGGCTTTAGCGTGTTGCTTAAGTCGGGACTTTACTTGAAAAACGTCGATGCCCCCTCTAACTACACGGCAACCGTCAAGGCCAATATTACCCGCATTGACAATGGTGCTGTCCAGTTGTGCTTCCCCACCAATTGTTACAGTTATGACAAGGTGGGTATACATGGTAGCGACGATAAGGCAGCATTGGAGCAAGGTAAAGTCAAAGACCTTTTGTCAGAATGGCTGCCCACAGCCTACGGCGAGTGTATCGTGGAATACACCGTACAGAATTATCAAGGTGCTTTCCCCAAGAACAAGAACAAGTACACGGTTACCGTTAAGTACAAGTATGCTGGCGCAACCGGTATAGAACAGGTGAAGAACAGCCAGTATGAAGGCCGTTGTCAGTATTTTGACCTGATGGGACACCAGAGCATGTCTGCTCAGCGCGGACTGAACATCGTCCGTAGCAGTGACGGTAGTGTGCATAAGTATATCCGCAAGTAATTATTAATATATCAAAAAAACAACGAGTTATGAAAAGATTTACGCTTTTTATAGTTGCTGCACTGATGACTGTAGTCGGTGCAACGGCTCAGTCGAAGGCTAAGCTTCAGACCAACGAAAAGAAAGTCTCGAAGACGGTCCAGACAAAGGCTCCGGAAAGACCGGTGCTGAAAGTTACAGAACTGGACAACAATGCTGTCAGCAAGTTCAAGCACCAATTGCCTAAGGCTTCTCTGCAAAAGCAGCCTTCGCTTGGCAAGCAGGTAGAAAAAGGTGTTAACTTGCAGCCCCGCAAGCGCGTTGCTGCCAACAAGGCACAGCGCCGTGCGGCTGGTGTCATCATTGACCAGCCCGCTGGCACTTATCACAACATGGCCTACGCATGCAGCTATTTTGGCTATAGCTGGATAGGTGGTCAGTATGCTGGTGAGTATAGCGATGCCTTAGGCGAAGTGGTGGAAGGCACCGATGGTTGCCTCTACATCCACAACCTGCTGACAGAGATGTCAACAGAAGAAGGCTATTGGGTCAAGGCAGAGAAGGTGAACGGTGAGGCCGATACCTATGTCATCCATGAGCAGCCTATCTATGTCGAGAACTACTATGGTGAACTCTACACCTATTCTATCATGAAGGCGGTGTATAACGCCATAACGGGTGAGATGGTTCCTGCCAAGAATACCGACATCAAGGTTACTTGGAAGGACGGCATACTGCGTACCGCCTCAGAATTTAATAACCCCAACAGCCTCGCCACGACCATTAGTGCTTATGACGATAGTGGCTATTGGAGCAGTGTCATGAACTGGAATGTCACCATGACTCCTATGACAGATGTTGCCATTACCAAGTTGCCTGCAGGTGTAGAGCCTCAGACGATGGTAATGAAGTACATCAGCGGCTATCAGGAACTTGAGTCGGAAGACGGTGGTACCACCCTTTCACCTGTTGTAGATGCCCAGAAGGTAAAGATAGCTGTCAGCGGCAGCGATATCTACTTGCAGTACTATACATCCATCGACAGCTGGATTAAGGGTACTATCTCTGGCAACAAGGCTACCTTTGCCAATCGCCAGTATTTAGGCCCTGACCGCTCTTACGGGCAACAGGCATACTTCCTCGCAGGAGATGCGGATGATAACTTCCCGGAGAATGTAGTATTCGACTATGATCCCGCTACCAACAAGCTGAGCAACTCTAAACTTTACATCTATGCAAATGGAGGCAAGGGCCAGCTTTATTATTTGAGCCTCTATGAAGACCCGGAAATCTTCCCGTTCGTAGAAACTGCTGCCACTCCGCAGCCTGTTGACGAACTCTCCATCAGTGGTTACAACTACATGCCCTCTTACGGCTACGGATATGTGGACTTCTCTATTTCCAAGTTCGATGCTTCGGGCAACTATCTTGATACGGACAAGCTATATTATAAGGTATATGTAGGCGACGATGAAAACCACTCCGTCTTTACCTTTACCCCTGAAGAGTACGCTTCGCTGAATGGTCCTGTAACAGAGATTCCTTTCAGTTACAATGATGGTGATTTCTGGTGCTCAGGTGAGTCACATGAGCTTGCTATTTATTTCAACCTGGCCAAGAACATTGGCTTCCAGGTCATCTATAAGGGCGGTGGCGAAGAGCACGCTTCCGAGATTACATGGTACTGGAAAAACAATGGTGCAGTAGGCTATGAGAGTCTGTTCCCCCAGGTGGAGAATCCTGTTGTAAACAGCGAGTTGGCCACGGGTGAAATGGCCCTCAACCTGGGTGAGGTGGCTTACGCCTTCGGTTCGGGCCGTGAAGCTACCGAGAACTATGATGTCGCCATGAAGATTGCAGACGGGTGGGATCCTGCCAAACTAGCCGGAAAGAAGATCATGGGTGTCAGCGTTCCTTTCATCAGCATCGATGGCATCAGCAATGTCAAGGTATGGCTGTCAACCTCTATCGAGCTGGGTGCTGACGGCAAGTTCACACCTAACGGTCCTTCCAAGACACTCACGTTGCATGACAACGGCTTCACCACGGTCAGGTTTGATGAGCCTTATGAGATTCCTGAGGATGGCGTATATATTGGCTACAGCTTTACGCAGGCCTACACTGACGAGGCAGCCCAGCCTATTGCACTGACTGGCAATACCAACACGGGTGGCTTTATGATTCATAGTGACAAGGTCTACCGTCTGGGGTGGGCTGACATGACAGGTGCAGAAGGCGACCTGGGTATTGAAGCCATCCTGGCAGGTGGCGATGCTGACGCTGCCGATGTGAGCGTGATAAAGGATGTATTCCTGAAGGCCGGTTCCGCTGGCAAGTCTTCTGCCCGCATTGTCAACTACGGCTATAATGGTCTGAAGAGCATTGCCTATGACTATGAGATGTTGGGCTACGACGAAGCATCTGACCAGCCGATTACCCTGTCAGGCAAGAGCGAGATTACTGGTCTCAACATACCGAGAGTGTTTGGCGGCTATGGAACAGCCATTGTGGACATCCCTGCTGCCGAGAAGATTTACGACTACGTTTTCTATGCTGATGTGACCAAGGCTAATGACAAGGTTAATGCCATCGAGGACAACAAAGGCCAGTGCAATGTCTTCGTGATGAATTTCGTGCCCAAGAAGCGCCCATTGATGGAAGAGTATACCGGCACCTGGTGTGGCTACTGCCCGCGTGGCTTCGTCGGCTTGGAGAAGATGAACGAACTCTATCCTGAGGATTTCGTGGCTATGGCTTATCATAGTGATGACCCCATGGAGGTGACAACTGACTTCCCCACCTACGACCCAGCATTCCCAACAGCTTATCTTGACCGTCAGTGGGAAGTTGACCCCTATTATGGTCTGGAAAAGGACGCCTTCGGCATCGACAAGGCATGGCTCCTGCGCAGTGAAGAGTTTGGTGTAGCTGATATTGACGTGGAGGCTTCATGGTCTGAGGATAAGAAGACCATCAATATCAAGTCAACCACTACATTCGCCCGTAGCGAAGAGTATGCCAACTATGCCATCAGCTATGCTGTTGTGGCCGACGGACTGACAGGAATCAGCGACGGCTGGGCTCAGTCTAACTATTACAGCGAAGGCTCGATGGGCTTCCCGCAGTATATGGATAAGTTCACCAATGGTGAATCCCACGTCACTGGCCTCGTGTTCAACGACGTTTTGGTGGCTTCTTCTGCTTACGAAGGTGTTGAGGGCAGTCTGCCTGAGACCATTGTAAAGGGTACTCCCTATACCCATGAGTTCTCGTTCAATGTTTCAGACATTGTCAATACTGAAGGTCTGCCTGCCATTCAGGATAAGAACAAGGTCAAAGTGGTTGCCATGCTGGTTAGCTGGAATGAGGTATTCAATGCCAACAAGTGTAAGGTGACAGATATCGGCACAGGCATTCGCGACCTGAACGCTGCTGCCGACCGTGTGGTGAAGACTGAGTACTTCGACCTCTCTGGCCGCAAGGTTCTTCTGCCCTCTAACGGTGTTTATATCCAGTCTCAGCAGTTGAAGAATGGCGAAACTGTCACTCGCAAAGTTGTCTTCAAGTAATTTGTAATGAACAGAATATTTGTCAGCCTGTTGGCTGTTATCTTCTCTATAAGTGTGCGGGGCCAGATGATGGACCCCGTACACTTTTCCTCACAACTAAAGACGTTGGAGGGCAATAAAGGTGAGATTGTCTTCTCGGCCACCATCGACAACGGCTGGCATGTCTATTCCACCGATTTGGGCAACGATGGCCCCGTGTCGGCCACCTTTACTGCTGTCAAGATGGATGGTGTGGAAATGGTGGGCAAGCTGAAACCTCGCGGCCATGTGGTGAAGCAGTTCGACAAGATGTTCGACATGGAACTGCGCTTCTTCGAGCACAAGGCAGAGTTTGTACAGCAGGTACGTTTCACCAAGCCGCAATACACCATTGAATGCTACTTGGAGTATGGTGCCTGTAACGACGAGATGTGTATGCCACCCACCCAGGTAGACTTTAAGCAGAGCGGTAAAGCGCAGGTCCTCCCAGCGGACGGTGAGGAGAAGAAGGAGACAACTTCTGCCTCGGAAACAGCTCCTATAGACTCTACTTCTGCTGACTCTACACTTGCAGACATTTCTCCCTCCTCCAATGCACCTCTCTGGCAGTCCGTCGTCGATGAGTTGCGCAGCGAGGGTGGGGCAGACGACTTGGCAGGTCACTCCTTATTATATATCCTGCTGATGGGTTTTGTCGGAGGTCTCTTGGCGGTATGTATGCCTTGCATCTGGCCCATCATACCCATGACCGTCTCGTTCTTCCTGAAACGATCTAAGAATGACAAGGGCAAGGGCATTCGCGATGCACTGACCTATGGTCTGAGTATCATTGTCATCTATCTGGGGCTAGGTCTGCTGGTGACGGCATTCTTTGGCTCCGATGCCCTCAATGCCATGTCTACCAATGCCGTCTTTAACGTGTTCCTGTTCCTGCTGCTGGTTGTCTTTGCCCTATCGTTTTTCGGCTGGTTTGAAATCAAACTGCCCGACTCGTGGGCTAATTCTGTCGATACCAAGGCATCGGCTACCAGCGGACTGGTCAGCATCTTCCTCATGGCATTCACCCTCGTGCTGGTTTCCTTCTCCTGCACAGCACCCATCATCGGACTGCTGCTCGTGGAGACTACCACCAGCGGCAATTGGGTGGCTCCCGCCGTCGGCATGTTTGGCTTTGCCTTGGCTCTGACTCTGCCCTTTACATTGTTTGCACTTTTCCCCTCCTGGTTGAAACAAGCTCCCAAGTCGGGGTCATGGATGAACACGCTGAAGGTGGTCTTGGGCTTCGTGGAACTGGCCTTTGCGCTGAAATTCCTCTCTGTAGCCGACTTGGCCTATGGCTGGCATATACTGGACCGCGAGGTGTTCCTCTCACTCTGGATTGTCATCTTCGCCCTGTTGGGTGCCTACCTCTGTGGCTGGCTCAAGTTCCAGACCGACGAGGTGGGAGGAGAACTCCATAAGCCCATGCCCGTCCTTTGCATCATGGGAGGCTTGGCATCACTTGCTTTTGCTGTCTACATGGTGCCGGGATTGTGGGGTGCGCCCTGCAAGGCTGTCAGTGCCTTTGCTCCACCCATAAGTACTCAAGACTTCAACCTCAATACCAAGGTGGTTGAGGCCCGCTTCACAGACTATGACCTGGGAATGGCCGCTGCTCGTCAGGAAGGTAAGCCTGTGATGGTTGACTTTACGGGCTTCGGCTGTGTGAACTGCCGCAAGATGGAGGCTGCCGTCTGGACAGACCCCCAGGTGACTGACAAGTTGACGAAGGACTATGTCTTGATTTCACTCTATGTCGATGACAAGACTCCGCTGGCTGAGCCGATGGAGGTTACCGATGCACAGGGCAATCAGAAGACGCTTCGTACCGTTGGTGCCAAGTGGAGCTATCTGCAGAGCCATAAGTTCGGGGCAAATGCCCAGCCGTTCTATGTGCTGCTCGACAATGAGGGGCATCCCCTGTGTCCCAGCCGTGCCTACAATGAGGATGTTCAGGCATACCTGGACTTCCTGCAACAGGGCCTCCAGCGCTATAGTGCCTTGCATACAAAATAGTGTTTGCAAAGGCAATACGGACAAACCCTGTTCAAATATTGAGCATTTGTGCCATTATTGTGCCACTAAAAACGGCTTTTTATACACAAAAAACGAGGTGTGCAAAAAAATAATAATTTGCACACCTCGTTGAAGTTTAATACACATACTTAGGTTCTTTACAATTTCAGAGATGACTCGGCCATCAGCCTTTCCTGCCAACTGCTTGCGGGCTGTGCCCATTACCTTTCCCATCTCCCTCATGCTTGTGGCTCCAATTGCGGTGTGAATAATACAAGCCTGCCGACACGTCGAGGGCTGTTCCAGAGACGTCCGTTGTACTGAATGCCGGATCTTCTTTCTCTTCCAAATCGAGTTCGTTTATTGTATCTACAAATTTGCCAAACATTAGCAAAATTCGCAAAAATGGTTGCAAAATTGACAAAAGAGATACGAAATTTACAAAATGTGAGTCCGAAAGCATTATTTTGGAAGTCAATATGAAAAAATTATGTACCTTGTGATGTGTTTACACTGTATCATTTATAATAAATGCAGCAAGGTAGAAAGATTGTTGAGCCCGCTTATTTGAAAGCGGGCGACAAAGTGGCCATTGTGTCACCCGCCTATTGGATACCACAAAATGCAATCCAAATGGCAGCAAATGTCATCAGGTCATGGGGATTGGTGCCTGTGATAGGACCGCATACCAAAGACCTGAATGTCAATGCTTATGCAGGGACGGCTGACCAGCGGGCAGCCGACCTGCTTTAGGTAGCAACAGTTTCCTACCCATCATTGAAGGTGCCTTTGCACATCTAGACGTCAATGCAGAAGAAACGGTGCTCACCTTTGATATGGAGGGAAATGCCAAGCCCATACACACGAAGGAGATTACGACACCTCTTTTCCGATAAAATAGAGAATTTTTAATTCATTTTATCCCATTCCATCGAAATCTATCAGCTCTACTGTGGGACATTCATGATAACGTCCCACGACACGAACATTCATACCTGTCCTATACCGATAGAAACCAGAAAGATTGGTGATAACGAGCTCATAGTCTTGTCCTGCCTTGATTTGATCAATAGTAAGCAGATGGCGGTAACTTTTGTCGCTCAAATGGCGGAATTCATAAAACATACTATCGGGCAGCAAGACTGACTCTGCATCGTCAATATGAAGAGTGGTGGAGACGACACCCTCAGGGATGCATATACCTGTCAAAATGAGATGAACATCAGTACCACAATAGTTACGGAGCACTTCAGTATCAGAAGTGAAACGATGTTCTCCGAATACGATAATGCAGCGCAGTTTAGACCACAACTGAGTAACGAGCTGAGTACCTATGGCATGTACCTGCATCACTTCCTTAACGACACTTGCACGTTCAGAATCCCCGATTTCATCGCACAAAACAGGCCAGTGTTTCTCAATAAAACGTATAAGTTCGACGAAATCTCCATAGCGATTACAAAGGACATAAGCAATGTTCTCGTGGCTTAGGGCATGATGTGCGCGAAGGCGGCGGGTCTTGATAACATCAGGCGACATCAAGACGTCAATGGGTGGAACACTGATTTTCTCATAAAGAGTCTGACGGCTACGCATCATAGAACCGAAGACCGTACCCGTTGAAGCACCGCTGGTCAGTGTGTCTACCTGGCAGTCTAACAAATTAAGGACGAAGCCATCGAGTAGGAAACCGTTGTATTCTGCCGTATAAATCGCTGTTCCTAGGGTATATTCATTAACAGAGAGGACACCTAGCCTTGTGAGTGGTACACGATGGTGAGTGGACGAAAGCGTGAAATGCTCTGTGCGGTAAGCAGTCAAAAGATTTTTCTCGTCCTTTTCTATCATACGAGTGATGTATGGGAGGTAATCGCTATAGGTAGAGACGGGCACACGTTGCTGATAGTCGCTGACACACTGAATGCTAGAAAAGTCATACTTCACACCATACTCCGTGTGGGAATTATCACGTAGCAAACGCATCAACAGATCCTCCTGGGTCTGCATGGGAGGTGCAAAGGTTGTCTCATCTATCCTACTACGGATACGCATACTGTCGGCCCAAAGAGCCTCATTAATCATCTTGATTACTTTTTCGTCAGTCATTTGATTTAGTTTTGCGAATGGTTAGCACATGGTGGTTACGTGAGGGGTGGCTATAATGAGAGCGGTCTATAAGATCTCTGACAATACTCAACAAATCTGTATTGATAGGGATGCCACTATGGGAAATATCAATACGGATTCCTTGAGAGTCGATGCTAAGCACCAACTGGTAGGCTGTATCCTTCATCTCCGTGATGACAATCTCCAACACGACAATAAGTTGTTGTATTGCTCGTTTGTCAACCTTTCCATTCAGTGTATCAGCCAAAAACTGTTTATAATCACCTCCTGTAGTCAGTGTATACATCTTCTTTTCAACCATTGCATTTATATAGCCTATAGAGAGCTACAAAGATACCAAATTTTTCAATAATTGCAACAAAAAATCACGTTAGGTACGCACATTTTGTATATTCCGTAACTATTTTTGTAAATTTCGTAACTTTGCATCGTGGAGCCCTGGCATAAGTACATGATGTCTCTGCCAAAACAAAGGAAGATCTCTAATTAATCAAGTAAAGATCTCCAATTAATCAAGTAAAGATCTCCAACATATCAAGTATAGCGCCCCAATGGAATAAGCACATAACAAGTCAGTATCTCCTATTCATGTCCGGTACTTGTACGGTAGATGTCCGGTATATGTCCGGTATAAAAGCGGACATGTACCGGGCAAGTACCGAACATATAGCGGACAACAACAGGAGGTGCATAGGCGCTACGCGGGGGCTACTATATAGATAGAATGGAGATATGCATGAGATATGCTGGAGAGTAACATGAGATGTTTCGAATGAATGGCGCTTTGGATGATACTAAATAAGAAATAAGCGAAGTAACTTGAATGCTACTTCGCTTGTTTCTTAATACTCATCCTCGTTGAAAACTTGGTTTCCGACGATTCTATACTGATTTTCAATTACTTGCATCATAATTAACTATTTTTAGCCAAATAAACCGCACGGCCTGAGGAGGTCAAAGGCGATTCATTGGTGAGTTCGACAAACTTATTATCTGTGTGCAAAGATACAAATTCCTTTTGAATTAATGCAAGATTTTAATTAAAAACTTTGTTTCGGCTCCAAAAACGAATGAAAACGAGCCTCTTATGTATAAAATATATAAAAGGTGGGGGATGCTTTTATCATTTTTCAATTATTTGTAGTACCTTTGTCGCTGGATTTCGCATTAGTGCGATACCCAAAGACATTGTGGGCAAGAGAAATGGCGTTCGCTATCTCATTCAATGACCTCGAAATGTAGGAAGTTTCAAGGAATAATAGTCAGAGAATAGATAAGGTGAGCGTTCACGTTATAGCGTGGGCGAAACTTATCTGACTATTTTGGCACTTCCTACAGCCACGAGGGAAAGATATGGGTTGTTCACGCTTTCTTTATGCCCTGCGGTTAAGAACATTTAACGCCCTACGATGCAGGATTTCCCGCTTCACGGCGTTTATATAGACAGAAACATTAACAACAAACAATTATCGAAATGAGAACAATGAAACTCTGGAGAATTACATTTGCCTTGCTCGCAGCATTCTCCCTCGCCTCTTGCGACAAGGACGACCCGTTTGTGGAAACTGATTCTGGCAAGAATACCTTTGGTTTCCTACTGAACGGGAAGAAAGTGGAATATGCTTGGCAACCAATTCTGCCTTTCACCGATTATTCGGAACCAGTGCAAGCCTTAGAATATGGCAATGATACACTCCGTATCTATGCACACCTGGAATCTATCGAAGAATTGATGGGGGCGGAAGTTATAACTATCGACATGCCCATTAGTAAACTTACAGCGGGTGCAGTCTTGGATAACGTGGCAGACATCGGGCTGACATACCATGCCGGGGCGGTTCAGGAGGGTAATGTCACTCATTATCATAACCGAAACCTCGACATCATCAAATCGCGCGTTAGCATCCGTTCCTGCAAGCCAGGCGAAGTCCTGTCTGGCACATTCGAGTTCGAGGGCGATGCCGAATTCTTGGATGGCACGACAAGGCACTGCATTATAACCGATGGGCATTTTGATGTAAAATGGAAAAGATAGCAATAAGATAATGAAAACAATGAAACTCTGGAGAAACATCCCAGCGATGCAGAATTACCCATTTGGGTAGTAGATTTATTTGGCAGTTTGCATACTTTTGCAAACCAGCAAGACATTTGCGAACTATTGAGAATCATTGAGAATCAAATTCTTTGGAGAGTTCTGCATTTTGTCGTAAATTTGCATCAGAAAACTTTCAGACATAGTAGTTTTATCTTAAATAAAAGTGTAAGCAATATGAAAACAATGAAACTTTTAAGAAACATGGACAAGCATACGAAGAACGGGCTTGTCTCTATGATGTGTTGGATTCTGTTCTTGATTGTGTTGTATGGCACATATTCCTATGTGCAGGACGCTCCACTGAAAGGACTGTTAGACAAGGAGACTGGCGGACTCATTTCGCTGGCCTTCTTCGTGGTGTGGGCACTCATTTGGTTTGCCATCGGTCGGCATTATAGCCGCGACTACGAGCAAAAGAAAGAAGCGTGTCGCAATCAGTACCCATCCGTCAGCGACGAACTTCTTAACAAAGCATTCAGGGACGAGTATTTTTCTAAGATTGCCAAGATGCTATCATGTGTATTCTTCTTTTCCGTACTTGCTTACGTCGCTGCAAACGTCCGCGAAGAAGTCTCCACGAGGAATTGCATCTACATTGGTGTGCTGATGTCGTTATCAATTCTTACATACTGGTATTATAAGACTCATAGCATAGCAAAACTCAACTGAAATCTCTCTTGGGCTGTGGTGGGCATTTGTGAGAATCCCCACCAGCCCCTTTCGTCCTGCATCCCCAGCATCGAGGAGGATAAGGCCGCAGCCGTAGAGCATTACGTTATCGGCTATATGGCCTTTTGGCACATCGCCTTTGTGGATGAGGACTGCCTCGTGCCATGTCAAGATGATGTACTCTGCACCGAGGCCCGACAGAAGATAGACCGCTACATTGCCGACCATCCGCCAGTCGAGACCTTTCCCCGCTTCTATCTTGTCCTGCTTCGCCAACCCATCGCCCCGATGGAACCCGACGGCATGAGCCGCGTGTATCAGATGTAACCCCCGAAATGTTACAAAACCCCTGAACATTTGTTCAGACTTTCACCTCGGCAGACACTTTTTTGGTCTTGTCGGGGGCTTTTTCGTGGGACTTTCTGTAACTTTGTGGCTCGGAATGACAAAATTATTGTAAAATGAAACATCTGAAATTGGAACTAAGACATTGGACGCAAGCAGATGCAATGGAACTGACAAGCCTGTGCAATGCTGTTGACAGGCGTTTCCTTTCAGACCGTCTGCCCTATCCTTATACGGAAAAGGATGCGGAAGAATGGTTGAAGATGGTTACCGAAAATGATACAATTACTGGTATCTATCGGGCTATAGTATGTGATGGGAAACCCATAGGCAGCATATCGGTTGAGAAGAAAGATGATGATGCAGAAATCGGTTATATGCTCCATAATGCCTATTCAAACAAAGGGATAGGCACAGAAGCAGTCAAACAGATATGCCCCATTGCATTCAAGGTCTTGTCACTTGAACAGATAACGGCTAATGTCTTTCAACCAAACATAGCTTCAATAAGGGTGCTACTGAAGAATGGCTTCAAGTATAAAAGTGCTATACCAAATGCCGTCATAAAGGATGGGAATGATTATGACTTGCTTATTTACGGATTGACAAAAGAAACGATATAAAGCATAAGCAAGATGAAACATACAAAACTTCTCTTTCTCCTAATTGCCGCCCTCGCATTCGCCTCTTGCGGCAGCGACGAACCAAGATATGCCGACCCGGAGGCACACGAAAAGACCGTGAAGCTGAACGAACAGTACGGGCCGCTCATAGTCGGCACATGGCACTACGAGAACATCAGCGACACGCAGCGATACTTCGAGCGCCTCACATTCCAGGCCGACGGCACACTGACGGGAATGCGCAAATGGCAAACCCGCAAGCCCGTCACCATCGACGGCGAGCAACGCTACACCGACTGGGAGGACGTGGAACTGAGCGGCACGTTCACAGGAACATGGCAGCTGAGATACTGGAGTCCCGAGGGCAATAGCGGCGAGAAGCGCAACTGCCTATTTCTAAATGCCCAGTATGAAGGTGCAAATAGTGGACACATGGCCTACTCTAATATCGCCACCTTCGACTACGCCGATGAAACGACGCTTCGATTCGAAGGATTTTACTTCAAAGACAAGGATGGATGGATTACCTTCCTTCGCGGCAATCAAGAGCCAAGTTTTTAACTCCATTTATTACAAGCCTGCCAGCAGCAATTACTGACAGGCTTGTTTTTCGGTGTATTACATGTGGTATCCACGGCTTAGAGTTTGTTGTCGTTCTTCCTTCATGTCTTGAACGATATAGGAAAGTTGTCCCTTCACTCGTTCGTGTTCATCGCTCTTCAAAAAGGGAAGTGAGGCATTAAGTACTGTGACAGCAGCTTTCTCCTTATCGGGCTGGCTATTCATGTAGCGTTTGACATCGCACTCCTGGCGATAACTGAAACTGCGATAGCCAGACTGAATATAATCAATTACAGCTTTAACAGCACCTCTTAGCAGTTCTGAAAGGGTTGACAGATAATGACCGAGTCGTTCGCGATAATCATTGATGATGCTGTCCTTTAGACGGATGATCCTGTCTTTCTCTTGATTATCCTGCTGATGGCGGAATACCTCACCCTTATACTTGCCCTGCAGATCCTCAATTTGCTTATCCTTCTCTGCAAGTTGCTGGGTATGGTGGTTCCGTTCAGCATCTAAAGCCTTTTGATATTGACGCTGCATGGCTGCTTTTTGCTTTGGCAGTTCCTCTTTTAGGCGCTTATTTTCTTTCTCCATATCAGCATACTTGCCCTTACCAAAAAGGTTGGCCACTCCAGAAACGATGGCATTGCCGTTTTCTGTATTCAGTCTATCCCGTTTCTCGGCAATCTCGTTGTCAAGTTCAGCACTCTGCTTTCTCTGATTAGCCAAGATGAAGTCTTTTCGTTCCAAATGTTCGGCACCCGTCTCTTCCTTGCGCTTGCCTCTCTCCATCTCCAATGTCTCTGCAACCATATCCTGAATTTGGGACATGTCATCGGCATTCAGTTTGAAGGACTTGCCTGTCTGGTGGTCTATCCAGTCCCAGATGATATGCGCATGGAGGTTTGGCTGCCATGTCGATTTGTCCTCTGGATTCTCATAATGCCCTTCATCTCTGTGCATGTGTATCTGGATGGCTCTGATGCCCCACCTCTCATGCACTCGATTGACATAGTTCAACAAATCGTCCATTTTGGTATCAGGCTTGATGTTTACCACACCCTCACGAATGGGACTGCTGCCCTTACGAACTCTCGTTTTACCATTTTTGTCCTTATACTCCACATCCTTCTCCTGCATGGCCCTGCCAGTTTTTTCCTTGACCAATGCCTTCAAATAGTCGTTGTGCTGCTGAAGGGTAACACCTTCCATGCCAGGTGCGATATACATTTCGTTGTTGTGGGTCAATTCAAGACGTATGTATAGCCGTGCTGGATCGAGAGACTTGATATAGTCCTCGTCTCTTCTGTTGTGTCGTTCGCACTGAGCAATATTGCACGGCTTGATGTGCTCAGATGCTTTTGCTATTGTAGCCATATCTTTTCCTGTTTAATACGTTATATTATTGTGCTATTGCCCCAAAGAGGTATCGGGGTGTGAACCCTGATTGGTGGGTGCAGGGAGAGAGTCACTTCCTGCTCAGGGTTCTTAGGGGCAGATGCCACTGAGCGGGGCGGTCAAGGGGGAGGGTCACCCCCCTTGCGAGGTTCCATAGGGCAAGCAGCCCTTGGTAGGTTCTTAGGGCAAAGCCCTGAGTCCCTCGGAAGAGCCCACAACTACGAAAGCGAAGCTCGTAGTTATAGTGGGCTATATCAAGGGCAAGCCCTTTATCTCCCTGCACGCATGTCACGAAGTACTAACCTTTCTTGCGCTGAATGAGTTTCCAACGGAGATTAGGCAAATTTCCCACATAGTGTGATTCTTCTTCATCGCATATCTCTAGGCCTAATTTGTCAACGAGTGATTGAACAGCAGAGTTTCGTCTTATCATGTCTGCCAGAATCTCGTGAGAGGTAGCTTTCATCAGGAAGAAGTCTGCAATGTCAAGACCTGCCTCACGATGCTCGTCTGCGGCTTGCTGCTCTATCACATCAGACATAATGACCCGTTTGCAGATGAACTTCAGAACTTGTGTTTTCTTCTGCCACTTATCCCAACCGCCGAGATCAGGAAAGAGAACTACCGTTCGTCCTCGGAGTACTTGCATCGTTTTCTCATTGAAACAGCCATCCATGCCGCCAGTGGCCAGCCATACGAAATCTGGCATGAAGTGTGCCATGATAAGAGCCGTCTTCTCACTTTCCACAAGGGCAACGATTGCTGTGGGTCTTTGACGAAGCTGATACTCGCCAAACAGGCACTGAACCAGATGGAAGTCTTGCAACTTCAGTTCTGAGTGTGCCCATGTGACTTGACTTGTTGGCTTTTTTATGCGGTGGCCTGTCTCGCGATTATACCCCATCAGCTTACCACCGCGTACATTGCCGTTGAAGTCAATCTGCCAGAAGACCGTACATCCGCCCCACTTATGTCCTGTCCCTACAAAATACAACTGGAACAAACGTTTGGTTTCTTCTTTGCCGAAGATGCTACACAGATAGGCATGTAGAGGATTCATATCAAATCTGGCGATACTCTTCTGCACAATCTCATAGGGAATCAGCGACGGTTCCATGGGCTTGGGTTTCTCTTTCCCTATTGTTGATTTCGTCACCTTATTATATATATGGGTGTTGTCATCCTTCCAATCCTTGGGTGCCTTGTCTGGATAATCATGGAAGTAGTCCTTGGGAGTGTAGTGATAACCACAACTGTGCTCATGGTCGCAACGGCCTACCGTGTCAGGAAACTCAATGATACCCTCTTCATCCACATAGCGGGTGAAGCAGCGTTTCCTCTTACACTCAGGGCAGGTGATTTTGCTACCATGCTTGTACTTCTGGAGATGGAACCTGAAATCACTCATCGCTGCCTCCTTCCTGTGCACCGCTTGCACTCTGCACTTCTGCACTTTGCACTTCCTTTTCACTGGAGGGTTCTGACGAGTCTGAATCCGAAAGTGCAGAAGTGCATTGTGCAGAAGTGAAATCATGCACTATCTTGGAATAGACTCCCTGCTTAACCCTTATCACTGTAGGATGGCTGGACTCGCATAGTCTTTTGAGAGAACTATAGACAGTACGGCGTGAAAGCCCTATACTCATAGCTGCTGCCTCTGCATCGGCTGAGGTGAAGGTATCGCCAACAAACTCCAACCAATCATCGCTGCTCTTTGAATTGGGCTCAGTGATGGTGCAAGCCTTTACCCGCTGATAGGACTCCTCAAAATAGTCTATCAGACTTATCGCTCCCTTAACAGAAATCAGATCTATGGCATCCATCTGGCACTCTCCAGCCGACCAGCGTATCACCTGAAGGATAAGAGCCAGACGGGCTGCATTGCCGTTGAGTTTCATTTGGCGGCTTTCTACCTCATTGTCATCCTCAATGGCATTCACCCTGTCAATAATCTCATTATTCCAGCAATAGAAGTAGTTTTTGGCATCCTTCGTCATCTCCAGCACCTTCGGATTAGCGGTAACCCCATCTTCACAGAGTTGGAAGGGGATATTCAGTACCTTGTTGACATACCATGACCACGTATTCATGGTGTCAGGGTGCTGTTTCTGGTCTATACCCAACTGCCATTCAGGAATTTTCTTGTTCTTGGGGAATACGAACAGGAAACGGTCGGTCAGTCCGTTGGCAACATACTCCTTCCTGAATATCTCATCAAGGATATTGGTCTGTACACCACCTATCAGGTTGATACAAGGACGGGGGATACTCATCGGAAAAGCCTCTGTCTTCCTGACAGCCTTTATCGGCTGGCCACTATAAGCAGACAGCAAATCCTCTATCAGATTGCTCTTTGCACTATAGCGCTTTACAGAATTGAACAGTGCTACCACCTCATCAACGAGTAGTACGATGCCACGAGGGTTGTCGTAATGGATGCTTAACATGGCCTCTGGGGTGAAGTCAGAAATAACAGTCTGCACCAGACGGGGCTTCTCCATCGGTTCCTTCACCTCACCGTCCTTCTTTACGACCTGCTGCTGTTCGTACAACTCATATTCCTTGTGTGCCTTGGCAAGCAACTGGCGGTCATTCTCACGGATGGGCTGATAAAGGAAACCCAATGGCGGTGTCTTGCCGAGTCCCGGTCTGCCCACCAATATCATAAACAGGGCGCAACTGCTAACCCAGTTACCTTTAATCTTCACATGGTAGGTATTACCAATGGCTGTAGCATAGGCAGAGAGAATGATGGAAGCCGTGTATTCCATGTTGTAGTTCTCGTAAGTTACCAGATCATAGATAATCTTCTGTATGCGCTCAGGGAACACATCCATCGGAAAGCCAGTTTCAGCAACTCCTTCCACTTGTGCATGGATTTGGTTAACCAGATGGTCAGTATCAATCACCATACATCACCTCCTTTCCGCTCTGGTAAGTTTGGATTGGTGGCAAAAGCTTCATAATGGAATTTGCGCAGGAACTTGTTTACATCGTCTTGCGTATACCAATACTTATCGCCTTCACGCGAATAGCCTATATAGCCATTGTCACGTAACTTCTTTAAGTACCTATCCTTAACTTGAAGCAAGTCCATCAGTTCCTTATTGCTATAGAGTTGACGTGTGCATACCTGCTTCGCTCTGACAGGAGAATCTTCTTTTCCTGCCAGGATTGAGAGGATCTTTTCTAAAAGTTCCTTCTCAGAAAAATCACTATTTTTTTTCTTCATGTTAAAAATGCTATGGCTCCAGAGCTTGATTGCACACTCAAGTCCTTTACCGATTATTATTATGCAGAGCAATTGTGCACTTGCGTCTGCGTTTATCGGCGGCAAAGGTACCTATATTGCCATAGACACGGTGTTAGCCTGAATTTGGCTAACACTGCATAACATGTTAGGATGGTATTAGGATGAAGTTAGGATGAAGTTATCCAAAGACCCATAACTCCTTGATTATAAACAAAAAAAGAGTAGCTAATACAGCTACTCAAAATAATTCGTCGATTTTGTCACTTCCCTGTGGAACAGGGCTGTCTTTTCTATTTTGTCGAGATTGTGCTAAGTCCGTTACTTCAAACAATTCATTCAAGTCGGACTCTGGAAAGAACTCTGTTCGACCAAATTTCCAGAAGGTTTTATCTTCTATTCGGTCATATTTGGGTCTATCCTCGCAATAAATTCTTCCACACATATAAGCTAAAAGAACCTTAGACTGCTTCCACTTGTAATGGTCGCCATTCTCTTCCATCAGTCCCGCCTCTATTGCCTTTGAGAATATTTCACAAGCAAGTTGTGTATTAAGTCTGGAGGGAAGTTGGACATGTTCTTTAGCTTCATTTACTCCATCATCATCTACATGATTACTATCTTCTTCAGAGTTTTCTTCAAGCTGCGATTCTGATGAGATTTTTAAAACAGAATCTTTCTTTTGCATTGCCGCATGAACCTTTTCCGCATTACAAGCAAAAATGGCAGAACAAATAAAAGAGAGAATTATGGAATATACTGCGATTTGATTAACCACACCATTCTCAACAATCTTCACCAGACCGAGACCAAGTGACAATGCAGTTCCTATAAAGAGTATCAACGCCGCAGCCCATAGGATTGCTCGTTGATGTCTTTTGAAAATATAAGCGATTGCAAGCATTAAAACAGATAGTCCTATCGCCAAAAAAGAAATTTGAAACATCATCAGCTAATTTTTGACAACAATTCTTCTGGGGTTATATCCTGATACAGGGAGACTCCAAACCATTTCTTTCCCAGATCTTTCAATGATGCTCCAAAATGATACACTTTGTCATCGATAATAAGCCATCTGTCATGACTCATGCGGAACACATTAACTGGTATTGGATCATATTGCGCGTCATGCCGTTGGATGGCAAGTTGCATAGCACTGTCTATTCTTGCCGTATAGATGCAAGCAGTAACACCATTTGCGCGTTGATCAAACATCGTCAAAATCTCCTCGTTGATATAGTTATCAATAAGAATAATCCTATGCTCAGCACTCTTTATAAGCTGCATCACCAATTTGAAAGCATCGAAAATCTGTCCGTCAAAGAACACGCCTTCATTCGGCAACTCAGGCGTTTTAACTATCATGTCAAACTTCTGGTCATGTTCGTGCAAATGATTCTCCACCGCAGACAATCGTTCATTTTGTTCTTCCAAGCGTACGTCTATCTGCCGCTGCATGGCTATCATCTGCTGATGAAATGCATAACCTCGGAGTAGATACTCCTTAAGCGTCCTATTTGCCCATTGACGAAACATAATACCCCTTTTGGTATTAACACGAAAGCCCACAGAGATAATAGCATCCAAGTTGTAATAGGTTAACGTTCTGTTGACCATCCTATTACCTTCCTTTCGAACTGTTCGGAAATTCCGAACGGTTGCCTCCTGTTCTAATTCCCCTTGGTCGTAAATATTCCTAATATGCTCACTCACGTTAGCCTTACTGGATTGGAATAGCGTAACCATCTGCTGCTGGGTCAGCCAAACAGTCTCATCTTCCAATCTAACCTCAAGGCGCATGGTGTTATCAGGTTGGTAAAAGATTACCTCACCTTGCACTTCGTTTACTGATACTATATCGTTTGCCATCTTACCAATCGTTTGAGCCTGCAAAATTACGAATTATTCTTCGAAAAACCACATTTTAACACTTGAAGTATCACTTCTTTCCACTAATTTTGACTAAAATGGTTCCAACTCTACCAAATCATCATGCAGTTTATCCATTTCTGCAGACAAAGTCTCTGGTAGGAAGTGAGCATATACTTTCTCCGTGATGTCAGTACTACCATGCCCTAGTAGGCGACTCACGACTGACATTGACAGTCCTTTGTTTAATGCCATAACGGCAAAGCTGTGACGGGCTACATGCATCGACAGACTAAAGGGGAATTCAAGTTGCTCACCTACCACAGCCAATGATTGGCCAATGCACTTCGTGGCATTAATGCGGGCTTTGTATAGAGCTTCCTCATCATTCAGATCCAGATTATCGTTAACCAAATCGAAAACGTAACGACATCCCACCCGCTTCTCTTGCCACTTACGCAGGATTTTCAATGCTGGTACTGTTAGTGGTATCACATGGCGTTTGCTGGTTTTGATCATTATCTTCCTCAACTCCTTTTTCTCAAAGTTGATATGACCCCATTGAAGTGTCATCACGTCAACAATACGAAGGCCGCAAGCATGGAAAGCAAAGAAGAACATTTCCATGAATTCCTTTCGCCGAGGTTCCTTGCAATTCTTGTAATATTCCAATAGAGCATCCATCTGCTCCTTTGTCAATGCCTTACCATCAAATTCACTCTCTTCATCCGATAGTGACGGTTTGGTTACAATCATCATGTCTTGAATACGGGCATTCACACTCTGCTCGATCATACCTAACTCGGCAGCATACGAACATGCTTTGAGAATTGGAGTCAGAGAGTGATTAATCGTCTCGTCACCATTCTGCCTTATATCTCGTCGCCAAGTTATATAGCCGTCTATCAGCTCTGGGGTAATATCGCCCACATATATCTTGTCCTTTTCGTATGTTCCTTGGTTCGTTGCTCGCAAGAAGGTTGTGAAAACGTTCATACAGCAAATACCATTCTTATATCTACTGCGTCCAATCTTATGACGGGAATATTCAGACTCCAATCGCTCCAATACAAACTCTGCGAAGTCTTTACCTTGATCTTTTCGTGTCAGTGGTTTGTGTGACAAGAAGCCAGCGATCACCTCCGCAGTAATTTGATTCGGATGCTTGACATTGTATTCCGCAAGCTGTGCATCCATGGTATCAACTCGCTCCATTAGCACCTTGTTGAGTCTCTTATACTCATTACCGTAACTCGAACGTATTTCGCCACGCCCTTGGTTTCCATTCTGATTCCAGTCAGCTGCTTTCACGAATATATTAGCTGACTTCCTTAGAACCTGCCTATTCCATGTGTATTCCAACTCAATAGGATAGGTCTTACTCTTGTCTATCGTCTTCGGAGTGCGGAGACGATACTTACCCAACGGATAAAGTCTCTTTGGTCTTCCCATAATTACTATTTGTTTGTCTTATTATTCCTGAGGATGTGCAAAAGTACTAACTTTTAGACAAACAAACCCTGTTTTTAGAGTTAAAAGATGTGATTTAGACAAATAAATAGTGTAGTTTTAGGTGGTAAAAAACAAGCGAGACAAACAAATAAAATTTACTTATCTCGCTGATTTTAAATTACTTAGATTAAAATCTAACGTTTAATACTCATCCTCGTTGAACAAGAAATCTTCTTTCGAGGGATAGTCTGGCCAAATTTCCTCAATACTTTCGTAGACATCTCCTTCATCTTCTATCTCCTGAAGGTTCTCCAGCACCTCAAGGGGTGCACCGGAGCGGATGGCATAATCTATCAGTTCGTCCTTGGTTGCTGGCCAAGGCGCATCTTCTAATTTTGAAGCTAATTCAAGTGTCCAATACATAATAATATTTACAATTTGACGATTTACAATTTTCGATAATTAGTTCACCTCGTGAATTTGCCCGCAAAAGTAATATTTTTTTTCTTATTTGCAAGCATTTTGCCAAATTTTTTCTTGCTTACCTGCAATAAAATTCAACTTTTTGGCTAGAACAAACAGATAATCACTCAGACGATTGATATACTGTTGTACTTCCGGAGACACATCAGCCTCTTCGGAAAGGGCTACGATGCGACGTTCAGCACGCCGGCAAATAGTGCGGCAGACATGTGCCTGAGCAGCTTCTCGGGTGCCACCAGGGAGGATGAATCCTTGTGCCTCAGGCAACTCATGCATGATGGTGTCCACTTCCTGTTCCAACAAGGCAATTTCGCCCTCTGGCAGATGAGCAGAGGGGTAAAGTGGCGTCTTTGACTGGTCGGTAGCCAGATTGGTGCAGACATTGAACAGACAGTTTTGGATACGCTCCACCATCATCTGCTCACGTCCCTCCGGCAGTTCTGCAGCCAGGAGTCCCAGATGCGCGCTCAGCTCGTCAATCGTACCATAAGCTTCCAGTCGTATGCAAGCTTTCGACACGCGCTGGCCTCCCACGAGCGACGTCTTTCCCTTGTCGCCTCCTCGAGTGTAAACTTTCGTGATTTTCATTGTTCCAGGTTTTTAGAAATTTATCTGATAATGATGTTTATATCGATGTGTATCGAACAAGACGATACCGCAGTAGTAGAGGTCAAAGGAGATGACGACCCGCTTGTCTTGCGACATGCTCTCCCATTGTTCCTTGTTCCGCCAGATGTCCTCCACTACGACAACCGACTGGTCATTGCATTTTGGCAACAATTGGTTCCATGTCATGATATCCTCCACTTCAATGCGAGCCAGTTCCACGGTATCCACATCCGCAGTAAAACGAGTTTTCCGACATCCTGCCTGCCAATAGCGCTGATAACGGTCTTCCTGCATCACCCTGGGTTGTCGCCAGTTGGCTAGCCGGAAGTACAGCCGTCCCAGTTTCTCCGTCAGCCAGTCTTTGTCAGTCAATTCCTCATAGGCATAATACGGCCAGTGCTCGTTCACCACGTAGCGGACAAAAGCATAGTCGGTAGGCGACTGGATGCCGAAGCCACACACACGGTGAATACGGCTCAACCATACGAGCCAGCGTCTGATGAACAACATAGCTTACTGAAGGGCTATCACTTTCTCTAACCTGCCCGAATAAGTCTCCATGCTCAGGCGCACCGTATCAAGATGCTCCTGAGGGAGCAGGATACTGACATAACGACGGTTGGTGTAATATTGAGGGGCATCACCTTGGCTATGTAACAAGCGGTAGTAGGCTGTTTGTGTCTGGTTGTCATTCTTCAGCACGGTATCACGGCAAAGTCCCAGTACATGGGTACCCTCTTCATCCTCAATGCGTCCGTTCTTCAGTAATAAACCGAGGTTGATGTATTTCCCATTTCTTGTCAGCCATACGCTCTCTACGCCAAGCGGATCCTGAGGCATCTCCTTGAGGCGCCAGTGAGGAACAGGCGACAGCACACCCATTCTACCAAGGGAAACGATCTCTGCACGTCCGTTTTCCACCTTATTATAATAAACAATAGTGCGATAGGTCGTATCAGGACGTGTTATCCATGATGCCGTCAGCGGATTTGCCAATGCGAGCTGTTCCCCTTCATCCGTTACAAAGCTGACACCCTGTTGCTGACTGTTGACTGCCAGTTCTGCAAAATCAGCCCGCATGAGCGAATACTTACCCTGGCCTTTCTCATAACTGTCGGTCTCACACGAGAAAAGCAGAAGCAAGAAGGTATATAAGAGCAGTTTCCTCATTGTGCAGCCTGATAGTTACGGACGGGATTGGCATACATCGTCAGCATACGTTCACGGAGATAGGCTTCATCCTTATTAGGGATGTTAATCTTAGCCAGTTGACCTTGCAGATACTTCTCAAAACGAGCCTTGTCCTTCTCGGTGTACTGGCTGGCATGAGCAGTGGTGCCCTCAAGTTCGTCAAGGGCGATATAGTTGCAAGGATACAGGCGATAGTTACGGTGCAACTCATGGTCAATACGCTGACTGAGTGCAGCATAGAACTCATTCTTAGGCAGTTCACGCAACTCGTCAATCCAAGTATTGATAGGCTGTGCACACTGGTAGTGCACACGTCCCTTATAGCCAAAGATGCCCGTCCGCATGTTGTCCAAGTCGTCCTGCTTGCTCTTCTTGAAGGCGGGGTTATCGCGTTTCTGTTGGAACTCCTGTGCCTTCAGGTAGTCGCACGGGTCGAACTCATAGCTGATAGTCAGCGGTACTATGTTCAGGTCGCGCAGCTTGTCGGCAAAGTCACCTTCGCCACCCATCGCCAGCATTTTCAGAACCGAATCCTGTGTATGATCGCTCGAATCCTTGGCACGTCCCTCACGCTGTGCTATCCAGATGTTCTCATGCTTCTGAGTCACGGCATAGTGGATGTAACTGCTCATCAACTGACTGGAGCGCATCATTTCGTGGGCTGTCAGTCCACGGCGTACCGTAAAGGCTTTGTTCATACGTACCAACTGCTTAATCCATGGGTATATCAGTAGGTTGTCGCCAATGCCTATCTCCACGGTGGTAGGATAGCCATTCTTAACCAGCATCACGTCGAGGAAGGCGGAGTCGAGCACGATGTCGCGGTGGTTCGAAAGGAAGGTGTATCGCAGCGATTTGTCTGCTGGCAACGCCTTGTCGCCAAACGAGCAGCCGTCAGTATGCTTGTGGATGATGTGCCATACGATGGGTTTCATAAACCGCTTCTGGAAGTCCAGAGGTGTCTTGATACCCGTGAACAGCAGTTTCAGCACGCCATTGCGCAGACCTTTGGGCAACCAGGGCACGAAGCCCTGCAACAAGTGTGAGAACTGGCGGTCTGCCAGCAGTTCCTCAAACGCCTGTTGCATCTCGCCTTCCTCGAAAGGCCTTATCTCGTCAAACTCTTCCCTTTTCACCATTCGTTATTCTCTTTTCCTTAAAACTGGTTTTCTACAATATCCGTCAGCACTTCCGTCATGGTGAGTCCGGCTGCCTTCACCTGCTGGGGAATGAAGCTGGTTGGTGTCATGCCTGGCGTGGTGTTCACCTCCAGCATGCGTATCTTACCATCCTTCGAGATGATGTAGTCTATGCGGATAATACCGTTGCAGTGCAGGATGTCATAGATGTGGCTGGTTATCTCACGTACCCTGCGCGCCCAGTCCTCACTGATGCGGGCAGGGGTAATCTCCTCCACCTGTCCGTTGTATTTGGCGTCATAATCGAAGAACTCGTTTTTAGTCACCACCTCGGTAATGGGCAACAGCACCTCTTTCTCACTGGTCTTGTAGCATCCAATGGTGATTTCCGTTCCCTCCAGATACTGCTCCACCATGATCTCGTCGCTCTCCAGCATAGCCTTGCGCAAGGCAGGAGCCAACTGGTCCTTATTCTTCACCTTGCTAACACCGAAACTGGATCCGTCGGTGGCAGGTTTCACGAAGCAAGGCATGCCGATGCGGCGCTCTATCTCATCCTCGCTCACCAGGTGCTCATAACCACGGCGAATCAACATCGAGTCAGCCACAGCCACACCATAGCCACGTAGATACTGGTTCAACACGAACTTGTCGAACGTCATAGCCTCAACGAGCACGCCACTCGTCGAGTAAGGGATGTCCACCAGGTCAAAATAGCCCTGCAAGATACCATTCTCACCGGGTGTTCCGTGAATGGTAATATAGGCATAGTCGAACAACTTGGCTTTGCCATCCTCTACGAACGAGAAGTCGTTGCGGTCTATCTTGGCTGTGATTCCGCCAGGCAGCTCCACGTGCCAGTCTTGTCCTTTCACATCCACGATATACACATTGTACCGCTCTTTGTCAAACCACGAATAAAGCCCCTGTGCCGAGCGCAGCGATACGTCGTGCTCAGAAGAGTCGCCACCACAGACGATGGCAATGTTGCGTTTCAGTTGTTTCATTATCTTAATTTACAATTTAACTATTTTCTATTTATTGAGCTATCTTACCATTGACATATTTTCTCCATTTGTCTATCAACTCGTTCATATCTGTAGCCAGTTCACTGGTAAAGTCCATCTGTTCGTGGGTGGTAGGATGAACGAAGCCCAGCGTCTTGGCATGCAGTGCCTGTCGCCCGCAGAGCCTAAGACAGTTCTGGATATATGCCTTATACGAGGCGGTGCGCTCCCCACGCAGAATTTCCATGCCGCCGTAGCGTTCGTCAGCAAACAGCGGGTGACCAATATGTTTCATATGGGCACGTATTTGGTGGGTACGTCCTGTTTCCAGCCGGCATTCCACCAGAGTGGTATAGCCAAAGCGTTCCAGCACCTTATAGTGCGTCACAGCGCTCTTGCCGATGTCTGATCCTGGCGGGAATACCGCCATACGCTGGCGGTCCTTCGGGTCTCGTCCGATATTACCTTCTATGCGCCCGGTGTCCTCTGTGAAGTTGCCCCAAACCAACGCCTGATACGAGCGGTGCGTATCGTGGTTAAAGAACTGTGCGCCCAGCTCCGTCTTGGCTTCAGGTGTCTTGGCGACGACAAGCAGTCCACTGGTATCCTTGTCGATGCGGTGTACCAGTCCGACACTGGGATCGTTGGGGTCGTAGGTAGGCAGGTTGCGCAGGTGCCATGCAATGGCGTTGACCAATGTCCCGTGGAAGTTTCCCACACCTGGATGCACCACCATACCTGCCGGTTTATTGATGACCATGAGTTGGTCGTCCTCGTAGACGACATTCAGCGGGATGTCCTCCGGTTCGATGGTTGTATCGTAATGCGGACGGTCCAACATCAGTGTGACGACATCGCCTGGTCTTACCTTGTAGTTACTTTTGACGGGAGTCCCATTTACCTGGATGAAGCCAGCATCAGCGGCTTTCTGGATGCGGTTGCGCGACGAGTGAGGAAGATGCTCCGACATATATTTGTCAATGCGCACAGGCACCTGACCTTGGTCCACCTCCATGCGCATATGCTCGTAGAGTTGTCCGTCAGACGCTGTGTCCACCTCGTCTTCTATCAATTCCATATCATCCTGTTCTTCTGTCATATCAGTTAGCCTTTGGCGGTTCCTTTACTTCTACAAACTCATCGACCTCACTGTCTTCCTGGCTATACACGGGCTCAACAAATTCCACAGCAGTTGAATCGTCGATTGCTCCCCTGCCCACCATAAGCGTCAGCGGATACTCAATAGGGATGCGGTCTCCGTTTGACACACGGCGTCCCCGGCACAGGATGCCGTAGACCCAGTCTTTTTCGCCATCTATCCTCATGGGCTCCGTCAGTTTGAAACCCTGCGCCATCAGACGGGCTTCTGCCTCACGATAGCTGGAATTGTCGACAATGTCCGGTATAGTGAACGATGGTGATGAGGGCGAATTGACGGTCACATAGATAATATGTCCCTCCTTAACTCGCTGTCCGAAGCCTGGTGTTTGTGCCAAGATGCAGTCGGCAGGCAATTTCTTGTTATACCCCGAGTCGCTGACCACAATGAGCAGTCCGTTTTCGTCAAGCAGACGGAAAGCTTTCTCGTAAGTCATGCCTTTCAAATCCGGCACCACGATTCCCTGTCCATGATGGGTATATAAGTCCAGACCGAACTTGATACCCACACACAGCAGCACGATGAAAACGGCCATCGCAACCAGATGTCCTATCAGGTAACGGCTGAATATCTTAGATCCAAAATCCTTTGTGTTCATTAATATATTAAGATTTAATGGAGCAAAATTACAAAGAATAATTGACACAACAAAAAAATTGGGTATATTTCTTGAAAACATACCCAATTCTTATCACTGAGACGTGTCAGGATTTACTTTCCGTGATGCTCGTCCGATACAGTTAACTTCTTACGGCCCTTAGCGCGGCGAGAAGCCAATACGCGACGACCATTCTTCGTTGCCATGCGCTCGCGGAAGCCATGCTTGTTCACGCGACGACGATTGTGCGGCTGAAATGTTCTTTTCATTGTTCTATCTTAATTTTATTGTTGAAATTCGGAGTTTCGGGCTGCAAAATTACGTAATTATTTCGAATTACGCAAGTTTTGAGCGAAAATTCTCTATATTTTACTCATTTTTCATGGAAAAGTTGTACCTTTGCAGCCGGAAAATGAAAGTTTACATATTATAATAGTACTATTTTTATGATTAATTCACAAGACATTAAGAAAGGAACCGCCATCCGCATGGACGGTGCCATTTGGGTTTGCATCGACTTCCAGCATCGTAAGCCCGGTAAGGGAAACACCATTATGAACATCAAGATGAAGAACGTCACTGACGGCCGCGTTTTGGAGCGTCGCTACAACATCGGCGAGAAGCTGGAGGACGTTGTCATCGAGCACCGCGACTACCAGTATCTGTATGAGGATCAGGAAGGCCGCATCTTCATGAATCAGGAGACCTTCGAGCAAATTCCCATTGCCAACGACCTTGTTATCGGCCACGAGTACATGAAGGAAGGCGACGTGGTTTCTGTTGTCAGCGACACCACCGACGGTACCATTCTTTACGCTGAGATGCCCGTGAAGACCATTCTTCGCGTCACCCACTCTGAGCCCGGCATCAAGGGCGACACCGCTACCAACACCTTGAAGCCCGCAACATTGGAGACTGGCGTTGAAGTTCGCGTTCCCCTGTTCATCAACGAGGGCGACCTGATTCAGGTAGACACTCGCGACGGTTCTTATCTGGCTCGCGCTAAGGAATAATGAAATATTCCATCGTTGTACCGGTCTACAATCGTCCTGACGAAGTGGACGAGCTGCTTGAGAGCCTCAGTTCCCAGACATTCAAGGACTTTGAGGTAGTCATTGTAGAGGACGGTTCAAAAATCACATGCAAGGATGTTTGCGAAAAATACGCAAACATCCTTGATTTGCATTATTACTACAAGGAGAACAGCGGTCCGGGACAAAGCCGTAACTATGGTGTGGAGCGCGCCCGTGGCGAGTATGTGCTGATTGTCGATTCTGACGCCGTAGCGCCCCATGGTTTCATGCAAGCCATCGACGACGAGTTGCAGCGCCAGCCCTCCGATGCCTGGGGTGGTCCCGATGCTGCCCACGAGTCGTTTACCGACGTGCAGAAGGCCATCTCCTATGCGATGACCTCATTCTTCACCACCGGCGGCATTCGTGGCGGCAAGAAGCAACTCGACAAGTTCTATCCCCGCTCGTTTAACCTCGGCATCCGACGCGAGGCCTACCTCGCACTGGGCGGATTCTCCAAGACGCGTTTCTCGAAGATGTCACTCTACGGCGAGGATATCGATTTCTCCATCCGCATCTACAAGGCAGGCTACAGCTGTCGGCTCTTCCCCGAGGCTTGGGTGTGGCACAAGCGCCGCACCGACTTCCGTAAGTTCTGGCGCCAGGTCTATAACAGCGGCTATGCCCGCGTAAATCTCTGGCGCATGTATCCCGAGGCGCTGAAACCCGTCCATGCCCTACCCTCCGTGTTCACCGTCGGTGTAGCCGCATTGCTGCTACTGGCACCGTTCACCTGCGCACTGTCACTGGTTCTCCTGCTGCTCTACGCCCTGCTTATCCTCATCGATTCAAGCATCCAGTCGAAAAGCCTTAAGGTAGGCATCCTCTCGGTGGCAGCCGTTTTCGTACAGCTCATAGGCTACGGCATCGGATTCCTCGAGTCACTCTTCAGCGGAAAGTTGCGATAGGACATGGAGAAGTTGAACATCAACCAATGGGCTGAAGAAGACCGCCCCCGCGAAAGACTCATGCAGCAAGGCGCTGAAGCCTTGTCGAATGCCGAGCTGATGGCTATCCTGATAGGTTCCGGTTCTCCCAAGGAGAGTGCCGTCGACCTGATGAAGCGCGTATTGGCCGACTGCCACAACAACCTGAACACACTCGGCAAGATGACCATTCGCAAACTATGCCAGTACAACGGCATTGGCGAGGCGAAGGCTATCAGCATCCTGGCAGCCTGCGAGCTGGGCAAGCGGCGCCAGATGGAAACACCCGAGGAACGCCCCGACCTGGGCACTGCCACGCGCATCTACAACCACATGCATCCCGTGATGCAGGACCTGGACGTCGAGGAGTTCTGGCTCCTGCTGATGAACCAGAACTACCGCCTCATCCGCAAGGTACGCATCTCGCACGGCGGCATCACAGAGGTGGCTGTCGACATCCGCATCATCATGCGCGAAGCCGTCACCACCAACGCCACCATCATCGCCGTCTGCCACAACCACCCCTCGGGCAACCTCCGTCCCAGTCAGCAGGACAGCCAGCTGACCAGCAGTATCAAGGCGGCATGCGACGTGATGCGCATCCACTTCCTCGACCATGTCATCATCACTGACGGCAGTTATTACAGCTATCGCGAAAGCGGACGACTCTGAAATAAATTGCCTTTTCATAGTGCGAAATTCATAATTATTTCGTACTTTTGCACGCAAATTAAAACAAAAGACGCAACAAATGAAGAAATATGTTATCATGGCACTGGCCCTGCTGGGCATGGCTTCGTGCAGCGAAAAGAAATTTCACGTAGAGGGAAACATCACCGAGGCACAAGACTCCGTGCTCTATCTGGAGAACGTCGGCATCAGCGAAATCACACCTGTCGACTCCGTCAAGCTCAGTGCCGACGGCAGCTTCTCGTTCAGCGGCGAGGCTACGGAGGCTCCCGAGTTCTACCGACTGCGCATCAGCGACCAGATTATCAACGTCGCCATCGACTCTACCGAGACGGTGACCGTCAAGGCTGCCTATCCGCAGATGGCCACGCAATACGAGGTCAGCGGTTCCGACAACTGTCAGAAAATCAAGGAGCTCGCCCTCAAGCAGATGGACCTCCAGCGCCGTGCCATCCTTGTCAGCAACAACGAGCAGCTCACCGTCGACCAGTCGAACGACAGCATCCTCAACATGATTCAGCAATACAAGGACGAGGTCAAGAAGCAGTATATCTTCCCGGCTCCCGACAAGTCGTATGCCTATTTCGCGCTCTTCCAGACGCTGGGCAACATGCTGCTCTTCAATCCACGCACCAACAAGGACGATATCAAGGTGTATGCCGCCGTCGCCACCAGCTGGGACACCTACTACCCCAACGCCGAGCGCGGTGCCAACCTGCACAACATCGCCATCGAGGGCATGAAGAACGTGCGCATCAGCGAGGCTAACAGCGCCCGCACCATCGATGCCAGCAAGATTCAGGCTGCCGGACTCATCGACATTGCGCTGAACGACAACAAGGGACAGCTGCGCCACCTGAACCAGCTGACCGGCAAGGTCGTGCTGCTCGACTTCCACGTCTTTGCCACCAACGAGTCGCCCGCCCGCATCCTCTTGCTACGCGAGCTCTACAACAAATACCACGATCAGGGCTTTGAGATCTATCAGGTCAGCCTCGACCCCGACGAGCACTTCTGGAAGCAGCAGACGGCTGCCCTCCCGTGGATCAACGTTCGCGAGGACCAGGGCCTCAACTCGTCCATCCTTAATCTCTACAACGTGCAGAGCGTGCCCGAGTTCTTCCTCATCGACCGTGGAAACAACCTCGTAGGTCGCTCACAGACCATCAAAGACATAGAGCAGGCTATTAAAAACCTGCTCTAAGCCAAAACCTCTCACCTCTAAAGTACTTAGAAACTTCCGAGCCACGCTTTCAGCTCCATCATCATCTCCAGATGACTGGGGAACGACTGGCGGATGCCGAAGCCGTGGCCTCCTTCCGGGTAGATGTGCATAGTCGCAGGCACCTTGTTGTTGCGCATCTCCTCATAATAGCTCAGACTGTTGGCTGGAGGCACCGAGCGGTCGTCGCCGGCCAGTGCGATAAAGGCTCGCGGCGTGTGTTTGCTGACACGCTGCTCATTGCTATATTCATTCACCTCCTTCCGCTTAGGCTTCTTGCCCAGCAGATTCTCGCGTGAGCCCTGATGGGTGGTGCCCTGCTCCATCGAGATGACCGGATAGAACAGTATCTGGAAATTCGCCGCAGCATCGCCCGACGAGTGGGTAGCCAGCGTCGAGGCCAGATGACCGCCTGCCGAGAATCCCATGATGCCCACGTCCTTCTTGTTGATATGCCACTCGTCAGCATGTCCGCGCACCACCTTCATCGCCTTCTCCGCATCCTCCAGGGGCACCTGGTAGTGGCCATGGGGCATACGGTATTTCAACACGATGAGCGCAATGCCCTGCCCGTTGAAGAACGGAGCCCAGTCGTGACCTTCATGCTGCATCGCCAGATGCTGGTAGCCGCCGCCCGGACAGCACACCACCGCCCGTCCCGTAGCCTTCTTGCTGTCGGGCAAGTACACCCATATCTTAGCCTGGTCTTCCGGGTCGCCACTGCTCACACGTGGACCGTCGGGCCACAAATTCATCTCTATCGGCTTCTGTGCGTTAGCCGCTGTTGCCACTAACATCATTGCAAAAATAAGTAATTGTCTCATATCATCTGGTTTTCTGATTGCAAAGATACTGTTTTTCTTCCTATTTCACAAAGAGAAAAGAAAAAATCAGTCAATTAATTGGAAATGCCCCAAAAATTTACTATCTTTGCAGTCTTCAATGTATCTTGAATACAGAAGATACAACAAATACAGTATTTCCCAAAGGTATTCTCACGCGTACCGCGCACGCGGTACGCGTGAAAATACCTATATTACACTATATAAACTGTATTACTGTATAAAACTTATATGACTATTAATAGTACAAATTGCAGCCATTAATACTTGCAATTGCTAGAATTAATAGTAACAATTGCTACCATTAATACCTATCATCAACCATATCCACCCTCGACTGTTTTTTTCTGTTTTATTTTCTTTTTCGCCAGACTTTTATTAATTTTGCACCATTGTTTAGAAATAAAACTACTAACATGAACAAGAGAATAGCATTGATGGCTGCACTGGCAGCAATGGTGATGGGCGGTCAAGCCAAGGTGAAGCTGCCCCACCTGGTAAGTGACAACATGGTAATCCAACAGCAGACGGACGTGCGCCTGTGGGGATGGGCCAAGGCGGGCAGCAAGGTGGTAGCCACCACGTCATGGTCGAAAGAGAAGGCTGAGGCAAAAGCCGACAAGCAAGGACGATGGCTGCTGACGGTGAAGTCGCCCAAGGCGAGCTACGAGCCGCTGAGCATCACCTTCGACGACGGTGACGGCAAGGTGACTATCAATAATGTGCTCGCGGGCGAGGTGTGGGTATGTGCCGGACAGTCGAACATGGAAATGCCCGTCAAGGGCTTCGGCAACTGTCCCGTGCTGAACTACAACAAGGAGGTTATCAATGCCGCCGGCAAGCGCCAGGTGCGCTCAGCCAAGATACCCAGCATCATGCGCATGACACCACAGGAGGATGCTGACACACAGTGGCGCGAGTGTTCGCCACAGACCGTCGCAGAGTTCTCCGCAACAGGGTATTTCTTTGCCAAAATGGTCAACAAAGCGCTCGACATCCCCATCGGACTCATTGAAGCCAACAAGGGCGGCACGCGCGTGGAGAGCTGGCTGACCAAGGAGAACCTGAAGAAATACACGCAGGAGCCTACCGACTCGATGGGCATCGTGAACTTCAAGAAAGAATGGGACTACCATCGCGCACTGGTGTGGGGCAACGGCACGTTCAACCCCATCCTGAACTACACCGTGAAGGGCATCCTGTTCTACCAAGGCTGCTCGAACGTGGGAGACCCCGGCAACCAATACTCCGAGCGACTGAAACTGCTGGTGGAACAGTGGCGCGCGCAGTTCAAACTGGGCGAGATACCCTTCTACTTCGTACAGATAGCCCCCTTCGACAGCGGTGACAAGCAGGGCACATGGAACGCCCTGCTGCAGGAACAGCAGTTCCGCGCCTCGCAGATTATTCCCAACAGCGGACTGGTCTGCACCAACGATGCCGTCTATCCCTATGAGGGCACACAGATTCACCCTGCCCAGAAGCAGAAGGTGGGTGAGCGACTGGCCTTCCTGGCGCTGAACAAGACCTACGGCATGCAGTCCGTTATCTGCGAGAGTCCATCGTACAAGGACATGCAGGTCAAGGGCGACACCGCGATGATTCACCTCAACAACGAATGCGGAGCCATCAGCCGATTCGAAGACATCAAGGGCTTCGAACTGGCAGGTGCCGACCACGTGTTCCATCCTGCCAAGGCTAGCCATTTCTGGCAGCCGGGCGGCGGCTACTGGGATGAGTGTATCGTCATCAAGAGCGATGCCGTGAAAGAGCCCGTTGCCGTGCGCTATTGTTTCCGCAACTGGCAGCTGGGCAACCTTGCCAACGCCGGCGGACTACCCCTATTCCCCTTCAGAACAGACAACTGGTAATGGAACATCCCTTAGAGAAATTCAAATACTGTCCCGTCTGTGGCAGTCGGCATTTCGTGGTCAACAACTTCAAGAGCAAGCATTGCCAGGACTGCGGATTCACCTACTATGCCAATCCGTGCTCTGCCACGGCAGCCTTTATCGTGAATGACAACGATGAGATGCTGGTGGTGCGCAGGGCAAAAGAGCCTGCCAAGGGAACACTCGACCTCCCAGGCGGGTTCTGCGACATGGGCGAAACCGTGGAACAGGGCATGATACGCGAAATCAAGGAAGAGACAGGACTGGACGTGACGGACATCCAGTACCTGTTCTCGTCACCCAACGTCTACGTGTATAGTGGCATGGGGGTCCACACCCTCGACATGGACTACCTGGTGCGCGTCCACGGCGACCATATCCCCGTCACCGCGGAAGACGATGCCGCAGAGGCCATGTGGATACCCATCAACGAGGTAAATCCCGCCGAATTCGGGCTGACCAGCATCCGCAATGCCGTCATCAGATTCCTTCGCGAAAAGTTAAGAAAATAAAAAAACCACTATATATATAAGGTGTAACCAAATCTTTTGCCTACTTTTGCAGCCCGTAATGAAATAAAAGTATAACGAGATATGCAAAAGAACTTAGTGATAGTAGAGTCTCCTGCCAAGGCAAAGACCATTGAGAAATTCCTGGGCAGCGATTATAAGGTAATGTCAAGCTACGGCCATATCCGCGACTTGAAAAAGAAGGAGATGAGCATTGACACCAACACGCTCAAACCTGAATACGAGATCCCTGAAGAGAAAGAAAAACTGGTCAAGGACCTGAAGTCCAACGCTGAAAAGGCAGAGAAAGTATGGCTCGCATCCGATGAGGACCGCGAGGGAGAAGCCATCTCATGGCACTTGTGTGAAGTACTGGGACTGGACGAGAAGAAGACCAACCGTATCGTATTCCACGAGATCACCAAACCCGCTATCCTGAAAGCTATCGAAACACCACGCCACCTGGACATGAATCTGGTAAACGCCCAGCAGGCTCGCCGCGTGCTCGACCGTCTGGTAGGTTTCAAACTGTCGCCCGTCCTGTGGCGCAAGGTGAAGCCCGCCCTCTCAGCAGGTCGCGTACAGAGCGTCGCCGTCCGTCTGATTGTAGAGCGTGAGCGTGAAATACAAGAGTTCAACAGCGAGCCATATTATAGTGTCAGCGGTACCTTTGCCATCGCTAATGCTGACGGTTCACAAACTGAGGTAAAGGCCACACTCGCCCAGCGACTGAAGACCCATGAAGAGGTGCAGAAGTTCCTGGAACAGTGCATCGACGCCACCTATACCGTCGAGTCTGTAAGCAACAAGCCGCTAAAACGCACTCCCGCACCTCCCTTCACCACGTCTACCTTGCAACAGGAAGCTGCTCGCAAACTGGGCTTCACCGTATCACAGACCATGATGGTTGCCCAACACCTGTATGAGCACGGACAGATTACCTATATGCGTACGGACTCCGTCAACCTCTCTGCCCTGTGTATCAATGCCAGCAAGGATGAGATTGTCAAGCTCTATGGCGAGGAATATAGCAAGGTGCGCCAGTACCACACCAGTTCAAAGGGTGCCCAGGAGGCTCACGAGGCTATCCGTCCCACCTATATGGATCGTACCGAGATAGAGGGAACGGCTCAGGAGCGTAAGCTCTACGACCTCATCTGGAAGCGCACCATAGCCAGTCAGATGGCTGATGCTGAGATTCAGAAGACTACTGTCAACATTGCTGTCAGCGGCAGCGATGAGCAGTTTGTCGCTCAGGGTGAAGTAGTCAAATTCGACGGTTTCATCAAAGTATACCGCGAGTCCGTTGACGATGAGGAACAGCTGGAAGAAGAAAGCCACATCCTGCCTCCATTGAAGAAAGGCATGGAACTGACACGTCGCGAGATACAGGCAACAGAGCGATTCAGCCAAGGCCCGCTACGCTATACGGAAGCTTCGCTAGTACATAAACTGGAGGAACTCGGTATCGGCCGACCCTCTACCTACGCTCCTACCATCTCGACCATCCAGCAACGTGAATACGTTCACAAGGGTGACAAGAAAGGTGAGGAGAGAATCTACACCATCGACACGCTGAAAGGCAAGCAGATCAAGCAGACGCAGCGCAAGGAGATGGCGGGTTCCGACAAGGGTAAGCTGCTGCCTACCGACATCGGCATCGTTGTCAACGACTTCCTGATGAAGTCATTCCCCACCATCATGGACTACAACTTCACCGCCAAGGTAGAGCAGGACTTCGATAAAATTGCGGAAGGCGACGAGGAATGGACCGATATGATGAAGAACTTCTACAAGACCTTCGAACCCATCGTAGAGAAGACTATGAACTCCCGCCAGGAGCGCAAGGCCGGTGAGCGCCAATTAGGCAAAGATCCCAAGAGCGGTAAGCCCGTCTTCGTCAAGATAGGCCGCTTCGGTCCCGTCGTCCAGATTGGCAGTGCAGAGGACATTGACAAGCCCCTGTTTGCCCAACTGCCCAGCGACAAGAGCATGGAGACCTTAACCCTGGAAGAGGCGCTGGAACTGTTTAAGTTGCCCCGTACAGTAGGTGATTTCGAAGGTGCTCCCGTCGTTATCGGTGCCGGACGCTTCGGTCCTTATATTCTCCATAAGAAGAAGTACACATCCCTGCCCAAAGGCGCTGACCCCATGACCGTCACACTCGACGAGGCTATCCGCCTGATTAATGAGAAGCGTCTCCAGGAGAACCAGAAACACATGAAGACCTTCCCGGAAGACATGAAACTGGAAGTGCTCAATGGTCGCTACGGTCCCTATCTGGCTTACGACGGCAAGAACTACCGAATGCCAAAGGCCTTGCATAGTCGTGCAGCAGAACTGACCTATGACGAGTGTATGGAAATTATAGAAAAGCAAAACAGCAAATCATAATGCGACGCATCATCCTCATCGGATACATGGGGTCAGGAAAGACCACCATCGGCAAGGCACTCTCCAAAGAGACCGGCATGATGTTCTATGACATGGACTGGTACATTGAGAGCCGTATGCGAAAGACTGTGTCCCAGATCTTCGCAGAGAAAGGCGAGGAAGGCTTCCGTAAAATCGAATACAACATGTTGCACGAAGTGGCAGAATTTGAAAACGTCATCATCAGCTGCGGAGGCGGAACACCTTGTTTCTTTGACAATATGGACTACCTGAACCAACAAGGTGACGTGGTTTACCTGAAAGCCACCCCGGAAGTACTGTATAAACACCTGCTGATGGCCAAGGTTGAACGCCCCCTGCTAAAGGACAAGACACCGGAAGAGCTGATTGCCTACATCACGAAGCACCTAAAAGAGCGTGAACCGTTCTACACGAAGGCACGCTATTCGCTGGATGTCAGTCTGATGGATGACTATGACAAGATAAAGCTATCTGTACAAAATATACGTGAACTGCTGAAGATATGAAGAAATGGACGATTGAGGACTCCAAGGAGCTCTACAACATCAATGGCTGGGGTACCAGCTACTTCGGTATCAATGAACAGGGCAATGTCTTTGTGACTCCCTGTAAAGACGGTACACAAATTGACCTACGTGAGGTAATGGACGAACTGTCACTGCGCGATGTCACTTCACCTGTGCTGCTTCGTTTCCCAGACATCCTTGACAACCGCATCGAAAAGACGTGGAGCTGCTTCAAGAAAGCCGCCAAGGAATACGAATACAAGGCAGAAAACTACGTGGTTTTCCCTATCAAGGTCAACCAGATGCAGCCCGTAGTCGAGGAGATCATCTCGCACGGACGCAAGTTCAACCTAGGCATCGAGGCCGGTTCCAAACCAGAGCTACACGCCGTTATCGCAGTACAGTGCCAGAGCGACAGTATCATCATCTGCAATGGCTATAAGGATCAGTCGTATATTGAACTCGCCCTGTTGGCTCAGAAGATGGGCAAACGCATCTTCATCGTCGTTGAGAAACTGAACGAACTCGAGATTATTGCCCGTGAGGCAAAGAAGCTGGGAGTCCGTCCCAATATCGGTATCCGCATCAAGCTGGCCTCCTCGGGCAGCGGAAAATGGGAAGAAAGCGGTGGCGACGCCAGCAAGTTCGGGCTGACAAGTGCTGAACTGTTGGAGGCACTGGATCTCCTGGACAAAAAAGATATGCGCGACTGCTTGCGTCTCATCCACTTCCATATCGGCAGCCAGATTACGAAGATACGTCGCATCCAGACTGCCTTGCGCGAAGCGTCACAGTTCTATGTGCAGCTGCATAAGATGGGCTATAACGTCGACTTTGTTGATTGTGGCGGCGGACTGGGTGTTGACTATGACGGAACACGCTCACCATCGAGTGAGAGTTCTGTCAACTACAGCATCCAGGAGTATGTCAACGACTGTATCTACACCTTCGTGGATGCCGCCAACAAGAACGGACTGCCCCACCCCAACCTGATTACCGAGAGCGGGCGCTCACTGGCTGCCCACCATTCCGTGCTGGTCATCGATGTGCTGGAGACGGCTTCGTTGCCCGAGATGCCGGAGGAGTTTGAGCCCGACGAGAACTCACACCAACTGGTAAAAGACCTCTATGAGATATGGGACAACCTAACACCACGCAACGTGCTGGAAGATTGGCACGACGCGGAACAAATCCGTGAAGAGGTGCTCGACTTGTTTGCTCATGGCATTGTAGACCTGAAGACACGAGCTGAGGTGGAAGCCATGTATTGGAGCGTCTGTCATGAGATTCATGCCCTTTCCAAGAACCTGAAACACGTGCCGGAAGAGTTGATGAACATCGACAAGTTGCTGGCAGACAAGTATTTCTGCAATTTCTCCCTGTTCCAGTCGCTGCCTGACTCATGGGCTATCGACCAGGTATTCCCCATCATGCCTATCCAGCGACTGACAGAGCGCCCCACTCGTAATGCCACCATCCAGGACATCACGTGTGACTCAGATGGTAAGATAGCCAACTTTGCTACCAACCGCCATAACTCGCACTCACTGCCCGTCCACGCACTAAAGAAGAATGAGAACTATTACCTGGGCGTATTCCTCGTTGGTGCCTATCAGGAAATCTTAGGCGACATGCACAACCTGTTTGGAGACACCACAGCCGTCCATATCTCCGTGAAGGATGGCCACTATCACATCGACCAGATATTCGACGGTGAAACGGTGGAGGAAGTTTTGGAATACGTGCAATACAATCCCAAGAAACTGGTTCGACAGTTAGAGATATGGGTAGCCAAGAGTGTCAAGGCAGGCAAGATTACGCTCGAAGAAGGCAAGGAGTTCCTCTCCAACTACCGCTCAGGACTGTATGGTTACACCTATTTGGAGTAAGCTTAAATGAAAAAGGGTCTGTTGATTGGGCTTTTGATAACCATGATGCTGCCTATAAACGCACAAAAGGCAGTCATCGAGGAATCTGTGACAGATATTGTCTGCGACGGTCCCACCCATGCTATTACTCACTATAAAGAGGTCGTTACTATCCTCAACCCACAAGGAGGGGCTTCTTTGGCAAATTTCGCCTGTTCTTGCAGTGACAAGGACAAGCTTACCAGTTTTAAAGGTCTGGTGACGGATGCCAATGGACGTGTTATCAGGAAACTAAAAGAAAGTGAGTTGCAAAAGAACGAGATTTCCCCATATCTTGCCGTTGACGACTACACGATGTATCTTGATTATGCACCACCTGTTTATCCTGTTACCATTACCTACGAATGGACCATTGACAGTCGCGATGACCTGATAACATTTCCTCGCTTCTGCCCCCAGACAAGCTATGACGTCAGTGTCAAGAAAGCAAGCTATAGACTTAAAGTTCCGAAGAGCATGACCATTCTCCATGCACAGCAGAACATTCCGAGCGAGGTGAACATCGACAAAAGTGCGAAATACACCCAGCTCCTCACTCTTGAAGTCAACGACTTGCCTATGCTGGAGAACGAGCCCTATTCGCGTCCGCTGAGGGAGAAGGTTCCTATGGCACGGTTTGCCCCTGCTGACTTCACGTACTATGGCACACAGGGAAGTCAACGCAGCTGGAAAGACCTTGGTCTATGGCAATACAGCCTCATCCAAGGACTTGATGTCCTGCCTGAAAATGTCCGTCAACAACTGCATCAACTGACAGACACCATGAAGACAGACCGTGAGAAGGTGGAGGCTCTTTACCGGCATCTTGGCAAGACCACTCGTTATGTGGCCATCCTTCTGGGTATTGGCGGAATGAAGCCGGCCACAGCCACCAGTGTCTATAAAAGCGGATTCGGCGACTGTAAAGGTCTGACGAACTATATGCGCGCTATGCTGAAAGAGGTGGGTATTGCCTCGAACTACATACTCATCAGCACCACCAATCGCAGGTTTATGAAAGACTACACCTGTGCTGGCCAGATGAACCACGCTATCCTACAGGTACCACTTCCCAACGATACGCTTTGGCTGGAATGTACCAATCCTCAGTTGCCCATGGGCTATGTGCATGAGGACATTGCCGGACATGATGCCATTGAAATTACTGAACAGGGAGGCAGACTTGTTCGTCTGCCCTTATATGCAGACAGCACGAATCTGATGCGAAGCACCGTAAATATCCATCTCTCCCAAGACGGAACTGCAGACTTAAAGGTGTCACAAGAGACCTTCAACAGACAATACGAAGATCGCATCCCTTTGACTAAGATGAATGAAAAGGATCGCCAAAAGATACTTCCACGGATTGTCTATGCCCCATTGACTGAAATCAACCGCATTGACATCAGCGAGAATGGTGCCAGAATTTCAATGGACACGGAAATCAAAAGCCAGAAATATGCTAACCAGACAGGACAACGGCTCTTTGTGCCCATCTGTCCACTACATCACGGCTACTCTGTACCCAACGACACGGCAGGACGTCAAGAGGATATCTGGCTGGAATTGGGCTATCAAGACGAGGACGATATCACACTCACCATTCCAGAGGGATACGCTATTGAAGCTTGCCCCAAGGACATTAACATCGAACAACCCTTCGCCTCATTCTCATTCTCAATAAAGAAAAACGATAAGACTATTCATGTTAAGAATCACCTGTTAATGAAGTCGGGGACGTTTGACAAGTCACTCTTTCCACAACTCACAGAGTTCCTGCAATCAATCAGCAACATCTACAATCAAAAAATAATACTGAAAAAATTATCACTATGAGAAAACTATTATTCCTTTTGGCATGCCTGACACTGGGCTGGACAACTATTGAAGCACAGAACCTGAAGTTCGGCAAACCAACTGACGAAGAGATGCAAATGATCGTCTATGAACAAGACCCGGAAGCATCTGCCGTTGTACTTTGCCACCTAACTAATGTAAATTACACGATGGACTCATTCAACTTCCTCGTTGACTATGAGGTTAAAACACGTATCAAAATCCTGAAAGAAGAGGGTAAGGAGTATGCTAATATCAGCATTCCTTATATATCCAACCTGAATGAGAATTATTCCCAAGAAGAATTCACATCTTTCAAAGCCACAGCCTATAATCTGGAGAACGGCAAAGTGAAGAAGACAAAAATCGGAATAGATCAAATTTACTCTGAGCGTATTGACAAAGACTATATGCTGGCCAAAATTGCCATTCCACAGGTAAAGGTAGGCACTGTCGTTGAATATGAGTACAAACTACACAGCAATGTTTTCTACCACATTCACGACTGGTATGCCAGTGCAGAGATTCCCGTTGCTTTTGCCAACTATCGGCTTGAGATTCCTTCCATCTTTATCTATAACGTGGAATACTCAGGACTACAGAAATTACAGAGCACCGTTACTGCAGGTTCGCTAGCCTATAAAAGCAATAGTGGCAACATGACGAAACAAAGCAAGTGTCTTACCAATATTTACAATTGTACTGGACGGAACCTAAAGGGTCTTAAGAAAGACGATTATGTTTGGAATGTCCACGACTATTTTACCAAGATAACAGCTGAGTTGCAACGGATCAATCAGTTTGATGGAAGCTATCGTGACATGAAGAGAAAATGGGAACAGATAGACGACATTCTATTTGACCATCCTGATTTTGGTCATAAGTTGTATAAACACAGCAAATATCGTGATGAACTGGCCACAAGCGGAATCAGTGAGATAACCGATTTAAAGGAAAAAGTGGCAGCTACTTTCAAGTTCTTGCAACAACGACTGGCCTGGGACGGTGAATATGAACTGCTGACAAAATCATTCTCTGAGATTGCCAAGAAAAGAAATGGGACGAATGCAGATCTTAACATGATGCTCATTAACATGTTGGGCGATGTTGGCGTCAAAGCCTATCCTGTCGTCATGAGCACGCGCAAGCACGGACGAATTCCAAAGACCTACCCCACTTTGAATAAGCTGAGCACCTTTATTGTAGGCATTCCTTATGGCAGTTCATGGCTTTACATCGATGCCTCATCGGTAAATGGCTATATTAATGTATTGCCCGCCAATCTTTATACGGATAGGGCACGAATCATCCAAAAAGGGAAAGAAGGACAATGGGTTGACCTGCAAAAGATGGGAGAGGCTCGTACCATGATGACTGTCAAGGCCACGCTATCCGCTGACGGAGAAATGAAAGGTGAGATTCAGACGCTTTATTCCGGCAATGCAGCTGCCAATGAAAGAGATATCTTCCATTCGGTCACCGATAGTTCTGCTTTCATTGCTCGCAAATCTTCTGATAACGGCATTAAGATTAGCCAGTGTAACATAGAGGGATTACGTGACTTTGCACCTAATGTCACAGAGACTATTCAATTTACCAAACAAGGTGAAACGTCTGGTGACCACATATATTTAAATCCTTATATCTCATTTCCCATTACCAACAATCCGTTCACTGAAAAAGAGCGCTTGCTGCCTATAGAATTCCCCTACAAACAGGCATTCAATACGTCTCTGCAACTGACATTACCCGAGGGATGGAAACTAGAGGAAATGCCACAGAACATCAGAGTATTCTCAAAAGACAAGAGTATAACTGGACACATCCTCTATGAGTCCGCTGACGAACGCATGGTTACCATTACCTGTCAGTTCCGACTTACCAAAGTCAACTACGAGAATAACGAGTACGACATGATTAAACAACTTTTCGAACTCTTTGCTAACCGTAGTAAAGACATGTTGGTCATCAAGAAAAAGTAAACGATTATAATACGATGAAAGAGAAACTGACAATAGTAAAAGTGGGAGGTGCTGTAGTCGAGGACGAACTGCAGCTCTCTCAGTTGTTACGTGACTTCTCGGCCATCGAAGGTCGGAAGGTTCTAGTACATGGTGGCGGAAGGAAGGCCACAAAGATGGCAGAGCGCTTGGGCATCGAAACCAAAATGGTAGAAGGCAGACGCATTACCGATGCCGACATGCTGGAAGTCGTGACGATGGTCTATGGCGGACTGGTGAACAAAAATCTCGTAGCCCGTCTGCAAGCCAACGGTGTGAATGCTTTGGGACTAACAGGCGCTGATGCCAATGTCATCCGTAGCCATAAACGTCCTTTGAAAAATGGTGTGGACTACGGCTTTGTAGGTGATGTTGACCAAGCCGACGGCAACATGCTGAGCCGACTGATAGAAGCAGGCATCACCCCCGTGATGGCTCCCTTGACGCATGATGGCGAAGGACACATACTCAATACCAACGCAGATACCATCGCTTCAGAGACGGCCAAAGCACTGGCTGCCCACTACGACGTGACACTCGTCTTCTCGTTTGAGAAGAAAGGCGTACTCAGCAATCCTGATGACGACGACAGTGTGATAGCCACCATCAACCATGTTGACTTTGAACGCTACAAGGCCGACGGCACCATCAGCGGCGGTATGCTGCCTAAGATAGAGAACGCTTTGCATGCCGTTGATGCCGGTGTTTCGAAAGTCATCATCACACTGGCTACAGCCATTGATGGACTGCACGGCACCATCATCAAGAAATAAGACGAGAATGACCAAAAGTTTCCAAACCCACGTATTGCCCTTGAAGAACGAACTGTTCAGACTGGCACTCCGCATCACTCAAAACCATGCGGAGGCAGAAGACGTGGTACAGGAAACCATGATGAAAGTATGGAACCGACGCGAGGAGTGGGAAAAAATCGAATCGATGGAGGCATTCTGCCTAACCATCTGCCGTAACTTGGCACTCGATAAACTACGCCGTATGGACAATCAAGCGTTGACACTCGATATCAGCATAGATCCTACTGATTCCAGTCACTATTCCAACCCAGAAGAACAAGCCGTCATGAACGACCGCATCCAACTGGTGCGTAAACTTATAAACCAGCTACCTGAAAAGCAGCGCAGTTGCATGCAGTTGCGCGACATCGAAGGCAAGAGCTATCGCGACATCGCCACCATTCTCGACATTACTGAACAGCAGGTAAAAGTCAATATTTTCAGGGCTCGCCAAACCATCAAAGAAAAAATTTCATCTATTCTGTAACTTTTTGTTTTAACAAACGTCATTGAATATAGAGAACCCAATAAAAGATATGGATTACAAGTACATCGAGCAGCTCATGGAGCGTTATTTCAACGCAGAAACCTCTTTGGAAGAGGAAAGCATACTGCGTACCTTCTTCTGTCAGGAGAATATCCCGGCAGAGATGCAGCAGTGGCGTGCGCTCTTCACGGCTGATGCCAACGAGCAACTCGGTGACGACTTCGATGCCCGTATCTTAGCAATGATTGAAAACGAGCAGACAGCTAACAAGGAAACTAAGGTTGTCAAGGCCCAGGAGGTCAAGCTCACCCAACGGATGATGCCCCTCTTCAAGGCCGCTGCTGTCATTGCGATTATCCTCACGCTCGGTGGAGCCTTGCAGGCTCCGTGGGACAAGAGCTGGAATGCACCTGTCAACGACTATACCAGCTTCCAGATAGACACTGTCGATGTGGGCAGTCCCATACAAGCCGAGAACATCATCGACAAGGCAGTGGACAGCACACAAGTGCTGATTCCCAACCAATCGAAAGACTGACGAATTTTTCTATGCTTTCTCTATATTTTAATCATGTTTAGTTAAAACACCAAGCGAAACTGTGAAGTTTCAATCTCTCAAATTTTTCATAACATACTAACGGTGAATGGGCTGCCTGTCTGACGTGTCAGAGGCAGCCCATTCGATTTCTCTTTTTTCGTGAAACATCACCGCTCAACCCGACGCATCCACAGATGCAATTGGTAAAGAGAGGGCAGCAGGATAAGCAGTGAGAAAGCCACAGCCAGATAGACATGCATCTCAGAACCCTTGAACACATCTATAAGCTTGATGTCCGGGTTGGGATAGAAAGCACTGAATACAAAGGCTGCACTATTGTTTGCCCAATGATAAGCCACACCCGGCAGGATAGAACCCGTACGCCAGTACATCCAACCCAGCAGTAAGCCGATGATGAAAGCATGGGGCATCTGTACAGGATTAAAATGAATGAGGGCAAAGAACAAAGCCGACAGGGCTATGGCAGTCCATGGGCGCAAGTGCTTGTTCACCCGCTCAGCCTCCTCATAGGGTTCACTACTCCATCCGAGCAACATGCGTAATACACCACCACGCATGACCATCTCCTCACTCAAAGGAGCAAGCAGCCCAATAGCAACATAGCCCCAAGGTGAACTCAGGATAGACTGGAACTCCTGCTCCATCAGGTTGGGCATCTCAGGGATTTGTTCCTGTATCCATGCCGACGGAATGAGGGCACCTAAGGCTGCAATGACACTCCATGTCAGCACCGTCCAAGGCTGCGTACGCAACCAGTTGGGCGACACGAGAGTGTAACGCAGGGCTAGGAACACGACGATAGAAAGTACCGCACTAACGGTTGCCATAGTAATAAGCAACCCTGCAGTCTGGTCGCTATTGCCTGTCACCAGGCGCCAGATAAGAGGAACGGTAGCGCCTCCGATAATCTGAATACCCATGAATATGAGTAAGTAACTGATTGCCTTCTTCATGATTGTTTCTTTGCTAATATCATATCTTTTTTCAATTGTGCCACCAGTGCTTCGGCACTCTCGAAGCGACGCTCACCCCGCAAACGCGATGAGAATATCAGGCGGAGCTGTTCACCATAGAGGTCCCCTTCATAATCGAACACATGCACTTCCAATGTCTGAGGATGTTGCCCGAAAGTGGGACGTGTTCCAATATTCATCATGCCCTTATGTGGATGGAAGGACGACGGAAGCTGTACTTTGACGGCATAGACACCTGCCTTGGGAATGAGCTGTAAGGGCTCATCAGGCGTGATATTGGCTGTCGGATAACCAAGCTGCGTACCGATATGTTCACCATGACCGACATGACCAATCAACTGATAAGGACGCCCCAAGAGTTCAGCAGCCTCAGCAACATGGCCTTCAGCCAACAGTTTGCGGACAAGCGACGAGCTGACCTCACCCTCGGCAGGCAGTTGTAAGACCTCAATGCCCATGTCACGACCATAGCGCACATAGTCTTCGAAACCGTCCTCACGGTTCCGACCAAAACGGTTGTCATATCCCGTCAGCAGCACCTTGACACCCAGTTGTTGCAACAACACCTGTCGCATAAAGTCATAAGCAGTCATCTGCCTTAGTGCGTCCGTAAACGACAACACCTCCACACGATTGATGCCTGTACCCTTGATGAGTGCCAGTTTCTCGTCCAATGATGTAAGCACCTGCTCACGGCGCAGCGAATGGTCAAAAGTAATAGCTAACGAATGCAACCCTCGCTCACGAGCCGCCTGAACGACCTGGTGTAACACAAACTGGTGACCACGGTGTACACCGTCAAACATGCCTATCGTTGCTACATAACCTTCCATCCTTTTACCCTCCTATAAACTTCTCCTACCCACAATACGGGCGACGTACCAATGAATATATATAGCCATGTCTGCCAGCTGAGGGGGACGGTGCGGAACATCTGTCCGCCAAAGGTGACGATGAGCCATTGGCCTACCAGGACCAACATCAGCACCATCAAAAAAGCTTTGCAAGCCCATAGACGACGGAATGCTGAATGGGTGGAGCCCAGCATACGGGCATTGAACAAGTTCCACCACTGCAACATGACGAAGATGGTAAAGAACACTGTCAGCTCCACATCGTCAACACCCGCCACACGCTCGAAATACCAGAGCAATGAACCCATGAAAATGAAAAACAGACCACCGATGAATCCTATGCCTCGCATCATACCATGCGTGATGATAAAGGCATCACGACTACGAGGGCGCTCGTGCATCACTTCACGACTGGGGGGCAACGAAGCCAGTGCCATTGCCGCAAACGTGTCCATAATCAGGTTTATCCATAGTATCTGCGTGATGGTCAGTGGCAGTTCCGTTCCTATCAGTGAACCAAAAAGAACCAACAACAGTGCCGTCACATTGACTACCAACTGGAAAAAGACAAAGCGCTGAATGTTCTTATACAGCGAACGTCCCCACATCACGGCCTGTACAATGCTCCGGAACGAGTCATCAATCAGCGTGATGTCACTGGCCTGCTTGGCCACACTCGTACCAGAGCCTAATGACAGTCCTACATGGGCACGGTTCAAGGCTGGTGCATCATTGGTTCCGTCACCAGTGACAGCCACCACCTCGCCTTGTTGTTGCAAGAGGGATACCAGTCGTTGCTTATCGGTAGGACGGGCTCTCGACATCACTTTCAACGACGTTATTCGCTGAAGTGCCTCCTCGTCACTCATGGCAGCAAAGTCACTGCCAGTCATGACATCCCCTTCTATACCTATCTGACGGGCTATCTCTTGCGCAGTTGCCGACGTGTCGCCCGTTACTATCTTGACATCGATGCCTGCCTGGCGACACTGTCCAATGGCCTCAGGCACCTCCTTTCGCAATGGGTCGCTGATTGCGACGATGGCCAACAGCGTCTTATCCTGTGCAATGGCAAGTGTACGCATGGCATGTTGCTGCCAGTCACGCAGCTGCGCTTCCATTTGCTGACGCATATCAGCTTCGATACTGCATTTCTCCATCACGATTTCTGGGGCACCTTTAATATAGGTCACATCACCAACGGTTGTCGACATATACTTTCGCTCTGTAGAGAACGGTTCACGACTTGTCATCGGGTTCTCTTCACGCAGCTGTTCATAGTCCACACCTTGGCTGACTAACCAGCGTAGCAAAGCCTGTTCCGTCGGGTTGCCCACTTCGTGAGTTGCCGTCGTATTCAAGGCAATAGCTTTGAAGAGATCGGAGGGATCACCTATTCTATCCTCCTTCGTTCTTCTTACATCACTTACCGTCATACGGTTCTCGGTCAGTGTACCGGTTTTGTCTGTGCAGATGACTGTGACAGCACCCATCGTCTCAGAAGCCTGTAACTTACGTACCAAATTGTTCGACTTCAGCATACGTCGCATGTTCAGCGCCAACGCCAGCGTCACCGCCATCGGCAATCCCTCTGGCACAGCCATCACTATCAGTGTCACAGCCATCATGAAGTAACGCAACACCACTTCAACCATACCTAGGTAGTCGTCAGTCTGCCACAGGTCGTTGGTCAGCATGTCATGTATGAGGAATATCAGGAAACTGGCTGTTGCCACCACGCCGCCTATCTTACTTATCAACTTAGCCAACCGGTCCAATTGTATGTTCAACGGTGTCTTCACACCCGTCAACTCCGTAGCCTGTCGCGCTACATGACCAATCTCCGTGGCATCGCCAACGGCAGACACCACATATCGTCCTGTACCGCCCATCACCATAGACGAGCGTAACATCATATCCTTAGGATAAGCCTCTCCGTTTACCGCTTGCTGATCAACTGGAACCGCTTTATGAGTCATTGGTTCGCCCGTCAGGCTCGACTCATCTACCTGTAAATCTGTACTTTCGAACAATTGTCCGTCAGCAGGCACCTCGTCTCCAGTCTCCACCACGACGACATCACCAACTACGACTTCACGACGTGGAATCTCTACTACCTGCCCATCGCGAACCACCTTCACGGGCTGTTCTTCGCCCAGCTGCGTCAGCACGTCAAATTTGCGGGCAGCATCACGCTCGAAGTAGAAACCTACCGTCGTAGCCAACAAAACGGCAGCAATAATACCTAGAGTCTCGATATAGTCATCCTTGACAAATGCCAAAACTAGCGACACAAGGGCTGCCACCAATAGGATGCGCACCATCGGGTCGTTGTATTTTTCCAGATATAGCCGCCACATCGATTGTCTGCGGGGTGGTGTCAACACGTTCTCTCCGTGCTTTACCCTGCTTTGCTCAACCTCTCTTGCGGTCAGTCCCTGATTCTTTTCTTTCATAATTGTCTGCAAAGTTAGTGCAAACGCATAGAATTGCAAAATAAATTATGTTTTTTTACAACGATAATACATATTAATTTGTATCTTTGCACACTATTTCATTACTATTTAGTTAAATATGGACAAGAGACATTTAGGCTGGATGCTGTTATTGGCCACACTAACCAGTTGGGCTCAGGAAGTGAAAATTGAGTTTTTTACGCCAACAATCGTTCACATAACAAAAGGTGAACCAACCAAAACAATGGTGGTCACAGCAAAACCAGAGGCAGTAGTTGTCACTCGGAAAGGAAACAGTATATCCAGTTCTCAACTGACTGTGAGACAGGACACTCAAGGACGTCTGACATTCCTGACAGCCAAAGGGAAAGTGCTGCTGCGCGAGAAAAGCCATGATATCGCTCAGGTGCGTCAGACTTTCATACTTGACAAAGAAGAGGCCGTCTACGGACTGGGCACTTTCCAAAACGGCAAGATGAACCGCCGTGGTGAGCATAAGCGCATGGAGCAGTCAAACCTGGAAGATTTTCAAAATGTGCTTCAGAGCATCAAGGGATGGGGACTGTATTGGGAGAACTACTCGCCCACACAGTTTGACGACGACGAGAACGGTATGTCTTTCACCTCTGAGGTAGGCAAAGGCATTGACTACTATTTCATGTATGGCGGCTCTGCTGATGGCGTGATAGCCCAGATGCGACACCTGTCAGGCGACGTTCCTATGTTCCCCCTATGGACCTATGGCTTCTGGCAATCGAAGGAGCGTTACAAGAGTGCTCGTGAGACAGAGGGTATTGTCGACAAATATCGTGAATTGCAGGTTCCACTGGATGGAATCATTCAGGACTGGCAGTATTGGGGCTCCAACTATCTGTGGAACGCTATGGATTTTCTATCAGAAGATTTTGCCAATGGTCCGCAGATGATACAGAATGTTCACCAGAAACACGCCCACTTCATGATTAGTATCTGGGCCAGTTTCGGTCCCCAGACTCGTCAATATCGCGAACTTTATGAGAAGGGGATGCTACTGCCCTTCCAGACCTGGCCCCAAAGTGGAATTTCACACATTTGGCCCCCTGTTATGGATTATCCCTCTGGTGTCAAGGTCTACGATGCCTTCCATCCCGAGGCACGTACCATCTATTGGAAATACCTGAAGACGCTCTTCAACTATGGCACCGATGCCTGGTGGATGGATTCAACTGACCCCGACTGTTTTTATCCTACCGAGAGCGACTATGCCCACCCCGTCTATGGAGGCACCTGGCGCTCCCTGCGCAATGCCTTCCCCTTAGCAACTGTCAAGGGCGTGTATGAACGACAGCGTCAAGAGCAATCGGTCAGCAAACGTGTGTTCATCATGACACGTTCTGCCTTTGCCGGCCAGCAACACTATGGTTCCAATATGTGGAGCGGCGACGTTGCTTCGTCGTGGGATATGCTGCGCAAGCAGGTTCCGGCAGGACTGAGCTTCACGCTTACCGGCAACCCTAACTTTAATACCGACATCGGTGGATTCTTCTGCAATGCCTACAACACAAATGGTCCGGCATCAGCACCTCGCAACCCACAGTTCCAAGAACTTTACATCCGTTGGATGCAGTATGCTCTGTTTTGTCCAGTTTTCCGCAGTCATGGGGCTGACGCCCCTAGGGAAATATGGCAGTTTGGAAAGAAGGGGGAACCCGTCTACGATGCCATAGAGAAGGCCATCCGTCTGCGCTATCGCCTCCTACCCTATCTTTACAGCATTGCTTGGCAGGTCACCAGCAACAACGACAGTTATATGCGTCCACTATTCTCCGACTATGCCAATGACAAGCGCGTCTGGAACATAACTGACGAGTTTATGTTTGGTCGCCATATCCTGGCAGCACCCATCCTAGAAGCCCAGTACACGCAGGAGCAGATTATCAAAGAAGATGCCATGACCGGATGGGACCGGAAGGAGAACAAGGCAACAGGCGAAAACCAGACAGCAGACTGGACCAATCCGAAATCGACTACAAAGTATCTGCCTAAAGGAACCCTTTGGTATGACTTCTGGACCAACAAAAAATATCAGGGCGGACAACAAGTGACACTACAGACCAGCATCGACCGCGTTCCTATGTTCGTCGCAGCAGGCACCATTCTCCTACTGGCACCAGTAGTGCAATATGTTGGCGAGAAGCCTTGGAACCAGTTGGAAATCCGTATCTACCCGGGAGCCGACGGCAACTTCACGCTTTATGAAGACGAAGGCGACAACTATCATTACGAACAAGGGCTCTACACGACAATCACCTTCCATTGGGACAACAACCATCGTGTGCTCACCATTGGCGACAGGCAGGGTAGCTATCCCGGCATGACAGAGAAGCGCCAGTTTACCATCGTCTTCCCAGACGGTACGTCAAAGACCGTCGAATACGATGGGCATCGGATTGCTTTACCTTAAAAAAGCACTTTGCAAAGGCATAAAAGTCATTATTTTCGGAAAATATTTGGAGATTTGCAAGAATCTGCTTATCTTTGCACCGCTTTTACGAGCACTGGACTTGTAGCTCAGTTGGTTAGAGCAACAGACTCATAATCTGGAGGTCCCAGGTTCAAGCCCTGGCTGGTCCACAAAATCAAGTTGGTGATTTTGAGAGAGTTACGCAAGAAGCGTGACTCTCTTTTTTTGCCCTTATATATACTTTGGGAACAAACAGGGAACAAAGACTCATTTTCTAATAGTAATAAAATTGAACGTTTTTAGCGTTCTTTAGCTATCATGTGATAGTTTATTTGAAGATTAAGACTTCCTAAAACGCCTTGAACCAGTGCTGTTAAATTTTCAAAAATGGCCATTCTGACGGTCTTTCTGTTTGTCGGATTGTTATCTCGGCTTGGCAAATCCACTATGCTTATATTACTCGCACTCGACATTTAAAAAGTAAAAGAATTAAACACAAAGAAGCCCGTCAACTGACCTCGAACTTTTAACTAATGCCATAAGCGGTCTGCTTTCGAGCGTGACGGGTACTTCTTCTATCAAATATGACGCAAAGGACAACTTATATCTACATGCAGAATAAATCCTGCTGTATAGGCTTCTGTTTGCGTTTTGTTGGTGCATTCATTGGCTCCAATGACCATCCGAACTCCTTCAGATTAACTCTGAGCGCATATTTGATGATGCTATTCCGGCGGTATGCATCGGTGCCACTTTTGAATTTCGGCTGCTTCTCCTTGTCTTGGATTACCTGGATCACCTGCATGTAACTATCGTAGCTCCTACCAGCCTTCAAGCGGATTTGTTTCATGTAATAAAGCACTTCATCTTCATGCAGATAATGGCCGAGCAGCGTCTGCAGGGCAACCTCTTGGGCATCTTTGCCTGCATTGTACCAAACATTCTCCCTCATTCGCTGATGGATGTCGGTGTGTTCTACAGGCTCCGCATACTCCTCAAATGGAGAAAGTGGCTCGTCACCCTTCTGCCAGGGCTTTTCAAGTCCTTCCTTGGGGAAATCCTTGGTGTAGATGAAGATAAATATCGATGAAACCTTACCTCCACGCCCCTTCCGAGGCCCTTCTTGGAAGTCGAACCAGAGATTCGAGTGTTTGGCAGCATACAGTTCAAACAGCTCCATCTGGGTTGCTTCCAGTATAAACTGGCGTACTTCCTTAAAACTGGTGTAGATGGCAGGTGTGATAATCTTCTTGGTTCTTGGGTCGCGCACCTCATCGAGGTTGAAGATGCGCCGGAAGTCCTCCATCTGAATCGGCACTACCCTCTTCTTATAGACATGTCCCAATGCCTTCTCTCCACTGTCGAGGAATCGGAAATCGCCACAGAACTGGCTGCACAGCTCATACATCTTCTGCGAATACTTCGATCTGAGCAGCATGGCCGTTCCGAGGTCGAAGGTCGTGAAACTCTTGGAAATGTCTATCAGGTATGGCATAATCTCTGGCGATACGCGCACGTCATACAAACCTGTCTCTGTATTATAGAAGAACGAGTCCACCCAGTGAACTTCTCCCCTGATTAACTGTCCCTGCTCATTCTTGAAGATCACGGGAACCAGTTTCTTTGCGAGTTCTCGCAGTGCAGCATAGGTACGAGGAACATTCTTCTGACCACCGATAAGCCCCAGGTCATCGTCAGTCAGATGGAAGTAGAGATCCTTCCAGCTGTCCGGCACACCAAGGTTCTTCTCAGTGTACTTGTGCTTCACCTCGCCTGTAATGAAATAGAGCGTCCTCCGTTCTATCAGTCCATAGACGACGGGCGAATTGACGATTGCATTACTCCAGCGCACCTGCTCATGGGTTATCTTACCAACCGCAGGATAGCGAAGTGTTATGTTCATCGGCTCTGAAAGGTTCAGGCAGCTGACTTCGTTTTCTATCTTCTGCTTCATTTTAAAGATCATTTCTGTTAAACGTTTGCCTTATGGCTTGAATTTCTCGATGCAAAGTTACTACAACTATTCAGTAATGATAAAAATAAGAATGTTAATTTTCCAAGTCACGATTTCTTATTTAGACAAGCGCAAAACCTCCTAAGTTCGATTTCTGTTCTCATAGAATATCACATCCCGCCGCTCTTGGGTCAACGTCTGGGACAACCATTTAGCGCATTTTCTCCTAAGTTCAGCGCAAAATCTCCTAACTTCCAGCGCAAAACCTCCTAAGTTCAGCGCATTTTCTCCTGAAAAAACTCCTGAAAACCCTGTAAATACACATAATTCGGCTTCCTTTAAATAAAGCTATAATAAATAATTTAATAAATAAAGCTTTATACGCGCACGAGAGAGGCGGCTGGGCTTAAAGGGAAAAAGATGAAGGTCTATGATACGATGGATTTACCAAAGGGAAAAGAAAATCGAGGCTTTCAGGCACATTTCAGCGCATTTTCTCCTAAGTTCGATGTTCTATGCAATTCTATGATAGAGTGCCAAGACTTCTTTTCCCTTTTAGCCTGATGCAACTTTTTTGCCGAAAAACCAGCTCAAAAAGCGAAAGCACCTCGTCTTGCCATCTTTTGAGCATGTGAGTAAAGTCCCCTTTTTTGTCCATTTCATCGAGCGAAAGGAACACAAATATTGGCCAGGCTCCAAGCGTTGAAACTTGAAATCTGGCTCTCAGCAGTCGATGGCCACTACCCTTAGCAGTGAACTTCGCCAGCCAATTCGCCGACTACACGGCACAGAAGCGTCGCCAGAAGCCATCCGAGTTTGGCGATGCATGCGAGTATCTTAAATGCTCCAAGTACAATGCCGTAGCCGAGCATGAAGAACAGTACAAATATCTGCATACTACTTACGTTTTGTTTATGTAAAGATACACAAAATCCGCGAGACCACCAAGGCTTCCGGCTTCCATCTGCCGCCCCATCCATTCTTTTCCCTCGATGCAGAAAGACATATTTTCAGAGATTCATAAACTTATAAACTATGTAATTCTATCTTTCAGCAATTCTATCATTCAGTAAATATGAAGTACATAAATTCAGTTATTCAGTTTTTATGAAATACAGAAAATAAGAGTTTCAGTTATTCAGTAAATAAGAAATTAAGAAAGACAGAGTTTAAGCAAATCTATCATTCAAAGTTTATGAAATACTGAAATTCATATTTTCAAAAAATCAGTAATTCAGATATTCAGAGAATAAGAAATACAGCAAATCAGTAATTCAGAAAGATAGTAAATCAGAAACTCTATCTTTCTGAAACGGCTGATTTCATCGTAACTTTCGATACGTAATGTTTGCCCACATCAACGAAAATCCGTACCTTTGTAGATGCGAGGCCAGCCCACCAAGGCAACAGACGAGCAAGCCGCAAGACGAATCCTGCGGAAACAGAATAGCAAGTTGTACTTTTGTGGCCACAAACCCCGCTGACGGGATTTGCTGACCAAAAAGTCACCTTGCCAGAGCTGCCGCCCTGGGGATGCCGATACTCGCAACTCGTATCTTATATATAAGGAATAATGGACAAGAGAACTATCGTAAGAAAAGTGAGGCTCTCTCCAGAGGAGGATGCCCTATTCATGAGGAAAGCAGCCCGCTATAAGGCTGTCAGCGCAATGATTCGCGATGCCGTCAGACAGTTCGACGACACCGCCACCCACGGCAAAGTCAAGGCTCTGAAGGAAATGACAGCCCTCTATCGCCAATACCAGCAGGAACTCAGCTGGCTTGGCGGTAACTTCAACCAGACTGTCAAGCGAGCCAATGAGCTGGCAATCGCTGAAGAACTCACTCCGCAGTTCTTCGAGCAGACCCTCTATCCCCAAGTTGCAGAAATTCAGAAACTCATCAACAGCATAAAGGGGGAACTACATGACATAGCCAAAGAAGTGTCAAAACTATGATTTTCATAAAATCTGAAATTCAGAGACAGAGCCGCTTTAAATTGTCTCTTTAATATTTTCTGTCTTTCTGAATTACTGTATTTCATAATTTCTATTTTTCAGTAATTCTGCAAATGATAGCAACAATTCTACCGTCGAGCACCACCTTCCATGCTGTCGATTACAACGAGCGAAAGGTCTCAGAGGGTGTTGCCGAGCTTCTGGAGATGAAAGGTTTCGACCTCATTGACCAGAACTATACACCCGAAGAGTTGAAACAAGCGTTCATCGATTACACTTATCAGTATAATGATCGCATCCAGAAACCCCAGTTCCACCTCGCCATTTCCTGCCGAGGAAACGAATATACCCATGAGCAACTGCTGGAGATAGCCCACAAATATCTCGATGAAATGGGCTATGGCGACCCCAACCAGCCTGTTCTGATCTATGCTCACCACGACACCGACAACAATCATCTGCACATCGTCACCAGCCGTGTGGCTCCCGATGGCCACAAGATAGACCACAATCAGGAACGCATCCGCTCTCAGGAAGTCATCAACCGCATTATGGGCGAGAACCAGGAGCAGCGGGCATCCGATGCCGTGAAGAAAGCCTTGGATTACCGCTTCTCCACCGTCAACCAGTTCAAGTCCATCCTCGAATCCAGCGGCTATGAGTGCTACGAGAAGGATGACAGTCTCTGCATCAAGCGCGACGGCCACGTCATCGACACCCTGCCGATGGCCACCGTCCAGTCGCACCTGCAATCCTTCGAGCCTGATGAGAAGCGACGTCGACAGCTCCGTGCCATCCTGAAGAAGTACCGCGACATGACCGCCGACAAAGACGAACTCCGCACCCTGATGAAAGAGAAGTTTGGCATCGACCTCGTTTTCCATGGTTCCAAGGACAAGCCCTACGGCTATACCATCATCGACCACCAGACCAAGACCGTCTTCAAAGGTGGCAACGTGTGGAAGCTCTGCGAACTCCTGCAATTCCAGTCAAAGGAGGAACGCCTGCACCGCATGGACGAGTTTATCGATGCGATGCTGGAGGACAATCCCGACCTGACCACCCACGAGTTGAACCGTATGCTTCGCCGCCAGTTCGGCACCCACATATCCAAAGGCCGCATCGCATACGGTGACGAATTTATAGACCTGCAGGACTATCAGGTAGAAACCCTTCGAGCCAACGACCGCAAGGCCTGGCAGCAGGAGCATCCCCTCGAACAGCATCCGACAGTCCATCACCACAACAAAGAGCCAAAGCCCGAGCGCTCAAACAATCCTCGTCTGCGCAAGCCCACTATTACCAAGGAAGGCTCACGAGATCAGAACCGCGAGTGGGAAGTTGGTTACAACACTCGTTACAATGACATCGATGATGAGCAGCAGTTGAAACGATAGGAATTGTATTGAGAAGGGAAAAGGTCGATTTTTAATAAAACAGTCCCATTTTTCTATAATTTTACAAGTTTATTCCATTAATCATTGGATATTCAGATTATTTTTATTATGAAGCGACTGAAGTTTCTCAGTACTGATGCCCCTACGGAGCATCTCCATTTTTAGGAATCGCTTTGCGACAATGCTATCTGATTGTTTACCCATAAATGAGAATTTTGTTCAAAATTACAAAAAATTCTCATTTATGCAAATAATAAGAATCATTATTATCATTATTAAGCATAATTAATACTACTATTCATAGTTGTCTAATAACCACAATATAATTATCAATAGTTCTTGATATGTTTAATCCAGAAGATTGCATCGATAAACAAGAGGGGATAGATTGGCATATTTCTAAATTAGTAACAAAATTCCGTGTATTATGTATTCTAATGTGATAAAATTAGGAAAATTAGATATTATTAAATATCAAAACTATAAATTTCTGAATAATTGTTTGGCAGTTTCAATTATTATGCGTAACTTTGCACCCGAAATCAATGGTTGACCACCCGAAAGTGGGTGTGTGATGACTGGTACATCGTCAACGAATACTTGTTCTGGGGCCCGACTCCTCGTAAGAATTGGCCTACAAAAAAGGGAGCCTGTCAAGACTGTCACTATCGGCAGCCAAAGAGAGTGAAGAGAACAAGTATTCATCTTTAAATTGACGATTAATTATGAGCGAAGTAACAATCATCACGTTTGCCAACCAAAAAGGCGGCGTAGGCAAGACAACACTGTGTACCCTGTTTGCCAACTATTTGGTAAACCGAGGCAAGAGAACCATCGTTATTGACTGCGACGGTCAGCAGACCATCTTTGAGAAGCGTAAGGCTGACTACAAGAAGTACCCAGACCAGAAGGAAAAGTACAAGGTACAGGCTTTCAGCATCGCAGACCCTGAGAATGTCAAGAATCTGATGAAGAATCTGCGCCAGCTTAATGGTGTGGTACTCATTGACGCGCCCGGCAACCTCGCCCAGCAGGGACTCATTCCCCTTTTCGTACAGACCGACTATATTGTATGTCCTTATCAGTACGAGACCACTTCCATCAACTCCACCGTGACCTTCCTTGGCTTCATCCTGCAGCTGAAGAAGCGTGTGCAGTCGATGGCTACTAAGATATTCTTCATCGTCAACAAGCACGACAAGCGTTACGGCACAGAGAGGGAAAAGAAGCTTTGGGCTGAGACCGATGAGCAGTGGTCGAAGTTCGGCATCGTCACCCCCAAGATTGAACAGCGTGTGGAAATGCAGCGATATAACACGATGGGACTAATGGACACCCAAAAGTCCATTGTGACACCTGCCTTTGATTGCATCTATGACAACATCTTTGGAGAGAACGGCTATGGCAAAGAAGGTAAATGAAATGACCTCGGACGACCTGATGACGCTACCCGATGACATTGAGGGTATCGTTCTCGACGTACAGGGACGGCAGAAACAGAATGCCGCCCCTGTACAGAGGCCGCAGGAAGAGCCAGTTGCCGAACCGACTCCAAGGGTGAATACTGAGCATAAGCCAACACCAACCGCCATGCCCAAGGAGGGCAACGAGTGGTGGAACACCTTTCTGAAATGTGGAGAGGGCTATGGCTACCGAGTGAAGAAGGACGGACGGAAGATGTACTGGATTGACGAGGACATTGTGACCGCACTGAAGGCTTGCGACATCAACCGTATGTCAGCCACCGACACCATAAACGCCATCCTTCGCTCCTTCATCATACTGAACAAGCAGGAACTTCGTGAGTGCATCAAGCAGCACGACAGCCTGATATGAGCATCTAAAATGACAAGGATATGAGCAAGAACGAATATGAAGAAACTGTTAGAGAACTCTATCCCACCTTCTCGCAGGTTGAGATAGCAGAGGCGACACACACCTCAAAGAGCACTGTCAGGCGTGTTGTCACAGGACTCCACCTGACCCGCACCAAGGAAGAAGAAAAAGAAATACGCTCCAGAATCCGTAGGAAACTGATAAAGAAGGAACGTGCGCGTATCGTCTTTGGCTTGGACCAGCACACCAATATCAAGCTGGTCACCAACCCCAGGAAGGTGAAGTACCGCACCAAGTTGAAGAATGACGGCTATATCGTGATGCGAGGTAGCAACACCATCTACTACACTCCAGAGCAGAAACGCCATCGCCACCGTGAAGAGAATGCCCGTAAGGCAGGACTGGACTTCGCCCCATGGAGCGTACCGGCAGTGATTTACAAGCAAACGTGGCTGGGTGCATGACCATCCGGCACAAGTAATAAACATCAAAAGTAATCAAGCAAATGGAAATTCAAGGTAAGATTATCGCAGTGTTGCCGGAGAAGAGCGGCACATCTGCACGAGGAGGTTGGAAGAGCCAGCAGTATGTGCTGGAAACCGAAGAGCAGTACCCCAAACGTTGTCTATTTGACGTTTTCGGGGAGGACAAGATCAAACAGTATGCCCTTCAGGAGCAGATGCGCGTAAAAGTCAGCTACGACCCTCGCGCCGACGAGAAGGACGGTCACTGGTATGGCAGCAACAGAGCTTGGAACGTGGAGAGTCTTGACGCACCCGTCCCTGCTGCAACTACATAAGCTCATTTTCTTCGCTCAGAGAATCCGCAGCCCTGTCCTGTCAATGGCAGGCAGGCTGTGGATTTGAGACGGAGGAAACAGGATAACAAACAATATGCACAGAGAAAAGTATGACATTCGGTAATTTACTTACGGTTGTTTTCTTCGGCTATTTCTTTTACTATGTCGGGATGATTACCTACGACCAGTTCTTCAAGAAGGACGAGCTGCCTCTGGAGGCCGCTGTAGAGGAAGAGGAAATCGACATCAGCAGCGAGGCTGCCGAGTTCCACCCCAAGGACATTGTGAAGGACAAGAAGAAGGAACTGACCAAGGAAGAAGAATCAGAACAAGAAGTTATGAGTGGAGGTATTGAAATCGAAGAGCTGATACCCAAGGTGGACGAACTTGCTGAAAAAGGCAAGGACTGTCCTTTCGGTAAGCTCCTTGCCGACTGGAACGAGGTTCCGGAGGCCGCATAAGCTGGCAGACAGCTTTGATATTGTACTTTAACTTGTTAGCGGCTATAGTGGGAATGATGCCGCAGCTCGGCCAGAGGGCTGATGCTCCGAAGTCCTGTTAAGGCTTCCTTCCCACACTACACGTGGTGCTTTAAATTGTAACATAGAATTTAAAATTAAAACTTTTCAAACAATTATGTTACAAGTAGTTAACCCCATTAAGAACGCCCTTCAGCAGGGCTGGAAGAATCTCCCCAAGAAGCGCATCGCCTCATTCGTAGGCATGTTCCTCTTCTGTGCCGTCGCAACCTATGCAAGCAGCAAGGGTGCAGGTGGCTTCACCAAGGCCACGACGGAAATCTCGTCGTATCAGACCCCCGTAGCCAACCTGATGAAGGCCATCGCAGCCGTCATCGTGTTGGTGGGTGCCTTCAACGTCTATTTCAAGATGCAGAACGGCGACCAGGATGTGAAGAAGACCATTATGATGACCATCGGCGGATGCGTGGCATTCATCGCCATGTCGGAGGCTCTTCCCATGTTCTTCAAGTAAAGCAGGACGTGACAGAAGGAGATGCCCTCGCCATCGTCTTTCGACAGCAGGGCATTTCCTTCCTTTGTTTTCAAGAGACACTATCATGCAAGGTAATTACAACGGCTATCCTGTCTTCAAGGGGCTTCAGCGTCCTTTGGAGTTCATGGGAATCAGAGGCAGGTTCCTTTCCTATGCCGCCGGAGCCATCGGACTGTCGTTCATCGGCTTTATCGTGTTCTCCATCCTCATTGGTAAGTTGGCAGGCTTCATCGCCATGATTGTGCTGGCCATCGCAGGACTGATCACGATTTACGTCAAGCAGCGCAGCGGACTCCATGCCAAGCGGCACGACAGGGGAATCTTCGTCTATCAGGGCCTGTACAATCATTAAAGCGACTGTCAATGGCAAACAAGAAAAGACCGTTTGACAAGCTCTTTGCCCAGCTTCAGGACATCAACGACGAGCGCGGCAGACATCTGAACACCGTACTCTGGTCGAAGCAAGGCGACTGCTCTGTCATTCTCGAAATAAAGAACCCCGTGCCTCGCTTCAGCACCGATGCAGAGCTGTATATGCAGTTTTGTGACGTGTTGAGCAATATCGTCCAGACGCTTGGTGAGGGCTATGCCCTCCAGAAGCAGGACATCTTCTGCAAGCGAGGCTATCATCATGACATCCCGCCCGAAATGGAGTTCCTTTCTCAGAGCTACTTCCGCTATTTCGAGGGCAGGGAATATACCGACATCCGCACCTTCCTCATCATCACACAGGAAGCAGGAAAAAACATGTTCGTCAAGTACGACCCGAAGAAGTGGCTGGACTTCCACGCAAAGGTGGCGAAGGTGTGCGACATCCTCTCTGACAAGAACATCTGGTTCTATAAGCTGAACAAAACCGACGTGTCCGACTATCTGCACCGTTTCATGACCATCAACTTCAAGGACGGTGCTTTCAGCGTCAACAATTTCAAGGCCAGTGATGAGTTCCTGACCATCGGCGACCGTGCCGTGCGCTCCTTCTCACTGGTTGATGTGGACGTTATCGACATGCCAACAGTGGTAAAGCCCTATCTGCCGGTTCCAATCAATGGCTACCGCATCGCCACCGATCTGTTCGGCTTCATGACCAATGTTCCTTTTGCAGACTGCATCATCTACAATCAGGTCATCCAGATTCCAGCCCAACAGAAGCTGAAGCGCAAGCTGGAGAGCAAGTCGAAGCGTCACGGCTCCATGCCTGACCCTTCCAACAAGATTGCCAAGGCAGACATCGACGCAGTTCTGGATATGCTGGCAGCAGACAATAAACTGCTGGTCAACACCAACTATAACATCATCGTCAGCTGTCCGTTGAACAAAGTCACACCTGTATCATCGTTCATCGAGACAAAGCTATATGGCTGTGGTATCATGCCGTCACGCACTGCCTATAACCAATTGGAGCTGTTTCAGGCATCCTTTCCCGGCAATGCCTACACCTTCAATCCCGACTATGACCTCTTCCTGACACTTTCGGATGCTGCCGTCTGCCTCTTTTTCAAGGAGCATACCAAACAGACGGAACTATCACCCCTTTTGGTCTATTATACTGACCGTGACGGACTGCCCATCGGTATCGACTTCACGGGTAAGGAGGGTAAGATTAAACATACCAACAATGCCAACTTCCTATGTATCGGGCCATCTGGTAGTGGAAAATCGTTTCATATGAACAGTGTGGTTCGTCAGTTGCTGATCCAGGACACCGACATTGTGTTGGTCGATACAGGTGACTCCTATGAAGGTATCTGCCGATACTACAAGGGAACCTATATCACCTACTCCAAGGAACGGCCAATCTCCATGAATCCGTTCAAGATTACCCGTCAGGAGTATGACGATAACTTCGGAGAGAAGAAGAACTTCCTCAAAACGCTTATCTTCCTCATCTATATCGGTGAGAAAGCCCCTGATGACGTGGAGGAGCTGGTAGTTAACCAGGTCATCGTGGAATATTACGAGGCATATTTCCATCCCTTCGAGAAGTACACTGAGCAGGAGCGTCAGGATATCATCCATCTGCTGACCCTGAAGCACAAGATGAATGGTGAATACGACAAGTTTGAGGAAGAGTTGGAGAAGAAGTATGCAGAGCAGGAGAAGCAACAAGAGGTAGTTGAACCTGTCGAGCAGACTGAGCAATCAGATGAAACTGAGGAGAAAATGCGCAGGGAGAAGGAGAAGAAACGCCGCTGGGTGGAGAAGCTTCAGAACCTGGCCAATGACAAGGCTGCATCTGCTGGAGAGGTTGCTGCAGCAGAGAACCAGCTTTCCCGTCTAACTCCAGAAGTGATGGAGGGAACCTACCTCATGAAACTCAACGAGGAGGTTGACCGTATGGAGGAGCGCCGCCGCAAGCTGAAGGTGACTACGCTGTCCTTCAACTCCTTCTATGACTTTGCCATCGAGCGCATCCCACAGATTTGCAAGGATAAGGATGTAAAGTTCAGAATTGCTGATTTCTCGGCTCTGCTCAGTCGTTTCTACAAGGGTGGTGAGCTGGAATACACGCTGAATAACGATGCCGACGCCTCACTCTTTGAACAGAAGTTCGTCGTATTCGAGATTGACAAGATTAAAGAGGATCCTGTCCTTTTCCCTATCGTCGTGCTTATCATCATGGATGTGTTCCTACAAAAAATGCGCCTGAAGAAAGGTCGCAAGGCCATCATCATCGAAGAGGCATGGAAGGCCGTTGCCACACCCCGTATGGCTGCCTACCTGCAGTTCCTTTTCAAGACTGTCCGTAAGTTCAACGGTATCGCAGGCGTGGTGACACAGGAGTTGGAGGACTTGCTTTCATCGGACATCCTGAAGAAAGCCGTCGTAGCCAATGCCGACGTGACCATCCTTCTCGACCAGTCGAAGTTCAAGGACAACTATCAGGATGTGGCCGACCAACTCGGACTGACACAGGTACAGCTTCAGCAGATCTTCACTATCAACAGTCTGAAGAACAAGGAAGGCCGTGCCTATTTCCGTGAGGTATGGATTCGCCGTGGTGACACTTGGGACGTATTCGGAGTAGAAGAACCGCCTGAGTGCTACTGGGCTTATACCACTGAACGACTGGAGAAGGAAGCCCTGAAAATCTATGAACGTCACTTCGGCAATATCCAACAGGCCATCATAGAAATCGAGAAAGACCGTAAGAAGGCAAATGTAGGAAAGTACCTCGACTTTGCCAGACAAATCAATAATCATCAAAACATTATGTCACTATGGTAAGAGCAAGATTAGCAATCGTATTAGGCGCAGTCCTGCTGTCTGTACAAGCACATGCAGGATGGAAGGTAGTGTTTGACCCTTGGACGACTGGAGCCGTTACCGCTAATGCCGCCTCACAGGAACTGATAGAGAGTCAGCATAACACAAGGCTTGACTCCATCAATTCCAAGCAGCAGAAGATCATGCAGTACACGGCAACGATGGCCACCATCAAGGAACTCTACAAGATGTCGATGGAAAATGTCAGCGGTTTCGGTGCAGAGTCACAGTATTATGTGGAGATTGGTTCTTGTGTGGCCGAAATCTTCAAAGATGTGCCAGTCGTACTGAAGTATATGAACAAGTCGCCCGGCAAGAACTATGTCATCTGCCTCAAAGAGGTGACGGACATCGTACTGGAAACAGAGTCGCTGGTCAAGGACTTCGTGGATATTGTCAACAACGGCAAGGTGAAGAACCCTATCAAGAAGAGTAAGGATGTCCCAAATGTCGGGACAGCCGCCAGTGGTAACGGCGACGGTTATAACTTCATTGACCGCTATGAGCGTCTGACACTGGCCAACCGTATCTACACCCATCTGCTGGAGATACGCTACAAGATGGAGGCCATTACGATGATGTGCCAGTATTGCAGCGACATGAACAATCTCCTGCTGGCCATCGATTGTGATTCATGGGCAACCTACTTCACAGGCAAGAACATGGTTGAAGGACTGATTAACGACTGGGAGGGTCTGGGCACATGAGAAGGATCATTCTGATAATGATGGCCTTCTTCCTTATACAGGGAAAGGCGTTAGCCATTGAGTGGCCGCAGGATTTCCCAACCATCGAGGCCCTGATCAGTCTTCACAAGATGATAAAGGGTGAAGAGGATGCTGCAAGGGATAAGATTGCCGTCAGTTTCGGAGAGCAGTCTATGGTGACCAAGGGTGCCAACAAGTTCAATGATGCCCGTACCACCTTGGACTCCAAGCTCTCCAACGGCTACTCTTATGTCCTGCTGGCAGCAAGTCTTAGCTACACGGCCAGCAGCATGTATAAGCTCATTCAGGAGTACTCCGAGTTTGCCCAATTGTCAGTTCAGTATTCCACGAAGAAGCCGATGGTAGCCTGGTATTTCGCAGAAGCGAACCTTGCCTGTTCCCGTGAGATCAAGAACATCAAAGCACTTTACCTGACGATGACTGCCAGCGGCCTGAACGTGATGAAGGCTTCCATGGACGAGAAACTGAATCTTGTGAACTCCATCAAGACAAGTATAGACACCATGCGAGGCATCATAGACAGTGCCTATTGCTGGGCAAGTATCGTGGCTGTCGGAGGCTTTCACTATGATTACATCTGGGACATTCTGAACAGCGAGGTCACTGATGAGATTGCAACAGGACTAATCAATCAATGGAATAAAGTATGAGAAAGAAACTATTAATCTTTTCCCTTTTGGCACTCTTGCCGATGGGAATGTCAGCACAGTGGGTACAGATTTCTCACGATGACCAGAAGGAGAAACAATGGAAGTCGATGGAGAACGGCCCCTGGGACTTTGCTCCCGATTGGTATTATTATCTGTTTCACAAGAACTACAGCGGGGCATCGCTCCACTGGAGATGGAGGGGTTTCCATAGTGGACTTTATGTCGAATTCGAAGAGGAGGACTCCAATGTAAAGCGTATCATGCCTGTGCGTGTTATCTCGGAAGAGACGCAACGGCAGAAGATGAAGAAGGTCGAGGACGAACGACAGTACATCGAGGAACTTCACAAGGAGGACGTGCTTCGTCAGGCTGACCGCAACGTCGATCTGGTCTATAAGTCCTTCAAGGATGACTTCAACCGTATGCAGAACAGCATTTCTGAGGGTTTGGTATTCTGCATGACCAGGAGCAAGGGCAAGATGAAAGCCCAGGTCGATGAACTGTCACGCCAGAACAATATCATCTGCCAGAACATTGCCTATCTGCATAAGACGGGCATCGGCTATGAGTTGGAGAATGCCAAGCGTCAGAAGGGTTACATTGATGCCAAGAAACAGATGGAGGAACTGGTAAGCCGTACCGCCCATCTGGTAGGCATGGCACAGAACTATTACAAGTAAGGAGGGACTAAAGATGACAACGGATTTATTATTAAGCGTATCGGACTTGTTCCTCACCATGGGACTGCCGTCCATCGATGAGAGCCTTGACAAATTGCTCGTGGCGATGGAGTCATTCCCGAAGTCAGCCATTCTTGGTGACACAGTAGGCTATGCCCGTGTCCTCGGTCTGCTGCTGGCTCTGTGTGTCGGCTCTTACGAATGCTGGATGATGATGCTTGGACGCAGGGCTATGGATGTCATGAAACTGGCCCGAATCATAGCATTGTCGATGTGTATCACGTCGAGTAGTTGGATATGCTCTGAGCTTCAGGTGCCTGGCAAGGCTCTGGAGAACACCACCAAGGCAATGGCCAAGGCAAAGAACAAACAGGTTGCCGCTATGGAACTCAAAGTAGCTCAGAAGCAGGCAGAGTATCTGAAACGGCTACGTGAGGTACAGGACAGCGTAGAAACGGCCAAGCAGATTCAGGAGATCGGACAGGATGCCCACTGGTGGGACAAACTGATCTACAGCATGGAAAATCTTGGTTCTACCATCAACAAGTATGCGCAACAGGCAGCGGTGGCAGCAGAAACCAAGGTGTCGGAATGGATCAATGATGTCATTAGGTTTATCGGTGAGCTTATCTTCCAGATGACCTACTATGGTATCTTGGTGGCACAGCGTATCTTTATGACCATCCTTGCGATGTTCGCACCAATCATGTTTGCACTCTCGATAGTGCCGCCTTGGAGTAATGCCTGGTCACAATGGATCTCAAAGTACCTGTCTCTTTCCCTTTGGGGATTCGTGACCTATATGTGCCTGTACTATATCGACTTCATCCTGCTTTACAATCTTCAAGAGGATATTACTGCCTATTCCAAGTTGTTGCAGGGTCAGGTGAATACATGGAGCCAGATAGGCGCACTCGGTCTTCAGGGCATCGGCTCTAACTGCATGTATGCAATGGGTATGCTCGTTGGTGCCTTTATCCTTCGCTTTGTGCCAGAGGTTGCCTCATGGTTGATTCCCGGTGGTGTCAGCTCCAGTGCAGGCAGCGCAGCAGGCTCAGTGGCTACGGCAGGTGTTGCAGGTGGTATCTATGGTGGTATTGCTGGTGGTGCTATGGTTCTGTCCGGCGGTGCAGCTGCTGCAGGAGTAGTAGGAAGTCTGGGCGAGAGAGGACTGAATGGCCCTGTCATCAACAGCAAGACTGAGGGAGGCAAGGTCTATGAGCAGCATGCGAGCGGACGGGTAACTGTCCGTGATGAGTCTGCGAAGGAGGCTTTCAACAGGATATAAACATTTTATTTCTACGATTCACATTATGTTAATACAGAGTTTAGAACAAAAGACCAGGCTGGCGCTGATGACAGTCTTTGCCACCATTGCAGGATGCACGGTGATATGTGCCGTCACCGTATTCTACTGCGCCAAGCTGGTCACTGATGAGAGGGAACAGATCTATGTCATCGACGGTGACATTCCCTTTCTGGCCGAACGCGCCAAGCAGGAGGCCAACTTCGTGATGGAAGCCAAGGCACATATCCAGCTCTTCCATCAGTATTTCTTCAACCTTCCCCCGGACGATGACTATATCAAGTGGACGGTAGGCAAGGCACTTTACATGGCAGACGGTACGGCTATGAAGCAGAAGCAGGCCATGGACGAGAACGGCTTTTATTCCGACATCATTTCGTCATCAGCTGTCTGTACCATCATCTGTGATTCCATCAATCTGGACGAGCATGAACGCAAGTTCAAGTATTACGGTACGCAGATTATCAAACGCCGTTCCCGCGATGTCAAACGCTCCATCGTTACGGTGGGGGGCATTGAGACCGTACCAAGGACACAGAACAATCCACATGGCTTGCTCGTGACCAACTGGCGTACATTGGAGAACAAGGATCTTGACTATTAATGGCTATGAGACTGTTTAGAAAAGACAAGAAAGCCAGGAAAGAGTCGAGGGCAACCCGGTGTTTCAGGATTCTGCTCTGGAGGCTCTTTGTCAAATGGAAAGTCCGTGAGCGGGTGGCCAAGGCAAACAAGTGGGCAGATGAGAATAGGGGTGATACCATGCTGATTACCGTCGGTTGCCTCCTGTTCTCCCTTATCATCGGCGCATTCCTCACCTTGGGTACGGATTCTGACAAGACCGACAACTTCATGACAGGTGTAGAGCCTGTAGAACCCATGTTCATCGGTATGCAGCAGATCCAGAATGCCAAGGCTTATCAGGTAAGTCAGGTGGAGGAGATGGCAAGGAAAGGCCAGGCATTGAAGCATGAACTGGATTCTTTGGTGAGGATGCCCCGCAAGACGCATGATGACTCCCTGCAGATTGTCATCAAGTACAAGCAATTGGAACTGATAGTAAACAACTTAGAAAAAGGACAATAGACAAATGAAGAAACTGAATTTGAAACAGCCGAAGTACATCTTCCCGCTGGTCATCCTTCTTCCCATCGTATTCCTGGCTTACGAAATATCCCAGTTTACCAAGGGAAGTGACGACCCGAAGAAGGGCGTGGTGACGGACAACATCAACATGTCGCTGCCCGATGCCGCCAATGAGGAGATGGGTAACAAGATGACTGAAATGAACAAGCACTTCAGCGAGGACGGTGCCTATACCGCCATCGGCGCATTGGGTGATGACAAGGAGGAAGCCGACAGTACGATGAGCGGCTACTCCGAGAGTGAACTGAACGACATCGATGCTGAGAATGCCAAGCGAACACGTAAGCAGAAAGAACTCGAAGACCTGGAGCGCAGTCTGGCAGAGTCGCGCAAGCACATCAATTCCTACGGATATGATGGCGGTTCCGGCTATGGAGGTAGTGGTGCCTATGGTGGCAGAGGTGCTGGCAGCCGTAACGGACGCAACGCCGAAATGGATGACTATGCCCGTGAACTGGAGGAGATACAGCAGCGCAGCCTTGAACGGCAGCGGGTACTGGAACGAACTTTCGGTGCTGATGAGGAAGAGAAAGAGCGTAAGGCAGAGGAAGAACGAAAGCGTCTGGCTGAGGAACGTAAGAAGAACGAGGTGAAGCCAGAGGTTGTGAAGAAAGCCGATGATGCCAGTGCCTCGATGTTCAATACCATCAATGACCAGCAGGCGGCTGATGCTCCGCTGATTAAGGCGATGATTGACAAGACCACCAAGGCGCATGAGGGTACACGACTCCGCTTCAAACTCCTCGATGATGTCATCATCAAGGATGTACGACTCAAAAAGGGAACTTACCTCTATGGCATTGTCACTGGCTTCGGGCAGCAGCGTGTCATGGCCAGTATCACCAGCATTCTTGTGGGGGACAAGTTCATCAAGGTCAGCCTCTCTGTTTTTGACAACGACGGCATGGAAGGCTTTTATGTGCCTGAGTCCGCTTTCCGAGATATGATGAAGGATGCAGGAGCGCAGGCCATGCAGAGCAATATCAGCTTGGATGGTGGCTATGGTGGCGGTCTTAGTGGCGAGGCAGTAGCATTACAAGCTCTACAGAATATGTACCAGTCCGCATCTACGGCCATTTCGGGCAATATCCGCAAGAATAAGGCACGTATCAAATACAACACCATCGTCTATCTGATTAACAAGGATGCGCAGAAAGACTGAAAATAAGAAAGACAGAATTACAGAAAGATAGAAAATCAGAAATTATGAATTACAGTAAAACAGTAAATCAGAAATTCAGTATGAAGAGAATTGTTTTGGCCGTCATGGGCTTGGTAGCCCTGTCGGCAGGGGCTAATGCCCAAGAGAATACGGAAGCAAAGAAGGATTCCGTCAAGGTAAGGTATATCTATACCATGCAGACAGACGGCTACTGTATGCCGGGTATTGAGCGTAACCATGTCATCTTTGTCAATGAGAACGTGACTACGCATGTCATCATGCCGGAGAATATCAAGCTGGTGGATATGTCAACGGATAAGATAGTCGGCAACCAGTGTGCGGATAACATTGTGCGGATAAAGCCGTCTTCAAGGATGCGCGACCACGAACTGGTGGGTACGATAACCGTCATTGGTGAGCGTCATCTGGCTCAGTATGATGTGGTCTATACAGCTGGCCCTGCCTGTGCCAACAGCATCTACCGCATTCAGTTGGACGAGATGAAACGCTACAAGAACCCTGACGTGCTGATGCCTGAGAGTGAGATGGCCGCATACGCCTGGGCCATCTATGGCAGTCAGCCCAACTATAACAACATCCATTATACCGCGAACGGCATCCGTGCTGTGGTAAATAACATCTATACGGTGAATGACTACTATTTCATTGACTACTCACTCTATAATCGCACAAAGATCAAGTATGACATCGACGAGGTACGCATCAAACTGACAGACAAGAAGGAGGCTAAGGCCACCAACTCACAGACTATTGAGCTGACTCCGACTTACTCTTTGAATAGTGCGCATAGCTTCAAGAAGGCTTATCGAAACGTCATCGTTTTGCCTAAGCTGACGTTCCCAGACGAAAAGGTTCTGAGGATTGAGATTGCCGAGCGTCAGATTTCAGGACGTGTCATCTATATCCCCATTGAATACGAGGACATCCTCAATGCCGATGGTTTCGACAAGGGATTGCTTCGCCGTCTTCCGTTTAACATCAACAGATAAGCACTATGAAGAAGCTCTTGTTTGTGATGCTGTCCTTTCTGGTGGGTACTGGAGCGATGGCAGGTGAGAAAGACGAGTATTTTACGTTTAATGCAGGTTTCCTGTTCAACAGTACTCTCAATGCCACATTGGGCTATGAGCATGAACTGACCTATGGTAATGCCGTTGAACTGACGGCAGAGATAGGAAACCAATGGCAACGTGACCCAGTATGTGGCAAGATCTGCAAGGATGTGTTCTGGAAGGGCTATTACTGGGATGGTGGTTTGCTTTACAAGCACTGCCTGAAGAAGTTTAAGAACAGTAACCTCAGACTGCGTTTCGGCCCGGAGTTCGGTGCCTATACTGGCAGATACTTCTTTGCTGTGGAGGGTGGACTGGAATATAATTATGTCTTTCCCTCTGGTGTTCAGTTTTCATTGATTCAGAAGAACCAGGTTAATTTCCTGCATGGCGATTCCTTCCGCAACGGTCTTCTGATAGGTCTGAAGATTCCATTCTAATCATGAGCGATATGAAGAAATATATCAAGAACAATGCGGCTATGCTGATGATGGCTGTAGCCGTGATGGGAGGCATGACCTCCTGCGAGGAACATACTGATGAGTTTGACGGAAGCCTGAGAGTCGGGAATATTCTGCTGGCTGATAACTCCGTCGTTTCACCACAGGGCTATGATGCGGATGGTCAGCAAGCCGTCGGTGTCATCTTCTATTGCAACCGCGACACGGCTCTGGTCGTCTCTACCCATGAGCTGGGCAGTTATGCCTATGCTGACTCTTTAGGTACTGTCGGTAGCGTGGATAGTGACAGCCGTACTCTGTGCGGTGCAGAGAACACAGCAGCCTTGCTGGTATCGGAGATTCCCACTCCTGCAGCCGAGGCTGTGGCAGGTTTCCGTTCGCCTATGGCAAGCTGGGCTTTGCCGTCGGCAGGAGAGCTGAGAGCATTGGCATCTATGCTGCCTGTTGTGGAGAACTCCATGCGTATGATCGGTGGCGAGCCCTTTTCCGATGGCCAGTATGTCAGCTCGACTCAGGACGGCGGTTCGTCGGAGAGTGAGCAGATGTACTATCTGAGTGTGGCTGTGCGAAGCGGTTTTGTGACTTCGACCATCAAGACAACACCCGGCAGGGTACGCCCTGTATTGAGGATCAGATAACACTTATACCTTTCATAATCGATGGAGAGGGGGCTATTTACAATAGTGGTAGTCCCCTCTCTTGATAAAGACATAAGCAATGGGAACAGAAGAGACAAAGGAACAGCAGCAGATGTATAACATCTTTCGTAGCTGCATCTATATCTTTTTGATTATCGAGCTGGTGATGAACCTGCCTATCACCTCTGAGAGCCGTGCCACGCAGTTCGTGCTGGAACTGATAGGCCGATTCCAGATTTTCAATAGCGTGTCATCCTGCAAGTTTATAGAGCTGGTCTGTATCGCCGTGACCTGTATCGGTACAAGGGCGAAGGTGAGTCTGAGATTCAATGTCAAGACGATGGTGATATACCCTATCGTCATGGGATTCTCACTGATTATCCTCTGTATCGTATTACAGCATGGCTTGTGGGGAGGCGAGCTTGGCGGTTTTGCCACCAACCGCGTACTCTATGCCCTGTCAAGCATCGTTGGAACCATGTTGGTGCATCAGGGGGGTGACGGCATCGCCCGTTACTACAATTACAAGCTTGGTGAGGATCGCTTCAACTTCGAGAACGAGTCATTTGAGCAGTCCGAGGACTTGAATGCTAACGAGTATTCTGTAAATATCCCAATGGTGTACTACTTCAAACGTCGTATGCATAAGGGCTGGATCAACATCATCAATCCTTTTCGTGGTACGATTGTGCTTGGTACACCTGGATCTGGTAAGTCATTCGGCATTATCGATCCCTTCATCCGGCAACATGCCGCGAAGGGCTTTGCGATGATGGTCTATGACTACAAGTTTCCGACGCTTGGAAAGACATTGTTCTACCAGTACTGCAAGAATAAACGATATGGTCATTTGCCTGAGAACTGTGGTTTCCATATCGTCAACTTCTCCGATGTGGAGTATTCCAACCGCGTGAATCCTATCCAACGTAAGTATATCCCCGATTTGGCAGGAGCATCCGAGACTGCCGCCACTCTGCTGGAGGCTCTGAATAAGGGAAGCGAGAAGAAAGGCGGCTCAGAGGCTTTCTTCCAGAACTCTGCTGAGAACTTCCTGGCAAGCATCATCTACTTCTTCATCAACTTCCACCCGACAGGCTATAAGAATGGCAAGAAGCTGACCCGTTACATTCTCTATAATGGCAAACGGCTGAAACTGGTGACCCGTTATTGGACGGACTATAACGCTGTCGATGAGAACGGTAAGGTCGTCCTTGACTTCCTCGATGAGCATAGCCGGAATGTGGCCACCGATGAAGATGGTATGTTCGTGGACTTGAACGGATTCATGTATAAGGACATGAACGGTGACCTGATTATCATTGATAAGGCTTGGTATGAGGATGATGAGGGAAATATTGTTGAGCCGGACACCATCACAGGGGAGTTTTCTGACATGCCCCATGTACTGTCATTCCTGGGCCGACCCTACAGCGAGGTCTTTGACATTCTGATGCAGGATGAGAAGATTATGTCGCTGATGGCTCCGTTCCAGTCTGCCTACAAGAACAAGGCCAACGACCAGTTGGAAGGTATGGTCGGTACGCTCCGTGTTAACGCTGCCCGTCTGGTATCGCCCGAAGCCTACTGGGTGTTTACGGGTGATGACTTCGATCTGAAAATCTCAGACCCGGCACATCCTTCCTATCTTGTCATAGCCAACGACCCTGAAAAGGAACAGGTTATCGGCTCATTGAACGCACTGATCCTGAACCGTCTCGTGACTCGTGTGAACAGCAAGGGCAACATACCTGTCTCTATCATCGTCGATGAGCTGCCGACTCTCTACTTCCACAAGATAGACCGTCTGATAGGTACGGCAAGAAGCAATAAGGTTGCCGTTACCTTGGGCTTTCAGGAACTGCCGCAGCTCGAAGCCGACTATGGTAAGGTCGGAATGCAGAAAATACTGACAACGTGCGGTAACATCTTCATGGGTGCCGCCCGTAACAAGGAAACGCTGGAATGGGCACAGAATGACGTGTTCGGCAAGGCCAAGCAAACCTCCAAGTCTGTCACTATCAATGAGCAGCGGGTATCAACCTCCATTCAGGAGAAGATGGACTATCTCGTTCCTGCAGCCAAGATAGCGGACATGGCTACAGGATGGCTTGCTGGTCAGGCAGCCCGTGACTTCACACCAACGGACAAGGCATCTCTTGATGTGTTCAATATCGAGGAATCGGAGGAGTTCAAGACCACCAAATACTTCTGCAAGACAAATTTTGATATGGAAAAGATCAAAAAGGAAGAGAAATACTACCAAAATTTGCCGAAAATGTATAACTTTGCAAGCGATAAGGAAAAAGAAATTATGCTTAACCGCAATTTCAAGCGTATAAATGATGAAGTGGACGCTATGATTTCCGAGCTTCTTGGTATAACCCCTCAAACGCCGTAAGGTATGAATGAATTAGTAGAGAAGTTGGATGTGAAGGTTCTGGGCGAGAGACTCCAGAAGGTAAGACAGCACCTGAAGATGACACAGGCAGATGTTGCCAAAGAAATAGGTTGCGCACCTCTTACTATTTCGCGTATGGAGAGGGGTGAGATTACGACTTCTACGGTTGCCGCTCTTGTCTTTTACTCCATCAGCGTTGATATGAACAGATTGCTAAGTAAGAACTTTGATCCAGACGATGATGAAAACTACGATAAGAATCCTGCTCTGCAAAGCCATGTCAAGGCTCGCCTGCAATTGTTGGAGCAAAACTCCAAGGGCTATATAGCCAATATGCAGCAGGATTTCAAAGATAACGTAAAAATCATTATTGAGAAGCATACGGAAGACATGTTTCAGGATTTGAATAAACGCATGATGGAAGCCACCAAGCAACAGTCAGAAGATTTATTAAAGTCACTGGAGAAAACCATCGAACTTCTCTAAGATATGAATGGGCTGTCGGTTTTTTCTGACAGCCTTTTTTGAATACTTTTTAGGATAACGAAATGACGAAAGATCTTAGTGGGAGCTGGCTGAAGATTATCGCCATGCTCTCAATGACTATAGACCATGTGGCTTATTACTATGGTTGTTCCAATCCGTATCTCTATGAACTGATGCGGACTGTCGGACGTATTGCTTTCCCGACATTCGCCTTCCTGTTGGCAGAGGGCTTTGTCTATTCAAGGAACAGACAGAAGTATATGCTGAGCCTCTTTGCTTTTGCCCTGGTATCGGAGATTCCCTGGCTGCTGCTGAACCATGATGGCAGTCATAATGTCCTGTTTACGCTGTTGGCCGGACTTCTGGGGCTTTATGCCATTGAGAATCTGAAGCAACATTGGGCAATAGCAGTTTCTGTTGCACTCCTTGGACTTGTCACCTTGCTCGTTGACACGGACTACTCTTGGAAAGGATATGGGCTGGTGCTCATCTTCTATATGTTCCGTGGCAGACCTGACATACAGACGCTTTTCGGCATACCGCTGATGTATGAATACGGCATCATCGGTATCATGATGGCCTTTTCCGTCATCTGGCTCTACAACGGTGAACGAGGATTTATAAGGGGGAAGGCCATGAAATATGCTTTCTATGCCTTCTACCCCTTACACCTGATGCTGATATACTGGCTCAGATAGCCGTTATAAGGTTTTGGCAATCTGGCGCACCTTCAGGACATACGACTTATCCTCTGCATAGCCGATTCGGTTGAGGAACTGGAGATAGTCACCACCCTTGTACTTATACTGCACATAGTCCCGATAAGCTTTCACGCTGTCCTCCCATCGGTCGAACTTATAGTAGCTGCCATCACTTGGACGGCGCAGGCCAAAAAGGTTCTTGCACTCCCAGCAAACCCGCGACGTGTAGTAGCCCGTTTCCAAAAGGGACTGGGCAATGACTATCTTGGGATATTTGACATGGTATTGTTCCAGCACTCTGGCAAGATTCTCGATATTCAGTTCCCTGTCAGGCTTTCCACCGAACTTCAAGGTCGCTATTCTGTCCTGAAGGTCATCGATGTAGTCATTCAGATAGTTGACAAAGGGCTGCGGGTCGATGCTTTTCCCTCCTTTCCTCAGCCGCAAATGAAGGTGTGGCCCTGTCGATTTTCCAGTATTTCCAGAGATCGCTACGATGTCACCTGCCTCTACCACATCATTCTCATTAACGGCAATGACACTCAGATGCCCATACAGACACTCGATGCTTCCATGCTGGAGAATGACATAGTTCCCATAGCCTCTGGTGCCACGATGAACCTCCTTGACGATACCTGGCATCATGGCATAGACATTGCCATAGTTGCATTTCAAGTCTATACCGTCATGGAAACGCTCACATCTATATACAGGATCCTTTCGGTAGCCGTATCTGGAGTTGACAGTCATATAATCCAAGGGGAGGCAGACCGTCACCCGTTGTTCGAGAAGCTGCAAAAGGGGGTTGTTTCTCACGTGTCCAAATACCAGCACTCTCTTTTCTATTGAGATAGGAAGGCCTTTGGTTGACGGAAACAGGTTATCTTCCCTTTTAGCCATCATCAGACTGTCTGCTTCTGTCCTTATAGTGCCTGAATGCTGGGCGTTAGGGTTGTTAATACTGTCACCATAGGCAGTTTCATCGGCCAATCTCGTTGATTGACCAGAATCGGGCATAATGGTGAAAAACTGGGCATAACTCTTGATATATGCCAATTCTAGTAATAAAAACATAAAAATCACTCTATTCATATTGCTTTTCTGATAAAACATCCGTAACTTTGCAGCAAAGTTAATCAATATTTTAACAAATATGATAAGTAAATATTCTTTTTTAGAGGAAGAAATTCCTTATGAGAAGTTGGAGAAACTTGGCATCAGCAAGGATGCATTCCTGTCAATGCCCAAGAATCTGGTCGATCCAATCATCAACGGAAGGGTGTCACCCATCATCGAAGCCCGCATCAAGGCCAAGAACGGTAAGACGATTGCCATTCCCATGAAGATTCAGCTCAGTCGTGATGATGACGGTAGTGTCAAACTGCTTACCTACCAGCGTACAAAGGAAATTCAGAACGACTATTGTCTGACTCCCCGTGAGTTGAATCGTGTGAAGAACGGTGAGGTTATCCGTAAGGAACTGGAAGAGAACGGCATCCGAAAGATGAAGTTCATCCAGCTCGACAAAGAGACTAATGCTCTCATCCCTCGCAGTGTCGCCCATGTCCGTATTGCTGAAAAGCTTAAAGACATGGAGAAGATCAACCACATTGAGCTGGGTGCGAACCAGAAACAGCAGGCACAGGAAGGCAAGCCTATTGAACTGAATGTCGGTGACCAGAAGGTCGTTGTCGGTGTTGACCTCCGTGAGCAGCAGGGCTTTAAGGTGGTCAATGGCGATATGGATGAATGGAACCGTCAGATGAAGATCAAGTACGACCTTGAACATGACGACTACATGGGCTATGTCCAGACGGACGAGAACCGCTGGGAATACCAGAAGTGTGTCAATGAGCAGAGTAAGAAGGATAACGTAAAGAATACCGTTAAGAAAGAAGAGAAGAACAGCTCCGGACTGAAGCTGTAATCAACCCACTGTATTATATATAATAAGGTAAGAGAGATTATATAAGATATCAGTTGCACCATTTGATGGGTCGCTTTAATATTATAACCACCGTAACCCGAATCCGAGTACCATAAGGTGGGGACTTTAAATTGTATTCCCTGATTGCCTAAAGATAGGCGATGGCGCATTTTCACTTGAAGATATGCCTGAATACAATGTTGCCATTCTATTTATATTCCCCCTTGCCAGGCCTTGAAATAAGGTCTGGTAAGGTTCCAACAACCACGTTGCAAAACGATTGGTGTAGGGTGGCAACACCTTGCTTCCAAGCATAATCGATGGGAAAATACGCCTGATGAGCAGGTGAGTAACAACCCAGTTTTTGAGTGAAGTTTACCTTTCATAAACTTTTAATAAAAACGATTATGGCAAAGAAAAAGGATCAAGAGGTTAAGCAGCAACCCGTCGAGGCCGTGGCAGAAACCCAGCCAAAGAAAAAGTCTGCAAGTAAGAATAAGGCCGCATCCACATCAGAGGAGGAGCCGAAAGAGTCATCCACCAAGACTGAGAAGAAGGCTGACGGCAAGCAGCTGTCTGCCGCTGAAGCTCCCAAGAAGGAAGAGCAGCAGGGCGAGAAGCAGCACCGTGAGCCGCAGATGGTGACTGTCAATGGTGGCAAGGTCACTCATGCCCATGCCTACCAGTCGAACAAGAATCCGGAGGACTGGTTCTTTACCGCCAAGATTGACGGCAAGGAACTGCATCCACAGAAGATGACTCCAGAGGATGTTGCCGCATACAGCAAGAAGGAACGCACAGTGGAACAGCTGATGCAGACCTACTACCCCACCAAGCTGATGAAGCAGATTCCTGTTGAGGAATACAAAGCTTCCAACACGCTTTCCGATGGTCGCGTCATCGACAAGATGAACGTCTATAAGGAGGCTAACGAACAAAGCCAGAACTTCGGCAAATGGATGCTCTATGCCCAGGTGGGTGAGCAGAAGATGTCAACGACGCTCCCCAACCATGACCTGAATGCTTATTTCGACCGCGTGACCACTCCTTCCCAGCTTGTGGAGAAGAATTTTGGTCAGCGTCTTCACCTCGCTTCACACTACGAACAGTTCAAACTGCCCGAAGGAGCAGAAATCAAGGATATCCGTGTCTCAAAAGACGCGGACAACAAGTGGCGTATCTCTGCCGACATGGGCGAACGTGGCATTACAGCCAAGAAGGAACTGAGCTTTGATGACGGCTATGCTCTGTTCCATACCAAGACGGCTACCCGTCAGCAGCTGGCAGCCAAGTACCTCACTCCCGAAATCAACGAGAAGATGGGGGTGAAACAGGAAACCAGTCTGGGACTGAAGCTATAAAGAGAATCATCAACAGGTTTAATCATTAAAGCAAGAACACAATGGAACAGAATAAAAGTTACGATGAACTGGTGCAGATGAAGCAGGATGGCAAGATTGGTTGGCTCGACTTCGTAATGAAAGGCGACGATGCCGATGAGTACAAACAGTGGTGCCAGGATCATGGTGAAGAACCCACTGAAGAAAATGCCGAGTTGTTTGTTGAAATGACAGACGCAAAGACTATAGAGTTATTGGCAACAGCTTAATCAGTTATGCAGAACGGAAAGAATTATCATAAGCATAGCGACAGCAAGCCGCAGACGCAGCTTGCCATCGAGAAGTTTGCCGACATGATGATTGCCCGAATGGAGGAAATGAAGGAGAGTCACTGGAAAAAGGGCTGGATTGATGGTACAGGAGGCTACGGCCTTCCGCAGAACATCGCCAGCGGAACCCTGAACGGTGGTAACTCCTTCTTCCTCCAGCTCGACACCGCCATGAACGGCTACAAGATGCCGCTCTATATGACTTTCCTGCAAGCACAGAACATGGGACTTCGCATCAATAAGGGTGCGGAGTCCATGCCTGTCATCTTCTGGGACATGCTCTATAAGGACCAGAACGGCAAGAAGGTTGACCGCAGCGACATCGATATGATGACCAAGGAGGAACGTAATGCACTGACATCTACGCCCATCCTCCGTGTATATAAGGAGTTCAATGTCGATCAGACGAATCTTGCAGAAGTCAATCCAGAGAAATATGCGAAGCTTCAGGAACGTTTCAAGGCTCCCGAACTGCGTGATGACAAGGGAATGTACGTCAATGCAGCCATTGACCGCATGCTCCAGCGTCAGGAATGGCTCTGCCCTGTGCAGTATGACCAGATGGCTTCTGGTGCATCCTTCTCTCCCTCGAAAGACCGAATCGTCATTCCGATGAAGTCACAGTTCAACATCAGCAGTACGCCGGAGGAGATCTATAAGGACGGTATGGAATACTACTCAACGTTTCTCCATGAGGCCACTCACTCGACAGGTACGCCTGAGCGCCTGAACCGTGTCAAAGGTAAGCAGTTCGGTGACAAGCAGTATGGTCATGAGGAGTATGTAGCTGAAATGACTGCCGCTGTTGTCGGTAACTCTCTCGGCTTCGACAAGCGCATCCTCGATAACAACACCGCCTATATCCAAGGGTGGATTCAGAACCTGCGGGAGAACCCAAAGATCATTCTGAGTATTCTCTCTGATGTGAACAAGGCTTCAAACATGCTGTTGGAGAAGATTGATGAGCAGAAGATTGCCCTCGGTGAGACTACAATCCTTAACCGGAAAGGTACGAATTTGGAGCCTGCGGGTGCCAACTTCGAGAACGCTGCCATCGTCAAGCAGAAGAATGGTGAGTTTGCAGCCCGTGCCTCACTGAACGGTACGGAACTGGAGATGAAGCCTGTAGCCCGTGAGATAGGCATCCGCTATTTCTCGCTACCAGATGGCAAGGAGAAGGAACGTCTGCTGACCACGACGCTGAACAGTAGCTATGCCGCTGACATCAGTAAGTTGAATCTGCATCAGACAAGAGGTTATAAAGTAGGTTAACTGAAATTTGGAGGAGTATGACAAATGCAAGTTTCAAGGCACTCAAAGAGAAGGTAGGCGTGGATGACATCGCCTATTCCCTGGGCTACCGGTTGAAAAGAGAGGCTGGCGTAGGCAAGTATATCGAGATGGCCTTGCCAGACGGCAGGGGTGGTAACACTGACACCTTGGTCATCAGCAATCCGAAATCCAAGGTCAGTCAGCTCTATTTCCATCGGAGTGGAGCGAAAGGCGGTGATGTAGTAGATTTGATTATGGAGAATATCAACAGTTTTTCAGAATCGGGGAAGGACAAATGGGAGAAAGCCCAAAAGGTAATGGCAAAATTTGCCAATGAGCCTATTCCTGACTATGGTGACAGCAAGTATCTGGAGAAAGCTGGCTACAAGGACAACCAGCCGTTTGACCCGAAACGCTGGGAGGTGACTCCTGCAGCAGAGCACATGCATCATGTGATGAGTTACTTTGAGCCTCGCGGCATCCGTCAGGAAACGGTGGAGGAGTTCGCTCCTTACCTTGTCCGTGTCAAAGACCTTCAGGCCAAGAACTACGACAACTTCAATCTGGGCTTCCCCTACAAGGTGCCTGGATCTGATGAAGTGGCAGGTTACGAGATTCGAGGCTATAAAGGGTATAAGAGTAAGGCTGCAGGAACTAATTCTTCCTCTGCTGCATGGATTGTGGATATGTCAGACGGCAATCCCGATAACGTGAAGAACGTGTTCTTTGGGGAAAGTGGATATGACATCATGGCCTTTTATCAACTCAACCGCCAGAAGATTGAGAAGGATAGTTCCGTTTTTGTGTCGCTTGGTGGTTCGTTCTCCAATCAGCAGTTTTCTGGCATCATGCGTCATTATGGTCTGGCTAAGGCGGTTGACTGTTGTGACAACGATCTGAACGGACGTATCTATGGCATCCGTATGGCAGGGCTGATGGACGGCGTTCATTTCAATATTTCAAAGACAAACGAGGAGGTTCATCTGACTGTCAAAGGCCAGGAGCATGTGATGGATGCAGCAACGGCATCGATACACGAACTGGCCAAGTTCATGGAGGTGAACCCTCGTGTGGCTGAGTGGAAGCCTGCCAAGGCTTTCAAGGACTGGAACGACCAGGCCATGAACAAACCGATGGAGCCGATGGCTCTGGCTAACAAATACCAGCGCAACGAGAAGCTGGCAGAGGACAGGGCTAAAGGTGTGAAACTTTAAAAACGGAAAGACGATGAAAAGACAACTGATTTGTTTCATTTCGCTTCTGGTACTCTCGAATGAGTGCTTTGCACAGCAGACTGACCCTACCCTGACGGCAGCGGTTGGCGCACAAAGTGCCATGTTGAACAGCCTGTTCAGCAAGCGTGAGAAGACCCAGAAGAAGATTATTGCCGCTGAGACGGCTGTAACTGTAGCAATGGACAGGATGCACAAGGTGGAGGATCAGATGCTGGAGTACCTGTCGAATGCGCAGGGAGCCATGCAGAACCTCTATCAGATAAAACGTGCTGCAGAACTGGTGACTACTGAGATTCCGCAGAACATGAATCTTGTGAAGAAGTCGCTGCCTGGTCATCTGAAGGGTACGGCTATCGCCATACTGGTTTCGGACGAACTGACGGATGCAGCTACGCAGATGGCTAGCCTCTATCCGTTCATGAAGCAGTTGGTGACCAGTGGCAGCTACAACGTATCGGATTACGACGAGAAGGGCAATCCAGTGAACAAGAAACACAAGGTGAACCTGCTGAACTCGGCTGAACGGTACTATGTTGCCAATGAGGTAGTCACTAAGCTGGAGAGCATCAATACTGACCTTTGGCTGTTGGCATGGCAGATCAGGACGTACTCTTGGAATGACCTCTGGTACGGACTTGACCCTGTAGGCTGGGCATCAGTCATGTCAGGTAAGGCTATCGTGGAAGGTCTGATATACGATTGGCAGTATCTGTAAGGGATGGAAGAAGAAGCTAACAATATGACAAGAGAAAAGATAGAAATGACAGAAAAGAATGTAATTGGAAAATGTCCCGTATGTGGTGGCGACGTAATGGAGTCGCCATTGGGATTCTGTTGCAACGGCACGACCAAGGAGGGTCGGCGTTGTCAGTTCGTCATCCACCGCAAGATGCATGGGGTGGAAATGACGGAGGAGATTTGCCGTCAGCTGCTCAGTGAGGGCAGGACGGGCATCATGGAGATGAAGAACAAGAAGAACCAGCCATTCCTGGCCATGTTCATCATCGAAGATGGTAAAGTACATCTGGATTTCGTATCTCACTATATGGAAGGCCGCTGCCCTATATGCGGTGGAAGAGTGAAGAAAACGAGTAAGGGCTATGCCTGTGAAAATCATGTCGGGCCAAACCCTACCTGCGACTTCTATATGATGGGGATCATCTGCAACCGTAAGATTACGGACGAGGAAGTGGAGAGATTCCTCAGTGGTGAGCGGTTGACACTTGACGGCTTTTCTACGAACGACGGACATATGTTCTCCTCTACGCTTCAGCTGAATGAGAAAGGAAGTGTGTCCTTGGAGTCGAAGATAACCAAATGTCCTGTCTGCGGAGGTGAGATACATGTGGGCATGAAAGCCTACAACTGCAGTAACTACAAGGATAAGGATCATCCCTGTAACTTCTCCATCTGGCGGAACATTTCGGGTCATGAGGTGACTGTGGAGGAAGCCAGACAGATATGTGAGGATGGACAGACCAAGGAAGTGCTGGAACTATTTAAGGAGGACGGCACGATTTACTACAAGCGCCTTGGATTGAACAAGGAGAATCAGGTAATCAGAATTTAAATTGCAGAAATAATGAAGAAACTCATGATAGCAGTGGCTGTCCTGCTTGGAATGACAGCATGCTCGGACAAGAATCAGCAGATGAAGGATTTGGCGGAGATCAGTCTCTGCCAATCCCTGGGCGAGAGTACGGACGTGAAGATCCTCGGTGTGTCTGAGCCTGACTCCACTTTCGGGACAAGTTATCTGTCACCGGAAGAGAAGAAGGCTGTGATGGCCACAATGCAGAAGGTGACGAAGCAGATAATGAGCCGCACGAACAATATGGAAACCTTCGACCCCAGTGATGATTATGTCATCAACCTGGCAGAGCGTCAGATGAGGGCTAATGCCGACCTGAGAGGAATGCTGTCCGAGTGTGACAAGAAAGGCGAATGGAACGGCTGGAAGGTGAAGATTGACTACGAGGCAAAAGGCGGGCACGAAATGGACTACCGCGCCGAACGCTGGTTCTTCTTCGACAAGGAAGATGGTGTGATTATCAAAACTATCGAGTTTCCATTACCATAACGACTATGACACAAGAAAGAATGAATACCGTCGGTAATGACGAAACTTTCTCGGATGACATCCGGGCTTTGAGAAAAGAGCGCGCGAAGATAAAGAGCCGGCGTGATGACATTGTTATTTTCCCGAATGGTGACAATTGGTTTGTCTTTGACGATGATGCCAACAGAATTTTTGAAGTGCTGGGGTGGCAGACGAGTGAAAAGCTGATGGATGAAGGTGCCATCAGTTGGATGAATCTCAGTGATGAGGGCAGAGAAGCATTGTTGCTCACTGACTTGAATCCTATCAGTCTCTGGAAACACGCTGAAATCAATGTTGCCGGATGGTCATCGGAAGAGGATTATAAGGCCGACAGGCTTTCTTTGGCTCAGCAGACCTTGGACTATCTGCTTCAGTTTAACCGCAATGATCATGCCATCGTGAATCTTGGGAAGTTCCCCATCTACTCGAAAGACGGCGACATTGACACCACAGAGGATATATGCTTCGTCGATTTCGATGGTCGCGGAAGCGTCAATCTGTTCACAGAAAGCGGCAAGACCATCAATCTGGTTTACGGCCAGGAATGGAACATGATGGGTGGTGGAGATTATATCATCAGTACGGGTAACATGCTGAATACTCAGCTCGAAGATGTGAAGCACACGCTGTTAAACTACAATTCGGTGGAGATGCAACGGCAGCTGAAGACGGATGATATTATGGAGGAATACAACTCTTTCCTCAGTAAGTATCGCTACGACCATGTGCTGACGGAGCAGCAGGACTTCTACGAGGCTCTGGGTGACGACGCGGTGTCGATGGCCAGCAAGTATCATCTGAAGCTTTGGGACAGAGACGCTGGTAACGGTCTCGTCGTGCCGATGGTGATGCTGAACATCAATCAGGTGGACAAGGTTCTCTCCGAGGCGGACGACGTTCTGATAGAGGAAAGCCGGATTATGGAGTCGAGGGATGAACTCGCCGTGAAGCCGAGTCCGCTGAACGAAGGGCTGAACGAGACACTACACTTCAATGAGAGTGGAATCAAGAAAACCCGCAATGGCGACTACATGGTGTGGGCTCGCCTGAATGGGGTGGACTTGCCCGACAAGGAAATCACGCCGGAAATGGGCATCAGATACCTGCGGCTGACTGGTGGAGCTGAGAAAGAAGTGCTGCTGAGATCGGCACTCCAGCAGAGCTATGGCACAGAGATAAGCCAGCTCGCCAGTCGCAGCCAGTCGGCTATGGTCAAGATATAATAGGTTAGTATTAAGGTACTAAGTATTTTCAGGATAATATCTTTTAGTTCATACGATTAATCAGATTATGCATTCCCTCACCTCCTGTGAAGGCCGTGAGGTTTTTACTTCAAAAGTTATCATTAAAAATACGATATTGCATATGAATAAATCAAATGAGAATAGGCAGGAAGAGCTGCTACATGTTGGTACTTGTACCAAGAGATCGCTGGAGCGACTTATTCGAAGGGCTGCTTTGAATACAGGGACACCCGGCTTGCACTCAGGTTTCTATAGATTGGATGAAGCGGTGTGTGGATTTCAAGAAGGTGAACTGATAACGATAGCAGGCAGGTCAAATATGGGTAGGTTGTCATTGGAGATGTCCATAATGAGGAATATGGCTGTGGAGAATAAAATCCCCGTGTTGTTCTACTCATTAAGATACGTCAAGGAAGCAAGTGTTGACCGGTTGATTGCATTGCAAGCAGGATTGCCGCTTAGGAACCTTCTTAATGGAGATATAAATGACAGGCAATGGTCAATTCTTAATGACAAGATGGATAAACTAGTACAAGCTCCCATTATTATTGAAGATTCCCTTCATTTTGAAGAAGGACCAATCTGCGATATGTGCAAGAATGCTGTGGAAAAGCATCATCTCAAAGCAATTTTCCTTGATGGCATAGAATTGGTATATCATCATCATTTTGAAACATCAATGGTCGGCAGAGTGAAACAACTTGCTCGCGAATTGAACGTTCCTATCTTCATTACAGCCTATATGAATGGTGTTGTTGGTGAATCTAATTATGAGAAGATGCACCCAACTATTAAAGAACTCAATGACAGAGAAAGCATAGATGGCTACTCTGATGTGCTTATGATAGTCAACCGTCCGTCTGTTTATAAAATCTATGAGGATGGCTATGGGCGAGATCTCCATAATAAGGCTCAGATCTTCATTACAAAGAACGTAAGAGGACCTGTCGGTGATTTCTTGCTGGATTTCCGTGAGGATTGTGGTGCATTTGCAAATGAAGGAATGATTGATTTTTCAGAAATGGATAATTATGAGATTCCTATAGAAAATTTATCGAGTCTTCCTCTATAAAAGAAAAGTCTGAAAAACATGTAGAGACAGTTATCTTCGATATTCATTCCCACTTCGTAACTGGAGTGGGTTTTTTGTTTCCTGTTTGTCTTAGAACACCTTGGCCGTCGGCGGTGCCAGATTTTCCGATGCAAAGGTAAATGGCTGTCGTCGAATGGCCTCGGTATTCATTGCCAGCAGACAGAAATCTTCCTTTCCCCATTGGTGAACGAGTATTTCGGACTGTTGGCAACGTAACCTTCCGACTGCCTTATCGCTGACGGCCACCTTTTGTGAGCATCGTAAAAACAAGTCCCGCAGACGGCAAGGAGCAAAAGCTCCAAACCAAAGGGAAAAGATTAAAACTCAGATACAAGATGCTCAAAATTGCACTTTTAGACTACGTTCCGCAGCGGTACATGCGCAAGGCGAACTTCGAGACGCAAGAGACCGACCGATTTCTGCTTGGGTTCAAGGCAGGGCAGAGATTCGCTACCCATTGGGCTACGAAGCTTGTAAGCAAGGCTCTCTCGCAGATGGACTTGACAAATACCATCATCGTTTGCATCCCTGCCAGTTGCAAGCGCACGAACGACCGCAGATATAAGCGGTTCTCGGCTGACGTGTGCGCCAAATGCGGAGCCATCAACGGCTTTGAGCATATCCAAGTGGTCGGAAAGCGCGAAAAGGTGCATATCAGCCGCAAGCACGGCAAGCAGACGGAGAGCAATGTGCAGATAGACAGCGACTACTTTCAAGGCAAGCGGGTGTTGCTGATAGATGACATTTGCACGACCTGTCAGACCGCTAACGCTTTCATCGAGCAGATGCAGGCAGCAGGGGCAGACGTGCGCATGACGCTCTTCCTCGCCAAGACAAAGAATTATCGTAGAACCAAACAATATTATAACTGATTATGAATGCAGCATTAAGACTTAGCATTAAGCAGTGGGCACCACAAGACCGCCCAAGTGACAAACTACAGAACCTCGGCGCAGAGCAGATGAGCGATGCAGAGCTGATTTCCCTGCTGGTGGGATGCGGCACGGCTCAGCAGAGTGCCGTTGACGTGGCCAACAACATCTTGCGTAAGTTCGGCAATAATCTCAATGCGCTCGGCAAGGCTCGTTTCGACGAGTTGGAGGACATCGAGGGCGTGGGCGTGCAGACGGCTTGTAAGATTATGGCAGCGGTGGAACTCGGCAGGCGCAGGCAGATGGCAGCAGCGGAGCCGAAGCCCGACATGGGTACGGCAGTGAGGATTTACAACTATATGTTTCCAAGGATGCGCGACCTGCAGACGGAGGAGTTTCATATCCTGCTGATGAATCAGAACTACCGGCTGATAAAGTCGGTACGTATTAGCCAGGGAGGTATTACCGAAACGTGTGCCGACATTCGCGTGATGATGCGTGAGGCGGTGCTGTCGAATGCCACGATTCTCGCGGCTGTGCATAACCACCCGTCAGGCTGCCTGACTCCAAGCAAGTGCGACGATACGCTGACAATGGCCATTAAGAAAGCATGTGAGGTGATGCGCATTCATTTCCTCGACCATGTGATAGTGACCGATGGGGCTTATTACAGTTATCATGAGGTGGGGAAGCTTTAGGGCTTCTCCATCCTTTTCCTCGTCGGGTCGGATGCTCCCTATGGGTCGCATCCTTCGGGTCGAACCGTTCTGCTTCGCCCGTAAAGAGGTATCGCCGATGGTCGATTGTTCTTTGCCCTTATCATTGGGAGGGCTACGGATGGATTGGGAGGATGTGGGACGGAACCACTACCCACTGCCGCTGCCGTAGGCTGTCGGTCAGCACGCTCCTTACGCTGTCTGTGCAGTACAAGTATTGCACGGACAACTGATCAGTCGGTACTGACTGACGGCTTACGGCTTGCTGGCAGCAGGCAAAGGTTCCGTCCAAGGGGGCCAAATTGCGCAGGGCAATTTCAGAGTCAGCGGACGAGCCGCAGACACTGCTTCGGGACATAGGTATCTCCGATGGTCATACTGCACTGTGCCTTTATCCCTGGAATACTGGAGTTCCCCGAAAGCCGTGTCGGTAGTCATGTCCGCAGCGAGTGCGAACGTCACTACTGACACCGCTTTCGCCTTCCGTTCAGGGACGGACGGAAGTGAGGGTCATCGAGCCATTGTCAGACAGTCGGCAGATTTCCGCACGGGCTGCACTCCCGATGGTCGATGACTCAGCCTGTGACAGAAATCCGCTGACTGCTGGCAGAGGCTCTGCTGGCAGTTCTGTCATCGTTCCGCCTGCCCTTTCCGCCGTGCCATAAGCTGCTCCGCAAGGTGTTCCGATGTTCTTGCCAGCCACTCCTTGGCGTTCAGGAGATGAATTTACGATGCAAAGGTATGAAGCCGTCGTCGGATGGCCTCGGTTTTCATTGCCAGCAGGCGAAAATCTTCCTCATTATTTCATGATGAGCGTATTTTCGGCAGTTGGCAACACACCTTCCGATTGTCATGCGCCGCACGGCTACCTTTTACGGGCATCGTAAAATCAATTCCCGAACGGCAAGGAGCAAAGGCTCCAAACCAAAGGGAAAAAGTTAAACCCTCAAACAGATAGCAAATATGAGACATTGCGACACGTATCAAATTCCCGCTTATGCAGTACCCTACATCGCCAACGATGACCCGACAGGACTGAGTGACCTCGAAATCGAGCTGATTGACGGCTTTATGGCAGCGACTTTCCCACGTGGATGTTCCGTTGATTGGGACACATGCCAAGAGCCACATTTCTCTCTGACTCCTGAGTTCGGCCAACCTTGCGAGGTCTATGATGCGGTGATGTACGGCTATTGATTGAACTTTTCTGTCTGCACATCAGTTTGTGCATATTGTTAGGCGGCCTCTCGGTTCGTGAGAATAGGGAGGTCATTTTCAAAGAGACGATAGACTACAAGATATAAAATCTACACTATGAAACATCAGCCCGGCACTGTTATCAATCGGTGTAGCGGTGTCGGGCATTTCTTTCCCTTACAGTCCGTCGGCTGCTCCCGTCATTGGTCGCAGCCTTGAAAAATATGGAATGACAAGCTGATTTGAGGTTTAGAAACGCATTTCAGGTTCAAATCCCAAATTGATTAGTACAACGAGAGCCGGGGCGCAGTTGCCTCGACTCTCGAAGTTTAGTGAGATCAGAACGTATATCCGTTCACGCTGTCCCAATCTGGATCGGCGGTGAGGCGGAAGGTGCCGTCGGAGGTTTGGCCGCTGCCGCCATTACCGAAAAAACTGCCGGTGTAGCGGGTAATCTGGTTGCGGGTGACAGGAACGTTCTCGAAGACGCGCTCCTTCACAGTGTTGTCGTTGGCATCGAGGGCAGTGACGGTGAGCTTCGTCAATACATCTTCCTCGGTATGAGGCAGGGTGAAGATGTCGAAAGTGGTTACACCGTCGGCAAGTGTGCGGATTTCCGTCTGTTTTGAGTTGACGCAGCCATAGCCTGCCGATGGCGAGAACGTGGAAGAACCGCCCGTGTAGTAGAACTTGAATTTTGCTACGGAGGACGGGATTTCCTCGTCGGTCAGCACCATGCGGAACATGGCGACGGCACGGGTCAGCGTGAGATCGTAGGACTGCACCTCGGAGGTCACAACCAGGTCACCATAGTAATAGAAGGTGTCGGTCACTTTGTTGTTCGGGAACGTCACCTTCTCGGTCGAGGTAATCGTGGCCGAGCCTTCGGCGTTGTGGGCAATGACCACCAATTGGTACGTCCCGGCAGCAAGCGTCAGGGCAACAGTGCCAAACGACGCGTCGCCCTCTTTCTGCGCCACAGTCTTGACCTTTGTCCCCTCATCATCGAAAATGGCGATGTTCAGACGCGAGCATAGTTCCGTGATGTCGGTAGCAGCACGGGTAGCTGCACGATTTCCACTATTGCCAAATGCCTCCTGCTCATACTGCTTCATGTGTAGGATGACATTCGCCTCATTCTTCGTGACAACATCCTCTTCGTCGAGGATAGGCTTCTCGCACGCTGCTACCAGCAGGGTGAGAGCAATAAACAAATACTTCTTCATAGCGGTTTAGTCTTTAGTGATAGAAACGATGGCGACAGGACGGAGGTTAATGCCTGTAAGATAATTGGCAGAGCCAGTTGCGCCAGTGGCCAGATTGTACTGACAATAATTCCCGTTGTTATTCTTATAGAGGTAGATTCCGGCTGCAGGTGTAGGAGTCACGTCGTTCCGTGCTGCTGCAAAGGCATCCATCTGCGCCTTGGTCGGCACCGTCCAGTCGCTTATGCCGTCCACACCAAGGCTGGCCAGGGCCGACTCGGCATCGCTGGCACTCGTCACCGCCCTTTCGTTGGGCGAAAGCAGCATAACCTCAGCCGACTTTCCATCATTTTCCACCGTCACGGCAAGCACGTAGCATCCTTGGTACGTGTCACCGACCGATGGGAAGTCCTGCGTATCACCACCATTATCCCCACCGTTATTGTCGTTCCCCGACACACTACTGCCGTCCTCGTCAAACGTAAAGCTAATCGTCCTTTCCCCAAGCCACGTTGCGCCTGTAATGGTTCCTGTCAGGTTGACGCCCACGGCCTCGGTATAGGTACCGTCGATATTGATCTTATACCCCGCCTCCAACTGGTCGCTACACGAATAGGTATAGGTTTTCGTTGTGCCGCCCACGGTGATGTTCACGCTCACGCTGGCGGGCTGACTGCTTGGTGGCAGCAGATAGGCACTGCCGCTGTTCTTCCACGTCCTCCCGTCCTCTTGGCGAGTCAGCGCAATGGTGCTGCTGCCGTTCGTCGTGCTGTACGTCCCGCCGATGGTCAGGCTCTGCCATAGCGGGGCAATAGTCACCGTGACAGCCGTAGCCGCCGAGGCATTATCCTCCCCAACGTCGAGCGTTCTCTCACACGCCGTCAGCCCCAGCACCGCCAGGACTGACGCAAAAAATACAATTTTCTTCATAGTAATAATAAATTTGAATTGATTCGGGACTATTCCCGATTACAAAAAACAGCAAAGTTACAAAACAACCAAGCAATAAGTCCTTTGCAAATCTAAAATGTAGGCATCGAAGTGAAAGTCTGAACAAATGTTCATGCCTTCAGTTCAATTTTCACTATTCAAGACCATGATTTTATCAAAAAGAATATGCACCGCCATTTATGTAGCCATCAACGAGCGGTTTGGCCCGTTGTACCCGTGAAAACTCGCTTTTATAAGCAATCCAATGCCAAAAATAACAAATAATACCTTGAATTTGGAAGATTTTCCATAAAATAAATGTTCTTTTGGAAAGTTTTACTACCTTTGCACCATAATTGCAATAATTTATGGAAAAAAATGCTCTATTGAATCACGAAGTCGTAATGGCTTCTTCCGACAAGACAACCAACAACTTCATTACGAAGATGAAGAAAGAAGGCCGTCTTGTCAAGATTGCCACGAAGATATACACTACCAATCTCAACGACACCCCAGAGAACATCATCCGCAGAAATCTCTTCTTTATCCTTGGCGAACTCTACCCCGATGCCGTCATGAGTCATCGTAGTGCCTTCGAGTGCCGCCCCACTAACGACGGACACATCTACCTCACCTATAATTACACGAAGAAAGTATCGTTGCCAGGCATTACCATCCATCTGCTTGAAGGTCAGAAAGCCCTTCCCGCCGATTATCCTTTCATGGGAGGTCTGCACATGTCTTGCAGTGCCAGGGCCTATCTTGAAAACCTACAGACAGGCTATAGCCGCGATGGCGTTTCCAAGTGTCTGCCACAGGACGTTATCGAAGAGAAACTGGATAAAGTCTTGCAGACCAATGGTGAGGACGAACTGAACAAGTTGCGCGACACAGCCCGCGAGATAGCCGGACAGCTCGACATGGCCGACGAGTTCAAGAAACTGGACTCCATCATCGGGGCCATCCTTTCCACAAAGCCCTCGAAGATTCTCACTTCCTCGGTTGCCGAAGCCCGTGCCTTGGGAGAGCCGTTCGACAGTCAGCGACTGAAGCTCTTTAGCATTCTGATGGCCGCACTCAACGAGCGTGAGTTTGAGAATTTCCCTGAGCCGAATGAGACGGATGCCGCCTACAACAACTTCGCCTTCTTTGAGAGTTATTTCTCCAACTATATCGAGGGAACAGAGTTCGAGGTGGAGGATGCCCGACAGATTATCGAGACCCGTACCCCGATGCCTGCCCGCAACGCCGACAGTCACGACGTGCTGGGCACATATTACATCGTTTCCAACCGAAAGGAAATGGCCATCACGCCCACCTCGCCCGACCACCTGCTTGACATCCTCCAGCATCGTCACCGAGTGATGATGTCTGCCCGTCCAGAAGCCAATCCCGGCATGTTCAAGACACAGAACAACCGCGCTGGCGAAACCCATTTCGTCGATTTCCAACAGGTTCGCGGAACACTGAAGAAAGGCTTCGAGGTCTATAGCGCCTTGCGTCACCCCTTTGCCCGTGCCCTCTTCATGCTCTTTATGATTAGCGAGGTTCACCCGTTCTCCGACGGTAACGGACGCATCTCCCGCATCATGATGAATGCCGAACTGACAGCCGCCGGACAGTCGAAGGTCATTATTCCCACCGTATTCCGCACCGACTATCTCAGTGCACTGCGCCAACTCACCCGAAAGGACAACCCCGAAAAGCTGATCAATGCCATCCAGCGTGTACGGCTGTTCAGCTACAATCTCCGTGGAGATAACTTTGAGGAAATGCGCGACTACATGGAACGCTGCAACGCTTTCAAGGAAGAAGATGAATATATATTACGCTTTTAACTTATGGAACAGAAATTCGGGAAAAACAGCATTGACATCAAGGTGCTGCGTGAGTTTTGCGAGCGCGAGGGCAAGATGGTGGAGTACCGCAAGGGCGAACAGCTGGAGCGCGAAGGTGACCCCGCACGGTGGTTCGGCTTCGTCACCGAGGGGTGCTTCAAATACGTGACATACGGCATCAGCGACAACAAGGAGCACATCACATGGTTCTCGTTCGAGGGCGAGTTTGCGGGCGACTATCCCGCCTGTCTCGACGGTGGCCCAGCGCTGACCACGATCGAGGCGATGGTACCCACCCGCATCATCCGTGTGAGCGGCGAACAGCTGGTGAAGCGGTTCAGTCAGGATAAGAAGTCGATGGATCTGCGCTGCCTCGTTGCCGAGCACCTGCTCAGTCAGGCCCGTGCCCGCTACACCGACCTCCACCGCGCCACGCCCCTCGAACGCTACGAGTTGCTGCTCCGCCGCTGCCCAGGCATCGCCCGCCATCTTCCCCTGAATGCCATCGCCTCGTTCCTCTGCGTCACTCCCCAACAGTTGTCACGCATCCGCAAGGCCGTCACGTTTAGCAGTATAACTGAATAAAACAAAGAGCAATATGGCACAGATAGACGATTTCTTTATGTACGAGAACCGCGTGGAGGGCATCACCGATGCCGACTACCAGCGGGTACAGCCCTATGTGGAGGCGGCGCAGGCTTTCGCGCAGACCACCTACCAGAGCATCTACATCATCGACTACTACCGCAAGAACTTCCTCTACGTGTCGGACAATCCGCTCTTCCTCTGCGGACACACTGCCGACGAGGTACGCCAGATGGGCTACGGTTTCTACCTGAGCCACGTGCCCGAGGACGAGGTGCCGATGCTCACCGAACTGAACCGCTCCGGCTTCCGCGCCTTCTACGACGAGCCCGTGGAGAACCGCCGCCAGTGCATGATGTCCTACGACTTCCACATCACCCACGGTGACCGTCTGCTGCTTGTCAACCACAAGATTACGCCCCTTGCCATGACCCCGGAAGGCCGCGTCTGGCTCGCCCTCTGCACCGTCTCGCTCTCGCCCCACAAGGAGTCCGGACACATCGAGTTCTTCCAATTCCATACGGGCGAGAAGCGCGAGTACTCATTGGAGGCCCACCGATGGAAGAGCCGCGAGACCATCACCCTGAAGCCTGAGGAGAAGCAGATCCTGACACTCTCAGCCCAGGGCTATACTATGAAGGAGATAGCCGAGAAGATGCTCCGCTCGTTCGACACCGTGAAGTTCTACCGCCGCCAGATTTTCGAGAAGCTCGATGTTCAGAACATCACCGAAGCCCTCGCCCTTGCTACCAATTACGGCCTCGTCTAAGCCGTCATCCCCACGATTTTAACATATTTTGTTACCCAAATGGGTAATTTTTCATCCCCGCGATGCAGAATTACCCATTTGGGTAGTGGACTTATTGAAATCTATTGCAACCTTTGCGGTGTAAAAGTACGTCTATCGAATAAAAATGTCAAACGTAATAAAATCGCAAGGATTATGAAAAGGATTGTATTAGTTTCAATGATGTGCCTCGTGGCAATCGCCTCGACAGCACAGGGCATCAGCGGACGGGTGATTGACGAGCAAGCCCAGCCGATGCCATTTGCCAATGTCGTGCTCGTCAGCCGTGCCGACTCCGCTTTCATTGCGGGAGTCGTGACCAAGGACGACGGAACTTTCAGCATCAGCACCGACAAACAAGACGGTCTGCTGAAAGTGACGAGCGTGGGATATACGACAAAGTTTCTCGACGCACGGACGGGCAATGTGGGCGACATCCAGATGCAGCCCGACACACAGATGCTGGGCGAGGTCGTGGTGAAAGGCTCACGTCCTCTGGTGAAAATGAAGGATGACGCACTCGTGACCACCGTTGAGGGCAGTTATCTTTCCAAGACAGGAACAGCGGGCGACGTTCTGGGCAAGATTCCCGGCGTCATCAGCAACCATGGTGGCGTGGAAGTGCTGGGCCGTGGCACTCCGCTCATCTACATCAACGGACGGCAGATGCGCAACCAGAGCGAACTCGACCAACTGAGCAGCGACCAAATCAAGGATGTGGAGGTGGTGATGACTCCCGGTGCCAAATACGACGCCACCGTCAAGGCCGTCATCCGCATCAAGACCATCCGTCCCGTCGGCGAGGGTTTCAGTTTCAACAGCCGCACGGTGGCGGGCGTGAACCACTACGTCTATGGTCTGGAGGAACTGAACCTGAATTACCGCACGGGCGGACTTGACATCTTCGGTATGGCCGAATACGAGAACCGCCGCAGCCGTCAGACCAACGACAGCCGACAGGACACCTACCTGCAGAGCCACTATCAGCAGAACAGTCTGATGCACTACTACAACAAGAACCAAATGTTGGCCGGGAAACTCGGATTCAACTACATGCTCAACGACAAACATTCCATCGGCATGACCTACACCGTGACCTCACGCCCCAACAGACAGACGAGCGACTACTTCACGACCATGCTCATAGGCCAGCAGACTGACGACCAAATTACAGGCCGTGGCAAGGTGGACGGCGACGACATCCAGCACATCATCAGCGGCTACTATGCCGGACAGACGGGCAAATGGTCGCTCGATGCCAATGCTGACGTGCTGCTACAGAAACAGAACTCCGACAACCTAACCTTTGAGGATGCCACACAGGGCGACAACCGCACCGTGACCACCCGCAACGACGTGAAGAACCGCCTCTATGCCGCCAAATTCGTGGCAGGCCACCCACTTTGGAAAGGCAAGCTGGAAATTGGTGCCGAGGGCAGTTACGTTCACCGTACCGACGTGTTCGGCAACGTGGAAAACATCATTAGTGCCAGCGACACGAAGATTGAGGAAAACAGCACGGCGGCCTTCGTCCAACTGATGCAGCGTCTGAACAAACTGATGCTCATAGCCGGACTGCGCTACGAATTCCTCGACAGCCGTTACTACGAGGGCGGCGTGAAGATGGGCGACGAGAGCCGTACCTACAGCGACCTCTTCCCCTCGTTGATGTTGATGTACCCCTTGAAGAACGTGCGTGCCCGGCTCTCGTATTCACGCAACATTAACCGCCCCGCATTCAGCCAACTCAGCGGCAACGTCAAGTACATCAACCGTTACACTTACGAGAGCGGCAACCCCTACTTGAAACCTTCGTACCGCGACAACCTCTCGCTAGCACTCAATTACAAATGGCTGACGGGAATGATTGACTATGCCCGCGTTCACGACTACATCATCACCTCCTATTCATCCTACAAGGACGATCCGACCATCGCCCTGCTGCGTAAGGACAATGCCCGTAGCTACGACAACCTTTCCCTGATGGTATCGGTTGCACCCACCTTCGGCAAGTATCATCCGCAGTTGATGGTGGCCACGCAGATGCAGAACCTCGAAGTGCAATACCGTGGCGAGACCAAGAAGATGAACAGCCCGATGACCATCGTTCGCTTCAATAATGCCATCAACTTGCCCTTCGACTCATGGCTCAATGCCGATTTCTCGTGGCGTTCGGCTGGCGATACCGAGAACATACACCTCGCACAGTCGTGGCAGTTCGACATCAGCCTCTACAAAGCCTTCTGGAACGACCGCCTTACCGTCAAACTGGCCTGCACCGACCTCTTTGGCAGCATCCGCCAGAAAGCGACCATCTACAGCGACATCCGCGAAATCTATCTTGACAAGCGCCTCGACACCCGCAACCTCGAACTCACCGTACGCTATAACTTCAACCCAGCCAAGAGCAAGTATCGCGGACAAGGTGCCGGTAACGATGTCAAGAGCCGCTTCTGATATGGAACTTATTCATCATTTCATAGATTTGAGTTGGGCCGTGGTGGGCATTTGTGAGAATCCCCACCAGCCCCTTTCGTCCTGCATCCCCAGCATCGACAAGGACGAGGCCACAGCCGTGGAGCATTACGTCATCGGCTACATGGCCTTCTGGCACATCGCCTTTGTCGATGAAGAACGCCTCGTGCCCTGCAACGACGATGCCCTGCGCAACGATGCCCGACAGAAGATAGACCGCTACATCGCCGACCATCCACCCGTCGAGACCTTCCCCCGCTTCTACCTCGTCCTCCTCCGTCAGCCGATAGCCCCGATGGAGGCCGACGGCATGAGCCGCGTGTACCAGATGTAACCCTTCGAAATGTAACTAACCCCTGAACATTTGTTCAGACTTTCACCTCGGCAGACACTTTTTAGGTCTCGCCATGAACGCTTTCGTTGGAAATTTAGTAACTTTGCAGCCAAACAACCACTGACGATGGAACAGAAATTCGGAAAAAACAGTATTGACATTGAGGCGCTGCGCGAGTTTTGCGAGCGCGAGGGCAAGGAGGTGACTTACCGTAAGGGCGATCAGCTGGAGCGCGAGGGCGACCCCGCACGATGGTTCGGCTTCGTCACCGAAGGGTACTTCAAGTATGTAACGTATGGCATCAGTGATGATAGGGAGCATATCACATGGTTCTCGTTCGAGGGCGAGTTTGCGGGCGACTATCCCAACTGCCTCGACGGTCGTCCTGCTCAGACTACGATCAAGGCGATGATGCCCAGCCGCATGCTCCGTGTGAGCGGCGAACAGCTAATGGACTTTTTCCGTCAAGACGCTGAAAAGATGGAGTTACGCAGTGTCATAGCTGAGCATCTACTCAGTCAGGCCCGCGCCTGCTACATCGACCTCCACCGCGCCACAGCCCGCGAGCGCTATGAGTTGCTGCTGCAGCGTTGTCCCGGTATTGTTGAGCATCTTGCCTTGCAAGACCTCGCCTCGTTCCTCTGCATCACCCCGCAGATGCTTTCCAAAATTCGCAAAAAAATCTCTTTCGGAGCACAAAAATAGCATTTTTACAAAAATTCACTGAAACTAGTTTCAGAGTTTCACCCCCGGCATCCGATTTTCGGTCTTGTCGGGGGCTTTTTCGTGGGACTTTCTGTAACTTTGTGGCTCGGAATGACTCTCGGAGGCGGTTACAGCATGACGTGAATGCCCCGAACGGGATATTTCCGCGAAAACGTAGAATAGGTCATCATGGGGTCGGTTCTTCTGATCATTTTTCAAATTAAGTGAAATGCGAATGAGACAAGTAATAAAGCATAGAGATATCAGACTCCTGAATATGATCAGGAGAACCGACCCCGTGATTCCCCATTGTTTCTGACCCCGCGTGCATGCTTTTAGCAACCACATCGAATGATGAACCAAAGGGCCTTTCTTGTCAATTGATGGTCTGAAATAGTTTGCAAATAGTTTGCAAAGGCAGATTTTTGCTCATTCCCTGAGAGTTTTTCGTATTTATTGCCTAACTTTGCAGGCCATGAGGGAAACGAAGATTATCATAATAGTCCTGATATTGGCATTCTCAATGGTGAGTTGTCACCAGACGGGACATGACTACTATTATCATGAACTCGAAAAGATAGATCATCGTCAGAACAGAGAGCTGGCAAGGAAAGAGGTTGCAGCCATCAGTGGAGAGATTGTCCGACAATCGGAAGATCTTAGGATGTATCACCTTCTGCTCGTAGCTGAGATGAGCGAGGAGGTGAAACCTAATCGTAATATCGACACCGCTCGCAAACTGATAGACTATTATGAAGAATCGGGCGATAAGATGAAACTGTTACGCAGTTATATTGTTGCGGGCACAATCTATGCCAACTGCAGCGACAGTCCCAAGGCGCTTAGCTATTTCTACAAGGCAGAAGACATGCTGGCCGAGAGAAAAGATTTGGAGTTGAGAAACAAACTCTATGGTAAGATGGCGAAACTACAGTTGCGGCATAATATGCCAGAGGCCGCGAGGGTACATGCCAAACTGGTTTTTAACTATTGCCGGCAGCAGAACGACACGGCAGGCATGATGGAAGCATTACTGTTTATCAGCGCCACATATCATAACTTGCCAGAGGAAATTACTCATCTCCAAAAAGCGAACAAACTTGCGAAGGAGTTTGGGCAAGACAGTTTGCAGAACTCAATCCAGTTCGCTTTGGCCACATACTTTGTAGAAAGAGGCCACTATCTTACGGCTAAACCCCTGGCAGTGTCGTTAAGAGAAAGGATGCCTGCAAGCGAACAACATAAGTTGAATGCCCTGCTCTGCCAGATTTACTATCAAACGGGACAGCCCGACTCTGCCTGTTATTATGGAGAGAAAGTGATGGAAAACGGCAACTCCGTGAGTAAGCGCGATGCCCACAAGATTCTTGCTTATATCGATATTCTCAGAGGGCAGAGGAATGAAGCCGTGAGGCATTTGGACCAATATATAGAGTTGGATGACGAACTGAAGCACATCGCCAACAGCGAGGCCATAGCACAGGCTGATGCTTTCTACCACAACCAGAAGCAGGAACAGGAGAACGAGAAACTAAGGGCTGATAATGATAAAAAGTACTATATTATTGTATTAGGTATGGCATTGTTGGTGGTTTTGACAGCACTTTATGTTACCTATATTTATCGCCATCGCCGCCGTCAGGAACTGATGGAGATGCGCATAGAGCATCTGGAACAGCTGAAGCGCGACTATGCCAAGGCTGACGTGGATGCGCTGAAACAGGCCGTTGAGACATTAGAATCCACCAGTATATGGCAGCGACTTGCCACCCTTTCAGATAACGATCATCCATCGGATGAAGACTGGCAAAAGCTATCAGAAACTGTCAACCAAACCTACGAAGGCTTCTCTACGCGACTGATGCGGCTCTGCCATCCTTCTCCCCACGAGTATCATGTCTGTCTCCTGCTGAAGGCAGGTTTCGAGCCCGTACGTATTGCTACACTTACCTTTCGCAGCAAGTCTGCTGTCTCTACCGTTCGCAGTCGTCTATACGAAAAGACATTTGGCAAAAAAGGCAGTGCCAAAGATTGGGATGAGGTAATCCGCACCCTTTAAATACCAAATGCAAACTTAATGCAAACTCCGATAGTATCAGGCTATCGAACTTTTTCTGTACCTTTGCCGCCAAAATAATTGCGATATGAAAAAGATTATCTTGTTATTACTGATGACAATGCTATTCATGGCAGGAGTTGATGCACAGCAAAATAATAAGAAAGTGAAAGCGGCTGAGTCGAAGCTGGATGAAACCATTCTTTCAGTGACTTATGATGTTTTTTATCAAAAGTTCGAAGAAGAGCCAAAGATCGAGAAAGACCTTATGCGCTTGGATATTGGAGAGCACTCATCGCAATATGTTAGCGTAAGACTAGAATATGTTTCCAAGCATAAGAATGATATTATTGCAAAGAAAATCAAGATTCCTTATGAAGGTTATACAACATTGCGGGATGAAGTTTATAAGAATACTCCCAAAAGTGGCTATATACAGTTTGTTCACATGCCGGGCTGGGTTTCTTGTCGTGACAAGATAGACAGGTTGTTTGAATGGAAATTATTAGAAGGAGATTCCGTTGTTTGTGAATACCCTTGTCATAAGGCTGTTACCACATTCAGAGGCCGGACATGGACTGTATGGTATACACTTGATTTGCCATACAGCGATGGTCCGTGGAAATTCTGTGGTTTACCAGGATTAGTTCTTCATGCTTACGATTCAGATGGTTGTTTTCGCTTCAACTGCATCGGTATCGAGAAAGGTGACGGACACGAAATCAGGATGAAGACGCCGAGTGCTGGTATCATTGAAACCTATATGCCAGAACGTGTTGCAGAGATCATGATGTTGGAGTATTGGGATCCTTCCGCTCATCTATCTCAAATGACAGGCATGCCGGCAAAGGTTACAAGAATGTGGAATCCTCAGGGGAATGAAGTTAAGATAGTTCCTAAGACGCGAATTCTATATGAGAAGTTTCCTGGTGTCAATGTCAAGAAGAAATATTCACAGAAGAAAAGATCTACTAAAAAGAAAAAATGAAGCGCTTGCTGCTATACCTTATTATATTAGTCTCTCTCGTTGGTAGGGCGCAGACCTTCACAGGGCGGGTGACAGACAAGAGCGGGAAACCGCTTGTGTCTGCCTCCGTCGTGGCAAAAGGGGATGGCGGCTCTGTCGTTGCATTTGCAAGGGCTAGGCAGGATGGACATTTCTCGCTGACCATTCCACAAGGGAAAGAAGCAAAGAGTATTGAGTTTCTGATGATGGGTTTTGGCAAGGTGGTTATTCCGCTTAAAGACTATAAGAACGGTCAGACCATCAAGATGCAAGAACAGACCATTGCCTTAAAGGAAGTAAAAGTAACGCCACAGCGCATCCGCGAACAAGGTGATACGCTAACTTATTCAGTAGCAGGATTCATGCAGAAGCAAGACCGTTCGATTGCAGATGTCATAGCGAAAATGCCGGGATTGGAAGTTCTCCCATCAGGTACTATCAGGTATCAGGGCAAGGCTATCAACAAGTTTTATATAGAAGGAATGGACTTGCTGGGTGGTAAGTATGCTATGGCGAGTGAAAACCTTTCAGCCGACAAAGTGAAGAGCGTACAGGTATATGAGAATCATCAACCCGTGAAAGTTTTCAAAGATATAAAGTTCTCTGAACAGGCAGCACTCAATCTGGTACTGAAAGACGAAGCCAAGAATGTATGGCAAGGAGTGGTGGATGTGGCTACGGGTTATGGTGACGAGTGGCTGCGAGATGGTAGGTTATTGGAAATGGTGTTTGGACGCAAGAAACAGAGCATTTCGATGGTGAAGGCCAACAATACTGGTAAAGATATAGAGCATGAAGTGACAGACCTGACACAATCCGACAAGACTGCCCCTACAGAGGACGGTATATTGGAAAATATTAGTCTGGGGGCACCAAGTCTCGATGCGCGTCGCAGCAAGTTCAACGATACCTATATTGCTGCCACTAACTGGCTATTCAAGACTAAGAAGGATGATGACCTGAAGTTGCACTTTACTGGCCTTTATGACCGTAACCAACAGAAACAGGACAGAAAGACTGTCTATCTTGATGCCGACTCAGCCGTTATCACCGAAGAGCAAACGGCAAAAAGTACCCGTAGCGAGTGGCAGGCAGAACTGCTCTATAAGGCCAATCGCGACAATCATTATCTGTCGAACACACTAAAAGGCTATATTGACTTTAAAAAGAGTGAGGGACTTTCTATGCTAAACGGGTGCCCGACGCCCCAGCGGGTTGAGCCTCGCAAACGATACATCGTGGATAACTTCGAACTCATCAACAAACTGAAGAATGGGCAAAGTTATTCCGTCACATCATTATTTAGTTATAGTTATCTGCCAGGCACGTTACTACTAACCAATGATAGCACTCAACAAATCACTCAACAAATGCTATATTGGAATGCATACGCCTATTATCAACATAGCATCAAGCAGGTAAAAGTAACATGGCAGGCTGGCTTTGAAACCAAAACGCAATGGATGACACTAAACGGTAAAGACCGCTACAGTGAATACCAGCCATACGTGGAGCCATCACTCAGTTATCGTGAAGGGGCGTGGAGCATCAGCCTGAACGGACGGCTTAACTGGTTAATACGTCAGTATCATGAAACTCATAGCCAGGATCTTCTGGTAGAGCCGCGCCTTTTCATCCGCTACAGTCTGACTTCCAAACTTGACATCAGCGGCAGTTATAGTTACCGATGGACTCCCAGCGACATCACCACTATCACCTGTCAGCCTTATTACACCGATTACATCTCTTGTCAGCAAGGCTCAGGACAGTTTGAAAACACTACGGGACAAATGGCAAGTTTAGGATTAGGCTATCGTAACGTGATGACAGGAATGTTCTGCAGGCTCACTTCTGGGTACAGCAATCTGCGTGATGCCGTTATCTATCATAGCCAACTTGTGAATAATGTCTATATTCGTCAGGCTACCGATTTCCGTCAGGACCGGGAGACCTTTAGCCTTTCTGGCAGTTTGGGCAAATCCATCTTTTGGGCAAAGCTCAGTATAACACTGAACGGAAGTTACTCATGGACCAATTACGACCTGCTGATCAATCACTCTCTTGCCCGTCAGCATACCCGCAACGGCAGAGCCTCGCTGCGGTTCTCATTGAAGCCTACTCGCTGGCTCTCCATAGAGGAAGAGTCTGCTTACC
>NZ_FNRE01000017.1 GCF_900107705.1 Prevotella sp. tc2-28
CCATGTCTCAAGATTAGTGCGACTGATGTCTGCGGAGGTGTAAATCTCGCGCAAAGATAAGTCTTTTTCCAGATACAAACGAACTAAATGTTCTTTTTCTGCACAAGAAATCTGCCTGTAGGTCTTATGACGTACTAAACCAGCCTCTCCTTGTTCATCATAACGACGTACCCACTCGAGAATCTGATCACGCCCTGTGTGTAGGTCTTTGCATAACTGGACGATGGGTACGCCAGACTTTACCTTTAATACTGTTTCTAATCTTTCTTTTAATGAATGAAAACTACTCATAATGTACCTCTAAAAGCTTTATGTCTAACTTTAGGGGTGCATTTCACTTCGACCGCAGGTCAAAGGTACGATTAAGCGAGCAGAAAACCAAATTTATTTGAGCATTTCCGAGCGTGAGAAGGTTTAGCTCGACGTTAGTCAACCTTCGACCGCAGGTCAAAGGTACGAATAAGTGAGCGAAATGCCAAATTTATTTGAGCATTTAGTCCGTCCCGACGGACTGCCAGTCCGAACGGCTCGGACTGAGAGTCCGAAGCCTACGGACTCCCGGCTACTATTAATACCCACGGTTGCCTCATCATAACCATGGGTTATTTCATAATAAGGGTACCTTATTGGAGAATAACCGTTCCTTATTTGACGCAGAAAAAAAGTTTTTTCATTTTTACCCTCACACCCTAACGTCATCCCTCTCAAATGCCGATGTACAGGGCGTTTGAACCACGTTACCCTTTTTCATTCTCCCTCACGTCTCCCTCACATTTTGGGTAACCTATTACATTTTGAGTCTCAGGATTTCAAAATGTGACCCTCCAGAGGCAAAAACGTTAGGGAGACGTGAGGGAGAATCCTTTGTCCCTAACGTGCTCAAACGCCCTGTACATCGTAGTTTGGTGCAAAAACATTAGGATGTGAGGGTAAAATCGTAATAGTAAGAATATCCGAACTTTCCAAATTTTGCGCAGCAAATATAGAGGAAAACTTACTTTTCATAGATTTCAGACTTTTATTTTGAAGTATCTGAGGAGGTCTTTATATTGGTCTTGGGCTGTGAGGCAGGTATCTGTGAGGTAGCCGTTAATGTGCCCCCATTCTTTGAGACCTCGATAATAGAACATCTTGAGTTCGTCTGTGATGATAAAGGGGATAATCCCGTTTGCAAGACATTCCTTGAACATCAAGAGACGTCCGACTCTGCCATTGCCGTCTTGGAAAGGGTGAATCTGCTCGAAACGTACATGAAAGTCAAGAATGTCCTCAAATGATTTTGAACGCTTTTGATGGTATTCAGTCAGCAAAGCCTTTAGACTTTTATGCACCTCTTCAGGAGGACAGGTGTCGATACCACCAACCTCATTGGGTAGGCGTTTGTAATCGCCTACGGCAAACCAGTCCTTACGACTGTCTGAGGTTCCTGTCTTCAACAGCAGATGAAGGTGCTTGATTAATTCTTCTGTCAATCGTTCCTCAGCGTGCTCGATGATATAGTCTATGCAATGGAAATGGTTGACGGTCTCAACGATATCATCCACATTCACGGCACTATCCATTAAACCGATGGTGTTCGTCTCATAAATGTAGCGCGTCTGATCGTGTGTTAGTTTGCTTCCCTCTATATGGTTGGAGCTATACGTCAGATCGATTTGGGTACGATGATAGATGCTGCCTTTCAGCTTTGATGCTTTTTGTTCTCTCAGCACTTTCAGCAAAGGCATTGTTTTCTCTTTGGCTTTACCTCGTTTAGGTAAGGTGGCATCAGCAGGGATGTTCCAAGTCTTACCAGTCAGGAAAACACCAGCAATCTTTCCCTGAGCGCAATAGTTGCGGGCTGTGCGCTCAGAGATACCATATTTCTCTGCAAACAGAATAACTGATATATACTCCATCTTTCTATCTATCGGCAAGTTTTGAAGCCGATTCTTGCTGCAAAGTTAATGATTTTTGCCGATACCGGCAAGTTTATTCGTATTTTTTTGTTAGGGTAGTGGCATGATATAAAAAAGAAATCCGCAGCTGCCTCGGAAGTGAGGGGCTGCGGACTTAGGTTTTGAGTTTATTAATAGAATATTACTTTAAGCCGAGCTTGGTCTTTACCTGTGTGGTGACATCAGTAGAAAGGGTTGTGCTGATGTAGGGGATACCACCCGAGATGTCCATGATGTAGACGTAGCCGCCAGTCTGACCAACTGACTTAATGGCGTCGAGGACCTTGGCGGTGATAGCCTGCATCTTCTCCTGCTGCTCCTTAGCAAGAGCCTGCTGGTTGTCCTGATAGCTCTGCTGAATCTTCTGATACATCTCCTGCAGTTCCTGTTCACGGCGCTGCTTGATGTTGGCGGGCAGGGTAGCCTGCTCCTTCTCATAAGCTTCTGACTTCTTCTGCAGCTCTTCCTGCATAGACTTCAGGTCAGCTTCATACTGCTTGGTGAGTGCCTCGATGTCGGTGCGAGCCTTGGTGAACTCAGGCATGGCCTGGATGATTTCCTGTGAGTTGACGTGGCCGAACTTCTGGGCACTGGCGGTGGTGAAACCGCAGATAGCGCAAATAGCGCAAAGAATTAATTTTTTCATTTTCATATTCATTTAATTAGTATTATCAATTAATTAGCATATCCTAGTTTAGAGAGTACTTCGTTGGAGATGTCGACCTTGGGCGAGCCGAAGATGATGCCGGAATCACTGGCGCGGTCGAGAACGAGCTGATAGCCACGCATGTCGGCGATGTCGCGGACAGCGGTGTAGATCTCCTCCTGAATCGGTGTCATAAGAGCTGTACGCTTCTTGAAGAGTTCGCCTTGTGGTCCGAAGTATTTCTTCTTCAGCTCGGCAGCCTCCTGCTCTTTCTTGACGATGGCGTCCTGACGTGTCTTCTTCTGTTCCTGAGAGAGGAAGACGACCTCGTTCTGGTAGTTCTTGTAGAGGGTTTGTGCTTCGATTTGCACGGCCTCCACTTCTGCCTGCCATTTCTTGGACACCTGGTTGAGCTGTTCGTTGGCTCGCTCATAGGCGGGAATATTCTTCAGAATATACTCCATGTCCACTAAAGCAAACTTCTGCGCCTGCATCGTCATTGTCGATGCACACAGAACGATCAATAAGATTACTTTTCTAATCATAATTACTCATTTCTCTTTACTCATTACTCATTTAGGCTGTAAAGCCGCTTAGAATTCTTGTCCGAGGATAAAGTGGAACTGGCTGCCACCCTTTGATGTTGAGGTGGAGAATGGCTTGTCGAAACCATAAGCCCAGTCGATACCCATCAGACCAACCATTGGCAGGAAGATGCGAACACCGAGACCTGCTGAGCGCTTGATGTCGAAGGGATTGAAATTCTTGGTTTCAGTCCATGCATTACCACCTTCAATGAATCCGAGTCCATAGATGGTGGTGTTACCCAGCAAGAACGGATAGCGCAGTTCAAGACTGAAGCGGTCGTAGGCATAGCCTGTTGCACGATACGGGGTGAGTGATCCGTTCTCGTAACCGCGCAGACCGATGGTCTCCTCTGCATAGCCTGAGCTATAGCCGCTCATACCGTCACCACCGACGTAGAAGGTCTCAAACGGTGACTTCTTGTTGCTGTTGTATGATCCAAGCAGTCCTAACTCTACGCGTGTCATCAGCACGAAGCACTTCTGTCCACTGGTAAGGGCTGTGTAGGTCTTTGACTTGAACTTCCACTTATGATATTCAATCCAGCGGTATTTCTCCTGTAACTCGTCATTATAGCGGTCTACATCAACCTTGTATGTCTCGGCAGTGGCCAAGTTGCCATAGTCCTTGTTGTCGAAGGCAGACCAAGGCGGTGTCATAGTCAGTGAAGCCATGAACTCAGAACCACGGCGCGGGAACAGCTGGTTGTCGGTAGATGTACGCGACAGGGTGACTCCCAGGTTGATGTTGTTACAGTTACCATTGGATATGATGAAGTAGCTCCAGTCTTGAAGCATGTAGCGCGTGTAGGCTAACTGCAATGAAAGCTGGAAGTAGTCGTCAGGCCAGCGGAGACGTTTACCCCATCCGAGTGACAAACCGAAGAGCTTGATGTTCTTGTCGTCGTCCATCATGGAGGTGTAGTCGTAGTAACCGCTGTTGTAGGAACCATAGCCGTAGGCATAGCTATAGTAGTTGTTATACCAGCTGGAGTTACGGTAGGTGCTTGAGATGTCGCTTTGCTTCGAGAAGAAAGCATTGACACTGAATGCGTTAGGACGCTTTCCTCCGAACCATCCCGTAGAATAGCCTGCAGATACGGAGTTATAGTAGCTACCATTAGACTGGTACGACAGCGAGAGCTGCTCACCATCACCGATAGGCATCAGTCCGCGGTGCATCTTATTCTTGCCGAAGAGGTTGCGCATGGAGAAGTTGTTGAGCTTAATACCCACACGTCCGATGATACCGGTCTGTCCCCAACCGAGTGAGAATTCCAACTGGTCATTGGACTTCTGTTGCAGTTCCCAGTTGATGTCAACAGTACCGTCCTCGTAGTTGGGCTTCACGTCGGGCTTGATGTTCTCAGGGTCGAAGAAACCCATAGAGGCAATTTCACGGACGGAACGCTCGAGGGCTTCCTTAGAGAAGAGGTCGCCCGGCTTGGTACGCAGTTCACGGCGTACAACCTCTTCATAGAGTCGGTCGTTACCATAGATGCGGACGTGGCTGAGGTGTGCCTGTGTACCCTCCTGGATACGCATCTCGAGGTCGATGGAGTCGCCCACGATGTTGACTTCCGTAGGATCGAGGTTATAGAACAGGTATCCATTGTTCCAATAGTAGTTGCCAATGGCATCCTCGTCTTCCTTGAGGCGCTTGTTGAGCTGCTTCTGGTTATAGACGTCGCCTTTCTTCATGCCAAGGGCAGCATTGAGGTAGTCGGTCGTAACGACCGTATTGCCCACCCATGTGATGTTACGGATGTAGTAGCGTTGTCCCTCTTCCAGCTTGACATAGACGTTGACATGTTTCTCGTCGACGGTCCATACAGAGTCTTTCAGGATGGTGGCATCACGGTAGCCGAGTTCGTTGTATTTGTCAATGAGCGCCTTTTTGGCCTCGTCGTATCGTTCGGGGGTGAACTTCTTGGCCTTGAACATGTTCTTCAGCTTGCCGGCCTCATTGATCTTGCCAAAGGAGCCCTTCTTGAAGAGGCTACCCTTGATCTTGCGGTCGGAGAGCTGTTCATTGCCCTCAAAGATGATCTGGCGTACCTTCATCTTCGATTTCTTGTCGACGGTGATGTCGAGGATGACCTCGTTCTTGCTGGTGACGTCGTCGCGCTGTACGATGTCGATTTCAGCATTCTTATAGCCCTTGTCATCGAAGTATTTCTTTGCAAGGATCTTGGCACGATCCAGCATGTTAGGTGTCACCTGACTACCCTTCATGATGCCAAGCTTAGCCTCCATGTCTTCACGTTCCGACTTCTTCAGTCCATAGTAGTTGATGGTACTGATGCGGGGACGAGTGGCGAGGTTGATGCACAGATACACCTTAGAGCCGACGATGGAGTCGGCGGTAATAGAAACTTTCGAGAACAATCCATGTTTCCAATAGCGTTTCACAGCTTCGGTAATCTCTGTGCCCGGCAGTGAGATAGTTTGGCCTACGGTCAGTCCAGAAAGTCCGGTGAGCACATAGTCTTCGTATCCCTCAACACCTTTCACAGCGAGTCCGCCAATCTCGCACTGGCGTGGTGTGCCAGCGTAAGAGATGTCTGGATTGATGATCACATCTTGAGAATAAGTGAAAAGGGAAAAGTGGAAAAAGAGAAATGCCATCAGCACTCTCGTCACCCATGTTGTCTTCTTCTCTTGCTTATACTTTGCTAAACGATTTCTATTCATTTCTAATTTCTCATTTCTCATTTTGGCCTTCGGCTTCAACCTGTGCTTCTGTCTTACCGAAACGGCGTTGACGACTTTGGAAACTGGCAATGGCTTTATAGAGTGCTTCCTCGTCGAAGTCGGGCCAGTAGGTGTCGCAGAAATATAATTCCGTGTAGGCAATCTGCCACAACAGGTAGTTGGATATGCGCAATTCACCGCCCGTGCGGATCAGTAAGTCGGGGTCGGGCATGAAGTTGGTGCAGAGATACTTGTCAAGCGTTTCTTCTGTAATGTCGCTCGCCATCATGCGTCCTTCCTTAACGTCGGTAGCTATTTGTTGAATAGCATGGGTAATTTCCCACTTGGAAGAGTAGCTCATGGCAACGACCATCGTCATTCCATCGTTGTCCTTGGTCAGGTTCTCCATGTAGTGAATCTTCTTCTGTACGCTTTCTGGAAGGCGTTCTATGTCGCCGATGAGGCGGAACCTGATGTTATTCTCAGTGAACAGTTCCATCTCAAGGAAGCTGAGCACAAGTCCCATCAGAGCCTCAATCTCATAGGCGGGGCGATTCCAGTTCTCGGTGGAAAAAGTATAGAGTGTCAGGTATTTGACGCCTAAGCGCGAACACTTAGCGGTAATATCCTTTACGGTGTCCAGTCCGGCTTTGTGACCAAACGTACGATCCAGCCCACGGTCGGTAGCCCAACGTCCATTACCATCCATAATGATGGCAATGTGCTGTGGAATGCGGTTCATGTCCAGTTCTGCAGTCATATTTCGCTTTCTTTATTTTTTTATTCTTAACACTAACTCCTCGTTCTTCACTCTTTATGACAAGTGCTGCATTTTGCCCACAGGTCGTAAGTGACCGAGAAACGAAGGTGGCTGTAGCAGTCGGTGTTTTTGAAAAGTCCGGAACTGCTGATGCCATAAATGTCACCAGCACCGTCAATCCAGTCGTTGGAGTTGAAGTGCATAGTCCATTCCAGCGCCAGGTTCACGCGATCAGCCACTTTATATTTCACGCCTGCGCCGAGTGGCATGTTCATGCCTACCTCTGTCTTGTCAGGCTTCGCAAATGTCATGCCCACACCTATATATATATAAGGTGTAACAGGCTTAGCTCCACGATACTCTCTTCCTGTTCCGTAGGGCCAGAAGTTCAGTTCGTAACGGAGGCCCACGTCAAGGAGACCGTGGTTAAAGCTGTAATCCTGCCAGCGGGCAGGGATATATGTCTTGGCGTCTTTCGACGACCCTTTTATCTTTCCATAGCTCACGTTCATGGCCAGCGCCATACGTGGGGTCATGTGGTATTTTGCCAGCAGCGAGCCCATCGGCATGGGGTTCTTCAGGATGTTCCCGTTGAAATCACCCTGATAGGTCACCATTCCAACACCAGCACCTACCTCAATGCGGTATTCTGGCTCGGTTTGTGCGACTACAGACGTAGACAGTAGGCACAGTATGGTGATGATGCCAAGGACCTTTCGCATAGTCAGTCTTTATTGATAAAACCACCCCAGGCGGTTCAGACGACCTCTCCACACCTGCTTGTCGCCATTGATGAGTTTGCAATAGAGCCAGATGTAATCTTCCTCGTCAACGGCAGCTTTGACTGATTCTACCTGATAGTTGAAATCCTTAGGCATGACATAGGCCTTGTTTGTCTTCCAAGTAATGCCATTGTCGCGACTCTGGTAGATGGTCTTGTAGTCACCACCGAAGGCAAGTATGCTCTTATCGTAGTAGACGAGCGAGAGATTGCTCAATACAGGCAGGTCGAATTCCTCTTCTCCTGCACGGTCCATGTACGACCAGCTGCTTTCCGGGGCACCCCAGTCCAGGTCTACAATCTTACGCCATACGGATATGGAACCATTACAGGTGCCTGCCATCAGTACGTACATCGTCCTGTCAGCCATATTCATGGGATAGGTGACCAGTGCGACATCCTTGGTAGGTACTTCGTCGATATCCTCATGGGTATCTGGTATGTCTTGCGTCCACGTCATTCCCAGGTCGTAAGACACCATCAGCTTGTTCTTGTCAGACAGCGCATACTCCTCTATGTCGAAACCGCCCAACAGTTGCTTGATGCCTTGTGGCAGGACGGGGTCGCTGGGGAAATCCACATCCATTAGTTCCCATTCAATGGTGTCGCCTTTTTGCTTGTGGACATTGACGCGAACGTCATAATCGGTATGGCCGTTGCCGTCGCTGGATACTACTCGAACCGTTCGTGGATTGGTAAAGTCGATACTGTCTATGCTGGAGTAAAGCATCCAGGCATCCTTTTCTTCCAAGTCCTTGAACATGGGTACGCTATTCTTGGCAGTAGTAATGGTACACAATATGTGCTTTGCATCGGTACCGACAGGCAATGAGTCTGTGTTATAAATCTTGTGTTCCACCTGGTCGATGATGAACTTGTAGGAACTGCCTGTGAATGTGGTGACGTTAGTTGTTATGTTGCCATCACTATCTTCTTTCGTTTCGTATTTCTTCAATTTACCTAACGTGAAAGCAGTGATGGCAGCCTCACCATATAGTGTGACTTCCGTGTCATTACTGGCACATGAAGCCATGATGACAAGGGCTGCTAACAGGGTGCAAATGCTTTTTATTTTTCTCATTGACTTAAGTCTTATCCGATTTCGGGTGCAAATTTACGCACAATTCTGCAAATTTGAGCAAATTTCTACCTTTTATTAAGTTAAATATATGATAAAAGGGTATATTTTAGGGAATGTTTGCAAAAAAGAGCACGGTATGACTCTCTCACTCCGTGCTCTTTCCTTCAACGTATGTCGGTATGTATGAGTGTTATGATGCTCAATACGGTGGCTATGGCCACGGCTGCCAACATCATCGTTGTTTGAAAATCTAATAACATAATCTTTACCTTAATTTACTACTAACCTAATGAAAATAGAAATAATCATCTCGATTATCGAGTGCAAAAGTACGCCTTTCCCAATTATTAGCAGCAAAAAAAAGACGGTTTCCGAAGAAACCGCCCTTTATTTTGATATATGTCAAAACTCGATTTAGAGTTTCGGACCAGCATCTTCCCCCCGTAGGGTGAAGTTGCTTTCGGACAAAACTTACAGTTTTGGTCCTGCAGCGACTAATGCCTTACCAGCCTCATTACCCTCGTACTTCTTGAAGTTCTTGATGAAGCGGGCAGCCAGATCCTCAGCCTTCTTGTTCCACTCAGCAGCATCTGCATAGGTGTCACGAGGATCGAGGATATTGGTGTCTACGCCCTCGAGCTCTGTGGGAACCTCGAAGTCGAAGTAAGGAATCTTCTTCGTAGGAGCGTTCAGGATGGCACCGCCCAGGATGGCGTCGATGATACCACGGGTGTCGCGGATAGAGATACGCTTGCCGGTACCGTTCCAACCAGTGTTTACGAGATAAGCCTTGGCACCGCTCTTCTCCATCTTCTTAACCAGTTCCTCAGCATACTTGGTGGGGTGCAGCTCGAGGAATGCCTGACCGAAGCAAGCAGAGAAAGTAGGAGTGGGCTCTGTAATACCACGCTCTGTACCAGCCAGCTTAGCGGTGAAACCAGAGAGGAAGTAGTACTTGGTCTGCTCAGGAGTCAGGATAGATACTGGTGGCAGTACACCGAAGGCGTCAGCGCTCAGGAAGATAACGTTCTTAGCCTCGGGACCTGCGCTCTTGCCATTTACCTTCTTAACAACCTTCTCGATGTGGTCGATAGGATAGCTTACACGGGTGTTCTCTGTAACGCTCTTGTCGGCGAAGTCGATCTTACCGTTAGCGTCAACAGTTACGTTCTCCAACAAGGCATCACGACGGATGGCGTTGTAGATGTCGGGCTCGCTCTCCTTGTCGAGGTTGATAACCTTGGCATAGCAGCCGCCCTCGAGGTTGAATACACCCTCGTCGTCCCATCCGTGCTCGTCGTCACCAATCAACAGACGCTTAGGATCGGTAGACAGCGTGGTCTTACCAGTACCTGACAGACCGAAGAAGATAGCAGTGTTCTTACCCTCCATGTCGGTGTTGGCAGAGCAGTGCATAGAAGCGATACCCTGCAGAGGCAGATAGTAGTTCTGCATAGAGAACATACCCTTCTTCATCTCACCACCATACCAAGTGTTGATGATAACCTGCTCACGGCTAGTGGTATTGAAAGCAACACATGTCTCTGAGTTCAGACCCAGCTCCTTGTAGTTCTCAACCTTAGCCTTGGAAGCGTTGTAGATAACAAAGTTCGGCTCAAACTTCTCCAGCTCCTCAGCGGTAGGCTGGATGAACATGTTCTTGACGAAGTGTGCCTGCCAAGCAACCTCAACGATGAAGCGTACAGCCAAGCGGGTTGCCTCGTTGGCACCACAGAAAGCGTCAACAACATACAACTCCTTGTTGCAGAGCTCTTTGATAGCGATATCCTTAACCTTGCCCCATACCTCTTCGCTCATGGGGTGGTTGTCGTTCTTATATTCGTCAGTAGTCCACCATACCTTGTCGTGGCTCTGTGCATCGTCAACGATGTACTTGTCCTTAGGAGAACGTCCGGTGTAGATACCTGTCATTACGTTGACGGCGTTCAACTCAGTGTTCTGACCCTTGTCATAGCCAGTCAGGCCAGCCTTGGTCTCTTCCTCGAAAAGGAATTCATACGACGGATTGTGTGCAATCACCTTAGAACCGGTGATGCCATACTTTGTCAAATCTAAATTTGCCATAATACTTTAATTTATTTTAGTTGTGAATTTACTTTCTACCTATTTATCTTAATCGGCTGCAAAGTTACGAAATAATTCATAATTCATAATTCATAATTTGTGATTTTTAGCATTTAGAAATCAGATTTTAGGTTAAAGAGTTTAAAAATTGTGTTGCTTTAACACTTTTGCTACGCAGACTTGGCAAAATTTTGTACTTTTGCACCACGAAACAATCCTTAAAACTATGCAAGTAATCAATTTTTCAGAGCAGAACAGCGTGATGAACATGTATATGGCTGAGCTGCGTGACAAAAAGTATCAGCAGAATCGAATGCTGTTCCGTTCTAATGTAAGACGTATTGGTCAACTGATGGCTTATGAGTTGTCAAAGACACTCGACTACAAGCCGAAGACGGTAGTAACACCTCTGGGTTCCCTTGATATCCCTATGATGAAGGAAGAAGACATGGTCATTGCTACTGTGCTGCGTGCCGGTCTGCCTTTCCACGAGGGTTTTCTGGATGTGTTTGATAAGGCTGACAATGGCTTTGTATCTGCATTCCGTATGTATATCAACCGCGAACATACCGAGGTGGGTATCCATACAGAATACATGGCAACGCAGAGTGTGAAGAACAAGACCCTGCTAATTGTTGACCCGATGTTGGCTACAGGAGGAAGTCTGGCAGCAGCTATCGAGTCTCTTCTGGCAGCAGGTAAGCCTAAGAAGATTCATGTGTGCTGTATTATTGCTGCTCCAGAGGGTATTGAGGTGGTCAAGAAATCGTTGCCAGAAGGTTCTACCATCTGGTGCGCTTCTATAGACCAGGGTATGAACGAGCAGAAGTACATTGTGCCAGGCTTTGGCGATTGTGGCGACCTCTGCTATGGCGAGAAACTGCAAAGTTTCCGCAAGATAGCTGACAAGTAAGAACCAAGGGCATCAGAAGCACGCGTCTTATTCGTCGTGCTTCTGATGCTCGTTCATATATTCACGTGGCGACAGACCATAAAGTTTCTTGAAGACGGTAGAGAAGGAGGCCGCATTTGAGAAGCCGCAGGCATACATCACTTCCGATACATTCATGTCTCCAAAAGCGAGCAGTGATGCTGCTTTCTTCAGTCGGATATTACGGATGAAGTCGTGAGGCGTCTGTCCTGTCAGCTCCTTCATCTTACGATGCAGGTGAACACGACTGATACCGACCTCGTCAGCAATCTTGTCGACACTTAAGTCGCTGTTTCCCAGATTCTTATTGATAACCGCCATGATACGTTCCAACAACTTTTCGTCAGGCGATTTCATCTTGATGTCTTCCACCAATTCCTCCAATTGGTCGTTGCGTCCGTATTTCAGCTGGAGCAACTGATGCGAGTGAATGAGGTTCACAATGGTTCGACGTAAGATGTCCATATTGAAGGGTTTGACGACATAGGCGTCAGCACCCGTTGCCAAGCCCTCCAGCTGGTCTTCCTCGCGGCTCTTGGCAGTCAGCAGGATGACGGGAATGTGGCTTGTTGTTGGATTCGTCTTAATCTTTGAACAAAGGGTGTTGCCGTCCATTTCTGGCATCATGATGTCTGAGATAATCAAGTCGGGCAATTCTTTTAATGTTGCCTGCATACCCTCCATTCCGTTGGTACATTTGACAATATCATAGTCTGTGCTGAGTTCAGAATCCAGATAGTCCCGGATTTCGGCATCATCTTCCACGATAATCAGTTTTTGTCTGCGACTCCGTTTGGGTACAGGAGCCGTTTCTACAGGCGTTTCTTCGATGATGTCGTCCTCTATCAGTATGTTGCTGTGCACCACGTCTTGTTTCTCTATGATGATCTCCTCTGGCTTTAGATGGTCGCAGCCCAAGGGGATGGTGACAACAAACTCACAGCCTTTGGCTCCGATGTTGTTGTGCGCCACAATGGTGCCGTGATGCAACTCTACCAGCGAACGGGTCAAGTCAAGACCGATACCTGTACCGACATTTCGGTCGTTGATGCTGGATGGTGACTGGTAGAATCGCTCGAAAATATGCTCTAGTTTGTCCTCTGGAATGCCTTCTCCGCTATCGCTGATGGCGATGGTTGCATTTTTCTCGTCTTGATTGATGCGGATGCGTATCTCACCTCCTGTAGGCGTGTATTTGAAGGCATTAGAGAGGATGTTGACAATGATTTTGTCGAAATTTCCTCTGTCAATCCAGATAGGCAAGATATTGTCTTGGTGCTCATAGCTGAACTTGATGTTCTTGGTCTTGGCCTGTTGGGCAAACAAGGTGTAAATGTCGCCGACAAAACTGATCAGGTCCGTTTCGCACATGTGCATCGCCATTTGTCCCTTGTCAATCTTTCGCAGGTCCATCATCTGGTTGATAAGTCCAAGAATACGCTCGGCATTACGGCGGATAGTCTCGTAGATACTGCGTCTGTGTGGGTCGTCGTCTTGTTTGATGAGCGACAGCAACGGCGTGACAATGAGCGTCATAGGCGTGCGTATCTCGTGCGATATGTTCATGAAGAAGCGTAACTTGGCATCGGCCATTTCTTCTGCATGGATATGTTCTTGCATCCTCAAACGTAACTGCTCTCTTCGTTGGCGTGTCGAACGATAGGCCAAGAACAGGGCGGCTACCATTAATATATATATAAGGTATGCCAAAGGTGTCCGATACCACGGTGCGTGAATAGTCACCGTAAAACATCTCTCTGGCGTCGTGATGCCATTCTGCTCGGCAACCACACAGAAGTGGTAGTCGCCAGGTGACAAGTGGCTGAATGTTATCTCATTGATGCCAGGTTGCATGCGGACCCACGATTCATTGTTGATACGATAGCGGTAGACAATATGCTCGGGCGTATCGTAGGTAAGTGTAGAGAGTTGCAGGGCAAATGAGTTATCGCCAGGACTGAGCACAAAGCGGTTCGCAGCGATAACGGTGGTGTCTACAACATGCCAGAAGCCCGACATGGTTGTTGGTGTTACGGGTTCTCCGTTTACAGAGAAACCGGTCAGTTTTACCTCGGCCTTCCATTCATGTTGCTTGATATCCTTGGGTGAGAACCAGGTAATACCTCCTAAGCCACCGAATACGATGCTGCCGTCAGAGGCTTTCCAGGAGGCTCCGTCACTGAACTCGTTACTCTGTAATCCGTTGTCCACGTAATAGTTATTGATTTTCCCGCTTTTAACGTCGTAACAACAAAGGCCGTGGTCCGTAGATATCCACAGCCGACCTTGGTCATCCTGCTCAAGCGATGAGATGCCATTATTGCCCAGTCCGCTTTCAACGGTGTGCAGATGTGTTTTGTGTGTCTTTAGGTTGTAACAGGTCAGACCGTCGTTTGTTCCGACGTAAAGTTGGCCTCCGAATTCGCGTGCGATACGGGTTGGCGTACCATAGTTCAAACAGTTATTGTTGAAGGTGGACAGCCAATTCTCTGTGGCAATGTCCATCGCACATACACCCATCGATGTGGCGATATAGATGCGCTTGCCGTCGGGTGACAAGGATATCTGAGAGATGTAGTTATTGGCTATGCTGTTGATTTTCCGGTTCTTATCGGCATTCTCTGCTGCCATGTAAGCCTTCATCTCGTGTTTGTCGGGTTGGATGCGCAGCAGACCGTTGCCCATGGTTCCCAACCAGATATATCCTTGACGGTCCGCCTCCAAGTCGAAGACACTCAGCTTATTGCCTTGCGGAAGAGGGTAGGGGTGATAGGTCAGCGATGATGCATCAATCCATCCGCATCCCTCTTTGAAACTGCCTACCCAGATGCGCCCTTGCAGGTCTTCGGTGATGCTGAGGATGGTAGAGGGGAAAGCTTCCTTGAAGTGTTTCAGCACTTTCCCGTCCAGACTAACGCAATATAGTCCGTCTTTATCGGTGCCAACCAGGTTTAAACCCGTTCTGGTTCTCATGACGCTTGTCACGGTGGCACTTCCAATTTGGTTACGTGCACCTAATTTGTAGCCCATGTAGCCAAATCCGCTTGTTTTAGCGGGGTGCATGTAGATTCCCTTTTGTAGCAAGCCTAACCAGATGTTGCCGTTGTTGTCTTCGCAGATGGAATATACCTTAGCGGAACTGAGGTCTACGTCACGGCTGTAGAATGGGTTGTCAATCAATGTGTTGCGCAGTGGATCGTAGACAGCCATTCCCATGCCGTCGTATCCAAGGATGATACGTCCGTCCTTGCAGACATAGAGTGTAGAGATGTGCTTGTTCCCTGTGGCGTCGATGTGGACAGGCGTCTCGCCGTCCATTCTGAATAATCCATTATTGGTCGTAGCTATAAAGATGTGGCCTTGATGGTCTTCGCAGACGTCAAGTACATTTCCTGTAGCGTCCTTGTTGACAAAATAGGATTTGACGTTTTTCCCGTCGTAGCATAGCAAACCGTAGTTTTCCGAACCAATCCACAGGCGTTGTTTGCTGTCTTCTATCAAGCAGTTGATGGTGTTTAGGTGTTTTAGTGCCCCGCCAATCTGCTTTGCTGTATGGGCATCTGTCATTTTCAGCAGTCCATGTCCTGACGTGCCGACAATGATGTCACCGTTCTTGCGTTCTAACAGACAAGTGATGTATCCGCTGTGAGTGATACCACGCAAGTCGACAACTTTGATGTCCTGGAAATGCTCGCCGTCGTAGGTTTGGAATGCTCCGAACATGCCAATATAGAACAACCCGTGCCTGTCTTGCATCATGCAGTTCACGTAGTTGCTGGCCATACCGCTGTTATCTGGCTTCTCTTTTTTGATGATGCGGAACTGGTAGCCATCGTAGCGGTTCAATCCGTTACGGGTTGCTACCCAGATAAAACCATCGTGGTCTTGATAAATTTGGGTGGTGAAGCTGCTTGACATTTGTTTGTCAGCATCGAAGTGTCTGCCAGTCTGGGCATTCACACACAAATTAGTCAAAAAGCATAGTAGTGCTATTAGGAACCGTGCCTGCACGCTATGACCTTTAGGTCTTAGAACTTTACGTCTTGTCATTTTGCCTTAGGTTACAAAAACTATGCAAAGATAGGTTTTTCAGGGAAACAACCAAATAAATGTTACATAAGAAAAAGTTAATGTTACATTATTTTTGTCGTTTTGTGTAATTTTTGGCGCATTTTGACGGTTTTATGCCGTACGGTGTTGTTTCGGTGTGCTGTTAGCTTTTGAGTTTTTGGCGCATTTTGGTGGTTATATATTAATAAGGTGTACATCTGTGACTTGAGGGACGGTTGATTGGTATTTTTAAGTTTAGAAATGGTATATTCTGGGAAATCAGGTGTTGGTGTTGAACGTAAAACAAGCGTTTTTGGGCCTTTTCTTGTCGGTCGTTAAATTTGGTAAAAGTAACACAAAGTAATGGAAAAATAAGGATTTTTAAGGTCTGTTACAATCCGTAAAGTCCATGTTACAAAATAGTAATGGAGTCATAATTATTAAATATATCTTTGCACCCGAGAAAATTCACTAACAATTATCAAATAACGTAAACTATGTATCAAAATCTGTCAAAATGAAGAATCTAAAACAATTGATCAGACAGACAGTTTCCGCGACACTCATGTTGTTGGCATTCAGCACCACGCTGTATGCCCAGAACAACATTACAGTCAAGGGAACAGTCACAGATGCTAACGAGGAACCTTTGATTGGCGCCTCGGTAGTAGTGAAGGGACAAACTTCCCTGGGTACAGTTACTGACTTTGATGGTAACTTCGTCTTGAAGGTTCCGTCGGAGTCTACCGTCCTTGTTATTTCCTATGTTGGTATGACCACAAAGGAAGTCAAGGTTGGCAAGCAGCGTAATTTTAAAATCACGCTTGCTGACGACACCCAGTTGGAAGAAGTTGTGGTGGTCGGTTACGGCCAGCAGAAGAAAGCTTCGGTGGTGGGTGCAATCACTCAGACCACAGGTGCTGTGCTGGAGCGTGCCGGTGGTGTTTCTGACATCGGATCTGCCTTGACGGGTAATCTCCCTGGTGTGATTACCACATCTTCATCAGGTATGCCTGGTGAGGAAGATCCCCAGATTGTCATCCGTGGTGTCAGCTCTTGGAACTCCTCATCTCCTCTCGTACTCGTTGATGGTATCGAGCGTCCTATGTCAAGTGTGGACATCCACTCTGTTCAGAGTATTTCTGTATTGAAGGATGCTTCTGCTACTGCTGTGTATGGTGTGAAAGGTGCTAACGGTGTTATCTTGATTACCACCAAGCGTGGTACTGAGGGTCGTGCCAAGATCTCTGCCAGTGCAAGTACAGCTATCAAGCTGGTTTCTAAGCTGCCAAAGACTTACGGCTCTGCCGATGCACTTTATTATGTGAACCAGGCTATTAGACATGAGCTTGGCCTTCAGCCTTCAAGCTGGGGTAGCATCAATTCTACCGATTTTATCAATAATTATAATGCGCCTGCAGGTAGCTACGATCCAGAGACTGGCTTCCTGATGAGCGAGCGTTATCCTGATGTAGACTGGCAGAAAGAGCTCTTTGACGACTATGCCATGTCTTACAATGCCAACGTGAATATCGCTGGTGGTACCAAGGACGTTAAGTATTATGCAGCTATTGACTACCAGCACGAGGGTGACCTCTTCCGCGAGTGGGATAACAACCGTGGTTATAAGGGTGGTTACGGCTTTAACCGTATCAACGTTCGTTCAAACCTTGACTTCCAGCTCACCAAGACTACCGTTCTGAAGGCAAATCTGGCTGGTAGCCATGGCATTAGGAACAATCCTTATGGACTTGAACCAAACTCATGGTATGAGACTCAGTTGTGGCAGGCAGCTTATTCTGCTCCACATGATGCCCTTGTTCCACGTTACAGCGATGGTGTTTGGGGATACTTTGAGCCCGACACACAAGGTGCTCCTAACTCTGTGACTAACCTTGCATTGCATGGCGCTAACCAAACGACTACAACTCGTATCAATACCGACTTTACCATTGAGCAGGATCTTTCATTCATCACCAAGGGACTGAAGTTTTCTGGTCTGGTATCTTGGGATAACGTGTTCGTAGAGAACGACCGTGGTATCAACGACCTCTATAATAACGCGCAGTACAGATATATTAATCCTGTTACAGGTGCTGTCTCTTATGCTGAAAAGCCTGCTGGTAACAACAACTTCGACTTTGTGGAGACAATTGCCTGGAAAACTGATGGTGGTAGCCTTAACAATAGGGCAACCCAGCGTAACCTCTTCTATCAGTTCCAGTTGTTCTGGGGCCGCCAGTTTGGCAAACACGACATCTCAGCCATGGGTGTGTTTAACCGTTCTGAGCGTGCTACTGGCAGCGATTTTACTAACTATCGTGAGGACTGGGCTTTCCGTGCTACTTACAACTATGACAACCGTTACATGCTCGAGTATAACGGAGCATACAACGGTTCTGAGAAGTTCTCTAAGGACAATCGCTTCGCTTTCTTCAACTCAGGTGCCATCGGTTGGAACATTGCTAACGAGAAGTGGTTCAAGCCTGTTGCTGAGATTAAGCTCTTCAATCGTAATCTGATTGATATCTTGAAATTCCGTTATTCTTACGGTGAGATTGGTGAGGACTCTGTTTGGGAGCGTTGGCTCTATCAGACTCAGTGGGCATACGGTGGCAATACTCACCTGGACTCTACAAACCCCAACAACAACTCAATCTATACATGGTATAAAGAGGCTAAGGTGGGTAACCCTGATATTCACTGGGAGAAGGCTGTCAAGCAGAACTTCGGTATCGACTATGCATTCTTGAATGGTATTATTGCCGGTACATTCGAGTTCTTCCATGAGAAGCGCTCAGACATCATGATTGCAGGTAATAATCGTTCTGTACCTTTCTATTTCGGTGCTACTGCTCCTTATATGAATAAAGGTAGAACGAAGACTACCGGTTATGAGTTGGAACTTCGCCTGAAGTATGACTTCGCCAATGGTATCCACGCTTATGCCAACATGAGCATGACCCACGCTAAGAACGAGGTTATCGAACATGACGATGCAGAGCTTCTGCCCACATACCAGAAGAATGTTGGCTACTCAATCGGCCAGGCCAAGAGCTATTTGGACAATGGATTTGCCAATAGTTGGGATGAGGTAATTGCTATGACTACCCATAACACGAACGACAACCAGAAACTTCCTGGTCAGTACATTATTACCGACTTCAATGGTGACGGTGTCATCGACTCAAATGATAGCGCACCTTACGGTTATACGGGTACTCCTCAGAACACCTATAACCTGACGCTTGGTGTAGACTATAAGGGCTTCAGCATCTATGCTCAGTTCTATGGCGTTACCAACGTAAGCCGTTACGTAGCATTCAACTCACTGCCAAAGCCTTATCTTCACACGGTATATGATGAAGGCGCCTACTGGTCTCCCGAGACACATTCTGGCATTCCTTCACTCCGCTATAATACTACTCCTAGCTATTATGAAGGTACACGATTCCTCTTCGACGGTTCATTCTGTCGTTTGAAGAACCTTGAGCTTGCCTATACATGGAATAACGGTTGGATCCGCAAGATTGGTCTTAACATGTTGAAAGTCTATGTAAATGGTAACAACCTCTTCCTCTGGACCGACATGCCTGACGACCGTGAGAGCAACTTTGCTGGAACAGGTCTCGCTTCTCAGGGTGCTTACCCAACCATGAAGCGTATCAACTTCGGTGTCAAGTTCGAGTTGTAAACATGTAATATAATACATTATTAATATATAGTATGAAAAGATTATTTTCAATATATAAGTCTGTTGCAGTGACATTTGTGCTGGGATTATCCCTGACAATGGCTACCAGCTGTACAGACTATCTTGACAAGGCACCGGAGTCAGATATCTCTGCAGCAGATGCCTTCAAGAACTTCAAGAACTTCCAGGGCTTTACGGAAGAGCTTTATCTTTGTATGCCAGACTTCTGTCGTGGCTATTGGACCACTTCATGGAACTGGGGTGATGACGATATCATGGCCGTTGGTATCAACTATCACATGAGTTATAAGGTTGACCAGGGTGACTTCTGGGGCTGGCAGAGAGAATTTGACGGTTGGGGATCTGGTTTTATGGAGCCTAATGCTACATTTGATCCTAATGACCGTTTCAAACGTGGACTTTGGCCTGCTGCATGGTATGGTATCCGTAAGTGTAACGTAGGTCTTGAGAACATGGATCTCATGACGGCTGCTTCTCAGGAAGAGAAGAACGCTGTTAAAGGACAGCTCCTCTTCTTCCGTGGCTGGTTCCACTTCATGCTGATGCAGTATTTCGGTGGTCTTCCCTATCTGGATGCTCCTGTTGCTCCCGATCAGGCGATGACACTTCCTCGTGAATCTTACAAGGCATGTGCCGACAAGGCTGCGAAGGATTTCCGTGAGGCTGCCGATTTGTTGCCTATCGATTGGGATAAGTCGTCTGTAGGTAGCAACACCCTTGGTAAGAACGGTTTCCGTATCAATAAGATTACTGCCCTTGCCTATCTGGGTAAGAACTATCTCTGGGCCGCTTCTCCGTTGATGAAGAATATCGATGAGAAAATGAACGTGCTCAATCCCAACGCAAGTACCTATGAGTATGATGCAGAATATGCCAAGAAGGCTGCTGATGCGCTCGGTGAGCTGCTTGCTCTGGTTGAAGGTGGTCGCACCCAGTATAAACTGGTTGATTTCGAGAATTATTCGGACCTCTTCTATACCTGGAACAAGAACATGCTTCCTCCAGGTTCCACGGAGTCTATCCTCCGCGCTATCCCTGAAAATGCATGGCAGAACTCTCATTATGGCGTGTTCACAGAATTCGGTGGTTATATCCTTACGGGTGGACAGTCTTTCTCGATGCCAACAGCCAACTATGTGAACTATTATGGTATGGCTAACGGTTTGCCACTCGACGATCCTGAGTCTGGCTTTGACAAGACGCATCCTTGGAAGGACCGTGACCCCCGTTTCTATCATGACATCGTTTATGATGGTGTGCAGGTGGTAGAAGGAACAATCGACCCCGAGAGCAACCGTTATGCAAACCTCTATACAGGTGGTACTTATCGCGATGATACCAAGGAGAGCCGTACAGGTTACTTCCTTTATAAGTTCATTCCAATGCTGGCTAACAACTATGATATGGGAAGTACTTATATGAAACTTTATATTGATGTACCATATCTCCGTCTGGCAGACTGTTACCTGATGTATGCAGAGGCTGCCGCTGCCGCTGGCGGTGCCAGCTACAAGGCTTCTAACTGTCCTCTTACAGCCGTTCAGGCAGTTAACAAGATTCGTGAGCGCGCCGGTGTAGCTGAGGTTGCAGCCAAGTTTACGGGCGACAACCACAAGTTCATGGACGAAGTCCGCCGTGAGCGTGCTGTTGAGCTGGCCTTTGAGGGACATCGTTTCAACGACCTCCGTCGTTGGTTGTTGTTGGATAAGGCTCCTTACAACAAAAAGACCTCACAAGAATTTATCCGTGTAGGAGAGTTTGATCCGAAGAATCCTAAGGATAACCAGGTAAGTGGCTGGGAAGAGAAGACCATTCTCACACGTAACTTCACGCAGAAGCACTGGTGGCTGCCTTTGAAGAAGAAGGATACCAGTCTCTATCCGGATATGTTCCAGAATCCTGGATGGTAATAGTGCGAAAAATGAATAATGAATAAAGAATTTTAGATTTTATGAACAATATAGTTAAATATATAGGTATTCTTCCGCTTTCACTTTTCGCCCTGTTTTCACAAGGCGTGATGGCGCAGGAGGCTGCAGAGGCAGATACCATTAACGTGGCTTTCCGTCAGTCGGATGCCCGTGATGTGATAGTGCCCGTAAGCACCGTTAATGTGAAGGATTTGTTAGAGAAGAACTATAATACTTACAGCCTCGACAATATGCAGGCTCTGGTAGCAGGCTACAATGGCCAGCTGTGGAATCAGGGCGACGCTCTCGTTATGGTTGATGGTGTTCCCCGTGACGCAAACAACGTGCTACCTACTGAGATTGAGAATATCACTTTCATGAAGGGCGCTTCTGCTGTTGTTCTTTATGGTAGCCGTGCTGCCAAGGGTGTTATTCTGATTACGACCAAGCGTGGTAAGATTGCTCCGATGAAGATAACGGCACGTGCCGACTACCAGTTGGACGCTGCTAAGGCTTTCCCCAAGTATATTGATGGTGCTCAGTATATGACACTGTATAACCAGGCATTGAAGAACGATGGTCTTGCTGCTAAATATACCGAAGAGGACATCTACAACACCGCTCTTGGTGCCAATCCCTATCGTTATCCAAATCAGCAGTTCTATAACTCTGACTATGTGAAGAGAACCCGTTCCCGTTGGGATGTAACTGCCGAGTTTGAAGGTGGTGGAAAGTTCGCTCAGTTCTACACCAACATCAGCTATTACCGTATTGGTGACTTCATCAACTTCGGTGAGGGTAAGGACAACTTTACCGATCGTCTGAACGTTCGTGGTAACATTGACCTCAGACTGGCTGACTGGGCTACTGGTTGGGTAAATGCCAATGCAACCTATTATAATCAGCGTAATTCAAACTCTGATTTCTGGGGTGCTGCGTCAACGCTCCGTCCTACTCGTGTAGCTCCGTTTGTACCCGTTTCATATCTTGACCCAGACGATGCAAACTCATGGGCATTGATTAACAACACCAAGAATATCATCGTAGATCCTGCAGGTCTGCCTGCTGGCCGTTATTTCTTTGGAGCTACCCCGGATGACCGCACCAATGCCTTTGCTGATATGTATGGTGCCGGCTACAACACATGGACAAGCCGTCAGATGCAGTTCGACATGGGTGCGAAGTTCGATTTGGCCTCTATTCTAAAGGGTCTGACCTTCAAGACCATGTTTGCCGTTGACTATTCAACATCATACTCTACAGCCATCAATGACAAATACGACTCATTCAGGGTTAATTGGACACAGTATGATGGCAAGGATGTTGTGGGAACACTTGACGGGATGTCAGAATACAAGCACACTGGTACGCTTGAATCAAGCAACTCTGCAGAAAAGCAGACCATCGCTTGGAACGGTCAGTTCGACTATGTGAATGCTTTCGGTGCACATAACCTCCATGCAACCCTGGTTGCCAACGGTTACCAGCAGACCATCAGCGGTGAGTATCATAAGGTTAGCAACGCAAACCTCGGTCTTCAGGTTTCATACAACTATGCTCACAAGTATTATGCAGACCTCGCAGGCAATGTCGTTCACTCTGCAAAACTGGAAAAAGGACATCGTGAGGCTTTCTCTCCTTCTATCACTTTGGGCTGGCGCCTTACTGGTGAGGAATTCATGAAGAATGTCAACTGGCTGAACGACCTCCGTCTGACAGCTGGTTATACAGTCCTGAACCAGGATCTTGACATTGAGTCATTCTATATGTATAAGGGTATCTTCACTGCCACAGGTACCTGGTGGGGATGGTCTGATGCCAATAACAGCATCCAGACTTCTGACTCACAGCGTGGTAGCAACGAGGAACTCTCGTTCATCAAGCGTAAGGAGTTCACCGTAGGTCTCAATGGCGCTATGTTCGACAACAAGATCAAGTTTGCTGTTAACTACTTCAACACAACGACCGACGGTCTGCTTGCCCAGCCTGACTACATCTATCCAAGCTATATGCATACTTACTGGCCTGTATCAACGTTCATCCCATATATTAACTATGGTAAGAACCGCCGTCAGGGTATGGACTTCTCTGTGATGTACAACGACAAGTTTGGTGATGTTGACTTCGGTGCACAAATCTTTGGACAGACCACTACTTCCAAGAACCTGACCGTAGCTGAGAACGTAGAGTACGACTACCTGCGTCGCGAAGGTAAATATACGGATGGTCTTTGGGGACTGCAGTGCCTCGGCTATTACAATAGCAATGAAGAGATTACTGGTGCAGATGCCAAGAGTTCGTTTGGTGAGGTTAAGCCTGGTGACCTGAAGTATGTTGACCAGAATGGTGATGGCACGATCGATTCTAAGGATGAGGTTGAGCTGGGCCGTTGGAGCGCTAAGTTCACTGGCGGTCTTAACCTGACCGTGAAGTACAAGAACTTCACACTCTTTACCATGCTGACTGGTCAGTTCGGAGGTAATGCCCTCAAGAACGACACTTACAACTGGGTATTTGGCGAGCGTAAGTACAGTGACGTTGTACTTGGTGCTTGGACTGCTGAGAAGTATGCCAATGGCGAGGCTATCAGCTATCCACGTCTGACAACCCAGGGAGGTGACAATAACTTCCGTGCATCTGATTACTGGATGTACTCTACAAACCGTGTTGACTTACAGCGTGTACAGCTTACCTATGACTTTGACAAGAAAATCTTCGGTGCTAACAGCATCGTAAAGGGTCTTCAGGTCTATGTAAACGGTAGCAGCCTTCTTACCATTGCCAAGGAGCGCGAGCAGCTGGAGCGTAACGTTGGTTCTGCTCCTCAAACACGTAGCTTCACGCTCGGTGCAAAGGTTCAATTCTAATCAGAAAAAAGACAAAGACAAATGAAAATAGTTATGAATAACATAATATCCAAAAACAAGGTGGGGGCAGTAGTGCTTGGACTTACGATTGTCATGGGCTTTACAAGTTGTAATGACCTCTTCGAGCCCGCTATTGAGAACCACCTGGGCTTCGAGTATATGTACGAGCACCCTGACTATGCTGATGGCGTACTCGGAAATGCCTATACCCGTCTGCCAAACGGATCATATCCGTTTACTGAAGTTGCTACGGACGATGCTGTAACGAACGATGCTGACAATAATTATCGTAAGATGACAGCCGTTGACAACTGGACATCAAGTAACAACCCTGTGGAAACTTGGCGTAACTGTCGTGCTGCCATTCAGTACATCAACCTTTTCCTGGATAATGTCGACAAGGTTAACTGGAACAGCGACGAGACAGTCCGTGCCATGTACCACCAGCGTTATGTCGGTGAAGCAAAAGGTCTCCGTGCACTCTTTATGTACTATCTCCTCCGTGCTCACGGTGGTTTCGATAAGGACAACAACCTGCTTGGCTTCCCATTGATTCTTCAGTCAACATCGATTGAGTCAGACCATGGCTCTCTGGAGACACGTGCCACGTTTGCTGACTGTATGAAGCAGTTGATTGCCGATGCTGAGGAGGCTGTACGCGTACTGCCTGTTGACTATAAGGATACGGATAATGACCAAGAAATTGTTAATTGCTTTGGTAAGTCTTATACAGTATCCAAGGCTACCTATAATCGTGTATTAGGTACTAACTTCGCGGGCCGTTTCAGCGGTCGTATTGCCCGTGCTATCCTGGCTCAGGCTTCGCTGATGGCAGCTTCTCCTGCATTTGCTTCTGCAAGTGGAATCACCTATGAGCAGGCAGCTAGTTATGCCAAGGCTGTGCTGGACCTCAATGGTGGTATTTCGGGTATCGATCCCAATGGTTTGGAGTGGTATGCTGATCCGGACATGAAAAACCTCTCTGGTGGTGAGTGCCCCAAGGAAGTGCTTTGGCGTACAGAGAAGAGTGAGTCACGCTCATTAGAGGAAGACAACTTCCCTCCCTCTGTATATGGTAAAGGTCGCATTAACCCCACTCAGAACTTTGTAGATGCCTTCCCGATGGCAAACGGATATCCTATTGCCAATTCTAAGAGTGGTTACAATGCGCAGGATCCTTATGCAGGCCGTGACCCACGTCTTGCCAAATACGTCCTGTACAATGGCATGACTGCAAGTTCAGATAAAAAGGTGATTAATACCCAGGCTGACAATACGGAGAATCTTGACGGTCTGAACAAAGATGTATCGAAGTCTACCCGTACGGGTTACTACCTGAAGAAGTTGCTCCGTCAGGATGTAAACTTGAACCCGAACAATGCCAGCAGTCAGATGCACTATGTAGCACGTATCCGCTATACAGAGCTTTATCTCGACTATGCCGAGGCTGCCAACGAGGCCTGGGGCCCCAAGGGTGGCATGGGCTATACTGCATACGATGTGATCAAGGCTCTTCGTGAGCGCGCCGGTATCACAAGTACTGACTATCTTGACGAATGTGCCGCTGCTGGTAAGGAAGCCATGCGTGAGCTGATTCGCAACGAGCGTCGTATCGAGCTCTGTTTCGAGGGCTGGCGCTTCTGGGACCTCCGTCGCTGGAAGGCTAATATCAACGAGACAGCCAAGGGCGTGAAAATCACTAATACAGGTGATGGAAAGCTCTATGACTACAGCCTCTCAGTAGAGACACGCAACTACAAGGAAAATGGCTACTATGGTCCTATTCCTTACGATCAGATTCTTAACTTCCCCTCACTCGCTCAGAATGCAGGATGGTAAAATAACAATGTAAAATTCTAAAAAAAATGATGAACAAGAATATTTTATATAAAAGTGGCATGTTGCTGGCAGGTTTACTGCTGACAGCTTGTTCTAATGGTGACTGGGAGGACAACCTTCGAGATACCATTGACCAAGGCGGCAATAACGGAAAGATCTCTGTTTACTTTGCTATGCAGGCTCCTATCCGTACGATTACCCTTGGTAATGACGATGATGCCGATAACACGGATGACAACAACCATCAGTTCAAGCTCATGGCTACATGGGGTGGCGGCTACAAAAATAACAAGGACTGTAAGATTAGCTATGAGGTAAAACCGTCTCTCCTTGAGCTTGGTTCTGGCATGGAGGTGCTTCCTTCTTCCCATTATACCCTTGAGGATCCTAGCACGCTGACGATTCCTGCCGGTAAAGTCATGGGTGGAACAGTTGTCAGACTGACGGATGCTTTCTTCAATGATCCCAAGGCTGTACAAACTCATTATGTGCTGCCTGTTCAAATGACAGCCTCTCTGACGGGCGACTCTATCATCAAAGATAAGTCAACTCAACTGATTTGTGTGAAGTTCATGAACCATTTCTCAGGTCTGTATTGTAAGACTGGTACCACCAAAGTACAGGGCGGTACAACTACTACACACAAGAATCAGGATGGTCTTGATAATGTTTCTTCCGTTGCTTTGAATGCTTCTAAGGTGACTTATTCTTATCCTGTAAAGGAGTGGAAAGATGGTGAACTTGTCGATGCTAAAAAGGAAGTAGAGTTAACACTTTCGTTCGCTGCTGATGGCAGCTGTCAGGTCCTTCAGGACGGCAAGGCTATTGGTACAGGCTCATTCACTGCCCGTGGTATTCAGGACTTTAGTGACTCTAAGCGTATGGCTGACTGTCTGAAGTTGAAGTTCGCAGCTTCTATCGTTACCAATCCTGGTGACGCTGATCACCAGAAGACGTGGACGGTTGACTGCGACTATGTGATGTCAATGATGTCACGTGGCAACAAGCTTGAGTCTTGGAAGTAATTTCGTCTAATCATTTAACGAAAAAGATTAAAACTATGAAATTAAGTAAATATTTTATTCCTGCACTGCTCAGTCCACTCATGTTAGTGGGCTGTGCAGACTACGACGATTGGAGCACCAATCCTGGTGAGAAGCCCGCTACGATTGCAGGTTATGAGTATCTCAATAACTATGCTCCACTGAAGGAGAACCTGAACCGTACAGCTAATCCTGACTTTAAGGTCGGTGCAGGTGTTACGGAAAGCGAGTTTAACCAGAAAGCCTCGTTGTTCCGCCTTGCTTCACATAACTTCGACGAGATTGTGGCAGGCAATGCTATGAAAATGGCTTCATGTGTGAACGATAATGGTGATATGGATTTCTCCGGTGTCTCTACATTCTTACAGTCTGCTGAGGAAGCTGGTGTGAGCGTCTATGGACATACATTGGCTTGGCATTCCCAGCAGCAAGTGAAGTGGCTGAACAGTTTACTGAAGGATAAAGAACTTGATATTGATCCGGATGCAAAAATTGAGAAGGAGATTTATTATGGAGATTTTGCTGGTAAGGATAAATTCCCTTACTTTGTAATGGGTTATGAGCCAACAATCGTTAATGGTTGTCTTCATTCGGAAAATCCAGGATCATGGTATCAATATTTCATTGCAGATGGTATTCCAGTACCAGAAGACGGCAATTATACAGCTATTGTAAAGGTTAAGGGTTCCAAAGAGGATGCTCTTACGCTCAACATGGGTTGGGGCTGGGGTTCTGGCGAATCTGCTTCTGGAAAATTGAAGGTCACCACAGAATGGACGGAGTCAAAAGTGGAATTTACTGGTGTAGCTGGAAAACCATGTAATCTTGTTCTTCAACCTGGTGGCTATGATGGTACTATTGACATAGAGGTCGTTCGTGTTGTACGTTACGAAACTCCTGCTGTTGAAGTATTGGTTGAAGATTACGATTATTCTTATAAAAATGATGCAAAATTCCCTTGGTTTGTAATGGGTTATGAACCCACTATCGTTAACGGTTGCCTGCATTCAGAGAATCCTGGTTCTTGGTACCAGTACTTCATAGCGGACCATATTCCTCACCCCATTGAGGGCGACTATGTTGCTACAGTTCGTGTAAAAGCATCTAAAGATGATATGATTACCCTCAACATGGGTTGGGGCTGGGGTTCTGGCGAATCGGCTTCTGCTAAACTTAAAGTCACAACGGAATGGACCGAGCAGCAGGTTAGATATAATGGTATCCCGGCTAAGGACTGTAACCTTGTTTTGCAACCTGGTGGTTTCGATGGCACAATTGATATAGAATGGGTTAAGTGTGCGCATGCAGTGAAAATGAATTCTATTCCTCTGACTCCAGAGGAGAAGAAGGATACGCTGACATGGGCAATGGACAAGTGGATTAAGGGCATGATGGAAGCCTGCGATGGTAAGGTGAAAGCCTGGGATGTTGTCAACGAGGCTGTTTCAGGTGGAGATCCTGACGAAGAAGGTGTCTATGCTCTGCAGAGTATGGAACTTGCCACGAGAGGTAAAACTGACGCCGAGAAGGCTGAAATCGAGAAGAATAATTTCTTCTGGCAGGATTATCTGGGTGACCTCGACTATGTTCGTACAGCCGTTGCCAAGGCTCGCCAGTATGGTCCTGAGGATATTAAGCTGTTCGTTAACGACTATAACCTTGAATACGAGTGGCACGGCAACGACAATAAGAAGTTGCAGAGCCTTATCAAGTGGATTGAGCGTTGGGAGGCTGATGGCGTAACCAAGATTGACGGTATTGGCACTCAGACACACATCTCATTCCAGGCTGATGCTGCCAAGCAGAAGAAGCAGGAGGATTTGATTAAGGATTCGTTCAAGCGTATGGCTGCTACTGGTAAGCTAGTTCGTGTCTCTGAGCTTGACATGGGCTATACAGATGCCAATGGTAATAAGGTTACTACCGACAAGATGACTGAGGCTATGCATAAGCAGATGAGCGACTTCTATAAGTTCATTGTGAAGGCATACTTCGAGAATGTTCCTGCTGCTCAGCGCTATGGTATCTGTCAGTGGTGCATCACCGATGCTCCTTCTAGCAGTGGCTGGCGTCCTTCTGAGCCTGTAGGTCTCTGGAAACAGGACTACAGTCGTAAGCATACTTTTGCTGGCTTCGCCGATGGTCTCTCTGAGGCTACTGGTAAAGCTGCTCAATAAAGATATTACCCCCAAAAGGTAATTTTTAGAACTTTACATGTGTTGGAGCCCGTGTCTGAGAAGATGCGGGCTCCTTTTATTAAAGTCACGCGTTTAGCGTGAACTTTATACGGAGCCTTAATCAGGCACCTTTTTTTGCTGAAATATTTTTTATTCATGTTTTTTTGTGTATTTTTGCAGAAATAAACTCAATAAGTCAAGAATATGAAGAATTGTTTGCAGATTTTTTTTGTTTCTTTGTTGTCCATGACCCCCATGATGTTGGCTGCACAAGTTAACCCTCAGAGGGGTTATGTGATTACAAATGAGAACGATACCATACATGGTACCATCGACTACCTAACAGATGCCAAGAATGCAAAATACTGTCTCTTCCTAAAAGATGGAGAAAGTGTATATAAGTCTTTGTCCCCTATTGATATCAAAGGTTACCGGCTGGCCGGCGAAGGTATTTATTATGTTAGTCGTCTATTCACAGACTTTAATGAGAATCAGCAGGAGCTTATTTTTGCAGAGTTCCTGTTACAAGGTGGTGTTAGCCTATACCGCTATTATTACGATGGAGAGTATTATTTTGGTTTTGTGGATAGCAATGGTAAGGAGGTCATCATACGTGACGACAAACTAGATAAAGATTTACGAACCTACGAATTCAAATTACAGAATCGTCGCCAAGTTGTGCAGAAAATTAATGGACTGATGTATCAAGATAAAACCATCGCTAGCCGTTTATGGAAAATGAATTTGACTAGTGAGAACCTTACGCATATGGTGAAACAATATGACGAGCAATATTGCACGGAAGAAGGTGATTGTGTGTTGTTTCGCTATGACAAAGAAAAGACAATCGCTGTTAAGCATAGGTTTTATGTAGGTGCGGGCATTGGTTACTCTTCCTATGATTCTCCGAAATATGACTATTTTGCGGGGGTTTCTGATATTAGCTATGATAGATACACATACACAGGAGTTGCTCCGACCTTCTTCGTAGGTGGCGATTTTTCATTTCCACGATTAAGTAAGAATTTGAATGCACAGGTTGAGTTTAGTTTCACTCCTCACCGATACGAATCTTCTGAATATTCGATGGAAGGAGTTAAACCGAAGATAATTGTTAACGAGTTGGCTGGTCGTATTGGATTGAATTATGTGTTCATCACAGATGGTCGCATCAAGCCCTTTGTTAATGGTGGCTTTCTTCTCGCTTGGAATCTGAAAATAAAGGAAGAGAATGCATTCTATTATAACCCAACTACAGGTGGTACAGCTGATCAGGGAGTCCGCACTGTGGACCACGGAAAGGGATCAATGTACTCCATATGTCTTGGAACTGGTGTTGATATTAACCACATTCGTATCAGTGCTTCTTGGAAGAAATCGTTAGGAGCAAAGAATGGACTGCAACAGAATGGTTGTGGAATCCTATCGGTAGCATATATCTTCTAAGTGTGACTTATAACGATGACTATTTTTTATGCTTCTCCCTGCATTTATTAATAAAATTCACTAAAATCATTAATAAAATTCGTCGTTTTTATTAATAAACCTCTTTACGGGCCCTAAAATCTGAGAGCCGGAACAGAACCGGCAGGATTATTTGGGCGACCTCGACTATGTTCGTACTGCCGTTGCTCTGGCTTGTTTGTATGGTCCAGAGGACATCAAACTATTCATCAACGACTACAACCTGGAGTATGACTGGGATGCCAGTGGTAACAAGAAGCTCGAGAACTTAATCAAGTGGATTGAGCGTTGGGAAGCTGATGACGTAACCAAGATTGACGGTATTGGAACTCAGATGCATATCTCTTGCTATGCTGATCCTGATCAGCAGAACAAACGTAAGGAACTTATCAAAAAGTCGTTCGAACTGATGGCTGCTACTGGTAAGCAGGTACGTATCTCTGAGCTCGATATCACCTAAAGGTAGCGGATGGCGTCCTGAACTGCCTACTGGTCTCTGGAAACAGGACTACAGTCGTAAGCATACTTTTGCTGGCTTCGCCGATGGTCTCTCTGAGGCTACTGGTAAAGCTGCTCAATAAAGATATTACCCCTAAAAGGTAATTTTTAGAACTTTACATGAAAATGGGAGCTCGTGTCTGCGAAGATACGGGCTCCTTTTATGTACCATGTTTTTAGTCGAAATGGTTACACGGTTACAGCTGTAACCGTGTAACCGTTTGGGGCGTCTTGGAGTGAAGTATCAAGGGTCGCAAGGACAATCATTAGGCCTTGCAGGGGGAATGCCTAAGGGTAACGGGGAAGGATGCCCGTCTGATTATGGGGCGCCTATACCCCAACGATCGTGTTCCTATACCCATACAACTGTGCGCCTATACCCTAATTGAACCGCCAAAATTTTATGTGACCAAGTGATGATTACCTCACTACCACCTTCTTGCCTCCGATGATGTAGATGCCACGGGGAAGTGACTTCAGCTGGCTGCGTGTGCCAACCTTGACACCTTGCAGGTTATATACCATATCGTTCTCTATTTCACGTTGAATGGTGCATATACCTGTGGTTTTGCTATAGTCGTCATTGTTGGTCAAGTAGATATCATCTACAACAACGTCCCCAGTACCATTAGTCCAGAAGCTGATAATATGAATGTTCTTTGTGTCGATCTGAGCCGCAACATCAGACATTTTAATAATAATCGTTGTCTTGTTCCCAAAGTCTTCAGACTGATAATTACTTCCCCAGATGCTGTTCTGAGGGAATATGTTCAGATGAGCAGAACAATTCTGTGCTACTTTCAACTTGACAACTAAATATTTGTAAGCAGACATGTCAACACCGTCAGTATATTGCCATCCCATTTGTCCCCACTGGGCAGGATGGAAGGTGCGAGTGGATTCGTTATAAGTACCAGTTTCACCAAAAAATTCGCGAATGTCCTCTTTCTTGAACGAGAAAAATTCGCGTGCATTTACTGTGATGTTAAAGATTGCCTGATACTGTTTTCCATTTTTACTATAGGTTGCTGTCATCTTGGTAACTCCAGCAGTGAGTCCCTTGATATAGCCCTTATCTATGCTGACGATAGCGGGATTGTCAATGACGAAGGTCGCCTGGTCACTGATTTCCTGTGTGTGACCATCGGCATAGTTAGCCTTTAGTGAAATCAGTAATTTTGTACCTTCTTCCATCTCAATGTCATTAGTCGTGGCCGAAATGCTTTGCAAGGTGTAGAAGTCGCCAGTCTCCTCCTCGTCATCAGCGTGGGGCCAGTTTACCTTGTAATACGCTGCATACCAGTCCATACAGGCCTTTCCGCAGGCTTCTGCCAATCCGTCAAAGGCGGGAACTGCCTGCCCTGTAGCTATTGACTTGTCAATATCTAAAAGACATCCTGTGCCTGAAAGGGTCATCGAGATATTGCCAAAGTGCTCATAGACCCCCTTGGTGATGGAACCCCATACTGATGTGCGGCCTGTAGCCCATGTGCCGTAGTTGGATTCCACCCAGTCGCCGTGTTCATTATAGTGACCTGTTCCAGGCTTAAAGGGACTCCAGTCAATCTCTGTGATCATCACAGGGTTAGTGTCGACAACGGGCACCTGGTTATGGAATTGCTCTATCTTTCGCTGTGTGGCTGCCGGAACGTCAGAGGCGCTCAGGTTCTTGTCGTCGCAACCGTACCAGCCATTGTAGTCGTGTACGGCATAACCGATATTTTCACCTGTAATGGGATATTGGGCATAGCTGGTATAGTTAGCCTGCCAACCTGTTCCAGGTACCCAAATGATGCCAGTAAAACCATTCTCGCGGATTTTGTCAACGATAGGCTGGAAAAAATCGTGTAACGCCTTGGGATCATCTTGATTCTGGGCGTTCTTGACACTTACGGGTTCATTAGCCAATTCAATGCTAATCTGACCGGCATGCTGTTTGATATACTCATTTTGAGAGAAGATGTTCCATATCAACATCAGATACTGGTTGTAGTAATCGCCTACCTTCAAATCATGAGGACAGACACCCGGTGGGCGAACAACAACATACAAGCCATGATTCATGGCTTTCTTTGCCAGTTCTAAATAAAGTGTTGGCAACCAATGCTTATAAAGTGTCTCGCTGAAATGCGAGATATCGGCCTCGCCGTCCACTACTTGTCCATTCGGGTCTATGGTCTTATTCTCAGTATTCTTCGTGAATCCTGTAGCGGTGATACTGCCATCATTCGTCCAAGCCGGATCCATGTGCAGACGGAATACATTACATTTGGCTTGTTCCATGCCAACAAATAGCTTTTCAAAGTAGTTCAAGCAATTAACACGTCCAGTTTCGTTATAATGGTCCCACCAGCCTCGTGCCTTAGAACCTTCCCAGCGATCGCCGTTAAAATAGTTGCTGGGTGTGTCCATTACGCCATGTAGAACCACTTGGTTGCCATGTTTGTCAACCAGCCATCGACCCTCCACGTGTAGGGTAGGTAATGGCTTTACTCCTTGAGCCCAAATGGTGATGCATCCAAGCAGCATCAGCCATGTGATAATGTTTCTTTTCATTTTGATTAGGTTTTATTTGTGGCGCAAAGTTACACATTATTATATTAAGAGCCGCACAAAAAGGAAACCGATGTTTGTCCAGGAAACAACAGCAAAAGTACATGTTACATTTGGACGGATATTTTTTATAAAGGAAAATTTGGAATGAATGGGATTTCTTCGTAATTTTGTGCTCGTAAAATCGTTATGATAGTTTGTCAGTCAAAGAATTTTGAAGAGATAGGGGCTCGGATAGAGTGGGCGCGCTTCACGGCAGGTGAAGTGGAGGAGTTGCATGCCATGCTGCATGTGGAGCCTCGCTGTGAGCTTTTCGAAGGGCAGATAGCCCGTATTCAGCAGGCGGAGAAAATCTTCTTGGAAATGGAGGATGTGCTGGGTTCCAGCATCGTTTTCAAACGCTATTTCCTTAGTGATGCCACTAACCAAGTTCCTGTTATCCAGGAGCGTGATGCCTGTACCATCTCTTACATCCAACAGCCACCCCTTGATGGCTCTAAGGTAGCGGTATGGCTCTATCTGCAGAAGGGTACAGAGGTGAGGCCTATGAATAACTCTACTGTTGTCAGGCACAATGGCTATCAGCATGTGTGGACCTTCGGACTGATGGATTCTACCTCTGCAACCTCTTACATGCAGACTTGGCAGACCCTCTTTATCTATTTGGATATCTTGAATCTTTTCCATGCTACTTTGGAAGCGAACTGTATCCGTACATGGTTCTTTGTTCGCGATGTTGATACTCAATATGGTGGGCTTGTCAAGGCGCGCAGGGAGTGTTTTGTCGAACAGGGCCTCACCTCGGAAACTCATTACATCGCTTCTACGGGTATAGGTGGAACACCTTCAAACACCAAGGCTCTTGTGCAACTTGACAGCTATTCGATGACGGGTTTTGAGCCAGAGCAGCGCCGTTATCTCTATGCGCTCTCTCATCTTAATCGGACCATCGAATATGGGGTGACCTTTGAGCGCGGTACGCTGATACAGTATGGAGATCGTAACCACATATATATATCGGGAACTGCATCCATTGACAACCGAGGTGAAGTGCTCCACGTGGGAAATGTACAACAGCAAATTTCCCGGATGTGGGAAAATGTTGAGGCTCTGCTTTGCGAGGGTGGTATGCGTTTCGATGACGTGATGCAAATCATCGTTTATTTGCGAGATGGTGCAGATTATAAAATAGTGAGAAAAATGTTTGACCAAAAATTTCCCCATGTTCCTACAGTCATTACGCTTGCTCCCGTTTGTCGGCCGACATGGCTTGTAGAGATGGAGTGTATAGCAGTGAAGAAAGTAAAGAATCAATATAGAGACTTCTGAACAATATGCAAAAATGGAAATAAAAGAAAAAACAAAATATGCGTTGATAGTTTTCATGGGAATGTCGGCTTTTGGCTATTGGGCGTTCGCATATCCGGAAATGTTGATGGAGCGTGAGTCGCTCCAGTTATTTCTTCTCAACGGTGACTACCTGGCAGATCGTTTGGTGGTGCCAGGTGGCTTTGCCCGCTACGTGGGTGAGTTCTTGGTGCAGTTCTATATGAATGAAAAAGTGGGGGCTTGTATACTGTCCATTCTATTTATGGCAATACAATGGCTATCATGGTTGCTACTCCGACGTTGTGTCCCCTCCGTCAAAGATGAGGTACTTTATATGGCTTCCTTCCTCCCAGTCGTTGCTTTATGGCTCTTGTTGTGTGATATTGACATTCCAATGACGCTTCCCGTGGCCGTTTCCTTGACATTGCTGATGATGTACGCTCTACCGGCACGCAGAAACTTATGCCTAATTGTTTCGCTCGTCATTGTTCCCGTTGGTTATTGGTTGGTAGGCCCAGTCATTGTCTTAGTGGTGGTCTATCATCTGCGCTGGCTGCATAAATCTTTTCGGAAAGTGAAAATTATGGCGGAGAGCATGATGTTGGCATCGCTGTTGGCTATTTGTTTGTTGGCGAGTTCCTGCTTTGTTCCTTACTCCTTGGAAAATATATTCAAGGGTATTGACTATCAACAGATACAAGTTGATAAAATAGGAACGCGCGAGGTGATGCAATACGACTATCTGCAACGTCAGAAGGCGTGGGATAAGGTCCTCTATAAGGCGACCAGGAAAGGACCAAAGGCAAAGGCATGTGTTCACATTGTCAATTTGGCAAGATTCTACAAAAAGGAAATAACTCCGGAAGAGTTGAAGGTTAGTCTGTATAAACCGTTTACGGCTTTGACCAGTACGGTTTCAGCGATGATGATGAGCGACTTATTCTTCCAGATGGGATATGTGAATTTCGCTCAACGTTGCATGTTCGAGGCCATGGAGAGTACATCCAATTATAATAAGAGTGGTAGGGCGCTTTGTCGACTGGCTGAGACTGCACTTGTAACTGGACAATACGAAGTTGCACTGAAGTACGTCTCACTGTTGGAGGAAACTCTTTTCTATCGGAAGTGGGCACAAGTGATGAAGTCGTTGGTGCTGCATCCTGAGCAGATTAAGGCTCATCCTATGTATGGTCCGTTGCAGAAAATATACAGTGAGACAGAAGATGAATTGTTTATATAAAGTTGATGAATGATGAGAAAGGTATTATCGCATATAGGTTTCGCGGTATTGATGATATGGGTGTTGTTGGCATGTAGCTCACGACCGGAAAACGTGCAGGTCGTTGACCAGTTGCCTGTCATCTATCCCGACTATGTTGGGGTAACAGTACCTGTAGGTATAGCACCGTTGAATTTCTCTATGAAAGACGATACGTTTACGGATGTCGACGTGAAGATAAGTGGTAAGAAAGGCGGAAACTTGCATACCAATGGCTCTTTTGCTGATTTTGATATCGACGAGTGGCATGAACTACTGGAGCAGAACAAGGGTGCGCAACTTGTTGTCTCGGTTTGTGCTCAAAAAGATGGAAAGTGGATAAAATATCGCGACTTCACGATTCAGGTGAGCACTTTTTCTTTAGATGAATGGGGTATTACATATCGTCGTATTCCGCCTAGCTATGTGCTATATAGTCACATGGGGCTCTATCAGCGTTGTCTTGCAGACTTCGAAGAACATGCTATGATAGAGAACTCTCAAGTTCATGGAAACTGTATGAATTGCCATACTCAGAACCGTACAAACCCAAACCAACTTGTATTTCACGTTAGAGGAAACCATGGGGCCACGGTGATTCGAACCTTGGGACGAGACGAGGTGTTGCAGGCTCGCAATGACAGTCTTGGTGGGTCGATGGTCTATCCTTATTGGCATCCAAATGGACGTTATTGTGCATTCTCGACCAACAAAACAGCTCAGGTTTTCCATATGAGCAATAATAAGCGCATTGAGGTATATGATATGGCTTCTGATGTTTTTGTCTATGACACCAGGGAACATGTGGCCATCAAGGATACTTTTTTGATGAAAAAGGACAGAATGGAGAATATACCTGTTTTCTCGCCTGACGGTAAACGTCTCTATTTCATTACAACACCTGTTCGAGATCTTCCGAAAGAGTATAATAAAGTAAAATATAGCCTCTGTCAGGTGAGTTTTGATGAAGCTACGGGACGTGTTGGAAATCAAGTAGATACACTTGTCAATGCTCATACAACGGGGAAAAGTGTTACTTGGCCCCGTCCCTCCTATGATGGGCGCTTTCTGATGTATACCCAGCTAGATTATGGTTATTTCTCGGTGTGGCATCCAGAAGCCGACCTTTTTTTGTTAGACTTGAAAACGGGCGAGAGTAGACCGATGGATGAAGTGAACAGTAATAGATCAGAGAGCCTGCATAATTGGAGTACTAATAGTCGTTGGTTTCTTTTTACCAGTCGTAGGGATGATGGCCTTTATACTCGTGTTTATTTCTCGTCTATCGATGAGCGAGGGCACGCAACCAAACCCTTCCTTTTGCCACAGCGTAATCCCAAGGAGTATTATCGCCGACTATTGTATTCTTATAATACACCTGACTTTACCTCAAGTCCAGTCGATATGGATGCTCGTGAAATGGGACGTATGCTGGAGAGTTCGGAACGACAAGCCATACAAGCTTTACAATCTCTTTTCTAAGTTTCTATTATCTCAACAATTGTAATTAATTAGCTAATTAGATAGTAATACCTATGGTTTTGTTTTATAAAACCATAGGTATTACTTGTCAAAACCACATGTTTTGCGTTTGTGTTAGTCAACAGATACCAATCTCCTTAATACCTTTTTCCTTTCTAGGTAATAAAGAAAGAGATGGTTAGTTTGTCTGATGTTACATATATAAAAGTATATGAAACATAGGGATGCTCAGATATGAGGGATTTGTTGTATCTTTGCAGTCAGAAAAAACAGCTATAAAGATTACGACAATGAGAAAGTGTTTGCTGATGACATTCCTATTGGCTGCAGTGCCCTTTGCAATGGCGAGTGCTGCCGTAGACGAGAACTTCTACATCTTCCTGTGTTTCGGACAGTCGAACATGGAAGGTGCTGCCAAACCAGAGGCTCAAGATCTGAAGAGTCCTGGTCCGCGTTTCCTGTTGATGCCTGCCGTTGACGACCCGCAGCGAGGCCGAAAGATGGGCGAGTGGTGTGAGGCTGTGGCTCCCCTGTGCCGTCCCAATACGGGACTGACCCCTGCCGACTGGTTTGGTCGGACGATGGTGGAGTCGTTGCCCAAGAACATCAAGATTGGCGTCATCCATGTGGCTATTGGCGGTATCGACATCAAAGGTTTCCTTCCCGATAGTATCCAGAGCTATGTAAAACGGGCTCCCGGATGGATGAAGGGAATGCTGGAGGCTTATAACAACAATCCCTACGAGCGTCTGGTGACACTGGCCAAGAAGGCACAGAAAGATGGTGTCATCAAGGGCATCCTAATGCATCAGGGTGAAACGAATACCGGCGACCCCAAATGGGCTGGAATGGTGAAGCAAGTGTACGATCACCTTTGCAGTGACCTGCAGTTGAAGCCTGAGGAGGTGAACCTCTATGCCGGAAATATCGTGCAGGCTGACGGCAAGGGTGTGTGCATCGGTTGTAAGAAACAGATTGACGAGTTGCCTAACACCCTGCATACGGCACAGGTCATCTCTTCGGATGGTTGTACGAATGGTCCCGACCGTCTGCACTTCGATGCTGCAGGCTATCGTGAGCTGGGATGCCGCTATGCTGAGGCAGTAGCCCGCCATCTGGGCTATGAACCCAAGCGTCCCTTCATCGAGATGCCTAAGAAGATTGAGGTCCCTGCCGATGCTGTGACCGTTGAGAATGCCATTCCCGGCAATGCGTTCCCCAAAATTGACAAGGAGCGTCGTGCCTATTTCCGCATCCAGGCGCCACAAGCCCGCAAGGTCGTGGTGGATATCTGTGGCAAGAAATACGACATGCAGCCTGACGGCAAGGGAGGCTTCATGGCAGTCTCTGATCCGCTGCCTGTTGGCTTCCACTATTATTTCATGAACATTGACGGCGTGAACTTCATCGACCCAGCTTCGGAAACCTATTTCGGTTGCAACCGCGAGGCTGGTGGTCTTGAAGTGCCCGAAGGACCAGAGGGCGACTATTACCGTCCGCAAGTGGGCATTCCTCATGGTCAGGTGCGTAGCATTTACTATCACAGTCCCCATTCCAAGTTTGGCGAATGGCGTCACGCCTTGGTCTATACGCCTGCCGAGTACGAAACAGGTAAGAAGAAATATCCAGTGCTCTATCTGCAACATGGTATGGGCGAGGGCGAGACCAGCTGGATGTTGCAGGGTAAGATGCAGCATATCATGGACAATGCCATTGCCAAGGGTGAGGCGGTGCCGATGATTGTCGTAATGGAGAGCGGTGATATCAAGCAGCCTTTCCGCGGTGGCAATAATCAGGCTGGGCGCAGTGAATATGGCGCTTCGTTCTATCCCGTATTGTTAAACGACCTGATTCCCTACATCGACGCCAACTTCCGCACAAAGGCTGACCGTGAGTACCGAGCTATGGCTGGCCTGTCGTGGGGCGGTCATCAGACCTTCGACGTCGTATTGCAGAACCTCGACAAGTTTGCCTGGATGGGCACTTTCAGCGGCGCCATCTTCGGACTCGACGTGAAGACCGCCTACAATGGTGTCTTTGCTGATGCTGCCGCCTTCAACAAGAAGATTCATTACTTCTATATGAACTGGGGTTCAGAGGACTTCATCAAGAGCCAACCTATTGTAGACAGTCTGCGTGAGTTAGGTATCAAGGTCGACTCGTCAGTCTCTGAGGGCACCGGTCATGAGTTCCTCACTTGGCGCCGTGGACTGCATGAGTTTATCCCACACTTGTTTAAGTAATTCATAATTCAATGATGATGCGTATAAAGACAATTCTTTTAGTTTTGGTGACGTTCGTGGTTGTTCTTCCCATGAATGCTGCTGATAGCTTTGTGACTTTTGCAGAGCAGAATGGAGCCGTCTCGCTGCGTGGCGCTACCATCGGCTATAGTGATAATGAACCCAAGGCTGTGCAGATAGCTGTTGCCAGTCTGCAACAGGATTTCGAACGGGTGATGGGCTTCGCTCCTGCCAAGAGTGATCAGCCCACTATCCTTGTTGGAACGGTGGGTTGTAACAAGCAAATCGACCAATGGGTGAAGCGTGGTAAACTCTTTGACCTGAAAGGCAAGCGCGAGCAGTTTATCATCACCACTATCGACGGACAAGTAATCATTGCCGGCAGTGACCGTCGCGGTACGGTATTCGGCATCTACGAGCTCTCGCGCCAGATGGGCGTGTCGCCCTGGTACTGGTGGATGGACGTACCCGTAACGAAGCGCGACTATGTGGGAATCCTGCCTGGTCAGTATACTGACGGCGAGCCAGCAGTAGAGTTCCGCGGCCTGTTCTTGAATGATGAGGCACCTTGTCTGACCTCATGGGTGAAGAACACATTCGGAACAGGTTATGGCGACCACCATTTCTATGCCAAGGTCTTTGAACTGATTCTGCGTCTGAAAGGTAACATGCTGTGGCCTGCCATGTGGGGCTGGGCATTCTATGCCGACGACCCCGAGAACTCGAAGACGGCTGACGAGATGGGTATCATCATGGGAACCTCGCACCACGAGCCGATGGCACGTAATCATCAGGAGTATGCCCGTAAGCGTGGTGAGTGGGGCCCCTGGAATTATCAGAAGAACCAGCAGAAGCTGGACCAGTTCTTCCGTGAGGGCATTGAGCGCATGAAGGGTACTGAGGATATGGTAACCATCGGAATGCGTGGCGATGGCGACGAGGCGATGAGCGAGGATGCCGATACCAAGCTGTTGCAACGCATTGTGGAGAACCAGCGCAAGATTATCAAGGAGGTGACCAAGAAGCCCGCCAACAAGACGACACAGGTGTGGGCATTGTATAAAGAGGTATTAGACTATTACGATAAAGGCATGCGTGTGCCCGATGATGTCATCATGCTGTTGTGCGACGACAACTGGGGTAATGTGCGCCGTGTTCCCAATGCCAAGGAGCGTAAGCATCCCGGAGGCTGGGGACTGTACTACCATGTAGACTATGTCGGTGCACCCCGTAACTCGAAATGGATCAACGTCACCCAGACCCAGCAGATGTTCGAACAGCTGTCGCTGGCCTATGACTACGGCATCCAGCGCATGTGGATACTGAATGTGGGCGACTTGAAACCGATGGAGTATCCTATCCAGTTGTTTATGGACATGGCGTGGAATCCCAAGGAATATACCCAGCAGACGGTGACCGACCACACTCAACGTTTCTTCCAGAGTATGTTTGGTCAATGTTCAATGTTCAATGGTCAATGTTCAATGGCAAAAGAAGCTGCCTCCATCTATAACCGCAACTGTCAGTATATGGGTCGTGTCACTGCAGAGATGCTCGATGCAAGGACTTACAACCTGTCGACCGGCGAATGGCGCAAGGTGGCTGACGACTATGCCCGACTGGAACTGCGCGTCCTCCGTCTGTTTGCCGATGTTCCCGAGGCAGCCCGTGATGCCTATCGTCAGTCGATACTCTTCCCCGTGCAGGCGATGGCTAACCTCTATGACATGTATTATGCCCAGGCGATGAACAGGATGCTGGCCAAGGCAGGCAACCCCGATGCCAACCAGTGGGCAGACAAGGTGGCACAGTGCTTTGAGCGCGATGCCCAGCTTTGTCACTATTATAATAAGGAGATGGCTGGTGGCAAGTGGGATGGTATGATGACGCAGAAGCACATCGGCTATACCACATGGAGCGACAATTTCCCTGCCGACCGTATGCCGGAGGTGAAACGCATCGATCAAGTTGCCGCTGGCGGTTATGTCTTTGCTCCCTCACAGGGCTTTGTGGCTATGGAGGCCGAACATTATTTCAGTGCTAAGTCCAATGACAGAACGCAGTGGAGCATCTATCCCGACTATGGTCGTACACGCAGTGCGGTGGCGCTGACTCCTTATACCGATCCTGTTGACGGTGCCCATCTGACTTATCGTTTCTCTCTGCCTGCCGATGCGCCTGCCAAAGTCAAGGTACGCGTTATTGTGAAGTCAACGCTTGACTTCTTGAATGTGGGTGGCTTTGAATACACCGTAAGCTTGGACGGCTCAGAACCTCAGGTGGTTAACTTCAACAAGACGCTGGTTGACCGTCAGCCCTATATGTATTCTGAGTTCTATCCCGCTGTAGCCCGTCGTGTGGTGGAAAAGGTGGTGGAATTGCCGGTCGGTAAGGCTGATGTCCATGAGCTGACCATCACTCCGCGCCATCCTGGTATTGTATTTGAAAAGATTGTGGTCGATTTCGGAGGCTATGCTCCTCAATATTTATTCGGTGAAGAATCACCAGTAAAACGATAACAATGAGAACCATATTTATCGCTATTAGTATAGTCTGCTGCTTGTCAGTATCTGCCCAGCAGTTACCTTATCAGAATCCGAACCTTTCGGCTCATGAGCGAGCCGTCGACCTATGTTCCCGTCTGACGTTGGAGGAAAAGGCTCAGCTGATGCTCGACGAGTCGCCTGCCATTCCCCGTTTGGGTATCAAGAAGTTCTTCTGGTGGAGTGAGGCATTGCACGGTGCTGCCAATATGGGCAATGTCACCGTGTTCCCTGAACCGGTGGCTATGGCTTCATCGTTCAATCCCGACCTGCTGTACAAGTGCTTCGATATTGCTTCCACAGAGTTCCGTGCCCAGTATAACCATCGGTTGTACGACCTCGGAGGTGAGGATATGAAGATGCGTTCGTTGTCGGTATGGACGCCGAATGTCAATATCTTCCGCGACCCACGATGGGGCAGGGGACAGGAGACTTACGGAGAAGACCCCTACCTGACCTCCGTCATGGGTGATGCCGTGGTTCGTGGCTTGCAGGGACCGGAAACGTCCAAATACCGTAAGTTGTGGGCCTGTGCCAAGCACTATGCTGTACACAGTGGTCCGGAATATACCCGCCATACTGCCAATCTGACCGATGTCCCCGTCCGCGACTTTTGGGAGACGTATATGCCTGCCTTCAAGCACTTGGTTACCAAGAGCAATGTGCGTGAGGTGATGTGTGCCTACCAGCGACTGGACGACGACCCCTGCTGTGGCTCGAACCGTCTGCTGCAACAGATACTGCGCGATGAGTGGGGCTTTAAATACCTAGTGGTCAGCGACTGCGGTGCCGTCAGTGACTTCTATACCTCTCATAAGTCATCCTCGTCGCCCGTTACGGCATCAGCCAAGGCTACTCTGGCAGGAACGGATGTGGAGTGTGGCTACGGCTATGCCTATAAGAGTATTCCTGAGGCTGTTCGTCGCGGACTGATTACGGAAGCAGAAGTCGACAAGCATGTCATCCGTTTGCTGGAAGGCCGTTTCGACCTCGGAGAGATGGACGACCCCTCGCTGGTGGAATGGTCGAAGATACCCTATTCCGCGATGAGTACCAAGGCGTCTGCCAAGGTCTCTTTGGAAATGGCGCGCCAAAGCATCGTGCTGTTGAAGAACAAGAACGATGTCCTGCCTTTGAAGAAAAATGCAGAGAAGATCGCCGTCATTGGCCCTAATGCTGATAATGAACCCATGATGTGGGGCAACTATAACGGAACGCCCAACAAGACCGTCACCATCCTCGACGGTATCAAGGCCAAGCAGAAGAAACTGGTGTATTTCCCCGGTTGCGACCTGACCTACGACAAAGTGATGGAGTGTCACATGGCAACGGAGTGTGTGGCACCTGACGGTAAGAAGGGATTGAAGGGAACGTTCTGGACGAATACCGAGATGGAGGGCAAGCCCTTTACCACCGAGTATTATACCAAGCCCTTGGCGGTGACTACCAATGGTATGCACGTCTTTGCTGCCAACCTGCCCATTGAGGACTTCTCCGCCAAATACGAGACCACCTTTGCCCCCAAGGAAGCTGGCGAGTATGTGCTGAACGTGGAGGGTACCGGTCAGTTTGAAGTGCTTGTCAACGGCGAGCGCAAGGCGTTCCACCGCATCTGGCGCTCAACGCCCACCCGTACCGTGCTGCAGGCTGCTGCCGGCGAGCGGTTCCAGATAGAGGTGCGCTTCCAAACCGTCAAGACATGGGGTGCAGGCATGAAAATCAATATTGCCCGTGAGTTGCCCATCGACTATCAGGAAACGATAGCCCAACTGAAGGGCATCCAGAAGGTTGTCTTTGTGGGTGGTATCGCTCCCAGTCTAGAAGGCGAGGAGATGCCCGTCAACATCGACGGATTCAAGGGTGGCGACCGCACCAGCATCGAACTGCCCCGTGTACAGCGCGACTTCCTGAAAGCCCTGAAGGCTGCCGGCAAGCAGGTCATCTTCGTCAACTGCTCCGGTTCGGCTATTGCCTTAGAGCCCGAGACCGCGACGTGCGATGCCATCGTGCAGGCCTGGTATCCCGGCCAGGAAGGCGGCACGGCTGTTGCCGACGTGCTGTTCGGCGACTATAACCCCTGTGGCAAGTTGCCCGTCACCTTCTATAAGAACGACGCCCAGTTGCCCGATTATGAGGACTATTCGATGAAGGGCCGCACCTATCGCTATTTCAATGATGCCCTGTTCCCCTTTGGCTACGGACTGAGTCTCACTTCGTTCGAAATGAGGAATGAGAAATTAGAAATGAGGAATGATGGTTCCGGCCTGTTATCCGTTGAGGTTGCCAATACTGGTCGCCGCGACGGTACGGAAATCGTGCAGGTGTATGTCAAGAACCCGTCCGACCCCGATGCTCCGCTGAAGACCCTGCGCGCCTTCCAGCGTGTCAACGTGAAGGCAGGACAAGTCAAGACCGTCACCCTGCAACTGGAGCGCAACAGTTTCGAGTTCTTCGATGCCGAGACGAACACCATGCGGGTGAAGCCCGGGCGCTATGAGGTGCTGGTGGGCACGAGTTCGAATGACCCGAATATGAAAGCATTTGCAGTGGAACTGGCTTCTTAAACATTAAGAAAACCTCCCGAGGGGTGTCGGCAAGGTTTCTTAAAGATAACAGAGAAATAATAACCATATAAATAAAGAAAAAGCAATGAAACGACTGATTATTCAACTATTGGCGCTGACGGCAGTCACTACCGTCATGGCGCAAAACCCGTATCTGCCGTTGTGGGAGCACGTGCCCGACGGCGAACCCCGTGTGTTTGAAGACCCTGACCATCCCGGTAAGATGCGAGCCTACATCATCGGTTCGCACGACACCCACTTCACCCAGTATTGCGGCAACGACATCCGCATGTGGTCGGCTCCCGTGGAGGACCTGACGCAATGGCGCGACGAGGGACCTATCTTCTCGTGGTTCGTCAACGGACAGTGGGACACGATGTTTGCGCCCGACCTGGTGGAGGTGAAAGACAAGCAGACCGGCAAGAAGACCTATTGGCTCTATCCCCACAGCCGTGGCTGGCAACGCGTGCCGATGGTCTGCAAGGGTGACCGTCCCAACGGACCTTTTGTGCCCGTCAACCTGACTGCCGACGGTACGAAGTGCGTCGACGGGTCGCTCATCGACTTTGATCCCTCCGTGTTTATCGAAACGGTGACCAACAAGAAAGACAAAGACTTCGACCGTGGCTTCCGTGCCTACGTGTTCTATGGCTTTCAGCACTCTACGGCTTGCCAGCTTGACCAGAACACGATGTACTCCAAGCGCGAGGGCACCGAGCTCATCGATCCCTTCATTCCCGCCAGCAGTCGCGACGGCAAACTGTTGGACAAGGCCGGCAGCGAGTATAAGGCACTCTACAAAGGACAGAACCCCCTCGACTTCAATTTCTTCGAGGCATCCTCCATTCGCCAGGTAGGCAACAAATACGTGATGGTGTTCTCCGGCTATAGCGGTCAGGAGTACGGACAGGGAGCCACCAACTCCGCCCTGCGCTATGCCTTCGGCGACTCACCGCTCGGTCCGTGGCGCTCCGGTGGCGTGCTGGTTGACTCGCGTGGCGTGGTGCTGGGTGAAGATGGTTCCAAGCTCATCACCACCAATGCCGGCCATAATACCCACGGTTCACTGCAGGAAATCAACGGCCAGTGGTATGTGTTCTATCACCGTCCACCACGCGGTTTCGGCAATGCCCGTCAGACGATGGTGGCTCCTGTGAAGATAACATGGGACAAGAAATCCGTTGCCAAGGGTGGTGTCGTGAAGATTACCGGTTACGACCCTTATAGCAAGGATAACGAGTGGACCGCCAAGGCTGCCGATGGCAACCACTATACCGGTGCCGAGGTGACTAGCGAAGGTTTCCAGATTTTCGGTCTGCCTCCCTATGCCTATTATTCTGCCGGTATCGCCTGCTTTATGTACGGCCCCAACAGCAACCAGTATATGCAGGACAACTTCGATGTGTGGAACAACTCCATGGACCTGGCTGGTATTCAGAATGGTGGTATCGTCGGTTTCAAATACTTTGGCTTTGGCGGTCTGGCACAGGACACCAAGGGTTTGAAAGCCTTCGACGGCATCAAGCAGGGTGACAATGCCTACCTGAACCTGAACCTGACCAGTAGCGGCAAGGGTGCCTTCAAGATTCATGTGAAGATGGACGACCCCTGGAAAGGTCCCGAGATTGCCGTCTTCGACATCCCGGCTGATGCCAAGGGTACATCGGTGTACCAACAGCGCGTGCCTGCCGTTGAAGGACTGACGGGTAAGCATGCCATCTACCTGGTGGCAGAAGGTCCGGAGGTAGCACAACCCCAACAGCCACAGCGCGGACAGTTTGGCCGTCGCCAGGAACCCCAGCGCCCACAGGGACTCTTCGACCTGCACGGCATCGGTTTCTCTCGCGGAACGGCTTTTGCCACACCCGTTGTCCCGAAGGTGACGATTATGGCAGACGGTAAGCGGCTGAACATCCCCGATACGCCCATCCGTACCACCAACCAGAACGGCTATACCGACCTGACTCGCTATCAGGTGTTTGGTCCGTTGCTGTCCACCACCAAGTTGACTGCTACGTCAAGCGTGTCTGGTGTGACTTTCGAGATCAGTCCCGTCACCGCTGGACGAGCCACCGTGAAGGCCAAGTACATGGGGAAAGAGAAGATATTCTTGATTAATTAAGTGTGAGAAACCAACTTTTATGCCTACTGCTATGCCCACTGCTGGCCATGGCTGCACCGGTGAAGTCGCCTAACGGGAAGCTATCGGCTCAGCTCAGCGGGAAGACACTGACTGTCAGTTACCACCAACAGAAGGTGCTTGAAATCGTCGATGTCGTTGAGGCAGGAAAGCCGTTGACGTTCGTTCGTGCGGTCCATGATGATTATCAGATGTTGACGGGAAAGCGATTGCATTGTAGCAACCAAGCCAACGAGTACCGTCAGGGGGCTTTGGTGCTCCGCATGTATAATGACGGCATTGCCTTTCGTTATGAAGGTAAGGTGACTGCGCAACCAGCCTACCGTATTCCTGAGGGTACGCGCCGCTGGATGCAACAGTGGTGTGAGTCGTATGAAGGCTTCTTCCCCCTTGCCACGACATACAAGGTCGCTCCTGTCCCCTCTTTCAGCGGTATCTCGAAGTCAGCAGAAGGCTGGAACAACCGTTGGGGCTATCCCGCGTTGTTGGAGGAGAGCAACGCCTTCGTACTGATTTCAGAAGCGAATATCGAACACGGACAGGCTGCCTCCTACCTGATCAACGACGGTGAACTGTTCCGTGTTGTCCCTGCATCCCCTTCCTCCTTTCAGAATACTGGCGAGAAAGGGCATACCCCCTGGCGCATAGCTATTATAGGACAATTAAAGGATGTCGTGGAGTCTACTTTGGTGACTGATGTGTCTGCACCTTCCATGATTGCCGCCCCCAGCTGGATCGAGCCCGGCGTGGCATCGTGGATATATTGGGCCTACAATCATGGCTCTAACGATTATGATATTGTCAAGCAGTATGTCGACCTGGCCTGGGCACTTCATCTTCCCTATGTGCTGATTGATGCCGAATGGGACACGATGAAGGGCAAAACCATAGAGGACGCTGTGGTTTATGCCAAGGCGAAGGGCGTTAAGCCGCTTATCTGGTATAACTCATCCATCGGGTGGGTTGATGGTGCCCCGACACCGAAGTTCCGCCTGAACAAACCAGCCGACTGTGAACGCGAGTTCGCATGGTGTGAGAAAATCGGGGTAGCCGGTGTGAAGATAGACTTCTTCTCGGGTGACAACCAGCGTAATATGGATTTCCAGCTAGAACTGCTCGAACGAGCCGCCCGTCATCATCTGCTGGTTAATTTCCATGGTGCCACCATTCCCCGCGGATGGCAGCGCACATGGCCTAACCTGATGACTACCGAGGGCGTATACGGTGCTGAGTGGTACAATAACGTAGCCACTTTCACCGACAAGGCTGCCTGCCACAACGCCACCCTGCCGTTTACGCGTAATGTCATCGGTCCGATGGACTATACCCCCTGTGCTTTCAGCGACTCACAGCATCCGCACATCACCACCCATGCCCACGAACTCGCCCTCACCGTACTCTTCGAGAGTGCCCTGCAGCACCTGGCAGACCGTCCAGAGAGTTTCCTCTCGCAACCTCAGGAGGTACGGCAGTTCTTCGGCACACTACCCACCGTATGGGATGATACCCGACTCATCAGCGGTTATCCTGGTGAGTATGTCGTCATGGCGCGTCGTCATGGCGGCACATGGTATGTTGCAGGCATCAACGGCAAGGATGTACCCAAAACCCTCGATCTCTCGTCTCTTACCTCTTACCTCTCACCTCTTACCTCTTACCTCTCACCACTCACCTCTCCAAAAATTACCCTTTTTGCCGATGGTCATCCCTGGGCAATATCACACCTCACACAATTTCCCAAGCAGATATGCTGCCAGCCTCGTGGCGGTTTTGTGATGGTCATCTGTGATAAAAAAGATGAAAAACAAATGTTGGATATGGAACAAACCATCAACGAACTATACAACCGCATGTCGCAGCAGTCACGTATCGCCCAGCTGCGGAGTATGTATATGGACGAGCTCTTCGACGAAGCGGGCCGTCTAGATACCGCCAAGTGCCGTCAACTGATACCCTACGGCATCGGCCATTTCTCACAGTTTGCCATGCAGAAACCCCGCAGTCCGCAGACGTTGCGAGACCGTGCCGCAGCCATTCAGGATTGGCTTGTGCACCACACCCCCGATGGCATCCCAGCCTTGCTGCACGAAGAAGTGTTGACCGGTGTCAATACCGTAGGTGCAACCATCTATCCGCAACAGATAGGACAGGCTTGTTCCTTTAACCCTATGCTGGCGGAATTGAAGACACGTCAGACCAGTACCTTCATGCGCAAGATGGGTGGGGTATTATCCCTCTCTCCCATGGTCGACGTATGCCGCGTGCCTTCTTTCAATCGCTTGGAGGAATCCTTCGGTGAGGACGGGTATTTGTCTGCTGTCATGGGAACAGCTTTCGTGCGTGGATTACAGCAAGGAGACCTGACGAAAGGTGTCGGAGCCTGTTCGAAGCACTACCTGGGCTATGGCGGTGGGGGCGATGCCGACGAGAAAGAGCTGATGGAGGAAATCCTACTGCCCCATGAGACGATGATTCGTGTGGCGGGCAGTAAGGCTGTCATGCCCGGATATCATGCCGTACATGGTACCAAGTGTGTAGCCAACAGCGAAATTCTCAAAGATATCTTGCGCGACTACCTAGGCTTTGACGGCATGGTTGTCAGCGATTATACGGCTATCAACCAATTGTACGACCTGCCCGACGCAGTGCATAAGGCCGCTGCAGCCATTAATGGTGGCAACGACGTCGATTTTCCCGAAGGTGCCGACTACCGGCATTTGCAGGAAGCTCTTGATAAGGGACTGGTCCTGCCAGAGGCCTTCGAACGTGCTGTTAAGAACGTGCTGCGTTATAAGTATCGGGCCGGTCTCTTCTCGGAAGATGCCTATCTGTATAGCAAGGAACCCATCTCCTGCGACAGTCCTGAGGAACGGCAGACAGCCTATGATATTGCTGTCCAGTCGGTAGTACTTCTTGAAAACAATGGGGTGTTGCCTTTGAAGAAAGTGAAGAACGTTCTGCTGACAGGTCCCAATGCCAACAGTATCTGGGCAATGTGCGGTGACTATACCTATCCCGCCATGTCCTATTTCTGGAAGAAGATGGACTATACCTCTGCAGAGCCTCACATCGTCAGATTGCTGGAAGGCATGCAGAATCGCAAGCCTGCAAATATCAACGTGATGTATTCGCGAGGATGCGACTGGACGGAGGAGATAGAGACCAAGTTCAGTGAGTTAGGCGACGAACGTGCCTGGGAGTATGACATCCTACATCGCAAGGTGGATGCTGGCGAGCTAGCCGACGAGGACGAAGCCCTCCGCATGGCTCGTGAGGCTGATGTCATTGTGGCTGCCATGGGTGAGAACGTGATGCTTTGCGGCGAGAACCGTGACCGCCAGGGGCTGCACTTGCCGGGCAAGCAGGCGCAGTATGTCGAGAAACTTATCCAGACCGGAAAACCGGTGGTGCTGGTAATGTTCGGTGGACGTGCGCAGGTCGTCTCAGGTTTGGCGGAGCGCTGTGCTGCTGTCATTCAGGCCTGGTATCCTGGTGAAGAAGGTGGCCATGCTGTAGCTGACATCCTCTATGGCCACGTATCACCATCTGCCAAACTTTCCGTCAGTTATCCTAATACGGAGGTCTATGAATCCCTTTGCTATAACCGTTCTGTCACCCTAGACCCTCGTGTGCAGTGGCCTTTCGGCTACGGCTTGTCCTATACCCGTTTTGCGTATAAGAACCTGAAGGTAGAAAGTAAGACTCAGACAACAGCACCCTATGTCGACCTGTCGTTTGATGTACGGAACACCGGCAGTGTGGCTGCTGATGAGATTGCCCAGGTTTATCTCTCGCCTAAGGGTGACAATCCGATGCTCCGACCTATTCAGTTGCAGGGCTTCGCACGTGTGTCCCTTCAACCAGGCGAGACCAAAAAAGTCAGCGTCAGACTGTATACCGACCAGTTTGGGTATTACAGTCATGAGGGTGGTAAGCGGCAGTGGAACATTATCCCAGGAACGTTTACGGTTAAGGTGGGCAGTTCTTCGCAAGACATCCGTCTGCAGGCTTCGGTTACCCTGACAGGTTCTCCTGTCGGCAAGCCACTTCGTGATCATTATTTCGCTAACATATCCATACAATGATGAAAAAGATAATTTTAATGTTATTGTGCTTGGCTGCAGTATATGCTACAGCGCAAGAGAAGTTTACAGTGAGCTATGTAGCCAAAAACGCGGTGCGCATCCGGTATGCTGACCCATCGGTGCAGAACAATCTGCCGGAATGGATATATGTTGACCAGACAGAGTGCCGTCAGCCCGACATCAAGGTTCGTGTGAAGGGCAATCAGCTGACCATTGCAGATCGCCGAGGGAAGGTTGTCTTCCGTGCCACCCGTCACGAATGGTCATCGGGTGTTGCCACACTGGCTTTCGACTCGCCAAGCGACGAGTGCCTTTTCGGTCTTGGCCAGTTTCAGGACGGATACAGCAACGTGCGTGGCCTTTCCCGTCGCCTGACGCAGGTCAACACGCAGATTAGCTTGCCAATGTTGCTGTCCAGCAAGGGCTACGGTGTGCTGTGGAACAATTACGGACTGACGGAGTATAACCCCTGTGCGCACCAGGTTGCGCTGCTGAAGCGTGAGGGAGCCGGTGCCCGTGATGTCGTCGACGTGACTTCCACCGAAGGTGGCAAGAAGGAGGTACGTGAGCGTCACATCTTTGAGGCTACCGTCGACATTCCTGAGGAAGGCGACTATGCCTTGTTGTTGGATGTGGGCAGCAAGATGGCGCGTCGTCATAATCTGTGTATCGACGGACAACCCGTCATTGAAATGCAGAACATCTGGCTGCCGCCTACAGCATCCAAGAAGGTGAGGTTGACCAAAGGTCGCCACCAACTGTCTGCTGAACTGACGGGTAACGATCACCCTGTGCTCTACTATCAGAAAGTCAAGGACGAGACCGTGTTCCGCTCACCAGTTGCTACTGCTGTTGACTACACCGTCTTCGTCGGTTCGCCTGACGAGATCATCGCATCGTACCGCCAGCTGACTGGCACGTGTCCGCAGATACCTAAGTGGGCACTGGGCTATATCCACTGCCGTGAGCGTTTCCATAGTTCTCAGGAGATTCTCGAAACTGCCCGCCGTTTCAAGTCGGAAGGCTTGCCCGTGAGCATGATTGTACAGGACTGGCAGTACTGGGGAAAATACGGGTGGAACTCGATGAAGTTCGATGAGCGCTACTATCCCGATCCGAAGGCGCTGACCGATAGCCTGCATCAGATGGATATCCGACTGATGCTCAGCGTATGGTCTAAGATAGATAAAAACTCAGATGTGGGCAAACAGATGGTACGCGACAACTACTATATTCCTGGCACCGACTGGATTGACTTCTTCAACCCCCTGGCTGCTGCAGCCTATTGGCAGAACTTCCGCGAACGCCTGTTGCCTCTGGGCATCGATGCATGGTGGCAGGATGCCACGGAACCAGAGAATGACGATCTCGAGGGTCGCCGTGTCAACAATGGACTATGGAGCGGAGAGCAGGTGCGTAACGTCTATCCGCTGCTGGTCAACAAGACCGTCTATGAAGGCCTTGTAGCTGCAGGCCGAGAGCCGATGATACTGACGCGTTGCGGATTCCCTGGCATCCAGCGCTACGGCTCGGCATTGTGGAGCGGTGACGTGGGTAACGACTGGGAGACCTTACGCCGTCAGATTACTGCCGGACTGGGTGTGCAGGCTGCCGGTGTGCCCTGGTGGACCTACGATGCCGGAGGCTTCTTCCGTCCTGGCAATCAATATACCGATCAGGCGTATATCGAGCGTATGCTGCGCTGGATAGAACTGAGTGTTTACCTGCCATTGATGCGTGTTCACGGCTACATGAGCAATACCGAGCCTTGGAACTACGGTGATGAGGCGAAGCAGATTATTGCTGACTGTCTGAAAGAACGTGAACGCCTTCGTCCTTACATCGAGCAGTGTGCTGATCGGGTTTCTACAGCGGGCTATACCATCATGCGTCCACTGGTGTTCGACTTCGCCGACGATGCTGAGGCTCTTCGCCAGTCGTATGAATACATGTTTGGTCCCTCGCTGCTTATCAGTCCTGTTACTGAGCCTGGCGTAAGCGAGTGGAAGACCTATCTGCCGAAGAACAAGGCAGGTTGGAAGGACCTTAGAAGTGGCAAGCACTATAAGGGAGGACAATACGTCACGACGCCTGTAGACAAGGCCCGCATCCCTGTATTCGTTCGTGTTGGGACAGAAAAATATTTAAATCAATAAAAATAGATTATCACTATAATGAAACGTTTATCAACTATTCTCATGGGGTTGATTATGAGCTGTTGTGCAATGGCAGATGTCGACCCTAACTTCTATATTTACCTCTGTTTCGGACAATCGAATATGGAAGGTAATGCTACGCCGGAGGAGCAGGACAAGACAGGGGTGGATTCGCGATTCCAAATGCTGGCATGTGTTGACTTCTCATCACCTTCGCGGACGATGGGACAATGGTATACCGCTACGCCTCCCATCGTGCGACCTGGAACAGGACTGGGCATGGCTGACTATTTCGGACGGACAATGGTGGCCAATCTGCCCAATAACGTCAGGGTAGGTGTCGTTGACGTTGCTATCGGCGGTACTAAGATAGAAGGATTTATGCAAGAAGAAGTAGCCGGTTATATCGCCTCGATGAATCCAACGTCTGAGGGGTGGCTCATTGACTATTTCAAAGCATATGGCAACGACCCTTACAAACGACTGGTCGATATGGCAAAGATTGCTCAGCAGAAAGGTGTTGTCAAGGGAATCCTGTTGCATCAAGGCGAGAGTAATAACATGCAGCAAGACTGGCCGCAGAAAGTCAAGAAGATATATGACCGTTTGATAGATGACTTAGGATTGGATGCCTCCGAGGTGCCCTTGTTTGTTGGCGAAACAGTTCAGTCAGGACTTGGCGGCTCTTGTGGCGGACATAATAGTGTCATTGCCAATGTTCCCAGTGTCATTCCCAACTCATACGTCATCTCCTCTGCGGAATGTCCTCAGAAGGGCGACGGTTTGCATTTCACAGCCCAGGGCTATCGTATGATGGGGGCTCGTTATGCTCAGCAGGCTCTGAAACTGATGGGCATAGAGGCAGAGATTCCTCAGCCGACCCGTGGTTCTGTGAAAGTCGGCGGAGCGGAACGTGCTTATCTGCAGTATGTGCCCCAACAGCTGGGACATAAACGACCGTTGCTCATCTCGTGTCATGGTATGAACCAGGATGCTGCTTACCAGAAAAACATGCTGAAGATAGAGACGGTAGCCGATACCGCCAAGTTCGTCACCGTGTTTCCTGAAGGCGAGGGCAAGTCGTGGGACATCAGCGGTAAGAAAGATATCAATTTCATCCTGAAGATTATCGACCAAATGGTGGAGCAGTATGACATCGACCCAGGACGCGTCTATCTGTCGGGATTCTCCATGGGTGGCATGTTTACTTATCATGCCATGAATATCATTCCCCACCGCATAGCAGCCTTTGCTCCCATCAGTGGCTATCCGATGGGTGGTGCAACGGCCAGTGCCAGTGTACGTGCCATTCCTATTATCCATACACATGGTACAACGGACGATGTGGTGACGTTCTCCAATGTGCAGAAGAACCTGAACGTATGGATATCGCACAACCATTGCAATACGACACCGACGGTGACAGAGCACTACCGTGGCGCACCCAATATCACCCGGCGTGTGTGGAGCGGTGGCGACGATGGCGTGGAGGTTGTGTTGATGGAGTTGGCCAATAAAGGTCACTGGATTAGTAACGACTATGGTGTGCTGACAGGCGATGAGATATGGAAGTTCTGCAAGAACTATAGCATTGACGTGGTATGGCCAGAAGAGACGCCCACACTGACAATAGACCAGCGGTTTACCAGCATCTCGCAGTTGACGGGCAAGTTGTTTGCCATTGTTAACGAGGCCGATGGAAAGGCCCTGTTTGGCTCCGGTGCCCAGAACCTGGGCTATGAGGATTACGAAACGGCTTTCAGCGACGGCAACAGTGGTTACTTGTTCAGGTTGGAGAACAGCACGTTGTCAGGTAAGTATCTTCTCCGACTGATGACACCCGACCAAACACCCTATAACATATGGGGTTCCCCTGGCTATCTGAACTCCCAGCCCGCCACCGATTGGTGCAGTTTTATTCTCGGACTGAACAACCAGAACGGTCAGGACATCAAGAATGGTGCCGTGTGGGAAATCGAATATGTCAGCGATAAAGGATTCACACTGAAGAATGTGGGTACAGGTAAGTATCTGAAGGATGCCTCGCCTGCCAAGTACGATACACCTGCCTACTTCACCTTCTGTACCTTAAAGGATGAAACGACTGGGGTAGAGGAGGTGAAAGGGATCAAGGAGAAGCGGGAGATCACGGATCCTCGCTGGTATACCATGGACGGACGATGTGTTAATCCGCAAGACCTGCGACCAGGACTGTATATCCATCACGGCAAGAAAATCGTGATACGGGCTGGGGGAATGTAACATCAGGTTACATTTACGATAGTTTATGATACATACGGGAATGAGAGTATAGCAGATTGTTTGTATCTTTGCAATCTGAAAAGTTAAAACAATATGAAGAAGCTACTCATCCTATTATCCCTCGTATGTTCGCTATCGGCAAAGGCCGGGCAACACGTGCTGTGGTATACCCAGCCTGCCCGCCATTGGCTGGAGGCTCTACCCATAGGCAACTCGCAGATGGGTGTCATGGTTTTTGGTAATCCTGATGTAGAAACACTCGCGCTGAACGAGGAGACCTTTTGGAGCGGACAGCCGCATGACAACAACAATGCTGCTGCCCGTGAACGCTTGCAGGAAGTACGCGACCTGGTGTTTGCCGGTCGTGAGGAGGAAGCCGCACAGGTGATTGACAAGTTCTTCTTCCGTGGACCACACGGTATGCGATTCCTGCCCCTGGGCAACGTGAAGCTGACATTAGGTCATCACGACGTGAGCGACTACCGCCGCGAACTGAACATTGGTGATGCCGTGCATACAACGTCGTATGTCTGTCAGGGAGTGCGTTACACGCAGACCGTCTTCGCCTCGCTTGCCGACCATGCCGTTGTCGTTCGGCTTACTGCCAGCAAGCCTGGCGCACTGTCGTTCAGTGTGAACATGGAGAGTGCACTGCAGCACCAGTTGCAGGCCGAGGATGGACAAATAACCATGACAGTCAACAATGTGGCACAGGAAGGCATCGACGGCGGACTGACTGCCGAATGTCGCCTGCACATCGACACCGACGGTACGGTGAAAGGCGGTACGGTGAAGGATGCCACCACGGCAACCCTTTACATCGTGGCAGCCACCAACTATGTGAACTACCACGACGTGAGCGGTCAGCCTACCACCAAGAATAACGGAGTGCTGGAAGCCATCAGACCGCTGACCTATCAGCAGTTACTGCAGCGCCACCTCACGAAATATCATGAGCAATACAACCGCGTGAGCCTGCAGCTATCTAGAAACTCTAGAGAATCTAGCCCTTCTAGTCTCTCTAGCCCCTCTAGCCTCCCCACCGACCAGCGGTTGGCAGCCTTCGACGGCACCGACCTCGACATGGTGGCGCTGATGATGCAGTATGGGCGCTATCTGCTTATCTCGTCATCGCAGCCTGGTGGACAGCCCGCTAACCTGCAGGGTGTGTGGAACGATAAGATGAACGCTCCGTGGGATTCGAAATACACCATCAATATCAATGCTGAGATGAACTACTGGCCCTCCATGGTGGGCAACCTCGTGGAGTGTCAGGAACCCCTGTTGCGGATGATCAGCGACCTCAGCGTGACGGGTTCCAAGACAGCAGGTGCGATGTATGGCTGCAAAGGGTGGGTGGCTCATCATAACACCGACCTGTGGCGTATCGCCGGACCAGTTGACGGTACCATGTGGGGTATGTTCCCCACAGGTGGCGCATGGCTGACGACGCATATCTGGCAACAGTACCTCTTCACGGGCGATAAGCAACTGCTGGAGCAATACTATCCAGTGATGAAAGGTGCTGCCGACTTCCTGCTCGACTACTTGCGCATCCATCCGGAGTATGGCTGGCTAGTCACCAACCCCACCGTATCACCTGAACACGGGCCGGTAGGTAAGCACACCACGGTGACGGCAGGCTCGACGATGGACAACCAGATTGTGTATGACGTGCTGACGCAGACCGCACAGGCAGCCCGCATCCTTGGAAAGGACGCTGTATACATCAGCCAGCTCACCTCAGCCATCTCGCAACTGCCTCCCATGCAGATAGGACAGTACGGTCAGTTGCAGGAGTGGCTGTGGGACGGTGACGATCCGAAAGACGAGCACCGTCATATCTCGCACCTCTACGGACTGTATCCCTCCAACCAGCTATCGCCCTTCTTGCATCCGGAACTGTATGCAGCCGCTGCCACCACCCTGAAGCAGCGTGGCGACATGGCTACGGGATGGAGTCTGGGATGGAAAACCAATTTCTGGGCACGAATGCTCGACGGCAACCATGCCTTCCAGATTATCAAGAACATGCTCCGACTGTTACCCGACGATGCACATGTCCGCGAGTATCCTGACGGACGCACCTATCCGAACTTGTTCGATGCCCACCCGCCCTTCCAGATTGACGGCAACTTCGGCGTGTCCGCAGGAATCTGCGAGATGCTCTTGCAGAGTCACGACGGAGCGCTGCACCTCCTGCCTGCACTGCCTGACGACTGGCAACAAGGCGAGGTAAAGGGCCTGCGCGCACGTGGCGGCTTTATCGTCGACGAGCAATGGAGCAAGGGAAAACTGCGCACCGCCAAGGTCCGCTCGACGATAGGAGGCACCCTCCGCCTCCGCTCCTATGTGCCTTTGAAGGGCAAGGGACTGCGCCCAGCCCAGGGACCTTGTCCTAATCCGCTTTATGCACCTGCTGACGTCAAGGTGCTGGAACATTCGCATACGAACCAACCAAATACCATCAAGCCCGTTCCTCGCGTCTATGAATACGACGTGCAGACGGAGCCAGGAAAGACTTATACATTTACCTATTAATATCAACCAACAATGAAACGATCTATCCTATTTATTATTGGATGCTGTCTATTAGCTGTCGACAGCTATGCAGACGGACTGAAAGATGCCTACAAGGACTATTTTATGATAGGCGTCGCCTTGAACCAACGTAATGTGACCAATGAGGACCAGAAGGCGTTGATACTGCGTGAGTTTAACAGCATCACTGCTGAGAACGACATGAAACCCGGCATGCTCCATCCCAAGGAGGGCGTCTGGGATTTTGAGAAGGCAGACAAGATTGCCAACTTCTGCCGTGAGAACGGCATCAAGTTGCGCGGACACTGCCTGTGCTGGCACTCGCAGTTTGCCGACTGGATGTTTGAGGACAAGAAAGGACGTCCCGTCAAGAAGGAGGTTTTCTACAAGCGTCTGCGCGAACATATCCATACGGTGGTGAACCGCTATAAGGACGTGGTATACTGCTGGGACGTGGTGAACGAAGCCATCAGCGACAATCCCCGCGGACGTATGGTGGACGGCAAGTGGCAGCCTGGCGATCCGTATCGTGAGACGCGCCACTACAAGCTGTGTGGCGACGAGTTTATCGCCAAGGCTTTCGAATATGCCCATGAGGCCGACCCCAACGCACTGTTGTTCTATAATGACTATAACGAGTGTGACCCTGGAAAGCGCGATCGCATCTATGACATGGTGAAGAAGATGCTGGACCAGGGTGTGCCCATCCATGGCATCGGCATGCAGGGCCACTATAACGTGTATGGTCCGTCAGAAGAGGACATCGACGCTGCCATCACCAAGTATTCGCAGTTGGTGAAGCATATCCACGTCACCGAACTGGACATCCGCATGAACACGGAGATGGGTGGACAGCTGCACTTCTCGCGTGGCGAGGCGAAGCCAGTGGCTCCCTACATGCAGGTCCTGCAGAACGACCAGTACAACCGCTTGTTCCGTGTGCTGCGCAAGCATAAGGACGTGGTTGACTGTGTGACATTCTGGAATCTGGGCGACCGTGACTCCTGGGTGGGTGTCAACAACCATCCGTTGCCCTTCGATGAGAAATACAAGCCGAAGAGTGTCTATTACATCATCCGTGACTTCGATGCTGCCGTGGACAATGCCGTGATCAAGGACGACTTCAAGCCTAACCGCTGGAACCAGCCTGGTCAGCAGTATCCGCAGGTGAACAGTCAGGGTTATGTGCGCTTCCGCTTGAATGCACCTGATGCCAAGTCGGTCATCGTCAGCCTCGGACTGGGAGGCCGTGGCGGTACGGTGCTGCGCAAGGACAAGGATGGCTATTGGACGGGAACCACGGAACGCCCTGAGGATCCTGGTTTCCATTACTACCACCTGACCATCGACGGTGCAGTGGTCAACGACCCAGGCACCCACAACTTCTTCGGCTCTTGCCGTTGGGAGAGTGGTATGGAGATTCCTGCCCCTGATGAGGCTTTCTACCAGCTGCGTCAGGATGTGCCTCATGGCAACGTCACTCAGGTGCTGTTCCCCTCGAAGAGCATGGGTGAGGTGAAGACGGCATGGGTATATACCCCACCGACGTACGGACAGACCACGGGCAAGGGTGCCAAGGCAAAGGCGGAGCGTTTCCCCGTGCTCTACCTGCAGCATGGCTGGGGAGAGAACGAGACCAGCTGGTTCCGTCAGGGCTGTGCCGGTCTGATCATGGACAACCTCATTGCCGAGGGTAAGATGAAGCCTTTCATCATTGTGATGACCTATGGCATGACGAACGACGTGAAGTTCGGCCATATCCATGAGTTCACCGCCAAGGAGTTCGAGACTGTGCTGGTCGACGAACTGGTACCCTATATCGACTCCCACTTCCTCACCAAGACGGACAAGTGGAGCCGTGCCATGGCAGGGCTGTCCATGGGTGGTGTCGAGACGAAGCTCATCACGCTGCGCCGTCCTGAGGTGTTCGGCTACTATGGTCTGCTCAGTGGGGGTCAGTATGCGCCTGAGGACATCAAGGATGCCAAGCAGGTGCGCCTGATTTTCCAGAGCTGTGGTTCGAAAGAGCGCCCTGATGCCATTCGCAAGAGCACGGAGGCCTTGAAGGCTGCCGGTCTGCCTGCCGTCGGATATGTCTCTGAGGGTACAGCCCACGAGTTCCTTACGTGGCGCCGTTCGCTGCGCGAGATGGCTCCGTTGTTGTTTAAGTAAAAAGATATGAGAGATATGAAAAAACTATTATCAACTATGCTGGTTCTGGGCATGACCTCCGTGGTCATGGCTCAGAACCCTTTCGTACAGACATGGTGCACCAGTGACCCTGCACCGATGGTACACGACGGTACGATGTATGTTTACACGGGTCATGATGAGGACAATGCCGACTTCTTCTGGATGCAGGAGTGGCGTGTATATTCCACCCGTGACATGGTGAACTGGCAGGACCATGGCTCACCGTTGGCCTTGGAGAGCTTCTCGTGGGCTGACGACCGTGCCTGGGCTTCGCAGTGTGTCGAGCGCGATGGTAAGTTCTACTGGTACATCTGTGCCCATTCCAGGTTGTCTAAGGGAATGGCCATCGGTGTGGCTGTCAGCGACTCCCCTACGGGACCGTTCCGCGACGCCATTGGCAAGCCCCTGTTTGAGAACGGCTCGTGGGACCATATCGACCCTACCGTGCTGATTGACGACGACGGACAGGCTTGGCTCATGTGGGGTAATCCGCAATGCTATTACCTGAAGTTGAACCGCGACATGATTTCCTATAGCGGCGAACTGGGTAAGCTTGACATGACCGAGGAAGCCTTTGGCGGTCCGATGATGAGCAAGCGTGAGAAGGGCAAGCAGTATAAGGACTCGTATGTCGAAGGTCCTTGGCTGACCAAGCGGAAAGGCGTGTATCAACTGCTGTATGCTGCTGGTGGTGTGCCTGAACACATCTCTTACAGCACGGCATCGTCGCCTGTAGGCCCTTGGAAATATGCAGGAGTCATCATGCCTTTGAGCGACACGAAGTCGTTTACCAACCATTGTGGTGTTGCCGACTATAAAGGACATTCTTATTTCTTCTATCATACGGGTAAGTTGCCTGGTGGTGGTGGCTTCGGCCGTAGCGTGGCCGTCGAAGAGTTCCAATACAATGCCGACGGCTCGTTCCCAACCATTTTGCCTACTGACGAGGGTGTCAAGCCCGTCGACGCTTTCTGTCCCTTCCGTCGTGTGGAGGCTGAGACGATGGCTTTCTCGCGTGGCGTGAAGACGGAGCAGAACAACCAGGTGGGTGTCTATGTCAGCGACATCCATAACGGCGATTATATCAAGTTGCAGAACGTGGCCTTCGGCAACAAGCTTCCTCGTACGTTCTCTGCACGTGTGGCCAGCGGACTGCGTGGCGGACAGATTGAAATCCGTGTGGACAGTCTTGGCGGTCAACTCCTCGGAACGGTGAATGTACCTGGTACGGGTGGCTGGGAACAGTGGCAGACGCTGACCATCGACCTGACAGCTGTCGTCCGTGGCACCCACGACCTCTATTTCGCCTTCAAGGGACGCAAGGGTCCGAAGCTCTTCAATTTCGACTGGTGGGAGATGCGTGGCTTGGAACAGGTCAACATGCCTATCGTACAGACCAAGTACACTGCCGACCCGTCACCATTGGTCATTGGTGATACGCTGTTCTTATATACCTCGCACGACTCGTCGCCCGACGAGATTAAAGACCCCAACGAGCGCTCGTCGGCAGGTTTCTTTATGTACGACTGGCTGTTGTGGTCTACTACCGACATGGCCAACTGGACGGCTCACGGAGCTGTCGCTTCCCTGACGGACTTCTCATGGCGTACGCGTGACAACGGTGCGTGGGCCATCCAGACCGTCAAGCGTAATGGGAAATACTATCTCTATGCTCCCCTGCATGGTCATGGCATCGGTGTGCTTGTCAGCGACTCGCCTTACGGTCCGTTCAAAGACCCCCTGGGCGAACCCCTGGTATGGCAACGTGAACATTGGGAGGACATCGACCCCACCGTCTATATTGACGACGACGGACAGGCCTATATGTACTGGGGTAACCCTAACACCTATTGGGTGATGCTGAACGACGACATGATATCTGTCAAGGGTGAAATCCATAAGCTCGACTACCACTTGGACCACTACCAGGAAGGTCCGTGGCTCTACAAGCGTAATGGCCATTATTACCTGGCCTATGCCACCACCTGCTGTCCTGAGGCATTGGGCTATGCCATGAGCGACTCACCCAAGGGACCGTGGAAGTCGAAGGGCTACATCATGCGTCCTACCAACCGTGACCGTGGCAACCACCCTGGCATCTGCGACTATAAAGGTCACTCCTACGTCTTCGGTCAGAACTACGACGTGATGCACCTCGAGACCTTCGTGCACCATGAGCGCCGCTCGGTGTCTGCCACTGAAATCACCTATAATGCCGACGGCACCATTCAGGAAGTGCCCTATTGGCTCGACCAGCAGCCGCTGAAGCAGTTGCAGCCGCTCAACCCCTACCGTCGTGTGGAGGCAGAAACCATGGCGTGGGGCTACGGACTGAACATCGTGGGTGTGGGTAATACCTGTATCACCGATGTCAATGACGGCGAGTACATCCGCGTCCGTGGTGTCGACTTTGGCGACAAGGGTGCCAAGTCGTATGCCATGACTGCAGCCGCCAAGGGCGCTACCACCGTTACGCTCCGCCTCGACAGTCAGGACGGTCCCGTTGTTGGTGTGCTGACCGTGAAGGAAACAGGCTCTGTCGACCGCTTCCGTCAGTTCACCACCAAGGTGAAGGGTGCCGCAGGCCTCCACGACCTCTACCTCTGCTTCGATAAGGCCAGTGGTGACATCCGTCTGGACTGGTGGCAGTTTAAGTAACTTTTTTGGCACGGATGCGTGTCCATCCGTGCCTAAAAATTACCCTTCATGCGCTCCGTCGATGACGTCGTCACCGTTGCCGCCCTGGTTGTCACCACCGGTATTCCCATAATTCTTTTCTCCTCTTAGTTTTTAAATAGTTGATAATAATGAGCCCTTTTGGCTTACGCCGCTTTCCCGTTTAACGGGAATGACTCAAATGTTAATTTTTTTAGTTATTGGTTATTGTTTATTGTTTATTGGTTGTTGTCTCCATTCGCGACTACTTTTTTACGCTCTGGGCAGGCAGAAAATTTTGTCAGGCCTGAAAACAAATTTTTGGTGCCCTGCGCTCAAAATCCATCGTTCCTATTGACAATGCAAAGGTACGAAATTTTCAAAGGCCTTGCAAATAAAATCCCGAAAAACCATACTTTTTGAAGCCTAATTTTCGCCCTAATTTTGCAAGAAATTAAAATGCGTAGAAATGAGAGTCAGAAAAGACACTCAAATACACAGTTTTGGACTTTTGGACGTGGACGATTGGACGTTAAGGCGTTTTCGAAAAGTTCAAGAAGAAAACAATACTTATATATAATATATATATTATATACAAGTATTAAATATATTAACAATTAATTCTTTACATTTCCTGTTTTTACCCTATTCCCCAACCAAGAAAAAAAATTTTTGCTTAACGTCCAAACGTCCACGTCCAAATGTCCATTTCCCATGCTTTGTACTACCCTAGAAAAAGTTGAATGGTTTTTACCTTAACCCTGCCATAGGTTGAATGCCTGTTGGGTACCTTAATTCTTATCCCTGGCAAAAGTTGAATCATTCTCTCTTAACCCTTGTTTCTGTTGAATAGGCTCCGCGGAAAGCCGTTCAATCATATTCAGGGTTTGCGGTGCAAAGGTACATGCTCCTTCTTGAATTTCCAAATTATCGAGGTACTTTTCTCTGTAGCTGATCCATTTTTTCTGTATTTTACCCGTACATGATGCTGCCTGACGAGGTGTCATGTTGTTCAGCGACATGTGCGGACGTTCGTTGTTATAGA
>NZ_FNRE01000013.1 GCF_900107705.1 Prevotella sp. tc2-28
CCTTACTAATTGCCCGATAGCTTTTGCCGCAGTCATCTTTTCAGGTGTTGGTAACGAATCGACATCTCTGGCTTGCTTGTGAAGATTGTCACCTATACGGTTAGGAGGACATGTGATGGGATTGGGTAATCATAATTACTCATTACTCATTACTAATTCCTAATTCGAAGATTTATCAGGTGGTTATTGCGGCGGGGTCCCACCTCTTCCCATTCCGAACAGAGAAGTTAAGCCCGCTTGCGCCGATGGTACTGCAATGCAATGCGGGAGAGTAGGAGGCCGCCACTTTTTTCCTTGAGCACCCTGTTTCAGCAATGAGACAGGGTGCTTTCTTGTTTCCATGCCCTAACTGTCGGGGATGTCGTAATAATTTCGTACCTTTGACATCTGTGATATCGAAGTTACTGCGTCTCGGCAATAAAAACAAGTAAATTTGTTTTGTATTGCTCTCGACTTTTTGTAACTTTGCATCCATGAGACGGTTGGTAGTATATCTATTTGGATTGCTGTTGGTGCTGATGGGATGCACCACGGCAGGCGAGCGGGCGCGGATGCGTGCAGGGCTCGACAGTATTAATGTACTCAACCGTACCGACCAGCCCTTTACCATGCAGGACGTGGAACCCCTCGTGCATTTCTTCGACGACCACGGCACCCCTAACGACCAGGTGTTAGCCCACTATCTCCTTGGCCGTGCCTACTATAAGCATGGCGAGGCTCCCATGGCTCTAAAGTGCTATCAGGATGCAGTGGAATTGGCCGATACCACCGCTGCTGACTGCGATTATAATCAGTTGAGTAGAGTCTATGGGCAGATGGCGAATATTTTCTATTATCAGGGATTATATAGACAGCAGATAGTCCATAGTAAACATGCTGAGAAGTTTGCTTGGAAAGGGAAAGACACGCTTGCTGCACTAATGTGTTACGAACAACAACGTTTTGCATATCAGAGATTGGAGATTATTGACTCTGCCATATTTATTACAGAAAATGTAGCACATCAATACAAAAAATATGGGTATTATAATCGCGCAGCAGTAGCACTTGGAACCAATGTCAGAGATTTGATAGAGAAAGGAGAATTTGCAAAAGCTAAGAGTTACATGAATCAATATGAGTCTAAGTCTGGCTATTTTGATTCTATGGGAAATATCGTACCTGGTCGTGAAATCTATTATAAGTCTAAAGGCCTTTACTATTTAAATACGAACGCCTTGGATTCTGCTGAATATTATTTCCGCAAGGAACTGCATGACGGTCGTGATTTTAACAACCAGAATGCGGCTGCAAAAGGATTAACAATGTTATATCAAAAGCGATATCGTCCAGATTCCATAGCTAAATATGCCGTTTATGCCTATGACATGAGTGACTCTTTATATGCTCAAAAAAACGTGAAAGAGGTTAAACGAATCCAGGCGATGTATGACTATAGCCGCCAACAAGAAATAGCCCGACAAGAAACAGAGAAGACCACCCAAGCAAATAGGATGCTCTTATTTAGCCTTATTGCCCTTTTAACCATATCTCTGATAGCATCATGGCTTTACTTCGCACGCGTACAATTAATAAAAAAACTTCAGCAGGTTTCTATAGAATTAACTGCTGCCAGAGAGGAATTGGCAGAACTCCAGCAAGACAGTTCAGTCAATCATCAGTCTATCATGGAGAAAGAAGAGAGAATAAAACAACTGGAACGTAAATTAGGCAAGTACGGCAAAATAGTCTATTTTGGAGCTGAAAAGATAGAAAACGACTTGCAATTATCTCCCAACTATCAAAAGATAAAAGATTTAGCTTATAAAGGACGAGAACTGCAACAACATGATTGGGATATTATATACCAACTGATAAACGAATATCTCCCAGGCTATCATGACTTTTTAACTTCAAAACTCAAGATAAATACTGCAGACTATCAAGTCTGCTTGTTACTTCGTCTACATTTCAAAGCTGGAGAGATTGCCAACATGCTCGGTGTGAGTCCTCCTTACATATCCAAAATTTGCACAACCATTTTTGCCGTTCTCTTCAACAAAAAGGGAAGTTCAAGAGAACTGGCAAAAGAATTAGCCAAAATAAATTAGGCACTTTGTGCTTAAGCCTTTCTAAATTTATAGCGGAAACATTCTGATTGTCAGCCACTTATATTTGGTTAACTTTTGGTTAATTCTTAATTCTGCTTTTTATTCCCTGTTTCACTTTTTTCTCATAATTTTGCCGTTACAATTTTATTTAATGAATTATGAGAAAAGTATTGTTTTTATTTTTATGTGCTTTCATGATGAGCACAAGTGTCTATGCGTGGGACATTATTCCTTTCACAGTAAGTATTGATGATGACGACATGCCAATAGGGAATGGCTACCCCAAAGCTCCTATGCAGGCACCTACTGTTTACATTGAGGATTATTCTCTTTCTTTTGTGGCAGATCATCCAGAGTATATCCTTAATATAAAGGATGAAGATGGTGAGGTGGTTTACTCTACTGTGGTTTATTCTACTTTGACACAGGTTACGTTGCCGTCAATTCTCTCTGGTGAATATGTCATCGAACTTAGAATGGGTTACTGGTTGTTCACTGGTTGGATAGAATTATAATCAATTATAACAACCCGATTCCGTGGAACGAATATGGCAAAGGATTTAATAACGGGTTTGGCATTGGCGGTTATAAGCATAACTGCCAATGCTCAGAATATCCAAGGTTCATACCAGCCGAAAGCTGACGGGCAGGTAAAGAAGCAGCAAGTGGAATACCTTGACACGAAGGTTACTGGTGAGAACATGGTATGGGACATCAGTACGATAGAGCTGCCAGATGCTGACTACACAGTGAGATATGAATTGGCAGTGCCAGATAGTAGCAGCGATATTGTGGCTGGCACGGAACAGCGTACCCGTTCCTATTATCGTTCAACAGTGGATTCCATCATGCTGTGCGGATACGAGAACAACCTGACCAAAGTACAATATGACCGTCCTGAATTGCTTTTGCACCTACCATTGAGGTTTGGTAACCGTCACGAAGGACTATTTCACGGAATTATGACCTATTGCGAGAAGATGTTCATGCGCATCTATGGCTCGTACCTGGTAGAGGTGGATGGAACGGGCGATTTGATTCTGCCTTCTGGTGATACTCTTCGTCACGTCAGCAGAGTACACATCCGTAAACTGACTGTACAACACCTCTATCCGCAAATCCAGACCGAGAAAGAACTGAAAATGTATGTGGACAGCGTAGCCCCATTTACCACGGACAGCATCCGTCAGCATCTGATTACAGACTCTTTGCAGACGGTGACCAACACCTACCGTTGGTATGCTACAGGCTACCGTCATCCTATATTGGAATGCACCTCCACCAGCCTGAAGGGCAGCAAGCCCTACTATTCAGCAACCTACTATTGCAGTCCGGAAGAGCAGAACCTGGTTAGTGACGAGGAAAACGAGCAAATACGCCATCTCTTAGCGGAAGCTGACAAAGCAGGAGACAACGGAAATCGGCAGGGTAACGGAAATGGCAGTCATGGCAATTTTTCCATTCAAAACTTAGACATCAACGTGAACGGCTCTTCCGTTATAGTCAACTATGATTTGGCGGAAGACGCAACGGTAAAAGCACTGGTGTGCAGTGTATCGGGTATAGTCTTTCGCCACAATGCCCAGTCAGGGCAGAAAGGCCAGATGCAGCAACTTACGGTTGATTGCAATGGTCTGCATCATGGTCAGTACGTGCTTTACCTGAATGTCAACGGACAGGTTTCCAGTCAAGTCATCAATCTATAAAGAACAAATATGAAGACACATCGTTTTTTATATTTTCTCATTCTCTTTCTGTTCTTATCACTCAACGGCAGAGCTCAGACGAGTCAGAAGGACACTATAACGGCAGATACACCTATAGATACACTGCCGGAAACTAGGTTAAGCCCCAATATTCCAATCGTAGCACCTTCAATCCCGACCTCTCCCCAGGCTCAGGCTTTCCAGCGGCTGGGTGATTTCACGGTAGAGAATGCGTATGGTATCCCCGACATCAGCATACCCTTATTTGAGATCAACCATCACGGCTACAAGATACCCATTGCGATGCGTTATGAGGCAAGACCGCTCAAGCAGGGATATAACTATGACGTCTATGGTCATGGCTGGGCATTGACAGGAAGCTCCTGTATCTCCAGGACTACCGAAACCGCCCCAGATGAACGGACAAACTTCCAGCTCAGCACCAATATGTTCGATTATCTGTATGATAGTAATGTGGCAAGTTCATTGTATCTTCACAATTTTCAGCACGACAGGTTTTCTGCCACGTTGCCCGACGGCTCCTCATTTACATTCTTTATCGATAACGACCAGTATCAGGGTTTCCGCTATATTGTCTCAGACGGCAGACAGGTGAAGATTACCTGTAACTATAACAGCAGTGACATCTACGGCTTTACCGTGATTGACGAGGCGGGTGTTAAATATGTTTTCGATGTCGCTGACCAAGCGATGGTGAGTGCTGTCAATCCGTTCAATATGTATAACGTAGCTTGGTATCTTGGGAGCATTACTCTCCCCAATTCCACCACTCCGATATATTTTTCCTACGGACCAACTATTGCCCAGTATAATACCGTGGGAATAAAGGAACCGCGTGTGAGCCTTATCCGTACGTATTATGCTGATGCTTCTTATTATACCACCAACCCTTTGTATGTGGATCTTAAGGAGAGCGACCCCCACACCAATTATAAAATGAAGTTACTTTCTGCCATCCATGCCGGAGGAACAACTGTCTATTTTGATTATGATAATAATAGCGGAGAGTCAGAGTATAACCATCTAAAACGGCTTACGCTCAGCGGAGGTCCTAGCCGTGAGTATAGTTTTTCTTATAATGAGCACTCAGTCAACGGCAATCCTGTATATAATCTGAAAAAGATGATTGTCAAAGGGGGTGCTAACTCGTCGGACTCTCTGGTGTATAAATTTGAGAATTACTCTGTTAGCAGTAACATGCAAGGTACCGACCATTGGGGCAATTGTAATTTTGACGGTCATAGCTACCCAAACTGTGCAAATATCAATTTCTATATAGAATGCGATGATGACATGACCGATAATGCCCTGAATCCCTCCGGCTTATTTAAACACATTGCCAAAGACCCGGGTGAACTCAATCCTTACCGTAAAATAAAGATGCAAGGACAGAACACCGTGTCTGAAATTCGTCAAGCTACAAGTCCTAACTACCATGGTGTCCTGAAATCGATAACCTATCCTAATGGTGGCAAGACCACTTTCTCGTTCGAGAATCACCGATTTGTCACTGCCACGGATGCCAATGGCAACTATGTAAAGGCAAAGAGACTGCGCAGAGTGATTGAAGGCGGCGGGTTCCGCATCAGGAGCATTACCAACTACACCGCAGACGGACAGGTTGCCGATGTCAAGGAATACCGTTACGGTCCCACTTTTCGTGAAGCCAATATCAATCAGCTGAACCTTCCAAACCTGACAAATAACAATTCGCTACAGCATATTGGCTTTGGCGAACCCGTTGTCGATCCCAACGTTCAGACCTATGCCGGCTATTCCAACTCCCAGTCTATCCCCAGTGATATCAGGCAAATGTTTTTAGGGGAACATCCCTATGGACAAAACACGTCATTTAATAATCCTTTTGAATCAGCGGGTTCATTAAGTTCGGCATGGCATTGGGAACTGCACTTCAGTCCATTGACATTCCGTAACCTTCTGCATGGCCGTGAGGCAGTCATCTATCCAGAGATTACCGTCTATCACGGTGACATTGGCTATTATGACGATCAGCCCGAGAATACTACAGGCAAGACTGTCTATAAGTTTGACATATACAGTCATCCGGATGGAGACTCGTGCTATGTTGAGCCTCTCAGATGGTATCAGAACGTGTATCTTTGTGAGGAAAGTCTGTACAAAAAAGACCTGCCAACCTCAAAAACTGTCTATGCCGCACAAGACGTTGCACCGGACGTACATTGGAAGAGCAAGAACCAAGAAACCTATAGTTATAATAAGGTATCTTCCTATATGTCTGACTATTTCTATCATGAGGCCTATTCACCAGGGTGGGAACCCGCCTATACTCATGTTTCAGAATACTATCTGAGTAAGGGGATGTCGATCTGTGATAAACGACAGTCTTCCAAGTATGTCTATACCTATACGGATAACGGAACCCACAATGAATATGAGTTGCTGACCTTTAATAACCGGCGTCAGGTGGTCACTCGTCAAGTCAGCAGTGACAGAAATAATGTTACGACTTACACGTATCCTGAGGTCAGTGGTGATTCCACTGACGTCGCAAGCCAGATGGCCTTGAACAACATGATTTCTCCTGTCCTGACCTGCAGAACCCAAGTCAATGACGTGATACAGCGTGATGCCGAGGGCTATAAGGTTGACTACAAAGAATATGAGTTTGGTAATCGGACACTCTTCCTCCCTTCCCGTATCTACGAACTGTCTTCCGGTTCTGTTCATACAGGCTTTGTACCGACCGATAGCGTTCTTGTGTATTCCTCTAACGGCAATCCGATTGAAGTCATGGACAGAAGTGGTGAGCATACTGTCTATCTCTGGGGTAACGGTGACAATCATGTGATAGCGGAAATCAAGAACACCACATTGAGTCAGGTGGAGAGTGCTGTCAATGCGGTATTCGGATGCAGCATACAGTCGCTGGCAAACATATATCCGACCCTCTCACAGCTTAACAGCCTGCGCCAGCATGCCAGTCTGGCCGGATCGCTCATATCCACATGGACCTATAGGACAAATGTGGGCATCACTTCTGCCACAGACCCTTCTGGTAAGACAATCTGCTACAGCTATGATGACCTTGACCGTCTGTGCGAGAAATACTATTATGAAGGCAATGTCGTTTCATCTGGGAATAAAAGGATTTTGGAACAATACACCTATCAAACCATTACACAATGAACATGAACATACATTATAGACTGTCTTATCTCCTGCTGACGCTTCTGTCCGTCAGCATACATGCACAGGATGCCAACTGGAGCTATGTCAAGACACGGACGATGACGAACGCGGTCGGTACTGCCTATCTTGACCGCATCAGCTACGACAACGGGCTGGGACAGGTTTATCAGGACGTACAGGCCGGTATCACCCCATCCCATAAGAACCTGGTGACGCTGCATGAGTACGATGCCTTCCGCCGTCCGGAGTATGTCTGGCTGCCAGGCATCTCCGAGTCCGCTTCCTGTCAGACAGTATCTGTCCTCAAGACCTCAAGCCGCTCGGTCAATGCCGACAACGACCCCTATACCCGCCATACCTACGAGCCCTCCCCGCTGGACTTCGCCACTAAGGAGGAGCTGCCCGGCACGGCCTGGCGACAGCAGTCGAAGAGCGTACGCCACTACCTGAACTCCAACCAGACCTCCGGCGACTATGGCGTGAAGCACACGCTGGGACTTGTCCCGCCGGGATCGGCCTGTTTCGTAAATGCAACCTATAATGCCAATGCCATGCTGGTCAACGAGATGGTTGACGAGGACGGCCTGCGCCATCTGTCGTTTGTCAACAAGGACGGACAAATCATCGCCGAGCGCAGGATAAAGGGGACTGAGAGACTGACTACCAACTATGCCTACGATCATGCGGGGAATCTTGTCATGGTGCTCCCTCCCGCGCTGTCGGACATGGTGGAAGGCAACTATTACCTTGCCCCCTCAGATGAAGAAGTAAAGCAGTATGGCTACGAATACCGCTATGACGGTCTGCACCACTGTATCTACAAGCGTCTGCCGGGGTGCGAGCCCGTCTATTATATCTACGACAAGGCAGGACGGCTCATCCTGTCGCAGGATGGTGTACAGCGCAGCAACAGCAGCAACCTGTGGAGCTTCAGCATCCCCGACGCCTTCGGGCGCACCGTGCTGACGGGGGAATGCAGCTATTCGGGCAACTACAGCACGGAGCCGCTCTTCAATACGGTGGTGAAGGCCACGCGGACTACGACGGGAGGCACCTATGGCTATACCGTCAGCGGCATCCAGCTCAGCAATGCCGTGGTGCATACCGTCAGCTACTACGATGACTACAGTTTCATCGGAACCAACAACATCCCCTCGGCACTTTCCTATGCCACACCGCCGGACAATGACTGCGGTACGCAGGGACTGGCTTCGCCCAAAGGGCTGCTGACAGGCAGCGTCACGGCACGGCTGACACCGGCGGGAGTCGTTGGCTATAATTACTCAGCCCTGTACTATGACGACCGCGGACGGGTGATACAGACCCGCAGCACTAACCATCTGGGTGGCTACGACTGCGTGTATACGGGCTATGACTTCACAGACCATGTGGTCAAGGAGTGCCACACCCATCAGGGAAATAACAATACCGTGACGACGGAGACCGTCACCAGCACCTACGACCATGCGGGACGGCTGCTGACCAAGACGCACAGGCTTAATAACGGCAGCGTGATAACCCTGCAGGCTAACCAGTATGACGAACTGGGACGGCTGGAGCACTGTACCCGCAACGGCAGCAATACGCTGAAGACGGACTATACCTACAACGTGCGCAGCTGGATGACAAGTATAGACAGTCCGCTGTTCAAGGAATACCTGTATTATCATACGTCGCACAACGGAAGTACGGCACAGTATGGTGGCAACATCTCGGCCATGGACTGGCAGACGGGCAGCCTGCTTCGGGGCTACACCTTCCAGTATGACAGTTTCTCCCGTCTGACACAGGCCAGCTACAAGGAGGGCGGTAATGCCAGCACGAAGTACGGCACCGCCTACAGCTATGACCGGATGGGCAATATGCTGACGATGGAACGCAGTGGCAGGCAGGACAACGGCAACTATGGGCTCATTGACGACGTCACCTTCACCTACGACGGCAACCAGATTGACAAGGCGGACGACGATTCCACGGACCCGACATACGCCGGAGCCTTCCACTTCCGGGACGGAGCCGATGAGGATACAGAGTACGAATACGACGAAAATGGCAACATGACGAAAGATTTAAATAAGAATATTTCGTCAATTCAATATAATTCGCTAAATTTGCCGACGAGTATCACATACTCCGACGGCAGGAGTGCCGCGTATATCTATGGTGCCGGTGGCAAGAAGCTGAGAGTCAGCTACAAGACGTCGCCTGTATCCACGGAGGTTCCGACGGACTACTGTGGCAACGTGATATACGAGAACAACGTATTGAAACAGATTCTTGTCGATGGCGGATATGTCACGTTCAGTGGCAGTACACCCGTGTACCATTTCTACCTGAAAGACCACCTTGGCAACAACCGCATCGTAGCCAGTGCCAGCGGTACGGCGGAGCAGGTGAACCACTACTATCCCTTCGGTGGCCTGATGGGAGAGAGCACCAATGGCGACACCCAGCGATTCAAGTACAACGGCAAGGAGCTCGACCGCATGCACGGCCTCGACTGGTACGACTATGGGGCAAGGCACTATGACGCTGCAAGGGGGTCCTTCACGAGCATCGACCCGCTGGCGGAGAAAGACTACAACATCAGTCCGTATACGTATTGCACGAATAACCCGATTAATGCATTTGATCCTGATGGTAGGAATCCTTTTATTGGCTTTGTCGTTGGAGCAGGTGTTGATTATGCAGCTCAAGTAATAGGTAATATTGCAAGTGGTAACACCTCATTTACCGAAGCATTTACCCATGATATTGATATGGGGAGTATTGCAGCAAGTGGCATGGTAGGTGCTGTATCTGGCGGAGCATCCTCTTTAAAAACAATAACAACAACTGCGAAAACATTCTCCACAATGATTAAAGTGGGAACTGACAAAAAAGGAAATTTAGATGTTCATGTAAGAGGAGGAAAGGAACTTGTTACTAATGCTACAGGAAATTTGGTGGGAAAAGGTGCCAATAGAATGTTAAATAAGATACCATCTCCTAAGATATCGTATGTTACAAAAAACCAAGTAAAAGCACAACTAAGAGCAGAAGGAGTTAAGAACGGTGGTATTAATTCAAAAGCAAGAAGTGTTGCTGCCCAGAAAAATTTAAGAGCAGACAAAGTAAATAAGCAAGTTGAAGCATCATTAAAGAAAACAAACGAATTGACATCCAAATCATTCGAAAATTATATTGTTAAGGAGAAAGATAATGGAAATTAAGAATGTCGCAATAGCCAAATTAATATATTTAATAGAGATTCTATTAGCAATCTCTGCTCCTATATTAATCTATAAAAACTGTGGTAAAACTTTACTGCTGAATAGTTCTTATGCAAAGGAGGTTCCTGCGAGAATCACAAAAAAAGTTGAGTCGACAAAACTATGGTCTAATAAAGGATACTATTGTTATGAATTCATACTTAGCAACAGGAGTTATGAAGGAACGACCTCCTTTACTTATGTCAACTGTGGTGATAGTGTTATCGTTAGATATTGGACATTTATGCCTTCTGTGAATGAATTGTATAACCCATTTATAAAAGACGATAGAAAGAGATGATAAATAAAAGAATAAGAGACATCATATTAATGGGTGTAGCTGCTATTCTATTCCCATGGTTCATTCTCTTTAATGTTACAAGTTGTATCAGATGGATTATCTTGGCAAATGCACATACAGAAAAGACGGAAGCCGTTATAGTTGGGTATGTTGCATACCCCAGAGCAGGCGGTTACGATCCGTATATGTTTGAGCTTAATGGCCATATTTATACGGGAAAAAAATTTAATGGACCTTCCGAGGTTGGCGATACTATTATCGTTGAATATTGGCCATTTATGCCAGAAGTGAATGCCGTATGGGGAACCCGATAAATGACGATGACATAGACATGAAACGACTTTTTTTTTATTTTTATAAGTTCCTGGAGACAAAGGGTATCAAGAATCCCTTTGGACTAAGCATCTCCTACCTGACGAGCCTATTCGTTGTCCCCTGGGTTTTGACGGCTGGTTTTATCAAGGAATGGAAGGGGCTAAGCGTTATGCAGACGGAAGTGCTTCTGCTGGGGGGTGTCGCATGCGGATTTGCAGGGCTGTATTATATGTTCAAGAAGAATGAAACGTATCTTATTAGATATAAATATAAGCACCGCAAACTTCTGACTGGCTGGAAAAAGGACTTGATACTGGCATCATTAGTCTGTTCTCTTTGTGTTGGCGCTTTCTTTTGTGTCCTTATTCACAAAGATGTCTTTCTAGACTTTTTTATCTATTGTTTCAGAATATCAACAATCTATTATTTTGGAGCATAATATGAAATTGTTAACAGAACAACGGATCATGGGGTCGGTTCTACTGATCATTTTTAGAGGATCAAATTTGTAAGTACGAAATATGTTATTACCTTTGCCTGTACAAAACAGCATAACAGAAACAGGAATGGCACGACAGATAAGAAAGAAGAGCGGAACGGGAATCTACCACGTGATGTTGCGTGGTATCAATCGACAAGACATCTTTGAGGATGAACGGGATTATCAACAGATGGTTTCCATACTCAGAGGGTTGATAGACAGGTGTGACGAACACAAGGTTCAGCTTCCGTCTCTTTGTACGTTCTATGCATATTGCCTGATGAGCAACCATGTTCATCTGTTGATACAGGAACGTGAAGAGAATATAAGCGATGTAGTAAAGATAATAGGAGTGACATATGCTCATTACTTCAACAAGAAGTACGAACGAAACGGCCATTTGTTCCAGGACCGATTCAGAAGTGAGCCAGTTAACACTATAGAATATTTCGTCACCCTACTCAGATATATTCACCAAAACCCATTGAAAGCGGGTATGGTGGAGAAGATAGAAGATTATCCCTGGAGCAGTTGGAGGGAGTATATTACTGAAAGCAGTACAGATACTTTCTGTTCAACAAAAGCGGTGTTTTCCAGAATCCCCCGTGAGGATCTGAAAGAATTGGTGTGTATGCCCTTAGAGGAATGTGATCAGATTTTGGATATTGACGCTGACGACTGCAAGTCTGTCAGTGACAGTGATGCGGATCATGGGGTCGGTTCTATTGATCACACGATGATATATCTTCTGCTAATGAAAGAGGAATTGACTCGTATCTTGTCACTCCCAATGGGAATTTAAAAAAATATGATCCCAAAACAGGAAAAATAAAGACGATTAGCAGTGATATTCCAAGTGATAAAAATGCTGGTGATAGAAGAGCAAATAATATAGATCCAGAAAAAGAGAGTGAACTCATTCAGTTTATTAATCGCATATTGTCTTATTTAAAATGATTTTTATGAAACGTTATCTGATAATAGCATTTCTGTTTATACTGTTCGTGTTTTCTATATACATATCTTTTTGGGTAGGCTATTGCTATGCAGGTCTATATCCAGAAGAAATAGTCCCTAAGGAGGAAAACCCTTTCTGTTGTCACACCATAACAGAGGATGATATAGTTTCGCTTTCAACAGCTAAACAGTTTTCTGGAAGGATGATGTATTCCTGTAATTATGATCCAAGTGATAGAGTTGTCATTCCCAATGAAACTCTTGCTGTAAAGATGGGCATGTTACTGTTAGAATCCCTATACGGTAAGGATGTATATGAAGAAAAACCTTATTACGTTGCATTATTGGATAGTGTATGGGTTGTGGAAACCTCTATACCAATTCCACCACCTCCCTCAAAAGAAGATAGTGTGAAATTGGGAACAGATATGGAATTTGCACCCTTGAGATTTGGAGGTGTGGGGCATGTCGAGATTAACAAACACAATGGAAAAGTATATACCATATATCATACTAAATAAAAAAAAACAATCAGTCAACAACGGATCATGGGCGGATCATGGGGTCGGTTCTACTGATCATTTTAGAGAATAAAATTTGTAAATATCGAAATATGTTATTATCTTTTACAAAAACAATATGAGCCCTTAAGATAATTTGCAAAAAGTGTCGGGATGTGAAGGAAAATAAGTATCTTTGCAACCGACAACATATAAAAAGAAAAAGCAACCGCAGCTTTTGTTAGTCTCCCGAACGGCAAATTCAATTAGACTTCATAGAAGCGATGGCTGCCTGCTCACGACTCCTACAACGGAGACGTGGGCTTTTGGCAGTAGCAGCATCTATGAAAGGTTTGCCTACCTGGGAGCTTGCTGTGACCCCAAATTAACCCGCCCACGTCTTCCGTTGTTTTCTCTCTCGCCTTACGGCGTATTATATGTGTTTACTATCAATAATTAAACGGAAAACGTAAATATGGAATTCAACGACGACGAAATAGTCGCATTACTAAACCGTCTGCCTGAGAAGCTGCACCAGGCAGACAGTAACAACCAAGGCAGCACAGTCATCAATATCTATGGAAAAGGCAGTCTCCACGTGGATCATGTGGACAACCAGAACTTCTATGGCGACGCATGTCCCAAAGCGAAGAAAGAGAAAAGGAACGAAGACACACCCACCCTACCATTATCCTCGGAACTGAGTACACTTGAAGCAATAAAGCAAAGCATTATATTGCTCATGGAAGAACGTTATGAGGATAAACTACTATTCAATCGGCAAGCCCATTGGCAAGCAATCTACCGTATATTGGTGGATAAGGGCTATTGTCGGGAATCAGACTTTGACGGCTTCGATGCCTTCATTCGGCGGGTGATGCCTGAGGAGGTGAACAAACCGTATAAGAAGGAGTCGGTGAAACAAATTAGCAAGACAGATTTCGCCCTTCCATTTGACCGTTGGCATTATGACCCGCAGACCTCTACGACTCGCAAACCGTACGATCGTATGGTAGCAGTTACCGGTCGCTTTAAAGAGATTTTGGAACAAAAAGGACTGTAAAGAACAAAAAAAGACCTATTTATTTGGAAGTTTCAAAAATAATGTCTATCTTTGCAGTAGAAAAACAACAGGGCTTCAGAATACCGCGTCGGATTGCAGTTTCGGAGGGAAGGGTTCAGAGGTCCTGTTCTTTGTTTACATAAGGTATGTTGTCTGATATGCTGTGAACTAGATACTCTCCCCAAATACTTTCGTTTATAATAATCCAACTGTCACTGTCTGCTATTATTGTCTTGAAAAGGTGACTGGCCATAATGTAGTCTCTTCCTTTGGGGTCGGGAACAGCATCAATATACTCTGCATCATTTAGTAGTTCGGGAAGTCTCAACAAAGCTTCATTCTTTTCCGAATAATGCCTATGAGGTTGATTCAACCATTCTTTGATACCTGACATATTGATATATATATCATGAGGGAAATAAGGATGCGAAAGCACTTGTCCTACTAATAGAGTTTTTGCTTCCTCTTTTATTTCCTTTCTGCGTTTCTTCATTTCCGCAGTTATCAATATGTTTGTTTTTTCCATACAGCCTGCAAAATTACTAAAAACTATCTGAATAGACAAATATTTTTCCCTCACGTTTTCCCCCACGCTTTCACTTTCCCCCCACGTTTTCATTCAACACTGATTGTTTTGCAAAATACTAGTGAATTGTCTATCTTTGCGCCGCAAAACCTAAGGATTAAACTTATGGAGGAAGAAACGCCCAAGAAGACGAAAAAGGACACGAAAGGTCCTAAGGAACACAAGAAGAACTGGCAGGAACAGATGGCGACGGTGGCTGACATCCGGGCATTTCTGGACGAGCGCATCCTGCTGCGCCATAATGTGGTGACAGGGCGCGTGGAGTGCTGTTGGCCGACGGAGTATCCCGACGACCCTCCGTCGGCATGGGAGCCGATTACCGACCGGGCGGTGAACTCGCTGTGGTCGGAGATGTCGAAACAAAAAACGGTGCGTGTGCAGGACATGCAGCGCGTGATAGAGTCGGACTATGTTGCCGACTTCGACCCATTCCGCTTCTACCTGACGCGCCTGCCGCCGTGGAACGACGACAAGGACGACTATATCATGGAACTGGCGATGTCGGTCGTGGTGAAGGGTGGTGCGGAGGAACAGCTGCTGTTCTGCCAGTGTCTGAAGAAATGGCTGGTGGGTATGGTGGCAGGGTGGATTGACGCACAGGTGGTGAACAACGTGATACTGGTCTTAATCGGTGCGCAGGGCTTGTACAAGACGACGTGGTTCTCCTACCTGTTGCCGCCCGAGCTGCGCCCTTACTTCCGCATCAAGACGAACGCCAGCCGCATGACGAAAGACGACCTGCTGTCGCTGACACAGTACGGGCTGCTATGCTATGAGGAGCTGGACACCATGACGTCGCGCGAGCTGAACGAGTTGAAGTCGGTGGTGACGATGCCCTCTGTCGACGAGCGCCCTGCCTACGGCCGCTACCATGAGCACCGACGGCACCTTGCCTCGTTCTGCGGCACGGGCAATAACATGCAGTTTCTCTCCGACGCCACGGGAAACCGGCGGTGGCTGCCCTTTGAAGTGGACAGCATCTCCAGTCCGCGCCAGTTCCCCCTGAACTATGCCGGCATCTATGCTCAGGCATACCGCCTGTATCGTGACGGTTTCCAATATTGGTTCTCACAGGCAGAGATCCAGCGGCTCAGCACGCACAATGAGCAGTTTGAGACGCCGCGCCTGGAGACGGAGCTGGTAGACATCTATTTCCGCAAGCCCCATGAGCATGAATCAGGAGAGTTCATGCCGACCAGCCGTGCCCTGCAGCTAATCGGTGGCAACACGACGCAGAAGCTAAGCCCCGTCATGGTGGGGCGTGCCTTTGTCGAGCTGGGCTTTACGCCCCGGCGCTTAGCCCATACGCGCGGCTACGTGGTGGTGCAGCGGTCAGGCATGGAAATCAAGGAGCGTATGCAGGCATTAGCCGTGACGGATGACAGATGACGGATGGGAAACGGGAAACTCCATGCGTACCGCGCGCATGCGGTACGCGTAATAATTCCAATTATCTATCTGTCATCCGTCATCTGTCATCTTAAAGGTAAAAAAGTAAAAAGCATGATAGAAGAACGTAGATATAGCAAACGGGAGCTGGCGCGCCTCTACTGGCCAGAGACGCAGAACATCAAGTCGGCGCTGAAGAACCTGCGCCAAGACATCAAGGGCTGTCCTGAACTGGTGGAGGCGCTGTCGCACACCCATTGGAACATCAACCGCCATTCTTATTCTGCGGAGCAAGTACGGTTGATTGTGAAGTTTCTTTGTGAGCCGTAGGGGGGGCGGATTGCAGCCATTAATACTTACATTTGCGGAGATTAATACTTACACTTGCGCCCATTAATACTTACACTTGCGGAGATTAATACTTGCAAAAAGGGCTTCCTCAGACGACAGAACTAACTTATTATTAACTTTTTAAAAACAACAGTTATGGCAATTAAAGTGATCTGACAGCCATCAGTTCAACGGTGTTGGTACAGTCATGCGCACAATAACCCTCATCGTGATTCATTGTTCGGCAGTAAAGCCCGACCAGCAGTCGTCAGCCGCCCAGATAGATACGTGGCATCGCCAGCGAGGTTTCCACCTCGGCATCGGCTACCACTACGTCATCCGTCGTAACGGAGTCATTGAGGCAGGCAGACCAGAATGGATGGTGGGTGCCCACTGCCAACATCACAACCAGCACTCGATAGGCATCTGCTACGAGGGAGGGCTGGACATCCGAGGAGCTTCGTTTATTTCTACTGTTAGATTTCTTAAAATTTACACACCTAATTCTGAGATATTAAACAACTAACACGTATTTTTTACACTAAATATAGAGATGATTTTTTAATTTTGCACTCAGAAATCAAATGAAGACGCATATATATTATTCAACGCATAAACCATTAAATGAGGAGAAGAATTCTCCAGAACAGTCAACGCAGAAATTAAATAATCTGCGTTGATGTTTTTTATAATTGTTTTGTTATTTGAAGAATAATAATTATCTTTGCATGCGTTAGTACCATACATCGAAAGCTAAAACTAAAAGGGCATGAATAAGAATAGTGAATTAAACCACGGAAGACGAGATTTCTTACGACGTCTAGGATTAGGTGCTGGAACTGCGGTTGCGATGACAATAATGGATCCGTTACAGGTGTTTGCTCAGGAGCAACATAGTTCTAGTGATACTCCTAATCGTATGACCTATCGTGTTCAGCATGGTTCTGGTGAGCAGATATCATTGTTAGGCTTTGGTATGATGCGACTACCGAGGAGTCAGGATGAAGTGAATGAGTTGGTTGACTATGCCATCAATCATGGCGTGAACTATTTCGATACTGCTCCAATGTATATGGGTGGACTCTCGGAGGTGCTGACAGGTGAGGCATTAAGCCGACATCCGCGTGAAAAATATTATGTAGCCACGAAAATGTCTAATCAGAATCGAAGATTGTGGAGCTTTAGTGAATCGAAACGATTGTATGAGCAATCGTTCGAACGGCTGAAAGTAGACAAGATAGACTATTATCTGTTGCATAGCATAGGCGGTGGAGGAATGGACACATTAAGAGGCCGCTTTTTGGATAATGGTGTGTTGGATTTCCTGATGAAGGAGCGTGAAGCTGGTAGAATCAGGCATCTTGGTTTCTCCTATCATGGTGATGTCAGGGTGTTCGATTGGTTGTTAGACCGTCAGAAAGAATACCATTGGGATTTTGTACAGATACAGATGAATTTCTTGGACTGGCGCCATGCATCAAGTGGACGTCGTGGGGATGCCGATGCAGAATACCTCTATAATAAATGTGACAAGACAGGTGTTCAGTGTGTTGTTATGGAGCCTCTCCGTGGAGGTGCTTTTGGAAGAATGGCCAGCGAGTTAGCAAGCCAGTTACAGGCGGTACGCCCAGGCGATAGTACGGCGCGTTGGGCTTTTAGGTGGGTTGGATCACATCCGAACATCCTGACAACGCTTAGTGGTATGAATCGTATGGATCATCTTAAGGATAATTTACAGACCTTTTCTCCATTGGAAACTTGCACGGAGATAGAGAATAGGCTTTTGGCCGATATCGCAGACCAAATGGCAGGATTCCCGACAATTCCTTGCACAACATGTGGCTATTGTATGCCATGTCCCTATGGCGTGGATATCCCTGGCAACTTTGCCTTTTATAATGATGCTGTTAATGAGCATGTGTTGCCATTACCTGGCAAGGAATCACATGACTACGCAACCCGAAAGCAACAATTTTCCGACGGTCTTCGCAAAGCGCTTCCCGACATACAGAAATGGGCGCGTAGTTGTCAGGACTGTGAGGAATGCTTGCCGAAGTGTCCCCAGCAAATTCGTATACCAAACCAAATGTCCCGTATCGTCGAAATATTGCGTAAAAGGTAAGTAAAATGGTGAGACGGAGCATAAAAGTTTGGTAGATTAAATATAAATTCCTACCTTTGCGGACATGAAACGATTCATGATGATTGCGCTGGGGCTGATCTTGAGCTTAGTAGCCTTAGCTGGAAAGAGAATGGAGATAAAAGACTTGACCAGCAGCAAATTCCAAGCTGCATCAATAGGTCGTGTAAGACCGCTTGCTGATGGAGAGACGTATGCACGAATGGGGGAGGGGGCTAAACGTATAGAAGTTTACTCTTTCAAGACGGGGAAACAGATTGGTGTACTGTTAGATGTTGACGATATCAAGGATGATCGGGTTGCAAGTATAGAAGGTTTTGAGGTCAGTCCTCAAGGAAAGTATTTACTTATTCAAACTAATACTCAACCCATCTATCGCCACTCAAAGACCGCCACCTATTATATATATAGTGTGGCAGACCATCGATTGGCGCCGTTGTCAGATATAGGCGACCAACAGACACCCTTGTTCTCGCCGGATGGTAAGTATATAGCCTTTGTGCGAGATAATGATATCTATCTGAAAAACTATCTGAATGCTCTTGAGGAAACTCGTGTGACGACAGACGGGCGACGTAATGAAGTCATCAACGGCATACCTGATTGGGTAAATGAGGAAGAATTTGGCAACGACCGTGCGATGGTCTTTACAGCTGATGGTCGCTATGTGGTCTGGGTTCGTTATGATGAAACAGCTGTAAAGCAATACTCGATGCCCCTGTTTAAAGGACTTCGTCCAGAACGAAAGGAGTTTGCTGACTATCCAGGCTTCTACACCTATAAATATCCGATAGCTGGCGAGCAAAACTCTATGGTGACGGTATGGAGCTACGATGTAATAACCCATACTAAAAGGCAGTTGCAAGTTCCATTGGATAGAGACGGCTATATCCCTCGCATCCTCATGACAAGCGATGCAGGAAAAGTGGCTATTTATACAATGAATCGCCATCAAGATTGTTTACGCATTTATATGGCTAATCCTGCAACGGGGCAAGTTCAGCTGACGATTGAGGAGAAGGTAGACAAATACGTGCGCGAGGAAGCCATGAGCAATATCCAACTGACTAAGCACCATATCTTACTACCCAGTGACCGTAATGGTTACATGCATCTGTACCTTTATGATCTTAACGGAAAACTCATCCGACAGATAGAAGATGGAACCTATGAGGTCAGCGAAGTCTATGGATACGATGAGAAGAGTGGCGACACTTTCTATGCATCGCACGAAAAAGGTGCTACAGAGCAACAAGTGTGGGTGGCCCATAAAAGCGGAAAGCGTGAGTGTCTTACAAAGAAAGCAGGATGGAATACAGCTTTGTTCAGTGTGAATTTTCAGTTTTTTATCAATGGCTGGAGTGACTTGAATACACCTCCGCTTTATACGCTCTGCAATCGTAAGGGTGTGGTACTGGAGACGCTGATTGATAATCATGAGTTATCCGACAGATGGAAAGAATATGACTCAGGAAAACGAGAACTGTTCACATTAACCACAGCCGATGGCGTGCAATTGAATGGCTGGATGGTAAAGCCTTATGATTTTAATCCGGCGAAGCGTTATCCTGTGATAATGTACCAATATGGAGGTCCTGGCAACCAGCAAGTCAAAAATGCATGGGATATCGGTCAAGCCCGTTGCGGTGCATTGTTGGAACAATACCTATGTCAACAAGGCTTCCTGTGTGTATGTGTAGACAATCGAGGCACAGGTGGGCGAGGTGCTGACTTCGAAAAATGCACCTATCTGAGATTAGGCCAGCTAGAATCACATGATCAAGTGGAAACTGCCATTTGGTTAGGTCAACAGACCTTTGTCGATAAAGACCATATTGCCATCTGGGGATGGTCATTTGGAGGTTTTAATACGTTGATGTCGCTTTCTGAGGGGCGTGGCGTATTCCGTTGTGGCATAGCCATTGCCCCGCCTACTTCTTGGCGATATTATGACACCATCTATACCGAGCGCTATATGCGTACTCCCCAAGAAAATGCTTCGGGATATGATGATAGTCCTCTTACAAGAGTGGAAAAGTTGAGTGGAGCTCTGTTGATATGTCATGGAATGGCTGATGACAACGTACATTTTCGTAATACGTCAGAGTACACAGAAGCTCTAGTTCAGGCAGACAAAGACTTCAGTCAACTAGTATATACTAATCGTAATCATGGCATATACGGTGGAAATACGCGCCTTCATCTTTATCGCCAATGTATCCAGTTTTTCGAACGGGAACTGAAAAAATAGCATGATTACGAGGCTGCTTATATAGTCTCAACCTCAGTGTCTGTATCCTCCTTAGCTAGAGGGAGAATATAGATGAAACGAGCACCACCGGAGTAGGTGGGGTCGAGCCAGATGTCACCACCAAGGCGCCGTGCTTGAGAGCGTGCAACAGTAAGCCCAATACCCGTTCCATTGTAGTATTCATCCAATTGTACGAACTCGTTGAAAATACGTTCAGCCTCATCTGAGGGTACACCGATGCCGTTATCCTCTATGCAGAACCTAAGATATTCTGCATCAGTATAAACTCGCAAGGTCGCCTTCTTCTGCTCTCCATCATGGTTGTCATGATAATGCGCTTCTGATGGGTCTGTAAATTTGCGGGCATTGTCGAGCAATAACGATAGTGCACGGGTTGCAGCTCGCCTATTGGTATGAATCGTCGTGTTGAACGCCTCTTCTGTTATCTGCAGGTCGAATTGTAAGTGCTGGGCAGTGGCAATGCCCGATGCATCTATGGCATCGGTTGCTATTAGTTCAGCGCTGACATCGTCTTGACGTTTGATGACTTTCTGGCTGTTGGCATCCGAAAGTTCCAACATTTTGTTGACGAGTCCCGTTATCCGGTTCGTGTTCTCGATAATCTGCCGGTTGATGTCTTCCTGCATCTCTTCGTCAATCTCCATGTCTGGCGAAGTGATAATCTGTGTGAAGCCAGAAAGCACGTTCAATGGTGTGCGTATCTCATGAGAGATCTGCTGGATAAAGTCGCTTTTCATTCGTGATGATTCTTCAGCACGGGCATTGGCCATCTCCAGATGATGGTAGGCTTTCTTCAGTCGTTTGGAAGACTGGTGTCGGAAATATATGAAGAGACCGAAGCCAAAAATGACCAGTACAAGGATGATTGCAGTGCTTAGGAAGCGTTGCTGCGAGAGCGAGGCCTGCTGTTCGATAATCTCTGTTTCCTTCTGCTGCATATCGTAGAGCGTAGCTAATTCAAGTGCATTATTCTGTCGCTCCTTTACAATGGCAGAGTCCAGTGCGTGACAAATCCATTTACCAGTTACTAAGGCTGTGTCTGTTCTCAAGGCACTAGCATTTGCCATGAATTTGGGTATCAGGAACGTGCGGATGTTATCCAACGTCATTTGCATATTATAACGCTGTAGTTGTCTTTCCAGAACGGTGAATTTATCTGCAGCTTCATTCCATCGCCCAGCTTCCATCAGATAGCTTGTTGCCTCGATTTGTCCATCGCTTGTCTTGGCATATTTTGTCGTTAGAGCCACCTGATATGCTTTCTGCGCTTCAACTCTTTCGTTCTGCCTTTCCAGAATACAAGCTCTATAGAAATTCAGTCTGGCCCATTGTTTGTCAATGAAATTGTCGTCGGCTTGTGGGTGTTGACGATAGCGCAGCAGCATGCTGTCGAAGCGGTCGGTCCAGTCCTTGGCTTCTTGGTCATGCCCCGTTTGGATGTAAGTGTCCGTAATGGTGACGATACCGATGATGGCACTGGTGTAGTTGGCGATGTCATCACTGGATTCTGTGGCTTGCAGGAAGTGCTGCCATGCCAAAGCGAAACTGTTTGCTGCGTCTTCCTTATGTCCTAGTCTCAGTTGGCAGCAGCCTAGGAATGTCTGCAGGTTGGCATAGTCAGTACTCATGGTAAACTCCTTCTCCTGAAGCAGTTTCATGGCAGGCACTGCAATCCGTATCGTTCCCTCATAGTCGAATTTCATGTAGAGTAGTCCTGCTAGTCGGTTGGTCGATTTGGAATAGTACTTCAGATCGTCGTCGTCATTGATGTCCAGAGCTACAGCCTTTTTCCATTCTCTCTCTGCCAGTCGCATCTTACGCAGTCTTGAATAGGCGTATCCTCGCCAGTAGTGTGCTTTCATCGGTGAAAGAGCATGAGTTGATTCGTGCAGGTCTGCCAATGACAACAAACGGTCGTAGTCGTGCATCTTGTAGGCTGCGTTCATAAGGCTGTCTGCCTCAATCTTCTGATGTGCAACTTGCTGATGCTGTTCACAGGCTGTAAAGAACAAGGTGGTTCCTAGTATGAAAAGCGTTAGCAGCAATGAGGCTTTCTGACTAGAAGAGGACATATCCGCTTTGACAACAAACCGTGTCCATATCGGGGCCAGCATCATGATGATCGCCACAGCAATCAGTACAATCAGTATCCACGATAGAATATAGTAATCGTGCAATAGTACTTCGTCCGGACAAACCAATGCCAGGCTCCATCCTGTTCGAGCGAAAGGCATATAGAAGACGTGACTATTCACCCCGTCCAAAGCTAGCGAAACTGTTCCCGTCTCACCAGCAATCATGGCTCTTCCCAAGGTTTTCAGTTCAGGGAAGTCTCCGTCTAGAGTAGGAGTTAAAATAGTTTCATACAACAATTTTGTGCTATCAGGATGAACGATATAAGTACCACCTCGGCCCAGCAGCATGCAATAGGACTTGGGGAAAGGATGGTGCGACAGAATGAAGTCAGACAGCCATTTTAGTGGTAAGTCAGTTGAGAGGACGCCGATGACATTACCATCTTTATCATGCAGAGGCTGACAAAAAGACGTCATGACTTCCTTGACGATAATGCCATCTTCGTTGAACTCAGCATACGGCTCAATCCAGTAGTTCTTGTCAAGCAAACGTGGAATTTGGTACCAGTCCATCCGGAAATACTGGTAGCCGTCATCACCCTCTTGCTCTGTGGCTATGCTGTCACCGTTGTTATAGGAATAACATGAGAAATATTTTCCTTTCTCCTTAAAAAAATAAGGTTCGAAAGAAACGCTGCATCCCTTTAGCAGTTTGTTCTCCTCCAAAACCTCCCTGCTTAGACTGAACATCACGTCGGGAGTGTCTAGTTGATGCTCAATCTTCGGAACCATTTTGTTTGCTGTCGATTCGATTTTGTTGACCATCATGAAGGAATCCGATACGATACTCTTCAGCGACTGTACGGCAGTAGCCTTTGCTTTTTCCAGTACATAGGCCTGGCTGTGGTATAAAGCCATTCCGAATCCAATTGTCATCAGGATGCCTATCGTCATGAGTAGCCACTGATGCTTTTTTGCAAACTTAAGTATTCTCATCATCCATTTATTTTCATTTGCCTATTAACTCGTGGTATGTCACTCTGCGCTTAATCATGCCACAGTCCTTCATTATCGTGCTGGCTTTTCTCACCATGTCTGCTCGCACACGGAACTCACGCTGCTTCGACTCGCGGTCCACTTGCAGACGCAAGACCTCCTTCAACATGAGTTTCTGCTTGACACGGTTTGTTGATACTTTTTGTTCTTTCACGTATTTCATAACGATGTCCAGCGCTTCATCGGGGTGTGCAGCCGTCCATTCCCAACCTTTCCGGCTGGCAGCTGCAAACTTTTCTACCTCTTGTTTGTGTGCCATGAAATAAGACCGCTTTACATAGACACCATTCTCCTGAATGTTATATCCATGTTCACTAAACCGGTAGATGTATTCTTTTGGCATGTTGAAGCCGGCCTGCAGCAATTCAATATATTCATTATAACTTACCACCATTGTAGCATCAACAGCACCAGAGAGAAACAAGTTGATGCCACTGATGAAAGGCACCAGTTCAAAGTCTAATCCCTGCATCTTGCTCAATGCAAACAACAGGAAACTAGGGTCTGAATTGAATATGGCAACTTTTTTCCCTTTCATCTGAAGTGGGTCCGTACACCAGCGCGACACCAGGATGTTGCTACTGTTCATTGAGTCTTGGAATATGTTAACCAAAGGAAAACCTTGCGAAATAAAGTAGATGGCAGACATCATCGAGAACATGGCTGCGTCACACTGGTCGGTCTGCAAACGCTTCATTGACGAACTGGTTAGCGATGGGTGTTGGATAGTCACGTCTAGTCCTGCCTCGCGATAAAACCCTTTTTCTTTGGCTACGTAATAGCCGGCAAATTCAGCTTGAGCAGTCCATGATGTGGTGAAGACAAACTTGTTTGCCCACAGTCGCAGCGGAATCAACATTATGATGATAAGGCCGATAGTTGACAGTTTTATGGTCTCTCTCATAGTTACTGGTTAGGATATTGTTTTTGCAAAGATAAGCATTTCGTTTGAAAAAAAAGAGTTTTTGGAGATTTTTTTTTGAAATATTATATCTGGCGTGGTGTTAAAAAAATGCGAATTCTAACATTTTTTTGTTTATATTTCTTGCATCTTTCACGAAATAGTTATACTTTTGTAGCTGCAATAACTAAAAGTCGAATAAAATGGGAGAAGCACAGTTTAGTGCAATGGTTCTTATGGCGGTTTTGACAATAACACTCTCCGTGTTGTTACCGCGTAAAGTGTCGGGCGATCAGATGCTGAATCGTTCAAGATGGATGATGGCTGGCGGAACAGCCCTGATGTCCATTCAGTTTCTATTGCAATATTTGTTGAAGCTTCGCATGATGGGTGTTACGCAAGCTGTTATGGTCAATCTCCTTTTCTTTATTCCCTGTTCTTGGCTGTTCACGCTTTCTATCTTCAATCTGCAGCACGAAGGCCAAATACGTCGAAGCATCTGGTGGAATGGTATTGTCACCTGGCTGTTGGTGGTCATCGTATTGATTGTTGCCGCATTCATCAGTGGGAAGTCGTTGCTCATTGATACTCCTGAGATGCGTATTGCCGAATACATATCGGCATTGGCCTATTGTGTCATGCAGGTAAACTACACCTTTGCGCTTCATCGTGGCAATCAGCAGCTGACACAAGCTTTGAGTAACTACTATGACTATGATACGGGCGACATGTTGCGTTGGATGAAGCGAAGCGTGTTTTTGTTAGCACTGGTCGCTGTCGGTGCACCTTTCCTGATATTCAGTAAAGGTTTACTGTTGTTTGGCTATGCGTTGATTATTTTCTTTACCCTTTATTATCTGGTATTCTGTTTTATCTGCTATTGTGTAAGCAACGACTCCCGTCGTGTCTCGGAAGCTAAAGCCAATGCCGATGAGACAAAGATGGAAGAAGAACGTAGTCAGGTGCATACAATGACAGAAGAAGAACGTCGCCGTATTGGTCTGATCGTGGACGACTGGATACAAAAGAAAGGTCATCTACATAGTGGCATCACGATGCAGGAAGCAGTCCGCGAGATGCAGATTCCTCGCTATCAGCTTGCCGCATGGTTGAAAACCACCGAGTGGGAACTTTTCAATCCATGGCTTACCCATCTTCGTATCGAAGAGGCAAAACGCCAGCTGAAGGCTCATCCCGACTGGAGTAACGACACTATAGCCCAGCAGTGTGGATTTGCTAGTCGAAGTTACTTCCAGCAGGTATTCAAGAAACAGACGGACATGACTCCCGCTCAGTATGTTCGTGAATGCAAAATATAAATAAATTCACGCCCAACAGAGTCGGAAAAGGTTCCCATTTTGTGAAAAAAGAGGCTGAATTCAGAAGATTCAGCCTCTTAGTACGTTTAATAGTTCTCTGCCTTAATTTGGAAATAAGCCTGAGGATGGTCGCAGACGGGGCATACATCAGGAGCCTTCTTGCCGATGACGATGTGCCCACAGTTAGCACATTGCCAAATAACATCGCCGTCCTTTGAGAAGACGCGCTCCTTGCGGACGTTGTCCAACAGCTTGAGGTAACGTTCTTCGTGGGCTTTCTCTATCTTGGCAACTCCCTCGAATTTCTCTGCAATCTCGTCGAAGCCTTCTTCGCGGGCTTCACGGGCCATACGCGCATACATGTCAGTCCACTCGAAGTTCTCACCGCCAGCAGCTGCTTCCAAATTGCTTGCAGTATCCTTGATAGCACCACCCTCCAACAACTTAAACCACATTTTGGCGTGTTCCTTTTCGTTAGCGGCAGTTTCCTCAAAGATAGCAGCTATCTGTACGAAGCCGTCCTTCTTGGCTTTGGAAGCCCAGTAACTATACTTGTTACGAGCCATTGACTCACCTGCAAAAGCTTCTTGTAGGTTTTTCTCTGTTTTTGTACCTTTTAACTCTTTCATAATTTAAATTTTGTTTAGTTAGTAATATGGGTTTAATGGAGGTTACTGAACGACAGAAATCTCACCACGGATACTTTGTTTCATCATTTCGCGTACCTTATCAGGGTCGTTGTAGTGTGACTGCAGAAACATCAGTTTGGTAACGGCACTCTCGACGGTGGAGTCATAACCGCTGACGACGCCTGCTTCTTGCAGGTGAAACCCGGTGTCGTAGCGACTCATCTCGACGGCTCCCTGCATGCATTGGCTGATGTTGACGATGACTTTCCCATTCTGTGTGCCTTCCTTCAGGGCTTTTAGCAACCATGGATTTTGGGGTGCATTGCCAGAACCGAAGGTGCGCATAACGATGCTTTTCAGGTTGGGGGTGTGTATGATGTGGCGTATCAGGTCTTCGCGGACACCAGGGAATAGAGAGAAGATGATTACGTTATTGTCCAGTCGAAAGTGAGGCTTCATCGGTTTGTTGAAATCCGGTTTTAGAATGCGGTCGTTGTGATAGATGATATTTACACCTGCCTCGACAAGATGCGGATAGTTGAATGACTCGAAGGCATTGAATTCCTCGGCGCTTTGCTTGGTGGTACGGTTTCCACGCAAGAGATGTCCTCCGAAGTAGATGCCCACCTCGGGTACGCGTGCGCGACCATTCTCATCTTTGGACATCGCAATCTCAATCGAAGTGATGAGGTTCTCTTTCCCGTCAGTGCGAAGCTGTCCGATGGGGAGTTGTGAACCCGTGAAAATGACGGGTTTGGTCAAGTTCTCCAGCATATAGGAGAGGGCAGAGGCGGTGTAAGCCATGGTGTCAGTGCCGTGCAGCACGACGAATCCGTCATATTGGTCGTAGTTGTCTGCAATGACATGAGACAGGTCTGTCCACAGCCGTGGTGACATATCGCTGGAGTCGATAGGTGGATTAAACTGATAGGTGGCAATCTGTGTGTCGAACTGTTTCAGTTCGGGTACATTGTTCAGAAGGTGCTCGAAATCGAAAGGTTCTAGCGCCCCAGTGAGCGGATTACGGTTCATACCGATGGTACCGCCAGTATAAATAAGCAGAACTTTGTTTTGCATGGCACAAAGATACGTAAAAAAAATGAGAGCAAGGAAACGTTTACGTTAATTTTTCTTCAAAAAAAGGAAAATGTTGCTGAAGATTGAATTAATTTCGTTATCTTTGCATCCAATTGGACAAATAAACTAAAACAAACCAAAGTATGAAACAGTTTAACGACAAGAATTTTGTTCTCGACAACGAGGTTGCACAAGACCTGTTCCACAACCATGCGGCAAAGATGCCCATTATTGACTATCACTGTCACTTGATTCCCGAGATGGTGGCTAACGACCATCGTTTTAAGAGTATTACCGAGCTGTGGCTGGGTGGCGACCATTATAAATGGCGTGCCATGCGTACCAATGGTGTCGATGAGCGATTCTGTACGGGCAAGGATACAAGCGACTGGGAGAAATTTGAGAAATGGGCAGAAACAGTGCCCTATACACTGCGCAATCCGCTGTATCACTGGACTCACCTTGAGTTGAAGACCGCTTTTGGTATTGAGAAACTGCTCAGCCCCAAGACGGCTCGTGAGATTTTCGATGAGTGTAATGAGAAGCTTAAGCAGCCAGAGTTCTCGGCCCGTGGTTTGATGAAGCATTATCACGTAGAGTGTGTCTGTACGACTGACGACCCCGTTGATGACTTGCACAACCACATTGAGTATGCCAAGCACAAGGCGGCTGACGATCCCATGATGATTCCCGCATGGCGTCCTGACAAGGCTATGAACATCGAGGCTCCGGAGTTCTCGGCTTATGTTCATCAGTTGGAGGAAGTAAGCGGAGTGACCATCACCAAGTTCTCCGATATGGTAGATGCTCTTCAGAAGCGTCATGACTTCTTTGCAGCCAATGGCTGTAAGTTATCAGACCATGGTATCGAGGAATTCTATGATGAGGACTATACTGACTCGCAAATTGAAACTATCTTCGAGAAAGCTATGCGTGGCCAGCAACTTTCCAACATGGAAACCCGTCAGTATAAGCATTGTTTCCTGACCGTAATGGCTGAGATGGATGCTGATGCAGATTGGACACAGCAGTTCCACTATGGTGCTATCCGCAATAATAACACCAAGATGTTCAACCAATTGGGTGCAGATACCGGTTTCGACTCAATCGGAGAATTCAACACTGCTAAGGCTATGTCGAAGTTCCTGAACAAGTTGAATATGGAAGACAAGCTCACGCGTACCATATTATATACATTGAACCCATGCGCCAACGAGGTAATAGCCACGATGCTGGGTAACTTCCAGGGTGGAGAGCCAGGTAAGATACAGTTTGGTTCTGGCTGGTGGTTCAATGATCAAAAGGATGGCATGGAGCGCCAGATGAACGCTCTTTCTGTTCTGGGTCTGCTGAGTCGTTTCGTTGGCATGCTGACCGATAGTCGTTCGTTCCTCAGTTATCCACGTCATGAGTACTTCCGTCGCATCCTTTGCAATATGTTGGGTAATGACGTTGAGAAAGGTCTGTTGCCTGACGATCGTGAACTGCTTGGTAAGATGGTTGAAGACATCTCTTACAACAACGCTCGTAGATATTTCAAGTTCTATTGATAAAAAAATCGGCTGTCCTTGCATTGGATAGCCGATTTTTTTGTACTTTTGCACCCGAAATTAATCAGACACAAAGACAAGTGATTAAAAGATTATGTGTGGAATAGTAGGATATATAGGTAAAAAAGAGGCTTTCCCCATTCTGATAAAGGGACTTCGCAGACTGGAGTATCGTGGTTATGATTCAGCAGGAGTTGCCTTGATAAATGACAATGGTAACCTGAATGTCTACAAGTCGAAAGGAAAAGTTGATAATCTTTGTGAATACTGTAGCGACAAGGATGTCAGTGGAACGATAGGCATCGCTCACACCCGTTGGGCCACCCATGGTGAGCCGTCGTCCCGTAATGCCCATCCTCACTATTCACAGAGTCATAATCTTGCCATCATCCATAATGGTATTATAGAGAACTATGCAGATATCAAGGAGAAACTGAAGGCCAAGGGCGTCCAGTTTGTCAGCGATACGGATACAGAGGTGTTGGTTCAGTTGATAGAGTATATCATGACGAAGAAGAACCTGTCGCTGTTGGAGTCCGTTCAGGTGGCTCTCTATCAAGTGATTGGTGCCTATGCCATTGCTGTACTTGACAAGCGTGATCCCAATCAGATTGTAGCAGCCCGAAAGCAGAGCCCGTTAGTTGTCGGTATCGGTGAAGACGAGTTCTTTCTTGGTAGCGACGCCAGTCCTATTGTGGAGTATACCGACAAGGTGGTCTATCTGGAGGATGGAAATATCGCCCTGATACGTCGTGGTGAGGATATTCATGTGATGAGCATTCTGGGTGAAGAGCAAGAACTGAAGGTAAAGACCGTAGATATAGACCTTGGTCAGATAGAGAAAGGTGGTTACGACCACTTTATGCTGAAGGAGATTTTTGAGCAACCCGAGTGCCTGACTAATTGTATGCGTGGACGCGTGAATATAGAAGCCAATCATGTGACTCTTTCAGCACTGATAGACTACCGTCGTCAAATGCTTGAAGCCAAGCGTGTAGTCATCGTAGCTTGCGGAACATCATGGCATGCAGGACTGATAGGAAAACAACTGATTGAAACCTATTGTCGCATACCAGTGGAAGTAGAATATGCTTCCGAATTCCGCTATCGCAATCCTGTAGTCGGCAAAGGCGATGTGGTAATCGCCATCTCACAAAGTGGTGAGACGGCCGACACCCTGGCAGCAGTACAGTTGGCGAAGGAGCGGGGCGCGTTTATTTATGGAGTATGTAATGCGATAGGCAGCAGCATCCCCCGCAATACCGATACTGGAACCTATATCCATGTGGGTCCGGAGATTGGTGTAGCCTCGACAAAAGCTTTCACTGGTCAGGTGACGGTACTTACCATGATTGCACTGGCCATGGGTGAGGCTAAGGGTACTATCAGTCGTAATGAATATATGGAAATTGTCAAGGGACTGAGTGAAATTCCTGATAAGATCCGTGAGGTGCTGAATACTAACGACAAGGTGAAGGACTTGGCACGCACATTTACCTATGCACATAATTTCCTCTATTTAGGACGCGGATATTCTTATCCGGTGGCGCTGGAAGGTGCCTTGAAGCTGAAGGAGATATCCTATATCCACGCGGAAGGCTATCCTGCTGCTGAGATGAAACACGGCCCTATTGCCCTTATCGATTCTGATATGCCTGTCGTGGTGATTGCTACACACAATGCGATGTACGAGAAGGTATTGTCGAATATCCAAGAGATAAAAGCTCGCCAGGGTAGGGTGATAGCTCTCGTTTCCAGAGGTGACGATACTATTTCGAAGATTGCGGATGAAACCATTGAACTACCAGACGTCCTTGAGTGTTTGGAACCATTGGTGGCTACGATACCCCTGCAGTTGCTGGCTTATCATGTGGCTGTCTGCAAAGGTAAGAATGTTGACCAACCACGTAACCTGGCTAAGAGTGTTACTGTTGAATGATATCAAGGGCGAATCGTCAATGACGGTTCGCTTTTTTTATAAAAGAAAGATATGGAAGAATTGAAGCATGAGTGTGGTGTGGCGATGATCCGCCTGTTGAAGCCACTGGAGTATTACGAGCAGAAATATGGTTCGTGGGCCTATGGGTTGAACAAACTCTATCTGATGATGGAGAAACAGCACAATCGTGGCCAAGAAGGTGCTGGTATTGCCAGTGTCAAACTTGGTACCGAGCCAGGTCGTGAATATATGTTCCGTGAGAAGGCTGAAGGTAAGGATGCTATTACAGAGATTTTCTCACGCGTCAATAGCGACTTTGCCGGTGAACTGTATATGGGGCATCTGCGCTATTCTACCACAGGAAAGAGTGGCCTGACCTATGTGCATCCTTTCCTGCGTCGAAACAATTGGAAAGCCAAGAACCTCTGCCTTTGTGGAAACTTCAATATGACCAATATCAATGAGGTTTTCCAAAAGATAACATCACAAGGACAATGCCCCCGCATTTACAGCGATTCGTATATCATGCTGGAGTGGATGGGGCACCGTCTGGACCGTGAGGTGGAACGTAACTATGTGGAAGCACAACAGCAAGGACTGACAGGATGCGACATTACTTCCTACATTGATGACCATGTCGATATGGGCAATGTGTTGCGAACGACGATGCCTGATTTCGACGGAGGCTATGTGGTTTGTGGATTAACAGGCTCCGGTGAGTTGTTCTCCATGCGCGACCCTTGGGGCATCCGTCCTGCATTCTACTATCAAGACGATGAGGTCGTAGCGTTGGCTTCTGAGCGTCCTGTACTGCAAACGACCTTTAATCTGAACGCCACTGATATACGTGAATTACAACCAGGCCAGGCGCTGCTTGTCAACAGTCGTGGTCAGATGCATCTCGAACAGATCATTCCCCAACGAGAATATGCGGCATGCTCCTTCGAACGTATCTATTTCAGTCGAGGCAACGACAGTGACATCTATCAGGAGCGAAAGAAATTGGGAGAACAGCTGACCGAATCCATCCTCAAAGCTGTCGATTACGATGTCGACCACACCGTATTCTCGTTCATCCCTAATACTGCCGAGGTTGCCTACTATGGTATGCTGGGCGGATTTAAGCGCTATCTGAACGAATGTAAGATTGATCGCATTGAGCGTCTGGGACATATCCCTACCCGTGAGGAACTGGAAACAATCTTGAACGACTATGTACGTTCGGAGAAAGCCGCATGGAAGGATATCAAGTTGCGCACCTTCATTACAGAGGGCAACCAGCGCAATGATCTGGCCTCGCATGTCTATGATATTACTTACGATGTGCTGGAAGAAGGAGTAGACAACCTGGTAGTCATTGACGACAGCATCGTACGAGGAACGACACTGAAAGAGAGTATCATCAAGATTCTGGATCGCCTGCATCCCAAGAAAATCGTGCTGGTGTCCAGTGCTCCACAAATACGCTATCCTGACTATTATGGTATCGACATGGCACGTCTGGAGGAATTCATCGCCTTCCGGGCATGTATCGAACTGCTGAAGGAGCGTGGTATGCATAAGTTGATAGATGAAGTCTACCGTCAGTGTAAAAGTGGTGGAGCAGAAGCCTATGTGCAACAGCTATATAAGCCGTTCTCCGTGGAAGAGTTGAACCGGAAGATGGTGGAAATGCTTCGCCCTGACGAGGTGACGACGCCTATCGAACTGGTCTTCCAGTCCATAGAAGGGCTCCATACCGCCTGTCCTAATCATCCTGGCGACTGGTATTTCACAGGTCGTTATCCGACGCCAGGCGGTGTGCGCCTCTGCAATCAGGCATTTGTCAACTACATAGAGAAAGTATATAATCAAGAGCAAAAGTTTTAATCAGGATATATGAAGAAAGTAACCCTTGTCTTGGATGACGGAACCAAGTTTGATGGATACTCATTCGGCTATGAGAAACCCGTAGCTGGTGAGGTAGTATTTAACACAGCCATGATGGGCTATCCGGAGAGTCTGACCGATCCCTCCTATGCAGGTCAGATGCTGGTCATGACCTTCCCCTTGGTGGGAAACTATGGAGTGCCTAAGTTCAGTATTGAACCTGACGGCCTGCCTACTTTTATGGAGAGTGACCGCATCTACGCTACTGCTATCATCGTTAGCGACTATTCACAGCAGTTCAGCCATTGGAATGCCTCAGAGAGCTTGGCCGACTGGCTGAAACGCGAACAAGTTCCCGGCATTACAGGCATAGATACCCGTCAACTGACTAAGTTACTGCGTGAGCGTGGTGTGATGATGGGACAATTGGTCTTCTCCGACAGTTCTGAGGTCGTTGAGAACCCCGAAAGCTATGATAGCATTAACTGGGTAGAGCGAGTCTCTTGTAAGGAGGTTATCCGATATAATGAAGGTGCAGGCAAGAAGGTAGTGCTTGTCGACTGCGGTGTGAAAGCCAACATCATTCGCTGTCTTGTCCGTCGAGGATGCGAGGTGATTCGTGTTCCCTGGAATTACGACTATACAGATATGCAGTTTGATGGCCTTTTCCTTGCAAATGGTCCTGGTGATCCTGACAAGTGTGGTGCAGCTGTCGACATTTTGAAGAAACAGATGTCTCAGTCACGCAAGCCTATCTGTGGCATCTGCATGGGTAACCAGTTACTGGCGAAGGCTGCAGGTGCAACGATCTATAAGTTGAAATACGGTCATCGCTCCCATAACCAACCCGTTCGTGAAGTAGGTACCAATCGCTGCTATGTCACGTCTCAAAACCATGGCTATGCCGTTGACGCTTCTACCCTGGGCAACGAATGGCGTGAGTTGTTTGTGAATATGAATGACGGTTCCAATGAGGGCATCCGTCATCAGACTAATCCCTGGTTTTCCAGCCAGTTCCACCCTGAGGCCTGTTCAGGCCCTGTTGACACAGAATTTATGTTTGACCGTTTTATAGAGACTTTGTAAGATGAAATACGATAATATCAAGAAAGTATTGCTCCTGGGAAGCGGAGCATTGAAGATTGGTGAGGCCGGTGAGTTCGACTATTCTGGTAGCCAGGCACTGAAAGCCTTGCGCGAAGAGGGCATCAAGACGGTGCTCATCAACCCCAACATTGCCACTGTCCAGACCTCAGAGGGCGTTGCCGATGAGATTTATTTCCTGCCTGTGCAGCCTTATTTCGTCGAGAAGGTCATCCGTAAGGAACGTCCTGATGGTATTCTGTTGGCTTTTGGTGGACAGACAGCCCTCAACTGCGGTGTGGAATTGTATAAGAGCGGTGTGCTCGAGAAATATGGCGTCCGTGTGCTTGGCACTCCCGTACAGGCTATCATCGATACCGAGGATCGCGAGTTGTTCGTCAAGAAACTCGACGAGATAGACGTAAAAACCATCAAGAGCGAGGCCTGCGAGACCATCGAACAGGCGCGTAAAGCTGCCAAAGAACTGGGCTATCCCGTCATTCTTCGTGCTGCCTATGCACTTGGCGGATTAGGCTCCGGTTTTTGTGATAATGAGGACGAACTAAATAAACTTGCCGAGAAAGCCTTCTCTTTCTCTCCTCAGGTGCTCGTTGAGAAGTCCTTGAAGGGTTGGAAGGAAATCGAGTATGAAGTGGTACGCGACCGTTATGACAATTGTATCACGGTCTGCAATATGGAAAACTTCGACCCGCTGGGTATTCATACAGGAGAGAGTATTGTCATTGCCCCGTCACAGACACTGACTAATTCAGAATACCATAAGTTGCGTGCCCTTGCCATCAAGATTATCCGTCATATTGGCATCGTGGGCGAGTGCAATGTGCAGTACGCCTTCGACCCACAGTCAGAAGACTATCGTGTCATTGAAGTCAATGCCCGTTTGTCCCGTTCTTCAGCGTTGGCTTCTAAGGCTACAGGCTATCCTTTGGCCTTCGTAGCGGCTAAGTTGGGTATGGGCTATGGCCTGTTTGAGTTGAAGAACTCGGTGACGAAGACTACATCAGCCTTCTTCGAACCAGCCCTCGACTATGTGGTGTGCAAGATTCCACGTTGGGATCTCTCCAAGTTCCACGGCGTCGACAAAGAGCTTGGCTCCTCGATGAAATCAGTCGGCGAGGTAATGGCTATCGGTCGCAATTTTGAGGAGGCCATCCAGAAAGGACTGCGCATGATAGGGCAGGGGATGCATGGCTTCGTAGAGAACAAGGAACTGCAGATTCCCGATATTGATGCTGCCTTGCGTGAACCCACCGACAAGCGTGTGTTCATCATCTCGAAAGCGATGCACCTGCCAGAATACGATATCGACAAGATTCACGAACTGACGAAGATAGACAAGTGGTTCCTTTATAAGTTGAAGCATATCATTGATATCGATGAAGCATTGAAGCGACAGCAGGTCAATACACTTGATGCTGACTTGTTGCGCGAAGCAAAGGTCTATGGATTTACCGATTTCCAGATAGCTCGTGCCATCGGTCTGGAGTCAGAGCTCGACAATATGCACAAGGCTGTGCTCGTCGTGCGTAATCGTCGTAAACAGCTGGGCATCATGCCTGTTGTCAAGCAGATTGATACGTTGGCAGCTGAGTACCCTGCCCAGACCAATTACCTTTACGTCACATATTCAGGGACACAGAGCGATATTCCTTATGAGCACGACCACCGTTCCATTATCGTATTGGGTTCAGGAGCCTATCGCATCGGCAGTAGTGTCGAGTTCGACTGGTGTGGTGTACAGGCGTTGAACACGATTCGCAAGGAGGGATGGCGCTCCGTGATGATTAACTACAACCCAGAGACCGTTTCTACGGACTACGACATGTGCGACCGTCTCTATTTTGATGAACTTACTTTCGAGCGTGTGCTCGACATCATTGATATGGAGCAACCCTATGGCGTTATCGTTTCCACCGGAGGTCAGATTCCTAACAACCTGGCAGTTTATCTCGATGAGGCTGGTGTGCGTATTTTGGGAACACAGGCCTCCGACATTGACGGTGCTGAGGATCGTGCCAAATTCTCACAGATGCTCAACGAGTTGGGTGTCAACCAGCCGGAATGGAGCGCCTTGACCTCGATGGATGAAATTGGTCAGTTTGTCGACCGTGTCGGCTTCCCTGTCTTGGTTCGTCCGTCGTATGTGTTAAGCGGTGCAGCCATGAATGTCTGCTCCAACAAAGACGAACTGGAACGTTTCCTCCAATTGGCAGCCAACGTGTCCGAAGACCACCCCGTCGTCGTATCGAAATTTATCGAGCATGCCAAGGAGATAGAGATGGATGCAGTGGCCAAGGATGGTGAGATACTGGCCTATGCCATCAGCGAGCACATCGAGTTTGCCGGAGTCCACTCTGGCGACGCCACCATTCAGTTCCCTCCGCAGAAATTGTATGTGGAGACCGTGAGACGTATCAAGCGCATTTCGCGTCAGATAGCCAAGGCGTTGCATATCAACGGACCGTTTAACATCCAGTATATGGCGCGCGAGAACGATATCCTTGTTATCGAGTGTAACCTGCGAGCCTCACGCTCCTTCCCCTTCGTTTCGAAAGTGCTCAAATTGAATCTCATTGAACTGGCAACGAAGGTCATGCTGGGACTGCCCGTTGAGAAACCCTCTAAGAATCTCTTTGACCTCGACTATGTGGGCATCAAGGCCTCGCAGTTCTCCTTCAACCGATTGCAGAAGGCCGACCCTGTGCTGGGTGTCGATATGGCATCAACTGGTGAGGTGGGCTGTATTGGTGACAATACCCATACGGCACTGCTGAAAGCCATGTTGAGCGTAGGACATCGCATTCCCAGGAAGACGGTGCTGCTCTCTACAGGTGGTGCCAAGCAGAAGGCTGAGATGCTTGATGCTGCTCGCATGTTGGAGTCGCACGGCTATGAGTTGTATGCTACGGGTGGTACGTCGAAGTATCTCACCGACAATGGTATACAGAATACGCTTGTCCACTGGCCTTCTGATGCCGGACAGCCTCAGGCCCTCGACCTGTTGCATCAGCATAAGATAGATATGGTGGTTAACATCCCGAAAGATCTGACCACCCACGAGTTGACTAATGGTTATAAGATACGTCGTGCCGCTATCGACCTCAATGTGCCTCTGATAACCAATGCCCGACTGGCTTCTGCCTTCATTCAGGCATTCTGTACAGTTCCTCTTGATGCGATAGGAATTAAGTCTTGGAATGAATATAAGTAAAAAAGTGCGCAAATATTTGGCGAAAAGCCAAATATTTGCTACTTTTGCAACTTGAAAGTACTAAAGACCTGATTACGAGATGGAGCTTAACGATACATTTGAATCCCAAATCAACCGAAGCGACTATAAAATACTCATTGTCGATGATGTTGTCAGCAACGTATTGCTGCTGAAAATCCTGTTGACCAATGAGAAATTCCAAGTGTGTACGGCCAACTGTGGCAATATGTGTATAGAGCAGGCCAAGAAGGAGAAGCCCGACTTGATACTGCTTGACGTGATGATGCCTGATATCAATGGCTTCGACACCGCTGTTATCTTGAAGAAAGACCCTGAGACACAGGATATTCCCATCATCTTCCTTACGGCGCTCAACAACCCTTCCGACCTGGTACATGGTTTCCAGGTAGGCGCCAACGACTTCCTGACAAAACCTTTTAATAAAGAGGAACTGGTCATGCGTGTGATGCACCAGATACAACTTGTTGCTGCTAAGCGAATCATTGTCAGACAGAACGACGAGTTGCGACGCACCATCAACAACCGCGACAAGATGTACTCGGTTATTGCCCACGACTTGCGTTCTCCTATGGCATCTATCCGTATGGTGCTCAACCTGGCAGTCAATGTCGTTTCACCCGATACGGTAGGTCCGGAAATCTTTGAACTGCTTGACAAAGCCAACCGTGAGTCAGAAGAGACACATGACCTGTTGGACAACCTGCTGAAATGGACGAAGAGCCAGACTGGCCGACTGAATGTCGTCTATCAGGATTTCGACCTCGAAGAGGTTGTGCCCGGTGTGGTTGACATCTTCACCATGATTGCCGAGATGAAGAAAATCACGCTTCAATATATTCCTTCCGAGGAGAAAATCACCGTTCATGCTGATAATGATATGGTCAAGACCGTCATCCGAAACTTCCTGTCGAACGCTATCAAGTTCACACCCGAAGGGAAGGGTATTGAGGTGTTCTTCAAACGTGAAGGTGACTTCGCTCGTATCAGCGTCCGTGACCATGGTGTCGGTATTGCAGCAGACCGCGTGGAAACCATTTTCCATAAAGGTGAGACAACTTACGGAACAGGTGGTGAGGAAGGTTCCGGATTGGGCTTGCAGCTCTGTCAGGATTTTGCTCGCAAGAATGGCGGTGATGCCTACGTAGAGTCCGTCGAGGGCGAGGGCTCAACCTTCTCGTTCACGATACCCATAAAAAAAGAGGCCTGAGCCTCTTTTTTTTGTTGTTATGTGTAGTTTCGTTATTCGGTCTTGAACAGGTCCTTGATGCCACCTATAGAGCCGAGCAGGTTAGTGGCTTCATAGGGCAGGTATACCGTCTTCGTCTTGTCACCCTGAGCCAGTTCCTGCATCATCTGGATGTACTTCTGAGCCAGCAGATAGTTGGCAGGATTCGTCGACTTGCCCACAGCCTCCGTGATCAGTTCGATAGCCTTGGCTTCAGCTTCTGCCTTGCGGATGCGTGCTTGTGCCTCACCTTCAGCGTGTAGGATGGCTTGTTGCTTCTGGGCGTCAGCACGGTTGATGATGGCAGTCTTCTCACCCTCTGATGCCAGGATTTCAGCAGCCTTTTCACCCTCTGAGGTCAGAATCTGTGCACGCTTGTTGCGCTCGGCCTGCATCTGCTTCTCCATCGCGTTCAGCACCGTTGCAGGAGGCACAATGTCTTGCAGTTCAACACGGTTTACTTTCACACCCCATTTGTCGGTGGCATCGTCCAGCACGGCGCGCAGTTTGGTGTTGATGGTGTCGCGCGAAGTCAGCGTCTCGTCCAGTTCCAGTTCACCGATGATGTTACGCAGGGTGGTCTGTGTCAGTTTCTCGATGGCGTTGGGCAGGTTCGAAATCTCATACACCGCCTTGAACGGATCAACAATCTGGAAGTACAGCAGGGCGTTGATTTCCATCTGGATGTTATCTTTCGTAATCACGTTCTGCGAGGGGAAGTCGTAAACCTGCTCACGGAGATCAATCGAGTTGGAGTAAGCGTAGCGTCCACGGTTCAGCACGACAATCTCCTTGGCACGGTCGATGAAGGGGATGATGATGTTGATACCAGGGTTCAGCGTGGCATAGTAACGTCCTAAGCGCTCAATGATACGGGTTTCAGACTGAGGGATGATGACTAATGCCATTTTGGCAAAGATGACCACCAGTACGATGATGGCAATTAATACATAACTCATAATGTCCATATTGTTTATTGTTTAATGTTTAATCTTTAATCTTTATTGTTTTGCCTTCAAGTCCTCGTAGAAATGGGCGTGAGCCGTATAGTTGTACGGCATCAGGAAAAGTAATCCGATACCCAGTGTGAGGAAAGACAGGATAAGCCAGCCAATCATGCTGAGGTCAAGCAGGAAGAGCTGCATCTTGTGGCCCTGCATCAGTCGCATACTCTCGCAGATAGCTTCCTCGCCGCTCATCTCGGGGTTGTCTTTCAGGATAAATTCCGTCATGGCGTAGGAATACTCTTTGATGAGGCCCGGAATGATGAGCAACAGTGCCCAGAGCAGGATGTAGATGCCTTTCAGCAACTCAGCCAGGAAGATGCGGAAATACTGGTTGAAACCATCGAACAGGTGTCCGTAATCGAGGTTCTCATCGCGGATTAATCTCAGGAAGAAAATGAAGTGACCCCATGCCAGAGGCAACAACAGCAACGAGAAGACTCCCTGTAAGACCATACTGGGAATGGGATCCATAAAGAATGATGGCGAAGAGCCGAATAACTCCAGGATGATGAATGCGATGAGCGTGGCTATGGCAGCCTTTCCCCATTTTCCCTCCAATGACTGAAGGGCCATGTCTTTGTACTCCGAAATAGTTTTCATAATCTTTAATATTTTATTGTTTATTGGCTATTGTTTATTGTTACAACGTTTCCACCGTAATGATGGTGCTCTCACGTCCGATGACGCGCACGGAAGTTCCTTCGGGAATATCCGTCTCACTGACGGCCTTCCACAAGTCTCCGTCTATTTGTACGTATCCACTGTTGCCAGCCTTGATCGCCTCAGTCACACGACCTGTGCGGCCTAACAGGGCGTCCGCATTGCTCACGCGTTTGTCCTCCCCTTTGTGCAACCATTTTTTGGCAGCTGGACGCACATAGAGCAGTGCAGCCAGTGATATGACGACAAAACAGAGGATTTGTACCGTGATGCTGTCGCTAAACAGTGCGGCTACAATGGCAGCTCCAACGGCACCGATAGAGAAACAGATGATAAAGAAATCACCCGACGACAGTTCCATAATCAGGCAAAGCACGGCTACGATGGCCCACACCTGCCACATGTTTTGTAAGATGTACTCAATCATATGCTTTAATCTTTAATGTTTAATCTTTAATGTATCAAATCGATAAGATAAAATCGTCCCAATCCTTCGTGCTCCCTTTCTTGCCAAACACCTTTTGGTAGAGTCGGCTACGCGTGGTGGCTATACTTTCCTTCGAGTGAGCCGTCAGCGTAGCGATGTCTTTTGGCTGCAGTCGCATCTTGATGAGCAGGCTGACGTGTAAATCCTGTTCGCTCATGCGATAAAGACTGTACAACTTGTCGGTAAATCCTGCATAGGTCGTGTCAACCGCCTCCGTCAGTTCTGTCCAGTCGCTCTCCGTCATGCTGCGCCCCTCGTTCAGATACTGTTTGATGCGAAGGTAGATGGGCGAGCTCATCAGTGTACTCTTGTCGCTGACCCGTTGCTCCATCACAGCCATCTTCTGCATGGCGTGTATGTTGTCCAGTCGGCTTTGCAACAGCTGAATCTTCCTGCGGTTACTTTGTATCACCAATATAAATAAGGTGACATAGAACACCGTGCAAATCATCAGCAGGAACAGTTCGCGGTTGGTCAGGATAGTTGTCATATTCATTTTCTTGTTTTCTGTGATGCAAAGTTATGAAAAAATCACTAACCAACCAAGAAAAAAGGTTTGCAAAAGTTCACAAAGGGTCATTTGCACACTTTTGCAAAGGAATTATGCCACAGTTTGCAATAATTTTCTTACCTTTGCATGCGATTATTAAAACTGAGGATATGAGAAGACAGCTTTTCGGGCTTTTGGTGGTTCTTTTGTTGACAGCTAGCGTGGCGATAAGTGCTCAGACAAGCCTTGCCGGCCGTACCTATCATCATCCCAATGTCTTGGCTGGCATGATGAACGAGGCGACTAAGGATGTAGACAAGAAAGTAGCCGAGGCTCGTGGTAAGTTTATTGCCAAGGCCGAGAAAAAGAAAGGCCGCAAACTGACTGATGAGGAAGTCGCTAAGTTGGATGCCGAAATCAAGAAGAAGTTGGCTGATATGGAGATTATGAAGAAGGGCATGAAAATGGCGATTACTGTCGAGTTCAAGGACGATAAGAATGTCGTGCTAAAACAAGATACGAAAGTCAGTGACGATGCCTTGAAAGCTGCTGGTTACGGCTGGCTGAAGCGCAAGGCCATGAAGGCTGCTCTGGCTGTGGCTCCCTCATCGCAGAAAGGCACCTATATCGTCAAGGACAACATGGTTATCATGGCCGATAAGGACAACGAGAAGGATACCATGTTCATCAGCCAGGACGGCAAGGTCCTCACGATTAAAGAGGAAAAAGGCAAAATCTTCAAACTGACAAGAACAAAATAAAATAACACAAAAATATGGGAAAGATTATACTGACAGGTGACCGTCCTACGGGCAAGCTCCACTTGGGACACTATATTGGTTCACTGCGTCGTCGCGTAGAGTTGCAGAACGCAGGCGACTATGACAAGATGTTCGTTTTCATGGCCGATGTACAGGCCCTTACTGATAATGCCGACAATCCGGAGAAGATTCGCCAGAGCATCGTCAATGTGGCGCTCGACTATCTGGCTGCAGGCCTCGACCCCGAGAAGTGTGTGCTGTTCATCCAGAGTCAGATACCTGAGTTGGCTGAGCTGACCACCTATCTCATGAACCTTGTCTCCGTTTCGCGTGTGCAACGCAATCCGACTGTGAAGACCGAGGTGAAGATGCGTGGCTTCGAGGGCGAGAGCATCCCCTTGGGCTTCTTCTGCTACCCAGTGTCACAGGCTGCTGATATCACGCTCTTCAAGGCTACTACCGTGCCTGCTGGCGAAGACCAGGAACCCATGCTTGAGGTGACACGCGAACTGGTGCGCCGTTTCAACCAGATTTATGCTCCCGTGTTGGTCGAGCCCAACATCATGCTGCCTGAGAATGCCACTGCACGTCGTCTGCCTGGCACCGATGGCAAGGAGAAGATGTCCAAGTCGCTGGGTAACTGCATCTACCTCTCCGACGATGCTGACACCGTTTGGCAGAAGGTTCGCTCGATGTACACCGACCCCACTCACATCAATCTGAACGACCCTGGCCATGTGGAGGGCAACGCCGTGTTCACCTATCTCGACGCCTTCTCGCGTCCTGAACACTTTGCACAGTACTGGCCTGAATACCAGAACCTCGACGAGCTGAAAGACCACTACCGCCGTGGTGGCTTGGGCGATATGAAGTGCAAGAAGTTCCTCAACCAGATTCTCAACGAGTTCTTGGAGCCCATGCGTCAGCGTCGCCACGAGTTCGAGCAGGACATCCCCGAGATCTACAACATCCTGCGCCGAGGCACTGAGAAAGCCCGTGAGACTGCTGCTCAGACCATGAGTGAGGTGCGCCAGGCCATGCAGATCAACTATTTCGACGATGAAGAACTGATTCGCTCACAAGCCGAGGCCTTCCGCCAGAAGTAACCCGCGAATCGTTAAATACTCCAAGGGGATTGCGTCTGTCCAGATGTGGTTCCCTTTTTCTTTTTTCGTAGCATGCCCATTCCTCCTTGTCTCCTCTTGATTTTAATTCGTTGCTCGCCTCTCGGTTTGCTTAGTCCCTTCTCAGGTTCTCTTGTTTGTTAAATTTTTTTTGATGTTTGTTTGTTGTTTGTCGTTTCCGTTAAGGTTAGCGTTATCGGCATCGGTTTTTTACTCCCTGGGCAGGCCGTAAATTTTCGCAGGCCTAAACGCAAATTCCAGCTGCCCTGAGCGTATCATCGCTACCTTTCGTTTGACCATGCAAAGGTACGAAATTTTCAAAGGGCTTGCAAATAAAATCCCGAAAAACCACATTTTTTGAGGGCTAATTTTCGCCCTAATTTTGCAAGAAATTAAAATGTATGAAATATAGACAACTCGATTGTTACGTTGTTATTTGTTACTTGTTACTTTAAGCGGTTTTCAAAAATACAGGAAATAATAAATACTTATATAATATATTATATTATATAAGTATTAAATAAATTAACAATTAATTCTTTACACCATCTTCTTTTGCCCCTTCTTTCCTTGCAAACAAAAATATATGGCTTAAAATAACAAATAACAAATAACAAAGTAACAAAATCGCAATCTGCGTGGGAGAAAGTTACAGGGCTGAAATTTCAGCTCTGTGTAGCATTTTCACATTATATAACAATCAGGGGGTCAGAACTTTGATTCACGCTAAGGAGTTGTATCAGTTGACCTGTCCCTCGTGATTCAGAGGCAGCACCACAAGCTCCTCCTATTACACCAATTGGTACTACACCAATATTGCCAGCATGGAGAAACTTGACAAATGGCCAAAATGCCTTTCAAAAGGACACGGGGAATTCTCAGAAATGAGAGTTCCCTTTTTTACATGTAAAACACGAACTTTGTTCCTTTAGAGCCTACACCGTCATAGTCTGCAGGTACAGGAAACTGGTTGATAAGCATGTCAACCTCTTCTTCCTCCGGACACTTGGTAATCTCCAGCTCAATGGCCATCCGTCGTTCATTATAGATCAGATTCCAGATACATTCACCCAGAACGGCATTTACTACCGTTCTTATCTCGTCCTGAGTGCGCCAAACGGAATCGAAGTCAGTCATTGTTCTGAAAGCGTAAGAAATCGGTTAATGTTGTATTCCAATTCCTCCAAGTCAATGAACTGAGAACCACGATATACTTCCTTACCATCCATCAGAAGCAAAACTGTTGGCCCTGAATAGACCAGGAATTGTCCTGCTATCAAAGGCTCTTCTGTGATGTCAGTATAGAAAGAAGCCAGAGATGCGAACTGGTCTGCCAACTTCCCCACTTTATCAAGCATGACGTTGCAGACTCCACAATCTGGAGCCTTGATGTAGAAAAGGCACAAGCAGTTATCCGCTATTGTCCGTTCTATATCTATTATGCTTGTCAAGTGTTTCATCGATTATATCTACAAATTGGAATTTATAAATCTATAATAGACTGTATCATTTGTTCATAGTCAGCCCTTATTAAAAAGACCTTTTCTCCTGCAGTCTTAAAACCATCGATGTACCTCCTATTGTCATCCTTCAGACTCGCGATGGTGCAATTGCCGTCATCTTGCCGAGCCTCGATATCAGAACGATGTTCTCTTATTTCATCGAAGTGAGTGTCAATGTATTCATCAGAGAAGGCGAGACAAATAAAGCGGATGGAGTCTAAATACTGTTCACGAAAACTATCCTTCCAGTTGATGGGAATGTAGCCACCTTCCACAATGAGATTCTGATGATTCTCAATTGCTGTCTTTATCATTTCACGCACAATCGGCCAAAGCTCATCCGTAAGGGCATCGTCGTCTTCTGGAGTAAGATTTGTCTTACAGCTTCGGATCATACCCATTTTCAAGTGATCTATCGACAGATATGGATACTTGTATTTCTCAAGCATACGCTGTGCAAGAAGCGTCTTACCCGTATGTGAAGCACCTGTTATCAGTATAACCATATATGTAAAACTAATCTTTAATCTCTTTGATTAATGACAAATCACCACTTGTCAAGGCTTTGAAATTTGCCTCAATCTTCTTTATATCCCAATCCCACCATTTCAGTTGCAGCAGATAGGTGATAAATTCGTCGTCAAAACGCAACCTGACAACTCGGCAGGGATTCCCTACCGCAACAGCATAAGGTGGAATATCTGAGGCAACTACAGAGTTTGTTCCAATAATGGCTCCATCGCCAATATGAACGCCTGGCATAATGGTTACATTCTGACCAATCCAGACGTCATTGCCCACAACAGTATCTCCCTTCAGAGGCAATTCATCTTTCACAGGAGCAATGGCACTTCCCCAGTCGCCGCCAATGACGTAAAAAGGATAGGTTGTTACGCCGTCCATCCTATGGTTGGCACCATTCATGACAAACTCCACACCCTTGGCAATAGCGCAGAATTTGCCAATAATAAGCCGGTCACCTATGAAGTCATAGAAATGAGTGACATGCTTCTCGAACTGGTCAGCACCATCCACATCATCGTAATAGGTGTAGTCACCGATGATAATACGTGGGTTCTTCACCACGTTCTTGATGAAGCAGAGGCTTGGAATCTTCGGATTAGGAAAAGCCTCATTGGGATTTGGTCTGTTTTTTATTTCCATAAATACCGATTTATCTGATAATCTTTGCTTTCTGTAAATTGTCAAAGTCGCTCCAGAAATCAGATGCCTCAGAGTCGCTGAAGCCATTGGAGGATAGCTCATGTAGAATGGCATCGAGAAGCTGCACTTTGGATATGTTCAGGTCTGGATCTACGTCAATAGGATAAGTGATGATGTCACCCATCGAACCAACATGAACATTGGTAATAGCTATTTCGCCATCAACCAATTTCACTTGAATACGTTTGTTCGAACCGTATTCAGGCTTAGTCTCACGCAGTTTCTGATATAACGGCGATTCGTTGTATTGCTCAGAATCTACAGAGTTTATAAGTTCCCTTAGAGTCATCCTATGCCTAACAATTCAATTTCAAAGATAAGTGTAGAGCCACCAGGGATGCCCGGTTGAGAGAATTTGCCATAGCCCATTTCGGCAGGAATGTATATCTCCCACTTATCACCGATATGCATCTGTTGCATGGCGATGATCCAGCCCTCTATCAAGTCACAGAGTCTGCAAGCCAAAGGCACACCACCACGACTGCTGTCAAACGGTTTCCCGTCGATGGTCTTGCCTGTGTAATGGGCAGTGATGATACTGCGTGCCGTCGGCTTGGAGCTGTCCTGATTACCTTCACTCAACACTTTATAGTAGATGCCTTTGGGCAATGCCTTGACACCCTCTTCTTTGGCTTTCGCCTCTAACCAATCCTTGTTGGCCTTTATGTATTCTCGTTTATCCATATTACTCTCCAATAATCGTTACTACCAATTCTCTGGAACCGCCGTAATTTCGATATTCGCAGAAGTAGATACCCTGCCAAGTGCCAAGATTCAAACGACCGTCAGTTATGGGAATAGTAATACTGACACCGCTCAACGTGGACTTGGCATGAGCGGGCATATCATCGGCACCTTCCAAAGTATGCTCATACTCTGGGCGGTTCTCAGGAACCAGTCGGTTGAAGATGGTTTCCATATCCACACGAACATCTGGATCTGCATTCTCATTGATGCTCAGTCCGCAACTGGTATGCTTGCAGAATATATTGACGATACCCGTCTTAGGCAACTTGGGCAACTGACTCAGAATCTCACTCGTTACCAAGTGGAAACCTCTGCGTTTCGGCTTCAGGATTATCTCTATTTGCTGTACCATATCACTTAATTGTCATTGATATACGACTTCGTGGTCATGTCGTAGTATAGAGCTTCCAACTCTGCTAAAGTCAATTTCTCCACAGAATGCTCGATGATGCGTATCAGTTCTTCACGCCTGAAATCATCTGACTGTCCGAAATGCGCCATAGACAAATTTCCTAAACTATTTTAATAATTTGCTGCAAAAGTAGTGATTTTGCGGCAAATTAAGTAACTTTGCTCTTAGTTTTAATATGTTTTGTGATATGACAAACCAGATAATCGCATATTATCTACCTTGCACCATTAGGATATACAAGGAAAGATGCATGGCTATGTGACTTGCTGCCTGAAACGAGAATCAACTCCAGTCAGGCAAAGGTGATTAAAGAGAAATACAATCCCAAAATTGAGCAATAAATCAAGGGACGGTTCTCTGATTCGTTTTCAGAGGATTGTAACGGATCAAAGAACCGTCCCCTGATTCAAAAGCGAATGTGACCTCGTGTGTCTCACAGAAGAAACTGCAAAAAGTTATTTGTTATTTGTGACTTTGTGACTTTTTGCTGTTTTTTAGTGAAACACCACACATTATTTCTTAGTTTTTGGGGTAAAATGTGTACCTTTGCATCATGATAAATAAGCGGAAGAGTAGAAAAAAAATAAAATACTTGTAGTTTTTCATCATATAGCCGCGTCTAATGGGTGAATAAAGGATTCAAAACAGTACAAGACAATGAATGCATTAGACCAACAGTTTGCACAAACCGTTAAAGAGCACAAGAGCACCATCTACACCGTGTGCTACATGTTCTCAAAAGATGCTGACGAGGTGGACGACCTTTTCCAGGAGGTACTAGTCAATCTTTGGAAAGGCTTCGACAGCTTCGAGCATCGCTCCGACATCAGGACTTGGATTTACCGTGTTGCCCTCAACACCTGCATCTCTATCGACAGGAAAAAGAAGCGACGCTCGGCAGAAGTCCGTCTGACTATGGACATCAACCTCTTCAAAGACAACGACGAGGATACCCGTCAAGTGGACATGCTCCACAGGCGCATCTCCCGTTTGCAGCCTTTCGACCGTGCGATTGTCCTGCTCTGGCTCGAAAACCTTAGTTACGAGGAGATCGGACAGATTGTCGGTATCACGACTAAGAACGTCAGCGTCCGTCTGTTTAGAATCCGCGAGCAGTTAAAACAAATGTCAAACGATTAAAAACTTACCCATTATGAATGTTTCGAATAAGCGAGAGCAAAATGAGTTTACTCATTCTGCCGAGAGTGAGAAAGGTGCAACGAAGTTGAACAACGAGAACTTCGAATTAGAGAATATGCGCCTTCAGCTGAATACGCTCAAGAATAAGCTGAACCAACAAGAGATTGTCAACGACCGGCTCATCCGCCACTCGATGAAGCGTACTGCTGGCAACATCAAGCGCACGTACATTGGACTCATCTTCCTGTCTGTACTGATGGTTCCTTACGGCTACTGGGTCTTCGTCGTGCTGAGCAACTTCTCCATTGCCTTCTGGATTGCCACAAGCATCTTTATGCTGGTGTGTGCGGGTGCCACCTATTATAATAAAAGGAATCTGAGTGATAGTAACCTGATGACCAACAACCTGATGGAAGTAGGACGCCGCATGGCCCGTGCCAAGAAGTTCGATGCCGACTGGCTAATTATTGGAATTCCAGGCGTCATCCTGTGGCTAGCCTGGTTCTTCTACGAGGTTTACAAGCAGAACCATGACCTGCTGATGCACCCCTTGTTCTGGGCTGGTTGTATAGGTGGAGTCATCGGAGTCATTATAGGTTTCTCAATTCACTTTAAGACCCAGCGCCAATATCAGAACATCATCGAACAGATAGATGACCTGACGGCTAGCGAATAAATAGAACGCTCAAAGTAAAAAAAAGGCGAAATGTTTGAAGTTTCGCCTTTTTTTGTCTATATTTGCAACATCATAACTAATCATCCTATGACAACATTTATCATTCTCCTGCAACTGGCCATCGTATTGGCGATGATATTCATCGGTGCCAAGAAGGGTGGCATCGGACTGGGCATCTACGGAATGGTGGGCGTATTCATCTTGGTGTTTGTCTTCGGAGAGGAGCCAGGAGCGATTCCCATCGATGTGATGCTCATTATTGTGAGTGTCATCACGGCTTCGGCTTCCCTGCAGGCGGCGGGTGGACTGGACTATATGGTGAATGTAGCGGCACGCTTTCTGAAGAAGCACCCCAGTCGCATCACTTTCTACGCACCGCTTGTCACCTGGTTTCTCACCCTGTGCACGGGAACGGCGCACACGTGCTATGCGATGCTGCCTATCATTTCGGAGATTGCGCGCAAAGACAAGGTGCGCCCAGAACGTCCCCTGAGTGTGGCGACGATAGCGGCGTCGTTGGGGTGTACGGGCTCGCCCGTATCAGCTGCTACTGCTGCTATTGTGTCGGAAATGTTGTTGGGCGACAAGGGTATTGGTATGACGGAGATCATGGCGATTACCATTCCGGCCTCCCTCATCGCCATTCTGATAGCGTCGTTGGTGCAGAACTATGTGGGCAAGCCGCTGGAGAAAGATGCGGAATATCAGCGACGAATCCGTGAGGGACTGCTGAATGCGGAAGATGAGACTCGCGACGAGACCATGGCCAGCAACCCACAAGCCAAATGGGCCGTGCTGGCATTCATGCTGGGTGTGCTGTTGGTGGTGCTGTTTGGCGTATTCCCAGAATTGCGCCCTTCATTTAACGGTATTCGGCTGGCCATGAATACGACGATTGAAGTGGTGATGATGAGCATTGCTGCTCTGATTCTGCTGGTGGGAAAGGCTGATGTGCGCAAAGCCGCCAGCAGTAATGTCTTTGCTGCGGGAATGAACGCGATGGTCTCTATCTTTGGTGTGGCCTGGATGGGCAGCACTTTCTTTGAAGCTCACCACGAGGTGATACTGGGCGGTGTGGATAGCTTCTTTACCAGCTATCCGATGCTGTTTGCCATTCCGTTGTTCCTGTTCAGCATCATGCTTTTCTCGCAGGCCGCCACTGTCAAGACACTCTTCCCCGTTGGACTGGCGCTGGGTGTGCCTCCGATGGTGCTGCTGGTGCTGTTCCCTGCCGTGAATGGCTACTTCTTCTTGCCAAACTATCCTACAGAGGTGGCTGCTATCGGTTTCGACCGTACGGGTACGACGCGCATTGGCAAATATGTGGTGAACCACTCTTTCCAGTTGGCAGGTTTCATCACGACCTTCGTGAGCATCGGCGTGGGCTATCTGTTGATGATGCTTCTTTACTGAATCGGCGACATAAAAAATAAGAGCAGCCTCGATAAGCGGGGCTGCTCTTTATTATCATACGACCATTGCGGATTATGCAAACGGATTCTCGGTGGGGTAGAAGTCACCCTTCGGGAAGTTGTAGTCAATCTCGTCAACGGGGATGCCCATGTACTTGAGAACCTCCCACAAGTACTTACCCTGATGACCGAACATCACGGCGCAGTGGTGTGGGTAGTGCTTCTCGATGAGGACGTGACGATAGAAACGGCTCATGTTCTTGATACCGAAGATACCGATAGAACCGAATGAGCGGGTTGCTACAGGAATAACCTCGCCCTGTGCGATGTAAGCGCGGAGCTTGGTGTCAGCAGTTGACTGCAGACGATAAACAGTAGCCAGACCAGGCAGGATGTCACCTTCCAGTGTACCGTTGGTAACCTCAACAGGCAGGGCGCGAGCCATAATGCGCTGGAAGCACATCTGACAGTTGCAAACCTTGGTAGAAGCCGTGTTACCACAGTGGAAGCCCATGAAGATCTCCTTGTCGGTGTAGGTGTCGCAAGCGAATTTCTTGCCCTTGATGCTCTCCTCGTACATATCGTTAGGAACGGTGTTGTTGATGTCGAGCAGGGTAACAGCATCCTGGCTGATGCAGGTTCCGATATACTCTGACAGCGCGCCATAGATGTCGACCTCGCAAGCTACGGGAATGCCACGAGCAGTCAGACGGCTGTTGACATAGCAGGGAACGAAACCGAACATGGTCTGGAAGGCAGGCCAGCACTTGTTTGCCATAGCGACGAACTGACGAGAACCCTTGTGAGCCTCAATCCAGTCGGTCAGTGTCAGCTCGTACTGAGCGAGCTTAGGAAGCACCTGAGGAATCTTGTTGCCATGCCCCAGCTCAGCTGCCATATCCTTTACGACATCGTCGATGCGTGGGTCGTTAGCGTGCTTCTGGTAAGCCTCCAGCAGGTCGAGCTCTGAGTTCTCCTCAATCTCAACATCGAGGTCATACAGGGCGCGGATAGGAGCGTTACAAGCCAGGAAGTTGTTAGGACGGGGACCGAAGCTGATGATCTTCAGGTTCTGCAGACCTACGATAGCGCGTGCGATGGGATGGAACTCGTGAATCATTTCAGCGCACTGTTCAGCAGTGCCAACGGGCTCCTCGGGAATGTATGCGCGAGTCTTGCGCAGGCTCAGAGCCTGGCTGGCGTTCAGCATACCGCAGTAGGCGTCACCACGACCATCGATGAGGTCGTTCTGTGTCTCCTCAGCAGCAGCGCAGAACATGGTGGGGCCCTGGAACCAGTCAGCAATCATGGTCTCAGAAATTTCAGGACCGAAGTTGCCAAGATAGACACAGAGTGCGTTACAGCCGGCCTTCTTCACGTCCTCAAGAGCCTGCTGAGCGTGAATCTCACTCTCAACGATGGTGATAGGACACTCGTAGATGCCTTCCTTACCGAATTTCTTTTCATACGCAGCGATAACGGCCTTACGACGGTTAACAGCCAATGACTCAGGGAAACAGTCGCGAGAAACGGCGACGATTCCAATCTTAATGTTAGGTACGTTGTTCATTTTCTTAAAAAGTATTTGTTTCGTAATGAATTAATTGCTGCAAAGATACACTATTATTGCGAACTGACCAAATTTTTCGACATTTGTTTTTGTAACATATTCTTTGTGTAGTGTGTATAGCGTTCAGCCAGTGACATTTGGGCGTAATGTTTCCATTCAACAGCCTGCTGCTGCCTTTGTAGATAGTGGATGTCGTGCATATGTCCGTAGGCTTCCAACTCGAAAGGGTTCAGCAAGTAGCCCGCATTAGGCAGGCGTCTGTAGTAGCGCGACGCGCATAGCCAATACCAACCATACAACAGATAGAAACAGGTCCACGAGTCGTGGGTAGCTCGCGCCTGATAAAGGTGTATCATCTCGTGGTTTTTCAGGAAGTCGAAACGCCTGTTGAACATTTCGGCTTCCTGAGTGGTATGTGTGATGATGGTGCCGAAGAAGGTCAGCGCCTCATAGCCTTGCTTAATCCAGCGTGGCTTGGCAATGGCCTTCATGTCTTCCGTACGACTGGGGCGTGCGGAGCGAAGCATCATCAACAGAATATTCATGCTAAATCTTATCCAGTGCCTGTTTGATGTCGGCCAAGATGTCATCGCAGTCCTCGATGCCAACACTTAGGCGGATGAGGTCAGGGGCCACTCCAGCCTCGCGCAGTTGCTCGTCGGAGAGCTGACGGTGAGTGTGTGATGCCGGATGGAGCACGCAGGTACGGGCGTCAGCCACATGGGTTACGATAGCAATCATTTGCAGGGAGTCCATAAACTGGACAGCTGTCTCACGCGTGCCTTTCAGTCCGAAGGCAATGACGCCACATGAGCCGTTGGGCAGGTATTTCTGAGCCAAAGCATGGTTCTTGTCGTTGGGCAGTCCGCTATAGTGAACCCACGCTACGCGCGGATCATTGTTCAGGAACTCGGCCACGCGTTGTGCATTCTCGCAATGACGGGGAACACGTAGGTGAAGCGTTTCCAGTCCGAGGTTCAACAGGAACGAGTTCTGAGGAGCAGGAATAGAGCCCAGGTCACGCATTAGCTGAGCCACCAGTTTGGTGGTATATGCCATCTTGCCGAAAGCCTTGGTATAGGTCAGTCCGTGATACGACTCATCGGGCGTGGTAAGCCCGGGGAACTTGTCAGCATGGGCATCCCAGTCGAAATTGCCGCTATCCACTACGCATCCTCCTACCTGAGTAGCATGACCGTCCATATACTTGGTGGTAGAGTGGGTGACAATGTCAGCGCCCCACTCAAAGGGACGACAGTTGATAGGAGTGGGGAAGGTGTTGTCGACAATCAGGGGCACACCGTGCTTATGCGCAATGCGTGCAAATTTCTCGATGTCGAGAATCTGACAACCCGGATTGGAAATAGTCTCGCCAAACAGAGCCTTGGTGTTAGGACGGAAAGCAGCAGAGATTTCCTCTTCCGAGGCTTCCTGAGATACGAAGGTACACTCGATACCTAGCTTCTTGAGTGTGACGCCAAACAAGTTATAGGTACCACCGTAGATCTCGTTGGAGGTGACGATATGGTCGCCAGCCTCGCAGATGTTGAAAACAGCATAGAAGTTAGCAGCCTGACCACTGGAGGTCAGTACGGCACCAACGCCGCCTTCGAGGGCTGCAATCTTGGAGGCAACAGCGTCATTGGTAGGGTTCTGCAGACGTGTGTAGAAATAGCCTTCCTTCTTCAGGTCGAAGAGGTCTGCCATCTCTTCCGTGTTGTCATACTTGAAAGTGGTACTTTGGATGATAGGCAGTACACGCGGATCGCCGTTCTTCGGCTTCCATCCTGCCTGTACGCAGAGCGTAGCGGTTTTCATTTTCTGAGTCATATCTGATAGTTTTCAATAAATTTTTCTTCTGAGATGATTGGGATGTTCAGCTCCTTTGCCTTCTTGTTCTTTCCGGAAGAGGAGGTGACATCGTTATTAATAAGGTAAGACGTGGAACCACTGACTGCCGAGGCCACCTTGCCACCCTGTGACTCGATATAGGCTTTCAGCTCGTTGCGATTCTTGTAATGGTGTACGTCGCCCGTGATGACGAAGGTCAGTCCCTCGCAACGGTTTCCCTTGGGCGAGTTGTCGGCCTGCGTCACGCTGATTTTCTCCATCAGGTGACGATAGCGCGTCAGGTTGTGCTCGTCGCGGAACCAGCGTACAAAGGATGCCGACTTCTCAGGACCAATGCCATTGACGTGGGCAAAAACCTCCTGAGGCTCGGCTTGGGGAGAGAAAAGGTCAGCACCAGCCTTTGTGGCCTCGAAGACCAAGTCTGCCAAGGGATAGGCTGACAGCAGCCGCTTGCAGACGTCCAGTCCACAAAGGGGAATGTTCAGGGCGTAAAGCAATCGGTGTGCCTCCACGTCGCGCGACTTGTCGATAGAGCGCATGATGTTGGAAGCCGACTTCTCGCCAAAGCCTTCCATCTGAGCCAGTTCGCGGATGTGGCTTCTCAGTTCGTAGATGTCGGCATACTCGCTGACCCATCCCAAGTTGATAAACTTCGAGAGTGTCTGTTCGGAGATGCCGTCGATGTTCATGCCCTCCTTCGACACGAAGCGGGCAAACTTACGAAGTTGTTTGGCAGGACATTCACCATTGGTGCAGTGGAGCGTCTTCGTACCACTGACCTCGCTTACCTTGACAACGGCAGGAGCGTGACATACCGGACACTCTTCAGGAATGCAGAATGAGCCAACAGCCGCTTCGACCTTAATGACCTTCGGGATAATCTTATTAGCCTTGATGACGCTGATGCGCGTTCCTGTGGCACCGATGCCCAGTCGTTCACACTCGCTGATGTTACACAGCGAGGCGCGCTTGACAGTAGTGCCCTCCAACTCAACGGGTTCGAAAATGGCGACAGGCGAGATGGTAGAGGCGGCACACGACCACTCTATCTCTTTGAGCGTGGTCTCTGCTGCTTCGTCTTGCCATTTGAAAGCCAGACCGGCTCGCGTGGCATGGTGTCCGGTGATGGAGCCTGTCTGCGCATAGACGGTGTCGTCGTAGCAGATAACGAGTCCGTCGACAGGGAAGGGATTCTGCTTTGTGGTAACTTCCTTGGTAAATGCCGTGATGCACTCTTCCACGGAACCGATGTCAGGCGTGTTGACTAACTGTCTCTCCACAGTGTTGAATCCTTGATGGTCGAGCCAGTCCATGCGTCCGCCCCAAGAGTTGATGTCCTCTTCGGTATATACTAAGGTGAATGGAATCCATTGGATATGTCGTTGTCGCACCTCCTCGACGTCTTTCAGCGTGAGTGATCCCGAGGCCAGGTTGCGTGGGTTGGCATAGTCCTCGCCGCTCTCCATGAGGAATCGGTCGAAGTCGTCGTAGGAGATGACTGCCTCGCCACGAATGACGGTATGTCCCTGAGCAGGAATTGTGGCAGGAATGCCGCTGATGGCAGAGGCCAGATGCGTGATATTGGTGCCGATATGTCCGTTGCCACGGGTGACCACCTTTGTCAGTTTGCCGTTGTCGTAGGTGACCACCAGCGTCAGACCATCCAGTTTCCACGAAATCCAGATGGGCTTCTGCTCGGCCCATTTCACCAAGTCAGTAGTCTTCTTGGTCTTAGCCAGTGAGAGTGCAGCAAACTCATGCTCCTCTTTCTGGCCGGCGATGCTGTCTTCCGAAACTTTCTGGGTAGGAGAATCGGGCAGGGTAGTGCCTGTCTCCTGTTCCAGGAGTCGCAGTTCGTCGAAACGGGCATCCCACTCGTAGTCCGTCATACGCTCGCCCAAACCGTTATAATAGGCTTCGCTGGCCTCGTTCAACTCGCGGACGAGTTGTTGCATTCTGAGTATCTTCTCGTCAGTATTCATAAAGATTATAACAATCCTTTGGTGGAAGGCAGCTCATAGTGATAGACATCACGGCGTACTGCCATTTTCAGTGCACGAGCCAATGCCTTGAAGATGCCTTCTATCTTGTGGTGCTCATTCTGTCCTTCGGCTTTGATGTTCAGATTCATCTTAGCGGCATCGCTGAGGCTCTTGAAGAAATGCAGGAACATCTCCGTAGGCATCTCGCCAATCTTCTCACGGTGGAACTCTGCGTCCCAAACCAGCCAGGGGCGACCACCGAAGTCCAGGCATACGGAACAGAGACAGTCGTCCATAGGCAAGGCATAGCCATAGCGCTCAATGCCTCGCTTGTCGCCCAATGCTCTGAGCAGACACTCGCCCAACGCCAAAGCAGTATCCTCGATGGTGTGGTGCTCGTCAACGTGCAGGTCGCCTTTCACGCGGATGGTCAGATCCATCATGCCGTGTTTGCCAATCTGTTCCAGCATGTGGTCGAAGAATCCCAGTCCCGTCTGAATGTCGCAGTGCCCGTTTCCGTCCAAGTCCACCTTGATATAGATGTCTGTTTCCTTGGTGGTGCGCTGAACTTCTGCCGTGCGTTCTCCGCCATAGGCAATGGCAGCCACCTTGTCCCAGTCGCCCACTTGTAGGAATCTGCATCCGATGTTCTCGGCAAACTGTCGGTCAGTCTCCCTGTCACCGATGACGTAGCTGTGTGCGATGTCGTATTCGGGATTGTTCATGTATTTCTCCACGAGTCCTGTGTTTGGCTTGCGCGTAGGAGCATTGTCCTCAGGGAAATGAGGGTCTATCAGAATGTCGTCAAACACGACACCCTCGCCCTTCAATGTGTCGAGGATGAAGTTGTGAACAGGCCAGAAAGTGTCCTCTGGGAAAGCATCGGTGCCCAGTCCGTCCTGATTGCTGACCATCACGAACAGGTAGTCCGTATGCTGTCGCAGGAATACGAGGCTACTGATGGCTCGCGGTACGAACTGCAGTTTCTCAAAGGCATCAATCTGCTCGTCGGCAGGTTCGCGGATAATGGTTCCGTCGCGGTCGATAAAAAGTATCTTTTTCATAAATTATTGAATGTTCTGTTTTGTTTCTCACGGTCACGTTGCCTGGTCTCTACGGAGCCGTATGCATAATAACCAACAACCAACAGGATGAGCAGGACGTAGACTTGTAGGAAGGCTGCCAACAGCCAGGTAGCGCCAGCCATCCACGGAAAACAGGTCGGCAATCCCAAGGGATCACCTATCAGAGTGCCCATCTGAGCCTGGATACATGCTGTTGTCAGGATAATGACTGGCAGGCTGAGCAACAGGCAGACGGGTACGAGGACGATAAATCCCAACAACAGGATGCCTAACGTCAAAGCCCAATGTCTGAGGGCAGCTCTTACTGCCTGTTTCATTCTTTGGAACAGTTGGAGGCGGCGCCCTGCGCTTCTGCCAATCATCACCAGCAAGGCAAGATTTACCACCATCAGGAGTACCACACCCCCAATGAGCGGCAAGTGCTCCTGCACCACCATCCACCGGTAGCCAGGCAATATCAACAACTGTAATCCTACCGGAATCAGGTAGGTGGTCAATAGCGCGCCGGTAATGGCAGCAATCAGGCAGAAGGCCAGTGTGAAGGGCCATGTGGCTTTGAAAATCTTGCGAAATGAGGACGTATAAAAGTGCAGTGCTGTCGTGATAACACTCCGATAGCCTCGCTCTTTCATCAGGGTTGTTTCTTTTTGTTTTTCCATCTTTTCGAACTATTTTTTCCTAAGAGTGTTGCAAAGGTAGGCATTTTTTCGTATCTTTGCACCATCTTTAAAGATAAATTATGAAAATATTACAATGGGGCTTCATTGGATGTGGTGAAGTGACGGAGAAGAAAAGTGGTCCTGCATTCTCGGATGTAGAGGGCTCGAGCGTGGTGGCAGTCGCCAGCAGACACGAGAAAAATGCGCGTAGCTATGCCGAGCGACACGGTATTCCCAAATGGTATACCGACGCTCAGGAACTGATTGACGATCCCGACGTCAACGCGATTTACATTGCCACGCCTCCCAGTAGCCACGCCACCTATGCCATCATGGCGATGAAAGCAGGTAAACCCGTCTATGTGGAGAAACCGCTTGCTGCTTCGTATGAAGATTGTGCCCGCATCAACCGCGTGAGCGAGGAGACGGGTGTACCCTGTTTTGTGGCTTATTATCGTCGTTACCTGCCTTATTTCCAAAAGGTCAAGGACATTGTGGACAATGGCGTCATCGGCAAGACCATTAACGTACAGATTCGTTTTGCCGTTCCCCCTCGTGAACTGGACTATGCCAAGAATGGACAACTCCCATGGCGTCTGCAACCAGACATTGCCGGAGGTGGTTATTTCTACGACTTGGCTCCTCATCAGCTCGATTTGCTGCAACACATCTATGGCGTCATCACCGAGGCCCGTGGCATTTGTGCTAATCGTGGCGGACTCTATGAAGCAGAAGACTCCGTCTGTGCGTGCTTCGAGTTTGAGGGAGGACTGCCTGGCAGTGGCTCATGGTGCTTCGTGGCTCATGAGTCTGCGCGTGAGGATCGCATAGAGATTATAGGAGACCGAGGCTCTGTCAGTTTCTCGGTATTCGACTATGAGCCTATTAAGTTACATACCAGCGAGGGTTTGGAGACCATTACCATCCCCAATCCTCCCTATGTGCAGTATCCTATCATCAAGAGTGTATGTGAACACCTTCAAGGTATCGGGCTCTGCGAGTGCACCAGTGTGTCGGCAACGCCCGTCAACTGGGTCATGGACCGTATCTTAGGAAAGTTCTGAAAACGAGAGAGGACGAATGCGACGACTGGTGACGATAGTGCTGACGATGATGTGGCTTGGGGCTTGGGCTTCCGATACGCTCAACATTGACCAGCCCGACACGTTGACATTCCAACAGCCCAAGAAGGAGAGCAGCTGGTTGCGCCGCACCATTCGTGGCTTCAGCTATATCGACGAGAATTATGTGGAGCCGCAACACTACAACTGGTCGGTAATGGCACTGGGACGATACACGTGGGACTTCTATCGTCTCCGGTCTACAGGCGAAGAAGGTCAGTCGGTGTCTTTCTCACCACGTCATATCTTCAAGGTGGGTCCCTATTTCGGCTGGCGCTGGATATTCCTGGGCTACACGCTCGACTTGCGGAACATCAGCCTGAACTTCTCCTCCTCAGGATGGAAGGGCATTGATGCCAGTATCTACAGTGCACAGATAGGTGCGGACATCTATTATCACCACACCCGCAACAACTACATGCTGCGTGAGGTGGATTTGGGAAAAGGGGTTAAGGAGCGCCTGCTCGAAGAACTGTCCTTCGATGGTTTCAATGTGGGTACTACAGGAGTCAGTCTCTATTACATCTTCAACCATCAGCGCTTCTCCTATCCTGCGGCCTTTGCCCAGAGTACCTGCCAGAAGATCAGCTGTGGTTCGTGGATGGCCGGACTCGGCTATATGAGCAACAACCTGGAGTTTGATCATGAGGCTTTCCAGGAACTGGTGGACGAGCGCTATGGCAAGCAGAAGGTGAAACTGGATAGTGCACTGATGTTTAACAGCGTGAAGTATTACAACATCAACGCCTCCGTGGGCTACGCCTACAACTGGGTGTTTGCACGCAACTGCTTGTTCTGTGCCAGCGGATCAGTAGCTCTCGCCTACAAGAAGAGTCGTGGTGAGACGGCAAATGACGACAAGGGCGGATTCGATATTGACAATTTCAATTTGGATGCTATCGGACGCTTCGGACTGGTTTACAACAATACCAGATGGTATGCTGGTGCAAGTGCCATCGTGCGCTCCTACAATTATCGGAAAGAGCGCTTTGTGGCAAATAATGTGCTGGGCGAGGTGTGTATCTATATCGGTTATAACTTCGGACTCCGGTCGCGCTATAAAAAGAAATGACTATGAAGAGATATATAATAGGAATGATGGTTCTGCTGTTGAGCCTTTCGGTTTCAGCACAGACAACCTATACGAAGGCTGACAGCCTGACCGTCTGCCGGCTGTTGAAGGAGGCTCCTGCCAATGCTTCCACCTTATGGTTCGCACGCCAATTCCATGGTGTGCCTTATGTAGCACACACCCTGGAGGTGAACGACCGCGAACAACTGGTTGTCAACACTCGACAGTTGGATTGCACAACCCTTGTCGAGACGGTAACGGCATTGACGCTGTGTGTCAAGCAGGAGAAGCGCCAGTGGACTGACTATCTGCAGGCATTGCGCATTCTGCGCTATCGTCAGGGTGTGCTGAACGGCTATCCCAGTCGACTGCACTATTTCACCGACTGGATTCTGGATAAGCAACAGATGGGACTCGTTGAGGAGATTCAGCGGCCCAATCCTCCCTTCACGGCTCTTCAGCACATCAACGTCAACTTCATGAGTCAGCATCCAGGAAGTTATAAGGCACTGAAGGCGAACCCTTCGCTGGTGAAAGAAATTCGCCAGCAGGAAAAGGCGCTCACAGGCAAGACATTCCGCTATATCCCCAAACTTGCTGTCAAGAATACCCAGCTGATGCGGCAGACGGTGAAGGACGGTGATATCATTGCCATTACCTGCAAGAAAAAAGGGTTGGAGATCGCCCACCTGGGCTTTGCCGTATGGCAGAAGGACGGACTCCACCTGCTCAATGCCTCGCAACTGCATCACAAAGTGGTGACAGAACCCATGCCCCTTCGTCAGTATTTACAGAAGCATTCCACCCATACAGGCATTCGTGTCATCAGAATAAAATAGTCAAATAGTCAAATAGTCAAATAGTCAATTGTCAAATAGTAAATAATAAGATGGAATTACCCGATTTTATGAGCTATGCCAACAAGTTCTCTCAGTCGGACTTTGTTGAGAAAATTTCCAGTATTGCCAAGCGCGCCGGCGCAAAGCTGGTGTATGCCGCACTGATTCTTTATTACACGCTGCAGAGCGACAAGGTGAGCACCGCTAACAAGGCGATGATTATCGGAGCACTGGGTTATATGATCAGTCCCCTCGACGTCATCCCCGATGCAATCCCCATTGCCGGTCTTAGCGACGACCTCGCCGTGCTGTTGTTCGTGCTGAAGAAGGTATGGACTGATATCGACCCCGATATCCAGACAAAGGCGAAGGAGAAGCTTGCCAAGTGGTTTGACGAAGACGAGATAGACGAGATTAACGACCTGTTCAAGGCAGAATAATGATACAGGAGTATCAAGTTAGAGTACTGCCTCCTGTAGCTGCTAATGAGCAGTCGCTACGTAGTTGGCTTGCCGACGAGTATGGCTTTGATGTGCGCACGGTGACGAGTGTGCGCATCCTGCGTCGTAGCATTGACGCTCGTCAGCGTACTATCTTTGTCAACCTGAAAGTGCGCGTCTATATCAACGAACAGCCTCAGGACGATGAATACGTTCCTGTGGATTATCCTGATGTCAGCGACAAGCCGCAAGTGATTGTCGTGGGTGCTGGTCCTGGTGGACTTTTTGCTGCGCTCCGACTGATTGAGCTTGGCTTGCGCCCCATCGTGTTGGAACGTGGTAAGGATGTGCATGAGCGCAAGAAGGACTTGTCGCAGATTACCAAGACGCAACAGGTTGACCCTGAGAGCAACTACTGCTTTGGCGAGGGTGGGGCAGGTGCCTATAGTGATGGCAAACTCTACACCCGCAGCAAGAAGCGTGGCAATATCGAGAAGATACTCAACGTGTTCTGTCAGCATGGTGCCTCGACGAATATCCTCGCTGATGCGCATCCGCATATCGGCACAGACAAGTTGCCGCGTGTCATTGAGAATATGCGCAACACCATCCTTCGTTGTGGTGGCGAGGTGCATTTCCAGACGAAGATGACACGGTTGCTGCTTGAAAACAATCGTGTAGTCGGCTGTGCCACAGCCGACAAGGAATATCAAGGCCCTGTTATTCTCGCCACTGGTCATTCTGCGCGCGATGTTTATCGCTATTTGGCAGAGAGCAATATTGAGATAGAGGCGAAGGGCATTGCAGTGGGAGTCCGTTTGGAACACCCGTCGATGCTCATCGACCAGATACAATACCATAACAAACAGGGCAGGGGAAAATACCTGCCTGCTGCTGAATATTCGTTTGTCACGCAGGTCGACGGAAGGGGCGTCTACTCGTTCTGCATGTGTCCTGGTGGCTTCGTCATTCCTGCCGCTACCGACAAGCAACAAATCGTCGTCAACGGCATGTCGCCCTCGAATCGTGGCGGACAGTGGTCCAATAGCGGCATGGTGGTCGAAATTCGACCTGAGGACATCGAGGGGAATGATGCCCTGCGCGTCATGCACTTCCAGGAACAACTGGAGCGCGACTGCTGGCAACAGGGTAATATGCGCCAGACGGCACCTGCACAGCGTATGGCTGATTTTGTGAACAAGCGTCTGAGCTATGATTTGCCTCGTTCCTCTTATGCGCCAGGTTTGATATCCTCCCCCTTGCATTTCTGGTTGCCTAAAAGCATCAGCCATCGCTTGCAGGAAGGCTTCAAGCAGTTCGGTCGTCAGAGTCATGGTTTCCTGACCAACGAAGCACTGATGATTGGTGTGGAGACGCGCACCTCCAGTCCTGTGCGCATTGTGCGCAGTGCCGACACATTGATGCACGTCCGCTTGCAGGGGCTCTTCCCTTGTGGCGAGGGTGCTGGCTATGCCGGAGGAATAGTCTCGGCAGGTGTTGATGGTGAGCGCTGTGCAGAGATGTGTGCACAGTATCTGGGATTATAACAAGCTGTTCAAGCGATTGCGAAGCTGTTCGGCTTCGCTTTTTCTAATAGACAACACGATTTCGCACGTGTTGTCGTAGGTTTGTGAGAGGATGCGAGGATTCATGTCCTTCACGATGCGCATCACATCGTTCATCTGCGGATAGGCAAACGAGTATTTCACGATTTCCTCCACCTGGCGCGTCTCGACGTTAGCGTGTGCTATAGCATCGGCAGCAGCCTCGCGATAGGCTACGATGAGTCCGCTGGTGCCCAGGTTGACACCTCCGTAGTAGCGCACAACGACAATCAGGATGTCCGTCAGTTCGTTCGAGTTGATTTGTCCAAGAATGGGCTTGCCGGCTGTCGATGAAGGCTCTCCGTCGTCGTTGGCTCTGAATTCCAGCCGCTCTGCGCCCAGCATATACGCATAACAGACGTGGCGTGCATCATAGTATTTCTTGCGGTATTGCGCCACGATATCCTTCACCTCGTCCACCGTGCTGACAGGGTGAGCAAAAGCGAGGAACTTGCTCCGTTTCTCGGTGTAGTATCCCTCGCTTGTTGTTGCTATTGTCTTGAATTCGTCAGTCATGCTTTTTCTAGTTCTTCTAGATGCTCTAGATATTCTAGAAGTTCTAGAGCATCTAGAGAATCTAGTTATACCAATTTATGAATGACCAGTCCTGAGCGCAGCTTCGGCTCGAACCACGTAGCCTTTGGAGGCATAATCTTGCCCGAGTCGGCAATGTCCATAATCTGCTGCATGGTGACAGGGTAGAGAGCCAGCGCGGCACGCATCTCGCCACTGTCTACGCGGCGTTTCAGCTCACCCAGTCCACGCAGTCCGCCCACGAAGTCGATACGCTTCGACGAGCGCAGGTCGCCGATGTTCAGTATCTCGTCCAGTATCAGACGGCTCGAGATGTCCACGTCCAGCACACCGATGGGATCGGTATTGTCGTATGTGCCCTCCTTCGCCTTCAGACTGTACCAGTGCTGGTCAAGATAGAGCGAGAACTCGTGCAGCTGCTGAGGCTTGTAGATATCGGTGCCCTTGTCTTCCACGGTGAAGTTCACCTGCAGGGCAGCTAAGAACTCCTCCGAACTGAGTCCGTTGAGGTCTTTCACCACGCGGTTGTAGTCGAGGATAGTCAGCTGTGAAGCCTGGAAGCATACTGCCATGAAGTAGTTGTACTCCTCGTCGCCTTTGTGGTTGGGGTTCTGCTTCTGCTTCTCCTGACCAACCAGTGCGGCAGCTGCTGAGCGGTGGTGTCCGTCAGCGATATAGAGGCTGGGCATCTTGGCAAACTCAGCGGTGATGGTCTGTGTATCCTTGTCGTCGTCGATGATCCAGAACTGATGACGGAATCCGTCGATAGGAGCGATGAAGTCGTACTCAGGCTTCGTGGCGGCATAGCGCATGATGAGCTCGTCGAGCACCTTGTTGTCTGGATAGGCGAAGAACACGGGTTCTATGTTGGCATTGTTCACGCGGACGTGCTTCATGCGGTCTTCCTCCTTGTCACGACGGGTCAGCTCGTGCTTCTTGATGTTACCCTTCTGGTAGTCGTCGGTATGGGCGCACACCACCAGTCCGTACTGCGTCTTGCCGTTCATGGTCTGGGCATAGATGTAGTAGTGCTCCTTGTCGTCCTGCACCAGCCATCCCTTGTCCTGGAACTTCTGGAAGTTCTCAGCAGCCTTCTCATAGACGCGCGGGTCGTATTCCGACGTGCCTACGGGGAAGTCAATCTCAGGTTTGATGATGTGATACAGACTCTTCTCGTTGTCGCCGGCCTCGGCACGGGCCTCCTCAGAGTCCAGCACGTCGTAAGGACGGCTCTCTACCTGCTCCACCAGTTCCTTCGGTGGGCGTATTCCTTTAAATGGTTTTACTATAGCCATGATATTTATTTTCTATTAAACCATTAACCATTAACCGTTAACCATGAACCCTTACAGGTTGGCCTTGATCTTGGCTATCATTTCCTGGTATTCCGCATCCGTGAGATACACCTTGCCCGGGTTCATCTGGAACGTGCCGCCGTAGTCGGGACCATCCACATATTTCGGAGCCAGGTGGAAGTGCAGGTGCGACAGCTTGTCGCTATAGGCACCGTAGTTGATCTTCTCCGGATTGAAGGCCTTCTGCATGGCACGAGTCACCTGTGCTACGTCAGCCATGAAGGCGTTACGGTCCTCGTCGCTCAGCTCGTTCAGGTCGTTCACGTGGTCTTTGTAAGCCACGAGACAACGTCCGCGATAGGTCTGCTCCTTAAAGAGGAAGGCACGTGATACGCGCAGGGTTGCAAACTCAATCATCAGATTGTGTAGGGTCTCATTGTTCGTGCAGTATAGGCACTGCTTGGGGTCACTTTGCATAGTCTTTTTGCTTTAGAGTTAATTTGACGACAAAGGTACGAAATAAAGTGGAATATACAAAATAAAAGCGCTTTTATTTTGAATTGTCGGATATATTGCCTATATTTGCACACAAAACAATTCTAAATAGACAAGACAATGAGAAAACTACTCCATTTGCTTTCAGCAGCTGTTGTGATAGCCCTGTCAGTGACATCCTGTACTCCCGTTGACAACCCCGTTAGTCCTGTTACTCCCCCTGAACCTGTTGTGAAGGCTGACACAGCCCGCCATACCATTATCATGTATGGTGTTGTCGGCGGTGCCAGCGACCCGCAGATAGAAACGGCGTGGGAAATCATGAAGCCCTACCTGAATGACCGGAAAAACGTGCGTTGCGTGGTGTGTTTCAAATATGCCAAGCCCGAACACTTCGCGGGCAAGTATGCCAAGCCCGGCGACCTCGTCCTCTTCGAGCTCACCGACACGACCGACCTGATGAAGATTGGCGAGAACTATGCCATGAAGTGGTCTGACCTCGCCCTCTACGAGGAGTCGACGCTCACCAGCATCATCGACTTGGCTTCCACCGTAGCCCCCGCCCGCGAATACACCTTCCTGACCTATGGTCACGGAGGAGGCTTCGACAAGAACGTCGACTACGAGAAAGACCAGCGCAAGGCCCAGCCTAATAGCAACCGTGCGGTGCTTTACGACGAGTGGATAGAAACCTCCGCCGGACATGAGGCCATGAACATGTATGAGTTCCTGCGCGGCATCAACAATTCCAAGGTGCCCCATTTCAAGAGCATCTTCTTCCACAACTGCCTCATGGGCGGTGTCGAGAGCGTCTTCGACATCTCGCTGTTCTGCGACTACCTCGTTGTCAGCAGTCACTTGCTCGCCATGAATCCCGCCCCCATTCGTCAGTTTATCAAGGCCACGACCGAACAGAAGGACCTCAAGACGGCCTATCTCCAGATGCTTTCGAAGTTGAGTCCTGAGTGGGATAAAGGCTACCAAGGCTATGGCTTCAACGGTGACCTGAAGCTCATCGACTGTCAGAAACTGCTTGACGTGATTGATCCCGCCGCGAAGCTGACCAACCGCCTCAAGGAAATCTATCCCACCCAGAGCGAGATGCTCGACACCGCAATGGTTCATACCTATCAGTATTATAACGAGAAGAACTTCTACGACCTGGAAGACTACGCTGCGCAGGTGGCGAAATACACGGGTGACAGTCAGCTGAAAACCATTTCAGCGCAACTGAGCGAAGCACTCGGCAAAGCCATCCTCGGACGTGCTGAGATGCATTTCTCAACATTGGGCGACCTGCCTAAGTTCACCCTCTCCGTCGTGCTCAGCAGCAACAAGGACTATCAGGCAAAGACCGCGTGGGATTATACCTTCAAGGAGGCTTACGAATACACCAACTGGCATATCTTCACAGGCTTCGGCGATTGGCTCAACACCACGCGTCAGGGTCCCCGCGACCAGAGTGAAGGCTATCAGGGACAGCCTGTCGGACAATGCTTTAACCAACGACCATAGCACGACTAAGCCATGAACAGACTGGCGATTCTAATCATCCTCGTGCTACTGTCACTGACGGCAAAGTCACAGACTGTGGTGAGTGGCAAGGTGACTGACACCGATGGCCAGCCATTGGCACGCGTCAGCGTGATGGTGGAAGGCACGGAGATTCACACTGTGACCAACGACGACGGGATGTTTACGCTGAAGACACCTCAGCAGCCTCGACAGCTGCTGCTGAGCCACATCGGCTACAAGAGTCGCAAGGTGGTGCTGGAGGGTCGTCCGCAACCCCTGCACATACGCATGCAAGGTAATACCGTGGAGCTTGACGAAGTTCTCGTGTCCACTAACGACCCCATGGCAATCCTAAAGGCCGCTATGGCACGCATCGAACAGAACTATTCCAGTGAACCGGAACTGATGCGTTGTTTCTACCGCGAGACGGCACGCCGCGGCTCACGGTTCATCTCAGTAGCCGAAGCCGTCACGGAAATGTATAAAACCGACTATACACTCGGACCAGAGCGCGACGTAGTAGCTATTCTGAAAGGCAGGCGACTGATGAGCATGAAGGCGCGCGACACGCTGGGCGTCAAGATACAGGGCGGACCCGTGCTCCCCTTGATGGTCGATTTGGCTAAGAACCGCGAATACATCCTCAACGACGAGAACCTGGCACACTACAAGCTGCAAATGGAGATGCCCGTGCGCATTGGCGACAGGGCGCAATACGTGATAGGCTTGGAACCCGCCGGCATCCTGCTCTATCCAGTCATGTGGGGCAAGGTGTACATCGACCAGCAGACGCTGACCTTCACCCGTGCCGAACTGCAACTGGACGTGCGCGACTGGCGCTTGGCGTCGGAATATATGCTGGTGCACAAGCCCGCAGGACTGCGCTTCCGTCCCAAGGAACTCACAGTGACCATTGTCTACAACACCGACGAGCAGGGTAGGGCGCGCATGAGCTATGTGCGCAACGAGATGCGCTTCACGTGCGACTGGAAACGCCGTCTCTTCGCATCGCCCTTCACCACCGTCAGCGAGATGGTGGTAACCGATGTCAAGCAACGGGGCGACAGCGTGAAACGACCTCGCGGACGTTCCTCGTTCGGACTGAAGGAGCGTTTCTACGACAGGGTGGAGTATTTCGACGACCCCGACTTCTGGGCCGACTATAACATCATCGAGCCGACAGAGAGCCTGGAGAACGCCATAGGAAAACTGAAAAAGAAAATCAAGGAAACCAACTGATGAAGAAATATGTGTTAACCATGGTCTGCGTCCTGCTGGCGCTAGGCGTTCATGCACAGCCCAAGGGTGTTGTGCTCGACACGCTGAACGTACAGCATATCGACTTCCAAGGGAAAACGCGACAAGGCACCATTATCTGTAATCGGAAGATTACGAACGACCTGCGCGCTATCTTCGAAGCCTTGTACAAGGCGAAATACCCCATCGAGCGCATACAACCCATTTCCGACTACGACAACGACGACGAGCGCTCCATGCAGGCCAACAACACCTCGTGCTATTGCTATCGGCCTATTGAAGGCAGCAAGAAGCTCTCGAATCACGCGCTGGGAATGGCAATAGACATCAATCCCCTCTACAACCCCTGCGTAAAAAGAAGGAAGGACGGCACCCTGCTCATCCAACCTTCTACTGCTCGTCCTTACGTCAACCGCAGCAAGTCGTTTAAGTACAAAATCACGAAACAAGACCTCTGCTACCGCCTCTTCACCCAGCACGGCTTCCAGTGGGGAGGCTCGTGGCACTCCCTCAAGGACTACCAGCATTTCGAAAAATAAAATATTTCATCCCCCTTTGCTGATTCCTCCTACCACATCGTCATTGTCAATGGAGTGTTCCGCCTTCTTCACGCTGGCTTTCAGGGAGCCGAAACGCCAGGTAACGGAAAGGGTGAACGAGCGGGCATTGTTCCAAGACTGTTGGAAATCACGATAGTCGCCATTCACGGTTTCGGCCTCTGTCGTCCAGTATTTGTTGAATGGTGCATTGGCTCCGATGCGAACGGTCAGACGGTTGTCCTTGAGGAAGGAACGTTGCAGCGAGAAGTAATACCCCTGATAGGAGTGCTGCATGTAATAGATTCCATTGGGACTATGACCAATCTTGCCGTATGCCGCCATATAAAGCAACAATTTCCAAGGCAACTTTTGTGAGAGATTAGCATAGAAGTTGTCAGACCACCCAAAGGTGCGATAACCCAGGTTCGGATTCTCGTAGTGTTCGTATCTCAGATTATTGTTGATGACAACCGTTGTTCCATCGAAGGGCTTCCACTGTACATACTGCTCCACCGAGAATCGACGATAGCGAAGGATGTTGTCGTAGGTGGTATAGCGGATGTCGTTCCTGGCTGTCTGAATGGTGCTGATACCTTCTGAGCTGTAGTTGTAGGCAGGTGCTATTTGGAGCGTCAGTTTGGGCAGGATATAGGAATAAATCAGACTGATGCGCTGAGTGTGAGAGCTGACCAAGTTGGCATTACCATAATGAACTGACGTGGGCGACGTCACGACGGCAGGGTTCAGATAGGAGATGCCAGGACGGTTGATGCTAGTAGTATAGCTCAACTTCAAGGATTGTGCATCCGTCAGCTGGTACTTCAGCGACGCCTGTGGCACCCAGTCGCTCAAGTGCTTGTCGAAGGTGTCGCCCTTCCCGTCAGGATACTGCCCTTTCATATAACTGTATTCATAGCGCAGACCTGCCCGAGCCGACCATTTCTTGTGATTGTAGATATAGTCTGCATAACCTGCCAGCACACGAGTGGTATGTTCAAACTCGTTGTCGGTCAGCATGTCAATGCCGGTAAAATTCTGCGTGTTGTGGCTGTTGTTGTTACGATAGATATACTTGGTACCTATCTCTAACTGATGCCCTTTGCCTAGCGGACGGAGCCAGTCTGCCTGGAAGGTGTGTTCCGTGAAGCGTTCGCGTTCGGTTTGCAGACTGCCTGTGTAACAGAATGGTGCATTCACCAGGTCCGAATAGGTGTTCTCCTGATCTGTGTGTTGGCGCGTCAGGGCGAGCATGTAAGAGAGTGTGAGTCGCTCGCCCTTCCGCCGCGTCTTGTGTTCGTAGTCCATTCGTCCGTTCCACGAGGAATGGCTGTATCCTGGCATCCAGTAGTGATTGTTGAAGCTATAGACAGGCAGCCCTGAAGGATTGGTCAGTGCTGTCGAACCGTCACCTTGCACGTTTAGTTTGTAGAAATAACCACCGAACGAGGCAGACAGCAGGTTCAGCGAGTCGATGTCGTAGCTGGCATTCAGATTGCTATAGTGGATAGCGCCGGGATTCGTACCGTCTGAATGGGACTGCATGCGATTGCCTGTATCGAGATACCTGCGGTCTGTGTCTGAAATGCTTACTGTTGAGCGGCTCGACATGCCGCCATAGCCGTAATCAATAGATGCCAGCAGTTTTCCCATTTGTCCTGTCAGCGAAGTGTAGAGATTACGTTGATTATTTGTATTGTAACTTGCCGACACCACACCCGTCATACCCTGCATTTTCGAACCGTCAACCATCACGATATTCAGGATGGCATCCACACCCTCGGCATCCTCTCGAGCACCAGGGTCGGTAATAACCTCTATGCGCTTCACCATCGAGGCAGGCATCGACTTGAACGTCTCTTTGGCGTTCTTCGACAGGTTGGGGTCGTAGTGTCCGTTCTTGTATATCTTATAACTGCTGTTGCCCTTCACCAAGATGTTGTCCTGTCCGTCCACCGTCACCATCGGCACCTTGCGCAGCATGTCCATGACGGTCTGTGTCTTCGACTCCTCGTCAGCCTGCACGTCGTAGCCTATGCGGTCAATTTCTTGCTTGATGAGTTGCTTCTGCGCCTTTACCACTACGCCCTCCAGCTCTTTGCTCCACGTGATGGAGTCGCTACTTACGGTGGTTGAATCCTTCTGTGTTTGGGCCGTAGCTTTCCCTGCTCCCGCTGCCAGAAGCAGCAGGAGTAATATCTTTCCAATATGTTTCATAGCTTTATTTGTTCAGTCGTTCGCTACTCATCTCGAACATCTGTTTGAGGAAATCATCATTAGAAGCCTTCTTCATTTTTTCCAGTTCCTTGAGGACTATCGCCTTCTCTGCATCGTCCAGACAACCGGCATTCTTACATAGCTTGTAGATATGTGATACGTAATAGTTTGTTGCGGTGCCTGTTGGATTCTTCATAAACAGGTTCTTGAAGGTGTTGAACTCGCTGAGCCACGATTCAGGGGTCTTTTCGCGATAGGCCAACAAAGAATCGACGTTAATATTTATACCGTTGTTTATACCATCTTCAATCAGTTCACGAATACCATCGCGGGCAACTTCCATACCATTGATCTTAACGCCATCTAATATGATTCTGTCATCGTCGGCGTTGTCGTCAGAGTTTCTTTTTTTATACTCCTTACCATTAACGATAATGCGACTTACCTTACTCTTCTTTTTGCCATAGCTACTATCGCGTGCTTCTGGACGCAGGGCGTAAGTGACAGCCAGGCGAACCTTGGTCTTTTTTGCTTTCTCTACCCATTCCAATGCGTAGGCATAGCGATAGCGATGCTCGGGATCGTCCTTATCGGCAAAACAGGCATAGATATAGTCGGAACCCTTCATAGTACCGATAGACACAGACGAGTGCTTACCATCGCCTACGAAGAGGCTTACAGAGGGAAAGCCTATGTTTTCGAAAAGACTTGCAAAACTTTCCAGTTCCCCGTCTTCACCGCCTTTTTCTCGAATACCAGAGTTAACGGAATAGGCATCCTTCTTATCTATTTCAAAAGCCTTACGCACATCATCAAGGCGCTCGAGAGCAGACTTGGAGCTAATGGTAAAGTCATAAACATCAGCCATAGCCGTCATACGACCTGTTTCCGGGTCGCGATCAAGCACGTGATTTTCTCTGTTCTCTGTGATCTTTTCATTCAGCAGGGCATCGAATGCTTTCTTGATGTTCTGCTGCGCCATTATGGTTGAAGGCATGGCCAACAACATGGCTGCAAGGATTAAGTTTCTACTCTTCATATGCAATTAAATTTTCTTGTTCGTTAATATATACTATGGTACCATCTTCTTGCATGACTAGAACGTAGCCATAGGCTGCCATCTGGGCATTAAAAATTTCCATCTTTGCCTTGACTTGCTCGGCTTGAGCCGTGGCCTCTACCATCCGTGCCTTAGCCTGCTCGGCTTGCGCCATCAGCGCATAAGCCTTGTCGTAGTCGTGGATAGTGGGTTCGGCCTTACGCAGACTGCGCTTCTTGGTCTTTTTTGCAGGCTGCTGTGGGGTTACTACAGGCATTACGGGGTGAGCAGCTACTGTATCGATTCGTACTGCCGATTGGATATCAGACTCTACTGCCTGCTGGGCTATGGTGTCAACCTGGGCTGTGAGTGATGCTGTGGGCACAAGCTCTGTCTGGCGTGGTGGAACAGCGAGATACAACACTCCTGCCACAACGGCTGCAGCGGCAATGCCCCATACTCCCCAACGATGACGGGCCTTGGGCTGGGGCTTCATCGCTTCTATCTCCTGAAAGAGTTGCTGATAGTCTGCCCACTCCTGAGGAATGTCCTGTCCTCGGAAGTAGTCTGCAAGGATGTATTCTTCCTCGAGCGTCGATGTGCCGTCCATATATTTGTCCAGCAGTTTTGCAATATAATCTTTTGTATATTTTATCATTTATTCCTCCGTTTTATTTCTTCTAACAGTGTTCGTCTTGCCCTTGCCAACAGGGTGCTTACTGAGGTTGTTTCGATACCCAGTAGCTGGGCTATCTCTTCGTGGCTCCGCCGTTCCACTTGTCGCATATAGAGTAGGGTGCGTTGTGTGGTGGGCATCTGTTGCAACTTTTTTTCCAGCCATACTTCGTCCTCTTTTATCTCCAACAACGTCTGAGGACTGGTCTCTATCCGTATCAACTTCGCTTCGTCCAAAGCCTCGTCAGGTTTTCGTCGCTGATGGTTTCTCAGCTGGTGTCTTGCCATGATGGTAACAATGGCCTCAACTGACTGATAGCGCTCCAGTTCGTCGTGCATCTGCCACAGACGGAGCATCACATCCTGTGCGATGTCCTCTGCCTCTTCCTTGCCCGCTCCGTAGTGGAGGCTCGCGCTGACCGCTTTTTCTCGCCACGTGCGGGCTTTCTGTTCAAATGCACTTTTATCCATCTTTTCTTGTTCTACACTTATTAGACACACAAGCCCTACAAAACCAAACAACGTTTAGCAGAGTTTAACATATAGACCTCCATACCTTCCAATCGTCCACTTGCTGAATCAGTCGTTTTACTGCTCTTTCGCAATTGACAGGATATACGAGCATTTGAACGAACCAGAAACGACGGTGGCGTACGAATTTTGAATGGTAACGATAGTTTGGGATTTCGCTTCCGTTAATATATAATGGTCCTGAAAGCATGAATGAATCGTCGTGCATTACTTGTTCTTTGGCGTGATGCAGCTGGGCAAATCGTTTCATCCCTTCCTGCGTAGAAAGACTGTCTTCGTTGGGCACAACGCGCGTAGTCAGTTCTATCTGTACCCAGTTGTCCCAATAGCGAAACAGACTAAAACCTGGCTCGTCAATTAACGAGTCGGGCTGTTGTTCAAAGAATGAGGGATATGATACTTCGTAGTCGTAGTTGGTATCGTGATAAGTGCGCATGCGACAATAATGGATGGCTTCCTCTAATTTCTCAGGAAACTCCCGATGGTCTTCATTGCCACGCCACACCATATAGGATGTCACGCTAACGGCAAGCAAAATAGCTAATACTGTAAATCGGCGTATCGTCATATCGTTCCTTTTTTGTGCAAAGGTAAGTTGTTTGCACAAAAAAGAGAGAAAATAATGCCTGACATTTCTCTGACATTTGTCTGACAAACGGCTATCTATCTGATAGTCAAGCCGTAAGATTTACCTCTGTCAACTTCGATTTTGAGGTCGGAATGCTGTTCGATGATGGGTTTCAGTCTGCGGATAAGGGTATAGAGCGTCTCGCTGGCGTCCTCTTTCTTAGGCCATAGGGCATCGCAAATCTCCGTTTTCGAGAGCTGACGGGTAGGCGACTGCCACAACATTTCCATTAATTGCTGCTGCATAGGTGTTAGTTTCACCACACAGCCTTTGGCGTCAATGAAACGTCCCTGCTGCAAAGCCAAACCGCCATACAGTCCTAATGCCACAGAACGCCTGTGCTGATACAGGCAGAACAATCCCCAGAGCAGTGCAATGGTCCAAAGCATCATGGCTGGACGCTGGTCAGACAATGACAAGATGGTGGCTGTCGATACCTGCGGACGAGGTTGGAAACCCTTCTTGGTGTCTATTGCTAGGTATGCCTTTCCCTTTAGCGCCTCAAATTTCAGATAGCTGTTAAACACCTGAATGGTGTCGGCACTGATCATGTCTGACTGCTGTTCGTCCAACGCCTTCGACAGCGCCTGATTCATATCCTCAGCCACCAACTGTTCCGTAGCCCTATAACTTGTCAGGCTCACCAGGCTCGAAGCCATTATCAGTGCAAACAGCACCACTACTGCATATCTTTGTTTCATAGTCTTTGTTTTATAAACCGCACACAAAGATAATCCAAATTATTCTATTTGCATAGTTCCGTTAGCATAATTTAAACATAATGTGTGTCTTTGTTCCCGAATGATCATTACCACATCATCATGCGGAGGGATTCTTCTGCCGACTGTCGCATAGACTTGGTGGTATTGTTGTATTCCTTGTCCTTGGTGGCGTCGAGGAATCGGCTGAGGTATTCGCGGGCTTTGTCGAACTGGCGCAGTTGCAGATAGCATTTGCCCATCTGATAGGTGAGGGTGTTGACGTCCTTTTCCTCCGCATAGCGCATACACTCTTCTAGCTCCTGCAGACGGAAGTCTGGCTCGCCCTTCATGCGGAACGATTCTGCCAATTCCTGATGCAGACGGAACAGCGTCTTGCGGTCAGGTACCATCAGTTTTTCTGCCTCGCCTAAGTAGCTCAATGCCTCGGCACCTAAACCTATCTTGTTGGCGGCAATGCCTAACATGAAGAGACAATAGCCGTGGGTGTCGTTGTGGCGGGCAGTGGCGCGTGAGAGATATTCGTAGGCATCACCATACTGGGCTGTGTTCATAAATATCAAGCCCTTGGTATAGAGCACCTTGAAACAGGAATCGCCCAATGCCTCGAGATTAGCCAGTTCACGTAGTGCCAAGTCGTAGTTGCCCACCAGATAATAGGCATCAGCCAACTGACGATTGACTAGGATGTGAGTGGCATCCTGCTGCTTGTATCGCTCACAAATCTCAATGACCAGCCCCGGGTTTACGTGTTCCTTGTCAGCATTGTTCAGGCGATAGGTAAGGTCGGGAATGATGTCAGCCATAGGATTGCGCTTCACCACCCGCTTGCCCCAATAGATGAGCGAATCTGTCTGTCCCGTCTGACAGAAGCAGTCGTAGCGCAGACGCATGTCGTCGATAGAAAGACTGTCCTCATTGATGTTTCTGAGCAACTCGATGCTTTGCTGATAGTATCCTCGCTCAAAGAGATGCTTTGCCTGTATGCGAAGACTGTCTGCTGGAGTTGCTGATAAGATGAGGAATGAGAAGTGCGAAAAGAGAAATGTCATCAGTATCTTTTTCATTGTTTCCCCTCCTTCTTTAATAGTTCTTTCATGCGGTCTATCAGCAGGTTGCCACTGATGTTCTTGGCGATGATGCGTCCTGAGCGATCTACCAGGTAGTTGTGTGGAATGGTTCGGATGTCAAGGCGTTTCACCTCAGGCAGCATCTTCCCTGTCTTGTCGTTGAAGGCCCGCAGGTTTTTTATTTCGTAAGGATGCGCGTCTTTCGGGTGACTGCGCAGGTCGAGTTCCTTGACCTTTGACCACCATTGCTTCGATGTCTTGTCCATCGACACCAGTACCACCGCCAAGTCTTCAGGAAACATTTGTGCCGCCATCTTGATGTTGGGCATCTGTTGCAGACAAGGCTCGCACCATGAAGCCCAGAAATCGACATAGAGATATTGTCCGCGATAATCATTCAGATGGAGCACATTCATATAGTCGCCCACCTTCAGAGGACGAACAATGGAGTCTTCCGTCTCGTCGAAGAAGCGACGGCTATAGCGTTTCCAAAACATGCTGTTGATGGAAAAGCTCTCAGCAGACATGTAGTTACGTCCCAACACGCTGTCGTTGACAAAAGCCTGAATGGGGGGATAGTCGTGGAAGCGATTCAATACCGAGTGCATCATCTGGTCAACCTCCTTCTCCGTATAACCATGCATGGAAGGATTCAGCCTATGCGAGCCATAGACTCTGGACGCAGCACCCAACACACCGTAAGGGCTCTTGCCTGTATTGGCATAGTGTAGTGCCAAGCGCTCCTTAGCCATATCCAGTTCATGCCGAATCTTACCCAACGAGTCTGCTTCCTGTTCCGTGATGCCATAGCGTTGCATCTGGCGGTAAACCTTGCGATTCAGTTCGCTGATGCTGTCCATCTGCTGATAATAGCGCACGTACTCCAGCGTCGAGGGCGAACCCTCCACCTTGTCGATATAACGAATATTGAAACCATCGTCCTCGTCGCCCACATGTATCTTCATCCGGTCGCCGTTCTTTACAACGACGGGTACAATACCTGGTCCGCGACGACTGAACATCAGGTTAACATTATATTCGTAGGGCACCGTTCCATACAATGTTCCCTGACGGTGCACCGAGTCAATGCAGATGCTGTCGTGCAACGTTACCTCGCGCTCTATTTGCGAATAAAGATACACCTGTTGTGGCTGACTGGCTATGGCTGAGTCAACGGTTAGGGTGATGCTGAATTTGTCCTGAGAAAGAGCAGAGATGAGCGATAATTGGCTAACAATAAATAATGCTAATATCTTTTTCATTTTTTTGTTTTACTTTTTCCAAAGTTGGTTGTACGAAGTAGCATTTCAGCCTTTTCTGTCATCTCCTTTAATTGCTGGGTAGGCGTTTCTTCCTTGCGAGCCAGATTAAGGAACTTCTCATAGTAGGTTTTAGCCATTTGGCCATCGGGGAGATAATAGTAGTAGGCACTGGCGATGTTATAATAGGTAGCTATGGAGGATGGATTATAAGCCAGGTGCTCTTTCCATGCTTCTACGGCTTTATCGTAGTGCTCCGTCAAATAGTATGCTTCACCTTTCGAAAGCGTAATGGCTTTCATGGTGGTGGTATCTGGCAACAATAGTTGGTTGGCAAGATCCAGATAGCCAAGCCCTTCTTCAAATCGCTTGGTGTCAACACAGACAACCCCAAGTCGCCATGCACAATTTGCGTGTTGCATTTGAGAGAGGAAAAGGGCATCACGCAGATACGGGTAAGCTCGATCGAGATCTTTTATCATGGAGTAGCTTAAACCAGCAGAATAGAGCGTATTGAAAGTAGAATCGCCTTGTTGTAATAGGCGTTCATACATATTCACAGCCTTATCAAACTGACGATCCATAAAGTAGGCATCTGCTATAGCTCGATTCACAAGGATGTTAGTGGAATCTTTCAGATAGTACTTTAGACCACACTCAATTCCTTTCCAAGCTTGATTATCGCGAGATAGTCCAAGTGTCAGTCCTGCAACCATCTCACCATCCATCGGGAAATGCTCTACTAAACGTCCCGTCCAATAGACATAGGAACCATTGTCACCTTGGTTCTGATAGCTATAGGCTAACTGACGGAAAGACTCATGTGAGAGACTATCCTCAGGAGTGTTTTTCAACAACTCGGAACACTGGAAATAGTTACCTCGTTTGTAATAACAATCTGCGAGCTTGGCTGAGATATAATAGGGGGCTGTCGCACTTTTTACAGCTCCTGCTATCAATTGGTCGATGATTTTCTCTGCCTTTTCTTCAGGCATCTGGTCAAGATACTCAATAGGAAGCTTTAAAGTGTCTTTAGCCTGTTTGCCCGCAATGGCCTTCCCTAATTCGTATGCTCGTTGATAATACTTCAATGCCTCGAAAGTATTGTATTGCTTCATGCAGCTGTCGCCCTTCTGCAAACAAACGGAAAGGGAGTCAGAATCCTCGCCCTTGACGGGGAGTACCGTCAGCAGGGCGAGGGAGAACAATGTTAGGAATTTGTTCATTATTAATAGAGAGTGTGTTTATTCCTTCTTCTTGGTTGTGATGATAATCTTCTTGGGCTGGCCGTTCTCACCCTTTTCGATGTGCATGCTCTGGATGTCACCCGGGGGGATGCTGCCAATCTCGGTGTCGTCAGCCACCTTGCCGTCAATCTCTAAGATGTACTTTTCCTCTTTCACTTTTACGTCATTGCCGCCCTGCAGCTTGAAGGTGATGGGCACGGTGTATTTCACGCGGACGGGCTCGCCATTCTGCTTGCCAGGCATCCAGTTGGGCATACTTCCGATGACACGTAGCGCCTCTGCATCCAACGAAGGATGGACACTTCTTGCGATACGGGCATTGGTGATGCTACCATCCTTTTCAACAATAAAGGTAGCAATGACACGTCCCTCAACACCAGCCTTGTGAGCCTCCACGGGATATTTCACGTTCTGAGACAGAAACTGCATCAGGGCACTGGGACCGCCAGGGAACTGAGGCATCTGTTCCACCACGTCGAAGGCTTCTTTTTCTGCTTTTTCAACCTTCATGGCGTTGGGCATTTCCACGGGCTTTACTTCTTTCTGGTTGGCAGGGGCTTGTTCCACCACCACAATCTCATTGACTGGTCCAATTTTGAGCGTTGCATTCTTCTTGCCCTTCTTGATGATCTTCTTCTGAGGCTGTTGGTAGACCACATCGGTAACGGTCTCGGCGTTAATGGCTAAGGCAATGCCCACGATGGGCAGGAGGGCGAGCAGCTTCAACAGATGACTGCCCTGCGATTTCTTATGTAACATCATACGGATTCTGTTTTTAAGGGTACTGTGAGAGATGCCGTTAGCAATGGAGTACCCGCCAATGCTCGCGGCTTTTGTGATTAACAGGTATTGATATTGACGCGCATTGAACCCCTGTGAGAGTACTGCACCGTCGGCCTCGTATTCATGGATGGCGCGCAAGTCCTGGCGCAGCATCCACATGGCGGGGTTGAACCATTGGAGGGCGGTGAGGGTATCAACGAGCAACACGTCCCACGAATGACGCAGGCTGATGTGTCCCCGTTCATGAGCCAGCACAGCTTCGTTGTGCTCGGCATAGTCTTCACGATTCATGACGATATAATGCATCCAACTGAAGGGCGACACCTGACGGTCGGTGACGCACACCACGACGCCGTCTTCCTGCGGATGATGCTCGCTGTTCCTGATCAGCACCACAACTCTCAATACCGACAGCAGCGTATAGCCTAGCGTCAGCACCATACCTATTATAAATAGGGTGGGGAGCAGGGTGTGCAACCAGAGTGGTTGGGATTCCTCAACGACCATTGCCTGCATCTCGCCTACATCCACCGTTGGCACGGCAGCCACCGTCACCGTCTCGTGCATCGTGATGACACACAGTGGCATGATGAATGAAACTACCGACGTAGCCAGCAGTACCACGCGGTTGACCCGATGGAACGTCTCTTTGCTGAGCATCAGCCTGTAGAACATATAGAACACGGCTATCAGCACAGCTACTTTGGCATCGTATATCAGAAAGTCAAGCATTCTCAATCTCTTTAATCAGTTCTTTCAGTTCTTCTACGGAAATCTTCTCCTCTTTGACGAAGGACGATACGGCACTCAGATACGAGTCGTTGAAGTAGTTCTTGATGACTCCCGCAATGCTGGAGCGCCCATACTCCTTCTCCGACACGATGGGGAAGTACTGGTAAGTGTTGCCATACTGCTTATGGTCCAGGAACCCGTTCTTCTCCAGGATGCGAACCATCGTGGACAGCGTATTGAAGTGGGGGCGAGGTTCTGCGTAGTGCTCCAACAGCTCGCGCACAAACATCGGACCGTGTTGCCAATACAAGTCCATGATTTCCTTTTCTTTATTTGTCAGCCTTTTCATTGTCATTCATGCATTTGGTTTTCTAGTTCAAAATAGCGTCATTATCAATTACCTGCTGCAAAGAAACGAAAAATTTTAGTTCGTTGTAACTAAATTGTTTAGTTATTAAAGGAAATTAAGTAGTTTGTCTTTGAATTAACATTTGTTCAAAGAAAAATCGGAGCCTTGAGTGAGCTCCGATTCTTTGTCTTATCTGATGAACAGTAGTTCGCGGTATTTGGGTAAGGTCCAGAGGCCGTCTTCGACAATCAGTTCGAGCTTGTCAATCTCCGTGCGGATGTCTTCCATCTTGGGACAGACGGTGTCGTGGTACTGAATGGCGCGCTGGTGGATGTTCTCCACGCGGTTGGCAACACGACGAGCCTCGGTGAGGTCTTCAACCAGCTGCTCAATCCGCTCGGTACGCTCTGCAATTTCCTCGATGAGCTTCATGTTACGGGAGGACAGGCGGTCGGCCTTGTCAGCACTGAACACTTCCTTCATGCCCTGTACGTTCTTGATGAGCTTGGACTGATAGTGCGTGCAGACGGGGATGATATGGTTCATGGCGAGGTCGCCGAGTACACGGGCCTCGATCTGTACGGTCTTGACGTACATCTCCCATTTCACCTCGTTGCGGGCCTCCAGCTCCTTGCGGTTCATGACCTTGGTGCTCTCGAACATCTGGACGGAGGAATCGTCGAGGTAATGCTCGAAGATGACGGGACACGACTTCTCGACGTCGAGACCGCGCTTGGCAGCCTCTTTCACCCATGCCTCGGAGTAGCCGTTGCCATCGAAGCGGACGGGCTTGCAGGTCGTGATATCCTGGCGGAGCACTTCTACAAGGGCGTGGAACTTAGCCGTGTGACCTGTGCCTGCCTTGTATTCAGGACGTCCTGAGAATTCGGCAATCTTCTTGTCGACACGCTCCTTGAACGAGGTGAGTGCTTCAGCCATTGCGGCATTCAGGGCTATCATGGCTGAGGCGCAGTTGACGCTGGAACCTGGTGCACGGAACTCGAAGCGATTGCCCGTGAAGGCAAAGGGTGACGTGCGGTTGCGGTCGGTATTGTCGATGATGAGGTCGGGAATCTGCGGGATGTCAATCTGCATGTTCTTCTTGCCCTTGACCACCGACGTCTCACCACGCTCAATCTTGTCGAGCAACTCGGTGAGCTGGGTGCCCAGGAATGACGAGATGATGGCGGGAGGAGCCTCGTTGCCACCCAGACGGTGGGCATTGGTGGCAGACATGATAGAAGCCTTCAGCAGACCGTTGTGGCGATAGACCGCCATGAGTGTCTCCACGATGAAGGTGACGAAGCGCAGCGTCTCGTTGGCAGCCTCTTCAGCCTTCAGACCTTCCGTCTTGCCTGGGGCGTGCAGCAGCACTCCTGTATCGGTTGACAGGCTCCAGTTGTTGTGCTTGCCTGAGCCGTTGATGCCGTCGAAGGGCTTTTCGTGCAACAGCACGCGGAATCCGTGCTTGCGTGCCACCTTCTTCATCAGCGACATGAGCAGCATGTTATGGTCGACAGCCAGGTTGCACTCCTCGAAGATAGGAGCCAGCTCAAACTGGTTGGGAGCAACCTCGTTGTGACGCGTCTTCACAGGAATGGCTAACTCGAGGGCCTGTATCTCCAAATCCTTCATGAAGGCCTGTACACGGTCGGGGATAGTGCCGAAATAGTGGTCGTCCATCTGCTGGTTCTTGGCACTCTCGTGACCCATCAGGGTGCGACCAGTCATGAGCAGGTCGGGACGGGCAGAGTAGAGCCCTTCGTCGACGAGGAAATACTCCTGTTCCCAACCCAGGTTGACCTGTACCTTGTTGACGTCATTGTAGAAATACTGGCAGACATCCTTGGCGGCCTTTCCTACGGCATGCAGCGAACGGAGCAGGGGAGCCTTATAGTCCAAAGCCTCGCCGGTATAGGCGATGAAGATGGTGGGAATACACAAGGTGTCGTCGATGATGAACACGGGCGACGTGGGATCCCAGGCACTGTAGCCGCGAGCCTCGAAGGTGTTACGGATGCCACCGTTGGGGAACGAGGAAGCATCGGGTTCCTGCTGAACGAGCAGCTTGCCCGAGAATTTCTCTATCATACCACCCTTGCCGTCGTGTTCGACGAAGGCGTCGTGCTTCTCGGCAGTGCCCTCAGTGAGCGGCTGGAACCAGTGCGTATAGTGGGTGACACCCATTTCCATTGCCCACTGTTTCATGCCTGCAGCCACCGCATCAGCTATGGAACGGTCCAGACGGGCTCCGTTCTCCATGACGTCGACCATCTTGTCGTAGATGTCCTTGGGCAGGTATTTATACATCTTCTGTTTGGTGAAGACGTACTTGCCGAAAAACTCTGAGGGGCGCTCCTGGGGTGCCTTCACTTCAAGGGCTCTCTTCTTGAAAGCCTCTTCTACTACCTGAAATCTTAAATTGTTAGACATGATGACTATTTACTATTTGACGATTTACTATTTGACTATTTGACGATTTTGCCTTCATCGATGAAGCGACGGAGAATGTCGTTATAGGCATCAATGCGACGGTCGCGCAGGAAAGGCCACCAGCGGCGCACCTGTTCAGAGCGCTGCATATCGACATCGACGATGGTTTCCACTTCCTGACTGGTTGGGGCTTCGTAGAGCAGCTCTCCCTGTGGACCGGCTACAAAGGAGGTTCCCCAGAACGGGACACCATCCTCCTCACCCACACGATTGACGGTGACGACGGGAAGTCCGTTGGCAACGGCATGTCCACGCTGAACGGTCTGCCAAGCCGTGCGCTGGCGTTGCTGTTCCTCGGACGTGTCGTTTGGATCGTAACCAATGGCAGTAGGGTAGATCAGCATCTCGGCACCCTGAAGCGCCATCAGACGGGCAGCCTCTGGATACCACTGGTCCCAACAAACGAGTACACCTAATCGGCCTACGCTGGTGTCGATGGGTTGGAAGCCTAAGTCGCCAGGGGTGAAATAGAACTTCTCGTAGTAACCAGGGTCGTCAGGGATGTGCATCTTACGGTACATACCCGCAATGGTTCCGTCTTTCTCCATCACGACAGCCGTGTTGTGATACAGTCCTGGGGCACGACGCTCGAACAGCGAGGTGACGATGACGACACCCAGTTCCTTGGCGAGATTGCCATAGAACTCAGTCGAAGGACCAGGAATGGACTCAGCCTGGTCGAACACGTTGACGTCTTCTGTCTGACAGAAATACAGTCCGTTGTGCAACTCCTGCAGCACGATGAGCTCGGCACCCTCGTGAGCCAGTTTCTTGATTTTCTCTCCCAGCCGTTGGCGGTTGTCAGCCATGTTGCCGGTGTTGTGTTGTTGTATCAGTCCTATCTTCATATCGTCTTATTTCTCACCTCTCAATAATACTGCATGGTGCAACAGTGCAGACTGCCGTGTTGCTTGATGACAGCCCGACAGTCAATGCCAACAATCTCCCTGTCGGGGAAAGCCTGCTGGATGACGTGCATCGCCTCTTGGTCAAGGTCTGGCTGGTTGTAGGTAGGCACCAGTACAGCACCGTTGATGACCAGGTAGTTGGCGTAGGTTGCAGGCAAGCGATTGATGGCTGATGGCTGATGGCTGATGGCTGTCGTATCGTAGATGGGTCTCGGTAATGGTAGTTTTAACAACCTATACGGTTTTCCTTCCATCGTCCGTAGTGCCTGCAGTTCTTCTTCCATGCGTGCGAGGTCAGGATGGTCCTCATCGCCTCCTGTATATAATAAGGTGTCGTCGGGACAGATGCGCACCAGGGTGTCGATGTGTCCGTCGGTGTCGTCGCCAATGAGACTGCCGTGATGAAGCCATACGATGCGCTCGGCACCCAGGTATTCCTTCAGACGGTCCTCTATCTGTTGTGCTGTGAGCGGTTGGTTGCGATGAGGAGCCAACAGACAGCAGGCGGTAGTGAAAACAGTGCCTTTGCCGTCGCTCTCGATACTTCCACCTTCGAGTACAAAGTCCAGATGGTCTTCGTAAACACCCTTCACCAGTCCTTTGTCAAAGAGCTGTTTGTTAATCTGATTGTCCCGTTCCGCAGGGAATTTCTCACCCCATCCGTTGAACTTGAAGTCGAGGAGGATGAGGTCTGAGGTCTGAGGTCTGAGGTCAGATGTCTCTTCAACGGTGATGAAGCCGTGATCGCGAGCCCACGTGTCGTTGGAGGTAAATGTTAAGAGGTAAGAGGTGAGAGGTGAGAGGTGAGAGGTGAACTTTTCGGAGGCAACAATCAACAATGCCTCGCGCTTGCTGATTTCGCGAGCCATCTCTTCATAGACAGCCGTAATCTCCGGCAAGATAGGGGCCCAATCGGTATCCTTGTGCGGCCATGTCAGCTGCACACCACGCTGAGGCTCCCATTCAGCCATCATCCGCCTCTTGTTTCGTTTCATGGCTGCAAAATTACGAAATCGTGAGTTAAAAACCAAATTTTTCACTTTCTATATTTGGTTTTTCATTCGGTTTGCGCTACCTTTGCACCAAAATTATGTTATTAGAACTGCTTCATGTGACGATAGGCCAGCAGATTCGCTCGCTCTCGATGTCAGTAGGCGAGGGACAACTGGTTACCATTACGGGCTCGAAAGGCTCGGGAAAGTCGTTGTTGCTACGCGCCATTCTCGGACTGATTCCCGTTGACGATGGGTTTATCAGCATCGACGGTGAGCTGATGACACCACAGTCAGGGTTCTACTTCCGCAAACAGATGGCTTACGTGCCACAACACCTGTCGATGCCGAAGGGATATCATGGTGCCGGACTGGAGCGATGGGACGACCTGACGGCTGACGAGCGGTACCTGTTGTTGCTCAACAAGGCGATTGCGACAGACAAGCAGATGCTGATAGTTGACGAACCAGAGGATATGCTGACAACAGAGACGCAGGCTACTGTCGACCAGCTGCTGCAGGAAGCTGCACAGCGTGGAAAGACCGTGGTGGCTGTCAATCCACGAATCCAGAAAAACCAAGTCGTACTATGATAACCGCTTATGTCATATTGGTCATTGCCGTCGTGATATGGAAAGGCTACTTAGCATGGAAACGAGGCATGAGAACTTATCGGCGAGACCTGGAAGAACACGACTCGCTGCGAGAATACCTCTTGGGAAACGGGGCCTCAAGGCGTGAATCGTTGAGACCTTTTGTCAACCACGCGTTGGAAAGGGCGCTGAAACCCTTGAGTGCACAATGGCGACTGTGGCTGATACTGGTAGTGCTGGGACTGTTGGTGGCACTGTTCACCAAGGCCGACACACCCAAGAAGACCTCCAAGACCAACGACTTGACGATGGTGCGGGTGAACGAGGAAACCACCTTCCTGCGCCGCTATGCCTATAAATGCTGGTATTCTGAGACAATGCGCATCCCTCTGGCTGTATCCTGGTATCTGGTGGGTGACCACGTCACAGGAACCTTCAAACGCAAGGGGGTTGCCTTCCATGCCGACTACGACGTGAAAGGCGTGCCTGTCACAACACAAGACTATGTGCAGTCGGGCTACGACAGAGGACACATGTGCCCGTCGGGTGACAATAAATGGAACCAACTGGCTCAGGAACAGTCGTTCCTCATGACCAATATCTGTCCGCAAAGTCACCAGTTGAACACCAACGACTGGAATGATCTGGAACAGCGTTGCAGGAACTGGGCAAAGAAATACGGACGGATATACATTGTCTGTGGACCCGTGCTTAGAGGCGACAAGCACAAAACGATAGGCAAGCGAAAAAACCGCATCACCGTGCCTGAGGCTTTCTATAAAGTGGTGCTCAGGGCTGGTCGCGACACGACAGCCATAGGCTTCGTCTATGAGAACAATGACGAGCGACAGCCAATGCGACAGGCTGTGTGTACGGTTGACGAGGTGGAGCGACTGACAGGATTGGACTTCTTCCACCATCTGCCTGACGCTGTGGAAAGTAGGGTGGAGCAGTCGGCTCGCTTTGACGCATGGTAAGAAACAATAATATTTTAGAAAAAATCGGGAGCACTTTTGGAGGTTTCTCGATTTTTTTTGTAACTTTGCAAGCCGAAAACGTATAAACCGTTATTAATTTAAGGTAAAAGAACATTATGGGTGGCTTCTTTGGCACAATCTCAAAGCAGGACTGCGTAAACGACTTGTTTTACGGGACCGACTACAACTCGCACTTAGGTACAAAACGCGCCGGATTGGTTACTTTCGACAAGGAAAGCGGATTCCACCGCTCTATCCACTCGTTGGAACGCAACTATTTCCGCTCCCGCTTCGAGGATGAACTGGACCAGTTCAAGGGGCATCAGGGACTGGGCGTCATTAGCGACACCGACCCTCAACCCATTATCGTCAACTCGCATCTGGGCCGCTATGCCGTCGTGACTGTGGCTAAGATCAACAACCTGCGGGAGATTGCCGACGAACTGATGCAGCAGCGAATGCACCTCAGCGAGATGTCGGCAAACAATATCAACCAGACGGAACTGGTGGCACTGCTGATCAATATGGGAGATACGTTTGTGGAGGGCATCAACCTGGTGTACCAAAAGATTGAGGGATCGTGCTCCATGCTCATCCTGACGGAAGACGGCATCATCGCAGCACGCGACTTCCTGGGGCGCACACCGATTGTTATCGGACAAAAGCAGTTGCACCGCCTGTCACCCATCGGAACGGACGAATTCTTGCAGGCATACGCCGTGTCCAGTGAGACAACGAGTTTCCCGAACCTCGACTATAAGATTGTTCGTGACCTGGGACCAGGCGAGATTGTTCGACTGCGTGCCGATGGTATCGAAGTGATGCAGAAACCCTTCACACGTTGTCAGATATGCTCGTTCTTGTGGGTTTACTACGGCTTCCCTGCCAGTGACTATCAAGGCATTAACACGGAATTTGTGCGTGAGCGAAACGGCAGACTGATGGGTGAGAAGGATACCGGGATAGAGGCCGACCTCGTGTGCGGCATCCCTGACTCAGGCGTCGGTATGGCGCTGGGCTATTCCGAGGGCAAAAAGGTGCCTTATAAGCGTGCCGTACTGAAATACACACCCACATGGCCTCGCTCGTTTACCCCAGGAAACCAGAATCGTCGCGACCTGGTGGCTAAGATGAAACTCATCCCCAACCCCGCCATTCTGAAAGATCAGCGCATCGTCTTCTGCGACGACTCCATTGTTCGTGGTACCCAGTTGCGTGACAACGTGCGCACTTTCTTTGAAAACGGTGCCAAGGAGGTACATGTGCGCATCTCCTGTCCGCCCTTGGTCTATGGCTGTCCGTTTATCGGATTCACCTCGTCGAAGAGCGATATGGAACTGATTACACGGCGTATCATCAAGGACTTCGAAGGTGATGACAAGAAGAATCTGGATAAGTATGCCAAGACAGATTCGCCTGAGTATCAGCGGATGGTCAACGAGATAGCGCGTCGGTTGGGACTGACTAGTGTTAAGTTTGCCAGCATCGAGGACCTTGTCAAGTCGATAGGATTGCCCAAAGAAGGGGTATGTACGCACTGCTTCGACGGCAGTTCATACTGTCACGCACGACATGGTGAAGAGTGGTTTACGTAGAATTGAAGAATTGAAGAATTGAAGAATTGAAGGCTGCGTTTAAGCGAGAGCAGAACCAAGCTTGCTTGGGTTTTGCCGAGCGTGAGCAGGCTCGATGTGAAACATCAAAAATTAAAAAAACAAAAAAATAAAGGCACGGATTCTCATAATTCGTGCTTTTTTCGTATCTTTGCAGCCTAATTTCAATATGTAAGCGTGAAAATACGACAAGTGCTGAGCGCCCTTGAACAGTTCGCGCCCCTGCCCTTACAGGAAAGCTGGGATAATGCTGGCCTGCAAGTAGGACTAACAGAGGCGGAGGTTTCAGGGGCATTATTGTGTCTGGACGTCAACGAATCCATCATTGACGAAGCCATTGCAAAGGGATGTAATCTCATTGTGAGCCACCATCCCCTGCTGTTCCGTGGACTGAAACAGGTCTGTGGCACAGACTATGTGCAGCGCTGCGTCATCAAGGCTATCAAGAACGATATCGTCATCATTTCCATGCACACCAATATGGATAATGCCAAGAATGGTGTCAACTGGAAGATTGCTGATAAAATGGGGCTCCAGGAAGTGGCTTTTCTCGCTCCGCTCGCCTCTCCGGAAGCTGGCAGTGGCGTGATAGGCATGTTGCCAGAGCCAATGGCTGCCGACGACTTTATCCTGATGGTGAAGAAATGCTTTGGTGTGGAGTGTGCCCAGTGTAATGAACTGCTGCGACGCCCCATTCGTAAGGTGGCTGTTTGTGGAGGAGCAGGCGATTTCCTGTTGCCGGATGCCCTTGCCAAAGAGGCTGATGCCTTCATAACCGGAGAGATGCACTATCACCAGTACTTTGACTACGAGCAGAAATTACAGATATGTGTCATCGGTCACTACCAGAGCGAGCAATACACCTCAGAGGTGTTCCGCGACATCATACAGCGGGAGTGTCCAGGTGTGCGCACGGAAATAGCAGAAACGAATACAAATCCAATATTATACATTTAGATTATGGCAAAGAAAGACCCTACAGAAATGCCAGTTGAAGAGCGTCTGAAGACCCTTTATCAACTGCAGGCTACGCTCTCAGCAATCGATGAGAAGCGTGCATTGCGAGGCGAGCTGCCTCTGGAAGTACAGGACCTGGAAGATGAAATCGAGGGACTGACCACTCGTGTTGAGAAGATTCAGGCCGACATCAACGAGTACGAACGTGCCGTTTCCCAGAAAAAAGGCGAGATTGAAACCGCCAAGGCTAGTGTGGAGCGCTACAAGACTCAGTTGGACGAGGTCAAGAACAACCGTGAATACGATACGCTGTCAAAGGAAATCGAGTTCCAGTCTTTGGAAATCGAGCTCTGCAACAAGAAGATCAAGGAGGCTACCTTCAAGATTGAGGAGAAGAAAGGTGAACTGGCTCAGAATCAGGAGATTATTGACGACCGTCGCCAGGCTCTTGAAGTCAAGAAGAGTGAGCTCGACGAGATTATGGAGGAGACTCGCACCGAGGAGGAGAAACTGAAGCAGAAGGTCAAGGAACTCGAGGTGAAGATTGAGCCTCGTCTGCTGACTTCCTTCAAGCGCATCCGCAAAAATGCCCGTAACGGTCTGGGCATCGTCTATGTACAGCGCGATGCCTGTGGTGGTTGCTTTAACAAGATTCCGCCCCAGCGTCAGTTGGATATCAAGATGCACAAGAAAATCATCGTCTGCGAATATTGTGGCCGTATCATGATTGATCCTGAACTGGCTGGTGTCAAGATTGAAAAGCCCGTAGTAGAGGAGAAGAAGACACGTAAGCGTGCCATCCGCAAGACAGTGAAGAAGACTGACGACGAAGTGCCTGAAACGGAGGCATAAAAAGCCGATTAAAGGCTGGAAAAGTCGGGAATGACAGGCATGAATTCGTAAGCATGCCGCTCGTAGTCCATCTTGCAGCAGAAATGCTGAAGACCATTGCTGACCACGAGATAATCCACATGAAGCAACAGGTTGTAGACTGATATCTGGTCGAACACCTGTTGCTTGATTTTTATCGTAGGAGCCTTGTATTCGATAATCATACGGGGCGTGGTGTCCTGATGGTAAAGAATCGAGTCGCAACGCAGCTTCTTGTCGCTGATGCGCAGTTCAATCTCATTGCCCAGCAATCCCTTGGGATACCCCTTTCCCTCTACCAGCCAGTGCGTGAAATGCTGGCGTACCCATTCCTCAGGGGTCAGTGCCACATAGCGCTTGCGTAGAAAGTCGAAAATCTCTGGTTTTTCCTGCGTGCCGCGTAATTTGACGTCGTATGATGGTAAGTTTAATTCGTTCATTTCGGGGACAAAATTACGAAATTATTGGGATATTTCATAATTAATTCGTAATTTTGCAACGATTATGCCTGAAACAGCAATAACATATGAAAGCGTGATGCACGACTTGCAACAGCGCAAGTTTCGCCCCGTCTACTACTTGATGGGTGAAGAACCTTATTATATCGACAAGATAAGCGACTGGATAGCTGAAAACGTGCTGCAACCGGAAGGACGGGATTTTGATCAGACCGTACTCTTCGGATCGGACGTGAATGCTTCGCAAATCGTGGACGCAGCCAAGCGTTATCCCATGATGTCGGAATACCAGGTGCTGATCGTAAAAGAGGCTCAGAACGTCAAGAACGTAGAGGCGCTGGAGAAGTATATGAAGGCGCCCATGCCCAGCACTATCCTGGTGTTGTGCCATAAAAACGGGACGATAGACGGACGGAAACGGGAATATGTGAAGGCTATTCAGCAAGCAGGCATCCTGTTTGAGAGCAAAAAACTCCGCGAACGTGACCTTCCGGGCTTCATAGAACGCTATTTAAAGGCGCAGGAAGCCTCGATTGACACGAAGTCGACACAGATGATAGCAGAGGCCATAGGAGCCGATTTGAGTCGTCTTACGGGCGAATTAGACAAGGTTTTGCTGAGTTTGCCAGAGCAGGATAGGCGAGTAACTCCCCAGGTGGTGGAGGACCAGATAGGAGTGAGCAAGGATTATAACGCCTTTGAATTGCGTGACGCTATCGTAAATCGCAATATCGAGAAAGCCAACCGTATTATCAAGTATTTCGATGAGAATCCGAAGGCTGGTGGACTTTATGCATTGCTTCCGATGGTTTTTAACTATTTCCAAAATCTGATGTTGGCTTTCTACTGTCCGCAAAAGGGGAGTCAGGAGGCTTTGGCAAAATGGCTCGACATGAAATCTCCCTGGGGAGCACGTGACTATCTCACAGGAATGCAAAATTACTCCGGAATGAAAGTGATGCAGATTATTTCCAAAATAAGAGAAATTGACGCGAAAAGTAAAGGACTTGACAATCCCAATACCCCGCCAGGGGAGTTGATGAAGGAGTTAATTTTCTTTACATTTCACTAAAAAGAGGCACTTCGGTCGCCTCTTTTTTTCTAGAATCAAAATTTTACCGTACAAGAAATTTTGGGCTCAAACCCCGATGGTAAAAGGGATTCACCCTGATTATTCCCCTTCATATTTTGCGTATTTTTCTTTTTCCCTCCAACGGCCCAGAATTTGCCCAAAATCTCAAAAATCGACGGTTACGAAATGTTAAAATTCGGATTTAATAAATTTTACAGTTCGATTTTACGAATTTAGAAAACTAAAATTAAGGAAATATAAATCGGATTGGCAGTAAAACAAACAGATATTTGTGTTTGCAAAGATGAATTTAAGGAATTAAATATATAAATACAAATCAAAATCAACGCCTTAATATTTGCATATTCATAGATATTTAGAACGCAAATAACGCAATATATTGCTAAAAATCAGTAAGATATGCACATTAATGAAAATAACGCATCAAGAATACATCTTCTTTACCTTTCTAAAGATGCATATTGCCAGCCAAACACCCTATATATGGGGAATACATCATTAAAACCCAATAAGTTATGTATTTTTGCTCTAAGAAATACTTTGTAATGATTTGTGCTTGTAAATTCAAGTTCGTAATAACAAACCTAAAATTTGCACTTTCTTAATTTAGAATTTGGAATATTGAAATATAAATCTAACATTTAAAAATGAAAATTTTCTTCAGATTTCTTGCAGGATTCAAATAAATGCTTTACCTTTGTAAAATCAATCAAAAATGGCATTTTTTGCCCTATTTCGACTACAATGGATACAAAAGACCGTATTAAACTCATCATGGAAGATCAGCATATGACCCAGCAGGTGTTCGCTGACTTCTTACAACAAGCTCCTGCAACGCTGAGTAGTATATTCAATGGTAGGACCCGTCCTACCCTGAATATCGTTGATTCGATTAAAAAGAAAATTCCTGACATTTCTATAGAATGGTTACTCTATGGTACTGGTGAGATGTATATATCCCACCCTACAGAACCGTCTGAAGAGAATATGGAGACCTCTGGCGGTGTTCAGGATCTGATGTTAAACTTTGATACGCCTAGTGCTGTTTCGTCAAATTTGCATCAAAATGTGTCTCCTGGGGTTAATATGCAACAAGGTGTACGAAATACACACTTGGAATTAACGCGCGAAGAATTGAAAATGTTGGAGAAAGAGCCGCGTCGCGTTGTTGAGATTCGCGTGTATTACGATGACCAGACTTTCGAGACTTTTGTGCCCGCCAAGAAGCAATAGTCATCCTACCATCGAAGACTGTCTCCGATGCCTAACGCCTGATGCAGCCCTTGTGTCAGGCGTTTTAAGTAAGGTGTCGGCAGATCTCCTGCTCGCGTGTGCTGGCAGGTAAGATGCTGACTTTTAAATAGATAGGGGAATTTCTCATCAACAGCGGTCAGTGTGCTGTTGTTGTAAACACATCCTTTCATCACTACTCCTACTTCCGCTTTTTGGGGAAGCAGTGCAGTGTTTTTAAGTATGTGAAGCATCATACAGAAGATGATGCAATATATGGTATATATCAGAATTATTTCCATTGATTTCGCAAAGATAGTGTTTTTTTTCTAAACTTCCAATTTTTTTCCCGTTTTTTTTGTACCTTTGAACCGTGAAACGAAAGACTATGAAGAAATATGTGCTTGATCTGACGGTTCGACAGGTCGAACTGCTCAGTCCAAAACATGTGCTGTTACGACTGACAGACAGTCAGCCGCTCCCCCCGATGCAGCCGGGACAGTTTGTAGAAGTACGGGTAGATGGTTCTCCGACAACCTTCCTGCGCCGTCCTATCTCCATCAACTATGTCGACCGTGAGCAGAACGAGCTCTGGCTGATGGTGGCGATGATTGGCGATGGTACGCGTCAGCTGGGGCGCCTTCAGGTGGGCGATACGCTCAACTGTGTGCTGCCGTTGGGCAATACGTTTACCATGCCTGCCAGTGCTGACGAACGCGTCCTTCTCGTTGGCGGAGGCGTAGGAATGGCTCCGATGCTCTATATGGGTGCAGAGATGCAGCGTCGTGGGATACAGCCCACGTTCCTGTTAGGTGGTCGTACGGCAGCAGACCTGTTGGAACTTGACCTATTTAATAAGTACGGACGCGTGTGTGTGACGACTGAGGACGGATCAATGGGTGAGCAGGGCTTTGTCACCAATCATTCAGTGCTCCAGGAGTCTTTCGACCGCATCTGCACCTGTGGTCCAAAGCCCATGATGATGGCTGTTGCCCGCTATGCCCTGTCGAAGGACATTACGTGTGAGGCCTCATTGGAGAATATGATGGCGTGTGGACTGGGTGCCTGTTTGTGTTGTGTGGAAAAGGTTAAAACGGAAGACGCGCTCCCCACCAACGTATGTGTCTGCAAAGAAGGTCCGGTGTTTAATGTAAAACGATTGTTATGGCAGATTTAAGTGTCAATATAGGGCAGTTATCCCTGAAGAATCCCGTAATGACAGCCTCTGGCACCTTTGGCTACGGGTTGGAGTTTGCTGATTTCATCCCCCTTGACGGCTTGGGTGGCATCATTGTCAAGGGTACCACGTTGCATCCCCGTGAGGGCAATGATTATCCCCGTATGGCAGAGACAGCCCAGGGCATGCTCAATTGTGTGGGCCTTCAGAACAAGGGTGTCGACTATTTCTGTGAGCATATCTATCCCCAGATTAAGGATATCGATACCAATATGATTGTCAATGTCAGTGGTTCTTCTCCCGAGGATTATGCGGAGTGTGCGGCTCGAATAGATGCCTTGGAGAACATTCCGGCTATCGAGCTGAATATCTCATGTCCCAACGTGAAGGACGGTGGCATGGCCTTTGGTGTCACCTGTGCCGGTGCAGAGAGTGTGGTGAGGGCCGTCCGTGAGCGTTATCACAAGACGCTGATTGTCAAGTTGTCGCCCAATGTCACCAATATCGCAGATATCGCACGGGCCTGTGAGGCACAGGGAGCAGACAGCGTTTCGCTTATCAATACCCTGATGGGCATGGCTATTGATATCGAGCATCGCAAGCCTTTGCTCAGCATCAATACCGGTGGCTTGAGCGGTCCTTGTGTAAAGCCCGTCGCCCTCCGTATGGTGTGGCAGGTGGCCAAGGCGGTAAAGATTCCTGTTGTGGGACTGGGAGGCATCTCCAGTGCTACCGATGCCATCGAGTTCCTGATGGCTGGTGCGACAGCCATAGAGATAGGAACGGCTAACTTCCTCGATCCGGCTATCACCATCAAGGTTCGCGATGGTATCAACCAGTGGTTGGATGCCCATGGGTGCAAGAATGTTCAAGAAATCGTTGGATGTCTATGAACAATTTGAGGGTGGTCAATCGACCACCCTCAACCAACACAAAAACTAAACTAGACTTAACTAAAAGCAATCCGGATTTTCACAAACCCTAGATAGCCACTTGCAAAGTTAGTACAAATCTTTTAAACTGCAAGGCTTTTTATGATTTTTTTGCATTTTAATGCGGTTTTACCCCATTTTCTTCGTTTTATCTGACAAAAAAGCGTCTAAAATGGTTATTGCAGCCATGGCTTCCACGATGGGAACGGCTCGAGGCAATACACATGGGTCGTGACGTCCTTTGGCTGTCAGCGTCGTCTTCTCTCCGTGGATGTCTACCGTGTCCTGTTCGCGGAGTAGGGTGGCCACTGGTTTGAAAGCTATCCGACAGTAGATGTCTTGTCCGTTGGAGATACCTCCCTGTATTCCCCCGCTATGGTTGGTCTTTGTCCCGATGGGCTTGTTCCCGTCGGGGCTGCTATTGTTGACAAATACGTCATTCTGTTCTGAACCCCGATGGGTGACGCCGGCAAATCCCTCACCATATTCAAATCCCTTGACAGCATTGATGCTGAGCATGGCAGCGCCCAGCTGGGCATGTAGTTTGCCGAACTCAGGCTCGCCAAGTCCCACGGGACAGCCTGTTATCACACAGGTGATGACGCCTCCGATGGTGTCGCCCTCGGCCTTTACCTGTTCTATGAGGTGCATCATCTCAGCGGCTTTCTCCTCGTCCGGACATCTCACTGCGTTGTTCTCCGTCTTCGTCAGGTCATACAGGTGGTAGTCGCGGTCAAGGGCTATCTCGCCCACTTGTGAGGTATAGGCGGTGATGTGAACGCCGATTTCCTTCAGCGCCAGCTTAGCCAGTGCACCAGCCACACAACGGCTGATGGTGATACGTGCCGACGAGCGTCCACCGCCCCGGTGATCGCGTATGCCGTATTTGGTGTTGTACGTATAGTCTGCATGCGACGGACGATACACCTCGCGCATGTTGTCATAGTCATTCGAGTGCTGGTTGGTGTTCCTGACGATGAAACCAATGGGACATCCCGTTGACTTTCCCTCGAACACACCGCTCAGCAGTTCTACCTGGTCAGCCTCTTGGCGGGCCGTTGTGATGGCACTCTGTCCTGGACGTCGTCTGTTCAGCTCCTGTTGGATAAACGCCATGTCAATAGGGATTCCTGCGGGCATCCCGTCTACGACACCACCAATCGCCTCTCCATGGCTCTCGCCAAATGTCGTCAGTCTGAATATATTTCCTATCGTGTTCATGAATTAACCTTAACTAATTGCAGCCGCAGCCCTCGCTGCAGTCGCCTCCGCAGTCACCGCAGTGTCCGCCACAACCGCTGCATCCGCCTGTCATGTGCTTGATCAGGTGCTGTATTTCTTCGTTGGTGGCATCGCGACTCTCCAGAACTTTCCCTTCGAAAATCAGCTTCTCTCCAGCCAGCGGGTGGTTCAAGTCCACCTTTACCTTGTCTTCGCCAACTTCCAGTACATGGCCGTAGAATCGTTTGCCCTCTTCGTTCTGTAGGGGGATGATGGCATCTGCATAGATGTGCTCGTGGTCGAAGCGTCCGTCTACGCAGAACATCTCGCGCTCCAGGTCCAATACGCGTTCTTTCACGTACTCGCCATAGGCTTCCTCTTTCTCCAGTGCAAAGCTGAAGTCCTGTCCCTGCTCCAGGTTAGCCACCTGCTGTTCAAAGGCGTCGAGTGTGATGCCAAAGCCGGTGATAAACTGGAACGGCTGTCCTTCCTGCGTCTGTTCTACCAATTCTTTTCCGTTCTCGCCTTCCGTGTACAAGCTGTAAGCCACGGAAATCATTTTGTTCTTATTTTCCATTGATTTCTCTTACTGTTTCTTTGATTCGTGTGCAAAAGTAATATTTTACGGGCGAAAAACCAAAGGAATCCCGTTTTTTCTTTTATATAATAAGGTGTAATCCCCTTTAGATTGACCTACGTCAATGTTTCCCGACATTCTTTGATGAAGGTCAAGAATTCGGACTGTGTGCGCAAACAATTTGCTAAAAAGTTTGGAGCGTATGGATTTTTGCCTTACCTTTGCATCGTCAATCAAGGTAAAAGGGTTGACTAAAGGATAACAATTTAGGTATAATTAAAAGATTAAGAAAGGGTAACAAAAATGAAAAGAATGATTCTTACAATTGTAGCAATGCTTAGCATGACTATGACATTTGCAGAGAATGAGAATTTGAATGCTCTGAACAGTACCGAAGCTTATGATATGAACGTAAATATGAACAAGCTCAGTCAGGCTCTCGGTCTGTCAAAGGACCAGGTTGAAGGTGTGGCTGAAATCCACAAGACTTTCAGTGCAGAGATGATGTTCGCCGCACAGTATGGTAAGGAGGAACGTGCCAAGATGGTCGAGAAGGCTATCAACAAGGACCTCGCCTACATGAACTACATGCTGAACGAGAACCAGTACCGCAAGTATGTGATGCTGCTCAACGTAACACTGAACAATCGTGGTTTGAAATAATCAGACAAAATTTAACACAACTTATTAAACGCCATCGTTCCCCCCAGAACGATGGCCTTTTTTTTGTATAAGTTAAGGTTAACGTTAGCGTTAAGGTTAACGTTAGCGTTTTTTTCCAAAAAAAATACGTTTTTATAAAAAAATGTTGTATCTTTGCACCCAAATATGGCAGTTAAGACATGGGTGGTGGTCCGAACCTTCAATCGGAAAGAGATGGAAGTCAGTACATTCTTGCATCAGAATGGCCTTCCCCATTTCATACCTATGACCTATCACGAGAAGGTGATGTCAGCAGGCGAGAAGCCAAAGAAGGTGCTCGTACCCGTCATCCATAACTACATCTTTCTAGAGAAGACGATGGACGCGGTTCAGCTCCGTAGCAAGTTGTCCGAGTGCCGTGTCCCCGTTCATTTGATGTGTGACAAGGACAAACAGCGGATTACAGAGATTCGCGACAGCGACATGGTGGAGTTCCGCCTCCTTTGCGACCCTGACTATGCTCGCACACCTTCCGATTTCCTCGATGCAGAGGAAGCTGAGGCGCTCCCCGGCAAGGAAGTAGAGATTGTCCACGGTCCCTTTACCGGTCTCCATGGCAAGTTGCATAAGAAGAACCAGAAATACTGGTTTGTCAAGACCGTTGGTGGCGTCAGCGTCATGCTGCGCATCTCCCGCTGGTATTGTAAGGTGTTAGACAAATAAAAAACAAATACGATATGGAAATAAACGAAAAATCGTTCAATATGACTGAGATGGACACCGAGGAACGGTCCTCCCTGTTCAATCTTCAGAATATTCTGATGACCTTTGCCCTTCATTGGAAGTGGTTCATCCCCTCTGTTGTCGTCTGCCTGCTGATAGGCTTTGTCTATTGGTGGAACCAGCCGACCACGATGGCTGTGAGAGGCAAGATGCGCTTGATTCAGCAGACCCAGGATAAGGGTAATGCCGTCAGTGCCGGCCTTGCAGTGCTCAGCTCCCTGCCTTTGGGCATTGGCAACAACCTGAGCGCCAGCCTGGGTGGTGCCCAGGGTATTGATGTCGAGAAAGAGATCATTCTTTCCAGCGACCTCGTCACGGAGGTGGTCCTCGACCTGGGTCTTTACACCGAATACCGCATGGGTCGTTGGGGTCGTTCCTACGTGCTCTATAAGGACCAGCCTGTCACGGTGGCCCTCGACCGCACCCACCTGCTTTGGATGGATCGTGAGTTGCCTTTGCACTATCACCAGATAAGTCTGACACTCAGCAAGGATTCCGAAGGCTATCATGCTGACATCATTGCCGGTGGCAGGTCTATCCAGAAAAATTTCAAGGCCCTTCCTGACAAGGTGATGACCGAGGTGGGCACCCTCTTTTTCTCCCCTAACCAGTCGTTGACGCCCCAACAGCGTCGTGCCTATGCCGATGGTTTCCAGATGCAAGTCACCATCCGACCTCCGAAAACGGTGGCTGCTGGTTTTATCGGCCGCATGGTCGCTGAGGCGCCTACCAAGTCTTCTACAAACATGCTGCATATCACCGTCCGCGACGAGAACATGATGCGAGGCATCGATTTCATCACCCGCCTGGTTGACATCTACAACCAGCAGGGTAGGGAGGATATGCGTGATCAGAACCGACTCACCGACCAGTTTGTCAACCAGCGTCTGGTCAAGATCAACGAGGAATTAGGTATCAGCGACGATGCTTACGAGCAGTCCAAGGTGAAATACCAGATTACCCAGCCTGCTGAGGATGCTGCTGAGGCTGTTGGCAAGAAATCACAATACGACCAGCAACTCATCCAGATTGGCATCCAGCTCCAGCTTCACGACTATATGATGGAGTTTGCCCAGAACCCCGCCAACATCTACGAGGTCATTCCTGTCGTCAGTGGCGGTATGGGCATGGGTGGCAGCATGGGTATGGGTAGTACGGGTGGCGGAGGTCAAGCTTTGTCGCGCCATAACACCCTGGCTTTCCAGCGCAAGGAGTTGCTTAAGAGCATGAGCGACAAGGCGCCGCAGGTGCAGCGTGTCACCGAACTGATTGAGGAACTGCGCCCCACACTGCTCACCGAACTCTCTCGCACCCGTCAGGCAATGGTCATCCAACGCCAGAATGTGGAGCGTGAATACCAGAAGGCGATGGAGCGCATTGGCAGTGCCCCCCATATCGAACGCGTGTTCACCGATATCGAACGCCTTCGTGAAATCAAGCAGGGCGTCTATCTCGTCATGCTGCAGAAACGTGAAGAGCTGGCGATGGGTCGTGTCGATGTCACTGACAAGGGAAAACTCATCGAGAAGGCGCAGGTGGTTGGCGGCAGTGTCCTGCCTAACCGCAACATGATTATGCTGATTGCCCTGGCCATTGGCATCCTGCTACCCTTGGTGCTCCTCATCCTGTTCCAGTTCCTCCGTACCAAGGTCGGTATGCGTGCTGACATCGAGTCAGCCTCCCGCCTCCCCATTCTGGGCGAAGTCTTCAATGTCCACCAGGAGGAGGCACTCCGCACGGTGCGTACCAACTTATTGTTGCGCTTACAACCCGACCAGAAGACCCTTTTGGTCACCTCCGATGCCGTTGGTGATGGCAAGACCTATCAGGCCATCCAGTTGGCACAGGGCTTGGCACGCTTAGACAAGAAAGTAGTCCTCGTCGACCTCGACCTGCGCCATCCGGGCATAGCCCAGGCATTGGGCATCACTGCAAAGGGGGGCACCTTCTCCCTCTTGAGCCTCACCTCTCCGGCAGCTGCTGATGTGCAGTCGCAGCTTGTCACCGTTGACAATATCGATGTTCTCCCGGCAGGCACCCCCTCTCAGGTTCACCCCTCCGACCTCCTGTCTCGCGACAGCCTCGTCCAGGTGCTGACCCTGCTGAAGGCCCGTTATGACTATGTCGTCATCGACGGTCCTGCCATGGCTGGCAATAGTGATACCCTCCAGATTGCCACCCAGGCCGATGCTACCTGCTTCATCGTCAAGGCTGACCATACCGCTAAGGCTGTTGTCAAGGCCATCGACAAGGAGTCGCGCCTCCCCCATACCATGTTCATCTATAATCTGATTGATATGTCAAAGAAGAAAAACAAGTTTTTGTATAAGCAGGTGCTGATGCTCCTTTCCTTCGTGCTGGTACTCTCCTCCTGCTCTGTCAAGAAGTTCGCCTATTTGCAGGGAGCCGACAAGATAGACCTCAACAAGCAGAGCGCCCTCTATGATGCCCGCATCATGCCCAAGGACCAGCTGAACATCCATGTCTACACCATCAACGCCGGTGCAGCCACCCCCTTTAACATGGGTTCGGTCAATGCCACCAGTTCTACGATGGGTGGTGCTGCCAATCTCTCTACGGCTACAGGCAATCAGAACTACCTCGTCAGCAATGACGGCACCATCAACTTCCCCATCCTGGGTCGCATCAAGGTGGTTGGTCTCACCAAGGATGAGTGTGAGGACATGATTCTCGAGAAAATCCGTCCCTATATGGCAGAGAGCGAGCGTCCCATCGTGACCGTCCGTCAGGCCAACTATTCCATCACCGTACTTGGTGAGGTTGGTGCTCCAGGCACCATCCAGGTTTCCCGTGAGAAGATTAACATCTACGAGGCCCTTGCCCAGGCTGGCGACCTTACCGTCTATGGCATCCGCGACCGTGTCAAGCTCATTCGCGAGAATGCCAATGGCGAGCGTGAGATTCACATGCTCGACCTCAGCGATGCTAACATCATGAATTCTCCCTATTTCTATATGCAGCAGAACGACATCCTGTATGTTGAGCCCAGTATCGTCAAGAAGCAGCAGGGTAACATCGTCACCAGCCTCGTGATTCCGCTGACCACCTCTCTGGTGTCCTTCTCAGCCCTCCTCATTGCTATTTTCAAGTAACAGCGCCTAATGGTCAAGCCGTTGGATTTGCAGGCAATCACCCTCCAGCATGCAGCAGCGTACAAGGCAGCAGTGGAAAGGGTAGTGGACTCCGGCTGGTTCCTGCAAGGCGAGGAAACCCGTCGGTTTGAGTCAGACTATGCTCGTTATATCGGCACGCAGCATGCTGTTGCCGTTGCCAATGGATTGGATGCGCTGAGGCTCATCCTCCGAGGGTATAAGGAAATGGGAGCCATGCAGGACGGCGATGAGATTATCGTTCCTGCCAACACCTATATCGCAACCATCCTCGCCATCACTGACAACCATTTGGTCCCTGTCCTTGTAGAACCCACCTTTGACCATCTCGAACTTGATATCGACCAGGTAGAGCAGCACATCACCCCCAAGACCAGAGGTGTGATGACCGTTCACCTCTATGGCAGGATAGCCTATAACGACCAACTGGGTGAGATTTGTCAAAAACACCATCTGAAGTTAATGGAAGACTGCGCACAAAGCCATGGATGCGGGTTCATGGTTAAAGGTTCAAGGTTCACGAAGACGGGAGCGTTGGGCGATGCCGCAGCCCATTCTTTCTATCCCGGCAAGAATTTGGGTGCCTTTGGTGATGCCGGAGCAGTGACCACTAACGACGAAGAGCTGGCTGCTGTCATCCGTGCCCTCGCTAACTATGGCAGTCAGCGTAAATACGTGTTTGCCTACACAGGTATGAATAGCCGCATGTCGGAGATTGATGCTGCCGTGCTGGACGTCAAGCTGAAATACTTGGACGAAGACAATAGGAAGCGCCAGCAGTTGGCAGCCTATTATTACGAGCATATCAACAATCCTCTCATCACCCTCCCTAAGCGCATCCCTGACGAGAACAACGTCTACCACCAGTTCCCCATATTCTGTGAACGGCGCGACGCACTGCAGCAGTTCCTGGCCAACCAAGGTATCCAAACCCTCATCCATTACCCCATCCCTCCTCATAAGCAAGCGTGTTATAGGGCGTGGAACCACCTCAGCTATCCCATTACAGAGCGGATACATGCCCAGGAACTGTCCCTCCCGATGAACCAAGTCATCACCCCCCAACAAGCCGAAACCATAGTCCAGGCCCTCAACACCTTCCTTTAATTTTTCCCCTTCCGCTTTCTCCTTTCAATTTTTATCTGTATCTTTGTACCCGATATAGTATACAATTCCAATAAATCTACGGGCACAGAGCCCTCGTGTAGAGGTGGTAATTCGCTGAACTATACCCATTTAGGTTAACCTTAACCCTGTCCATTTACATAGTAAATAGGACAGGGGAAAGACGTACCCTAAGGGCAACTTCCAGCAATTCCCCTCTATATATTATGTGATACCGATATCTTGATTGCCTTCCATGCTGGTCAAGAAACGTGTTTTTAAATCATACGTCTAATATATAAAACAAGATAATTATGTGTACAGTAAGTGTTAAGGTAAACGAGGCATTGCTTCGTGGCATGCGACCGGAGCTGAACTCCACGGCAGCTATTCGCCGGTGGGTGCAGCAGCAGATAGACTTGCGTATTCAGCAGATGGAACTCGACGACCAGGAAACGATGACTATCGAGGAAGCCCGCGAGATGACTCATCGTGCAGTAAGCCGTGAATATGCTCTGGATCGTGATATGACACCAGAACAGCTGTATGCGGTGATTTCGGAAGAGATTGATGATATCTACGCTAATGGCTGATTATCGCTATATCATCAAGCCTCGCGCATCTCGTAAGATATTCTCTTTTTATCAGAATGTGGCGAAGAAATACCGTCATACGTATGATAAAGACGATCTTAAACGTGACGTGCAGAACGCAGTTTTCTCAATCTTTCGCATCGAGAACGGACTCCTCCGTCGCGAGCCGACCATCTCCCAATGGGCAGGATACCACATGGCTAATACCGACAAGTGGTACTTCGCCTACACGATAGATGGCGACACCATCACGGTAGTCGATGCTCGCCATGCACAAAACATGAGGAGCAGTGAGAGCAGTATCTAGCTTGCTTGAATACTGCCGAGTCGCGTCTCATGTCGATGAACATCAACATGTACGAAGAACTTGGTCATCGACTTTGTCGCTTGGCTCGTCCAAGAACCTGAACAAGTCCCCTGTCACATACAGCGGCAAATAGATGAATTGTTGAAACAGATATAAAATAAACAAAGCGAATAATTATGTGTCAGACAGCAGTTATCCGGTCTGCGTTCTTCATTCCAACGCCAATTGGAAGAATCCGCTAACCGCTAACCTCTTAACGATAACCGATAAAAAAAGAGTCCTTCATCCATCAAACATCTTACATCTATCGCTGACACCCACCTGACACCTGTCATAAATTACACATCAAACATCATCCATCTTAACGACATTCATCAGACATCCGGGAAATTGAGCCTTTTCCGCTCATTTCTATACAAAGGCACGGTTAAGCGAGAGAAATGTGAGCTCGCTCAAACATTTCCGAACGTGAGTGCTTTCGACCTTCAGGTCAAAGGTAGCCATTTTTACCCAATTGGGCAATAGCTTTAAGAAAGTTTTACACGGAAGTGTAAGGAAGTGTTAAGAAAGAGGCGGTTTAGGATGGTAGTTCTGAGGACAGTGAAGAGTGCTCGGAGCGGAAAACGGAAAAATCGGGTAGGAAAGTGTCAAGATAAAATTTGAGTTGAGACGAAAGAGATAAGAAATTGGTCGAAACCAAAAATAAGTATTCATAAACATTGTTTAACTAAAACGACGAGATACTGACAGGAGCACGGCTCTTGTATATCATTATGAGGATACGCAAGATAAAATACAATAATCACCCAGTTATAGGAAATCTGGAATTAGACTTGGTAAACCCTAATACGGGATTGCCATACGATACTATTGTATTTGCTGGAGAGAATGGAACTGGCAAGACAACGATATTATCAACGCTGAATGCATTTCTATGTCTTGGCCCATTTGAGGCATTTGAAAGGATTGAATATGAAGTAGGTCGTCATTTGTATGCTGTAGTATCAGCAGGTACAGAACATGATAATAAGATGGGTTTCCATCACCGTATAGATCTACAGACAAATACAACATCCAATATTCAGCGAAATAGAAATAATGATAGAGATGGTATAGCCAGAGATAATCTTGACCTTCGACACTATGGTTGTGTCTATTCCAAGGCGCGTGCTGATTTTAGTGTTAGAAAGCTTACGGGAACTACTTCTCTTGATATAGATGCTGACTCATACGATGACGATAGCAAGGAAGATTTCAGCAGTTTAAAACAGCTTGTTATTGACTTGCAGTATGAAGACAGTGGTAAATTGCAAGAAAAGATTGAGGCTTCACCGACGCATAGTCTAACTACAGCAGAGTATAATGCATTTATGCAGTCTGCAAAGATGTACCGATTTAGGTCTGCATTTGATAATTTCTTTGAGAACATCAAGTATAAAAAAGTAGAAAGTGCTGATGGAGAGAAGAAAGTGTTGTTTACCAAACACGGAACGGATATAACTATCGATGACCTGAGCACTGGCGAAAAGCAGATTGTATATCGCGGTATCTACTTGCTCCGTAATGTGGGCAAACTTGATGGTGCAGCCATCATGATAGACGAGCCTGAGCTCAGTATGCACCCGAAGTGGCAGAAGCGAATACTCAAATACTTTAAGGATTTATTTGTGGGGGATAACGGCTCTCAGAAAGTGCAGTTGTTCTTTGCTACCCATTCAGAGTACGTATTAGGAGAAGCATTAAAGGATTCTGCTAATACCTTGGTCGTAGTACTCAAGGACAATAACGGCTCAATAGAGAAGAAAGAAGTTACAGCACCATTGTTGTTGCCAACTTTGGTAGCGTCTGAGGTAAATTATGTTGCTTTTGATGTTTGCTCAATAGATTACCATATTGCTCTTTATGGCGCTATTCAGTCAAATTATAATAAACACAGTATTGCAAGTTGTGACCAGTTTATTGCGACTCAATGTGCACCTTATTATACAGCAGCTCATAGTTGTGCCACTAGCTATAATGGCATAAACTACACTACTTTGCCAACAAAAATTAGAAATCACATCGATCATCCTGATAACCCTTATACATTTACAGAAGAAGAACTCAGAACTTCAATTATCTTGATGAGAGATATTCTGGAAAATATATAAGATTTCCCATTATACGGCTTTCACATTCTCATTAGAGGAGTAATTCAATTTAGACTTTTATGACTGATACAAAGGCTATAGAAAATTTGAACGTGTTAATATCGGAGATTCCCGGAATAAAACGTAATTCTTCTGAGCACACCCGGTGGCTTTCGAATGTGTTAAGAGTTCTGGATGAAAAATTCGGAACAGATTCTCAATACAGCACAACCATACGAGCTTTTCCATGGAAGGAAACTGCTTCTGGAATTTATAGCGCTTATAATTATCAATCAGAAAGAGAGCTTGACCATCAAAATGCTTTCTGTCGCCAAATGGAACAGGCAAAGGGTATCATCTTGTCGGCTATTGATGCATTGACAGAGAAACTTGAAGAATCTGAAATAGATGCCGCACAGGAAAATAAAGGAACATCTTTTGGAGCTTTTGATTCTAAGAAAGTTTTTGTTGTTCATGGACATGATACTAATGCCCGTAACGAAGTTGAGCTTTTTGTGAAAAGCATAGGCTATGAGCCTATAATACTCTGCAAAAGAGCTGACATGGGTGATACTATCATCGAGAAGATAGAGCGCGAAGCCAAAGATGTTTGCTATGCCATTGTTATCTATACTTCTTGTGACTTAGGTAAAGATAAGGATGATGCAGACTTGAAACCAAGAGCCAGACAAAATGTTGTTTTTGAGCATGGTTTTATGTGTGCTCATTTAGGTAGGTCTCATGTATGTGCTCTTCTTGAAGAAGGTGTTGAACAACCAGGAGATTTGAAAGGTGTCATTTATAAACCTTTGGATGTAGCTGGCGTATGGAAGTACTTGATAGCTGACGAAATGAAGGCTGTGGGCTTAGAAGTTGATAAAAATAAAATCTGATAATCTCAAAGAGGCTTGTAGCAACATTTCGATTCAGAAAAGCGGTGTTTATTACTTCTGCAAAGAGATAAGATTGTTAATCGGCTACCGCATCAATACAGATGACTACGAAAGTTTGGGTTGTTTCTTTAATCATATCGGCAATAATAACTATCGTGCTGATTATCTTATGTGACCATTTTTGGCCTGAAGATAAAGTTATGACAAAGGTAATATCCTTAGTTATTGGTGCGTTAATAAACAACTATATAAGAAAGTCATACGATGGCCTATTTGATATTTTCAATCGCAAATCAGAGAAACCTTTTCTCGGTGTATTAATCAAGACTAATCATAAATCCCGTAGAATTATAGGCTTTGGGTCATCATGTGGAAATGTTGTGCCAGCGGGTCATTTTAAAGCAGATTATGAAGTAGAAGTAGAATTGAATGTTATAATTCAAAACGAATCTCCCTACACTGTTTATGAAGTTGATGTTAGCTATGCACCAAATCAATACTCCGAAAAATATACTCTGATAGATAAGCGTGAGAATAAGCTACAACCTTTGGAAGGTAATAAGCACTTTGATTTCACACTTCGGATAATGAAACATTATTATGATGTATATGCATCTGATGTTGATCAAGAACTTTATCGAATCGGGAAAGGGATTAGCCCTTTAAATGGTTCAAAACTTATTATAAAATATAAAGATTCAAAACATAAGGCGCAATTTAAAACGCAGGTTCTGGAATAATGACTTTTGCATTTTCCTTCATTTCTGCGAGAATTGAAACTTGAATCTTGAATCTTGAATCTTGAATCTTGAAACTTGAAACCAATAGTATGTCCAAAGTCCAGCGTTTTGAAGACCTGACCATCTTTCAGATGGCTCGTGACCTCTGTAAGGATGTGTATGCTATCACCAAGGACGGCGAGTTCCATAAGGACATGAGGTTTGTTCAGCAAATCCATGCAGCCGCAGGCTCTATCATGGACAACATAGCCGAGGGCTACGAACGCGATGGCAACAAGGAATTTATCAATTTCCTGTATATTGCAAAAGGCTCCTGTGGCGAAGTCCGCAGCCAGATCATCAGAGCTACTGATGAAGGTTTCATTGATAAGGACACGGCCCAAAAACTATATAATGATAGTCTCAATCTGAGCAAAGCAATAAGCAAGTTCATCACTTCCCTCAAAGGAAGTTCCATCACAGGCTTAAAACACCTGAAACCTGAATCTTGAAACCTGAATCTAAATCTCTTGAATCCTGAAACTTGAAACCTGAGTAAGCAGCCAATTCTGACGTATTGTGCATGAAATGGGAAAATGATACCTTTCTTCGACAGACGAAGCGACAAAGTCGATTACGGAACAAGCGGCTTAGCCGAGCGGGGCTCGAGTTTAGCCATCCCTTATTAAAGGATTCTAAATCTATGGGAAAAGACTAATTGATTTCAATGATACTATGAACACTCGGCTTTGCCGCTTTCATCAAGCGTAGCGACTGAAAGAATATGTTACCGATGACCATCGGTATAAAAAACAAAGTTTAATCAATCTTAGACGCTTCAGGTGGCCTAATCGTTTCTCCAAAACGCTTCGCTTGCGAAGAAAGCCGCCCTAAAGGCTGCGAGTAAGCAAGTGGAGAACCGAGCTTGTTTGAGTTATCTCGAGCGTGAGCAGTCTCGATTGTTGGTCAAAGGCTGTTTTTAAGCTTGGACGTCAAAATTGACAGTTTACCATACTTTAGGCCTCTGACATCAGACATCAATAGGTGTTTATCACTTTTGACAAAGAGATAAGATATATCCTCGGCTAGCGCATAAAAGCAAATTATGAATAGAATAGTAACAATATGTTTATGGTCTTTAGGATTTTTTAGCGTTGGAATGCTACTTTTCCGTTGGGGCATTATTCCTCCCGTTTTTGGTGATGCACCTAATGCTGATGCCAGGAATGAGGTGATGCTTAATCTGTCTTATAGCTATCTTGCTGGTGCTGTCTTCTATTTCTTCGTGACGTGGTTTCCATATAAGCTTCGTTCTCGAAAAATGAGGCCGTTTATAGAAGGAAAGAAAAAGATAATTAAAGGTAAAATGTTCGATTGCGCTTTAAACGCAATGCCTACAAATCTGATATTACAACACCGCCCTTCTGATGAAGAAATTATCAACCATTTGGAGAATACAAGTTTGTTGAATGCCCCAACATTTATGTCTTTATTGACGCCAGGTGTTGATATTCATACCCATTGGAGACTTCAGCGTGACGAAATTAAATCAGTAATAAAAGACGTATTAGAGTTTAAAGAGTATCTTTCTAATAAAGAACTTTATGTTCTCGGACAAATACAGGATTGCCAGTTCTTTTATATGATTAATGGCATATTCCCTATTACTGACCAACCAGAGTCTCGTAAAAGAATTGCAATAGACCTCGTGAATGCAATTGCATTGACCAATCAGTTATAAATCAGATGAAAATCTCTACTATCCAGATAAAGGATTATCGTAGTATTTCGGAGGCAAGGCTTTCCTTAGGTGAAATTACCATTTTGTTAGGTAAGAACAACGAAGGAAAGTCCAATCTTCTAATGGCGGTTAATATCGCGATTTCTACTCTCCAAGAGTTTGCAGAAATAAAAAAGAGGAGATTGTTTTATTCGCGTTTTCGTACTTTTGAACGGTATTCGTGGGAGCGTGATTACCCAATTGCAAAGCAAAAAGGTGATAAGCGTAACAAGAAATCTACTTTCATCCTTGAGTTCACTTTAGATACTCATGAGGTTGAGGAGTTCAAGAAAAATATTGGCCATCAGTTAAACGGCACCTTGCAGATTAAGATAACCTTCGGTAATGAAAACCGCCCAGATATAAAAGTTGTTAAGCAAGGTAAAGGAAGTAAACCTCTGAATGAGAAGTCGCAGAAAGTAGCACGTTACATAGCTGAGCATATAGAGTTCAACTACATTCCTGCTGTTAGGACTGTTGATCATACAATGGATATCATAAATGAGCAGATAGCAGAACGCTTGCAGGGGGAAAGAAAAAATAAAGATTACCAAGATGCGCTTGATAAAATAAACGAAATAGAGAAAAATGTCTTGAGTAATCTCTCGGGTGAAATTAAGAACACTCTTACAGAGTTCTTACCCGAAACGAAGAACGTTAAGTTGACATCAGATGATATTGGTATAATGATACGTCATCGTCAAGATATTAATGTTTTGATAGATGACGGAGAAGAAACAAACCTTTTGAGCAAAGGTGATGGTGTAAAGAGTCTTGTAGCAATGTCTCTACTCAAAAGCAAGAAACTGATAGCAAATTCAGTGTCAGTAATAGCTATTGAAGAGCCAGAATCGCATTTGCATCCATCTGCAATAGATGCTCTAAGAAAAGCAATCCATTCACTCTCTGGGCACTCTCAGGTAATTATAACCACACATAACCCTCAGTTTGTTAATCGTAATGATATTGGTAGTAATATCATTGTGGATGATGGTAATGCCAAGAAAGCAGAAAACATTCGTGAAGTACGAGAGATTTTAGGTGTAAAATTGTCTGACAACCTCTTTAATGCGCGATTGTTGTTATATGTAGAAGGTGTAACCGACAGAATGGTATTAATGTCTTTACTAAGTCACTATTCTACAAAACTGAGAGATGCGATTGCTGGAAATGAGTTGGTGATTCAGCCTATGAGCGGAACCCATCATATTGAGATGCATCTTGCATCTGCCAAAACGATGTTAGCAGATTATCATTTGTTCTTGGATGGAGATATCGCTGGCCGTAATTCGGTAAGTAGAGCTTGTGGACTTGGATTGTTGGATCCTCGTGATTATACTCTTACTCATTATTCGGATATGCCTTTAGATTCTGAGATGGAGGATATGCTTGATTTAAATGTATATAGAGATGTAATACTCGATAAATATGATGTAGATATTTCATTAGACGGCACGTTCCGAGCTAGAAATAGGAAGTGGTCTAGCAGAATAGAAACAGTTTTCATAAATGCAGGAAAGATTTTCGATGATAATACTCTAAATGACTTAAAGTTCTTGGTGGCAAGTAGAGCTGCAGATAATCCTGCAATAGCGATGAGACCTGAAGGTTTAGTAATGCTGCAAGGATTAATTAGTACCTTAGAAGGGAAACTTTAGATATTTAATATACAGTATATTGATTGATTTCTGCGTTTTCTGCGATATCTGCGGGGCTTGAATCTTGAAACATGAAACTTGAAACCAACTTCACTGTATGACGAAAGAATGAACAAGACCCAACTTATCTCCATGATTCACTTCCTTGAGGAACGTGATGAGGCGAGTAAAAAGGAGAACGAAGCTCTAAAGGAACTCGTTAAGGAACTGCAAGAAACCCATAACCAGAAAGAGAAGTCACAGGCTGACCTTTTAGCTTCGATTGACAGATCGACTAAGCAGGTGGCTGATCTGACTGAAGACAACAAGAAACTCCAGCAGCAAATTGAAGAACTGTTGAAACAGATGAAATAGAAACGGATAGAAGTATCAATAAAAACGTCTGTAAGCTGTCAATTTTGACGTCTTGTGTATGAACTGGGAAAATGATACCTTTGGACTCGTTTTAAGGATGAGACAAATGGTATACAGTAGTAAAGATTTTGAGAGCCTTTGGTTTTTGTACCAGGCTGAGGGCCTTCCGAAGAATATCTCGATAGAGGAATTCTGCACAAAGCACGGAGTTGACTATCCAACTTTCGATAAATGGTACCGCAAGACGCACAAGAGGATATATCCCGTGACAGTGACTGGTAATCCGGCGGAGGACGCGGAGATCCAGACGGAAGCGGAGAAGGTGAGTGAGGAGAGCAAAGTCCATGATCCTGTCAGTCACCCCTTCAAGTACCCCACAGACCGGGTGGCAAACATTAACAAGAAAATCTCCATCTCCATCAAGTTCCCTGACGGAATGAAGATTGTGAAGACAGGCATTAGTTTCACTGAGCTCAAGCATCTGATTGAGAGATTGGAGGTGGTATGCTGACCATCTCCGGATTGAAGAAATTCTACTTCGTACCTGATATAAACGATATGCGCTGTGGCGCTCACAGGCTGCTTGAAATCGTAAAACACAAGCATCATCTCAACACCAGCAATGGTGACGTATTTATCTTCATGTCGAAGAACCACAGGACGGTAAAGATGGTGAATTTTGAGAAGAATGCCTACTATGTGCACCAGAAGACTTTTGCCAACGGGTATACGTTTATGAAACTGAAGTTTGTAGAGGACAAACCGGTCTATTCCATCGACTGGAAAGATCTGGTGGCAGTGCTCGAATCACCTGTAATCAAGCAGCTTACAATAAAATAAAACGCCTGCAAAACGAAGTGTTAAACTTTGTGTAAAACGTTGATAATCAGTAAATTAAATGACTAAAAAGCTTGCATATCTCGAAAATTTTTCGTACCTTTGTAGAGTAATTAGAAGGTATGGAGAAGGACGAATTATTGAAGCGAGTGCTGATGATG